>NZ_JBHSPR010000017.1:183160-417104 GCF_042658085.1 Plantactinospora solaniradicis | reverse complement strand
CGGATCGGCGTGCCGCCGCTAGCGGATGGTGGGTTCAGCCGCGCCGCCACTTCTGGTTGGCGGCACCGGTGCATTCCCAGAGTTGGAGCTTGGCGCCGTTGGCCGTGCTCCGGTCCCGTACGTCGACGCACTTGTTCGCCTGCGGGTTGACCAGGTCACCGGCCCCGCTGAGGACGAACTGCTGGGCCGGGTTGCCGTTGCAGCCGACGATCTGGATGTTGGCGCCGTTCGCGGTGGAGCCGTTCGCCACGTCCATGCACTTGCCGAGCGCCCGGACCGTGCCGCCGGTGAAGGTCCACTGCTGGGCGCCGGTGCCGTTGCAGTCCCAGATCTGCAACTGGGTGCCGTCGGCCGGGTTCCCTCCGGGTACGTCGATGCACTTGTTGCCGTTGCCGATGATCTGGTTGCCGGTGCCGGGGTTGCTGCCGCCGTTGTTCCAGCCCCAGACCCTTACGTAGTCGACCAGCATCTGCTGCGGGAACGTGGTGCTGCCGTCCGGGTAGCCAGGCCAGTGGCCGCCGACCGCAATGTTCATGATCATAAAGAACGGGTGGTCGAAGACCCAACGGCCGCCGTTCAGGTCGGCCGGGGTCTTGCGGGCGTACTGGATGCCGTCGACGTACCAGGTGATCGAGTCGGGTGCCCAGTCCACGGTGAAGGTGTGGAAGGCGTCGGCGAACGCCTGGCCGCCGGGGAGCGTGTAGCGGGAACTGATCGCGCTGCCGCCGGAGTAGCCCGGACCGTGCAGCGTGCCGTAGAGGTTGCCCGGCTCGCGACCGATGTTCTCCATGATGTCGATCTCGCCCATGTCCGGCCAGGGCATGCCGCCGAGCATCCAGAACGCCGGCCAGATGCCCTGTCCGCGCGGCAGCTTCATCCGTGCCTCGAATCGGCCGTAGGTCTGGCTGAACCGGTCCGCGGTGAGCAGCCGGGCCGAGGTGTACTGACAGCGGCCGTAGTGGCAGTTGTAGTTGGCCGGATTCTCCCGGCGGGCGGTGATCACCAGGTTGCCGTTGCCGTCGTGGGCGGCGTTGCTGGTGCTGTTCGTGTAGTACTGCTGCTCGTTGTTGCCCCAGCCACCGCCGCCGATGTCGTGCTTCCACTTGCTGCCGTCGGGCGGGGTGCCGGCTGGTGCGTTGAACTCGTCGCTCCAGGTGAGCGCGCCCGGCTCCGCGCTGGCCGGGCTGGGTGGGGTGACCACCAGCGTCGCGGCGAGCAAGGCCAGGACGAGGGTGGCTCGGCGTGTACGCATGTCAATGTTTCTACGCCAGAGAGCGCTTTCTTGCAAGGTTGTTAACTAAAAGAAAAGTCGGGACAGGTCGGTAACATCTCGCGGATGTCCGCCCCGGAGACGTCCCCACCCAACCTTTCCGACCTCGACGCGCGGTTCGCGCGGTTCGGCACGGAGTACGACCGACGCCGGGAAGCCGCGCACGCCGTCGTACGCCGGTGGGAGTGGTACAGCGCGGAGGCGTACGACCTCCGTCCACTCTGGTACGAGCGGGATCTGGGCCGACCGGGGCGTCGACTCGCCCAGCGGCCATCGCTGGAACGGGACCACTGCCGGATCGGGTTCGATTCCGAGGACCACCCCGTTGTCGTCGAGGAGTACAGCGGCTTCCTCCACGGGAAGCTGTACTACGAAACGTTCCGCGAACATCCCGACGGCGCCGGACCGGTGACGGAGGCGCACTTCCGTGCCGGTGGCGAGCCGATCTACCTGCACGAGTACCGGTTCGAGGCGGGACGGATCCGCTCCGCGTCGATGGTCGCGACCGGGGGCGGCGGCTACGAGGAGTACGAGTACACCGACGACCGGGTGACCGGGATCGCGACGTACCACGCCGAGAGAGCCGACCGGCCGGACAGCCGGTTGCGCCCGCTGGCGCCGTACCAGAAGATCCACGCCGCATACGACGATGCCGGTCTGTCCCGGTTGGAGATCGCCTGGGCGGGCCCGGCCGAGCCGCAGGTCGAGCTGAGGTACGAACGACCGCCCGCCGGGTTCACCCTCGACGATGCCATCGAGACGGTACGGCGGGAACTGGTCCGGCAGGTACCGGAGGTGCTCCGGGCGATGGCGATCGACGAGCCGGTGTACGCCGTGGCCCTGGGCTACCTGCCGGCGGATCCGATCGGGGTGACCGTGCACGTCGGATTCGAATCCGACCGGTACGACTGGCTGGTTGCGCAGGCCGAGGACGACGCCGAGGCCGACACCTTCGTGCTCTGGAATCCCTGCGACCTGCGTGGGCAGGAGCCCGTCGACTTCGGGGAGGCTGCGGGGACCGCCCGGCTGCTTTGCCAGGAGCTGACCCTCGCCGATGCCGATGCCGACGAGTCGGTCGATGCCGACGAGTCGGTCGACGCCGACGAGCCGGGGACGAGCGGGGTGAACGAGCGGGGACGGCGACTGCTCTGCGCGGCCGCCGCCGAGCTGAACGCCCAGGACTGGGCCGGCGTCGTGCCCATCAGCGACGACTTCGTCGTGTTCGCCGCCGACTGGGAGATGGTCGACTTCGACCGCAACCTGCCGGAGTGCGTACCCCCGGCATCGCTGGCCCTGCTCCGCGACCGCGGCCTGCTGGTTGAGTGTTAGGAAGGGCCCCTTCTTATCGCTTTTTGTATAAGAAGGGGCCCTTCCTAACACCCTTCCTTATGCCGCGATGCCGAAGCGGTCCAGGATCCAGGCGGCGACGAACGCCTCCTCCTTCCAGGAGTCGTAGCGTCCGCTCGGGCCGCCGTGTCCGGCACCCATCTCCGTCTTGAGCAGGTATGAGCCCTGTGGTGCGGTGGCGCGCAGCCGGGCGATCCACTTTGCCGGCTCGTGGTAGAGCACCCGGGTGTCGTTGAGGCTGGTCACGGCGAGGATCGCCGGATAGTCGACCGAGGCGACGTTCTCGTACGGGGAGTACGACTTCATGTACGCGTACACCTCGGGGTCGGCGAGCGGGTTGCCCCACTCCTCCCACTCCGTGACGGTCAACGGCAGCGACGGGTCGAGGATCGAGTTGAGCGGGTCGACGAACGGCACCTGCGCGACGATGCCGGCGAAGGCGTCCGGCGCCAGGTTCGCCACCGCGCCCATCAGCAGTCCGCCGGCCGAGCCGCCCCGGGCGACCAGCCGGTCCGGCGCTGTCCAACCGGCCTTCACCACGTGTCGTGCGGCGGCCACGAAATCGGTGAAGGTGTTCTTCTTGCTCAGCATCTTGCCGGTCTCGTACCACCGGCGGCCCAGTTCACCGCCGCCCCGGATGTGTGCGACGGCGAAGACGACACCCCGGTCCAGCAGGGAGAGCCGGGGGATCGAGAACCACGGGTCCATGCTGGCCTCGTACGAGCCGTAGCCGTAGAGCACGCAGGGCGCCGAGCCGTCCCGGGGCGTTCCGGCCCGGCAGACCAGGGAGATCGGCACCCGGGTCCCGTCGTCGGCCAGCGCCCAGTCGCGGTGCTGCTCGTATCCGGCCGGGTCGAAGTCACCCAGCACCGGCTTGCGCTTGCGCAGCACCATCTGCCGGGTCACCAGGTCGTAGTCGAAGATCGAGTCCGGGGTGATCAGGGAGGCGTAGTGCAGCCGGATCGTGTTGGTCTGGTACTCCGGGTTGCTGTCCAGACCGACGCTGTAGAGCGGCTCCGGGAAGTCGATGTCGTACGCCTCCGTGCTGCCGTCCGGCAGCACCCGGATCCCGGTCAGGCCGGCGGTACGCAGCGACACCACGATGTGGTTGGCGAAGGCGTCGACGGCCTCCAGCCGGGTCCCGGGGGTGTGCTCGATCATCGGCACCCAGTCGCCCGGTGCGTCGGCCGAGGTGTACGCGAGCGCGAAGTCCTCCGCGCCGTCGTTGTGCAGGACCAGGAAGCGGTGCCCATGGTGCTCGATGGAGTACTCGACGCCCTGCCGCCGAGCCGCGATCACGGCCGGCGCCCCGGTCGGGTTCGCGGCCGGGATGACCCGTACCTCGCTGGTCACCTTGCTGTGCGCCTCGATGACGATGAACTTCTCCGACCGGGTCAGTTCGACGCCGACCCAGAACCGCTCGTCGTCCTCCTGGTAGACGATCTCGTCGGCCTCGGCCGAGGTGCCCACCGCGTGCCGCCAGACCCGGTACGGACGCCAGCTCTCGTCGACGGTGAGGTAGAACAGCGTGGAGCCGTCGGCCGACCAGGCGCTGCCGTAGAAGGTGTCCGGCACCTCGTCGCCGAGCACCTCGTCGGTGGAGAGGTCCTTGACCCGCAGGGTGAAGCGTTCGTCGCCGTCGAAGTCGGTGGAGTAGGCGAGCCAGCGCCCGTCCGGGCTGATGTCGAAGGTGCCCAGGGCGAAGAAGTCGTGCCCTTCGGCCAGTGCGTTGCCGTCCAGCAGGATCTGCTCGCCGGAGATCGGCGTACCGTCCTCCGGCATCGGCGGATCCGTCTCGCCGTCCTGCGCCGCGCGCCGGCAGTAGATGCCGTACTGCTCACCTTCCACCGTGCGGGTGTAGTACCAGTAGCCGTTCTTCCGGGTGGGCACCGAGAGGTCGGTCTCCTTGGTACGCCCTTTCGTCTCGTTGAACAGCGTCTCCCGCAGCGTGCCCAGCCGCGCTGTGCTCTGCTCGGTGAAGGCGTTCTCCGCGTTGAGGTAGGCGATCGTCTCCGGGTCGTCCTTCGCGGCGAGCCAGGCGTACTCGTCGATCACCGTGTCGCCGTGGTGGGTGCGCTCGGCAGGCACCCGCTTGGCGACGGGCGCGGCGGTCGTCTCAGTGTTCACCCGGTCACGTTACCGCCCGGACGGCGGCCCGGTCCGCGCCGGGCCGTTGCCGAAAATTAGTACATGTGTACGATGACCAAGGTGGGGGAGATGGGAATGCAGCGGCGCGGCAGCGCCGACATCGCGCGGCGGCTCGCGGGCATCTGTGGCACCCGGTTCGCTCGGCCCGCGGGGGCGGCCGATGACGTGGCCGGAGCCATGGCCCGGTGGGTCGCCGCGCCCGGCACCCCGGCCGCGGCCACCGAGGTGGTTCGGCTTGCCGCCGAGTACGACCTGTCGGTGGTCGCCCGGGGTGCCGGCACCAAACTCGACTGGGGCGCGACCCCGTCCCAGGTGGACATCGTGCTGGACACCGGGCGGCTGGCCGGGGTGTGGCACCGCCCGGCCGACGGCCTGGTCGCCGAGATCGGCGCCGGTACGCCGGTACGCGCCGCCGAGGCCATCCTGGAGCGGGCCGGTCTGCGGCTGCCGATCGACGCCCCGTCGGTCGGGGCGACCATCGGCGGGGTGGTGGCGGCCGGCGAGAGCGGTCCGCTGCGCTACCTGCACGGCACCGCCTGTGACCAACTTGTGGGGGTCAGTTTCGTCGACGCCTCCGGCGTGCTCGCGCGTGCCGGAACGGCGGCGGACGTGCCGCCCCGGGGCGGGGGTGGTGCCGGCGGCCGGCCGGTCGACCGGGAGATCACCCAGCTGCTCTGCGGATCGCAGGGCGCGCTGGGTGTGCTGGTCTCGACCACCCTGCGGGTGCAGCCGATTCCGGCGAGCCGGGTCTGGGTGAGCCGATCGGTCTGGACCCCGCTGGAGGTGCACGACCTGGTGCGCGGGATCCTCGCCGCCGATCTGCGCCCGACGGCGATCGAGGTGGACCTGCCGGCCGCCCGGGGGATGCCGGCCGGTCGCATCCACCGGTCCGGGTCGTCCGGCGGCCACCTTCCGGCGAGCGGATCCGGCGAGCGCCTGCCGGCCGGTGGATCCGGGGGTGCTCCGCCGGCGGCCGATCCCGGTAGCGGCCGTCCGCCGCCCGGTGGCCATCCGTTGTTCGGTGGCCCTGACGTTCCGGGCGGTGGCCCTGACGTTCCGGGCGGTGGCCCTGACGTTCCGGGCGGTGGCCCTGACGTTCCGGGTGGTGGCGCTGATGTCCCGGGTGGAGGGCCTGGCATTCCGGGTGGTGGCGCTGAGGTGCCGGGTGGGGGGCCTGGTGTTCCGGGCGGGGCCGGCATTCCTGGTGGCGGTGGAGGCGGGCTCGGAGATCGCGGCTGGTTCGGCACCGCAGACCGGCCCGGCGGCCCGAGCCGGCCCGGCGAGCAGGGGCAGGGTCGGCCGCCCGGTACTCCGGGCGGCCCGGGTCGGCATGCTCGGCGGGGTGACGGCGGTTCGGGCACTCTCACCGTGCTGTTGGAGGGTGGCCCGGCCGAGGTGGCCGAGCGGGTGACCCGGTTGACCGGCCTGCTCGGCGGCGACGCCGAGGGCGCCGGTGTCGCGCCGGAATGGTGGCGCCGCTATCCGTTCCGCCCCGACGACGTGGCGCTGCGGATCGAGGTGCCGATCGGTGACCTGCATGCTGCCGTCTACGCGCTGCGCGACGCGGCCGGTGCGCCGATCCCGGTGCGTGGTTCGGCCGGGCTCGGCGTCGTGCACGCCGCACTTCCGGCCACGACGCCACCCGAACGGGTCGCGGCGATCCTGGACGGGGTACGTGCGGTGTTGCGGGCCCGGGCAGGTCGGTGCGTGGTGGTCGCCGCGCCGCAGGCGGTGCGGGAGGCGGTCGACCTCTGGGGCGAGCTGCCGGATCTGCCGCTGCTACGCCAGGTGAAGGAGCGGTTCGATCCGGCCGGTCGACTGGCACCGGGGCGTTATCCGGGCGGAATCTGACCCGCTCATGTCGATGTCGATGTCGACGCGGCGGCGGGCGGGTTCCGGCCCGATCGGCGTCCCGATCGGGCCGGATCCGGTCAACAGATTGGCACGCCGGGTAACTGGGCGGCGGGATGGTCGATGTAGATGTTTGTCATGAAGCCGTTCTGATCCCGCAGTCGGGACCACCAGTTGTTGGTGTAGCCGTCGGCGGTCACCGTGTCACCCTGCTTCTGGCAGAGCACGTACACCAGGGTCGGCCCGGCCAGGGTGGTCACGGTCGGTGCGGCGAGCCGGGCGTCGGTGCGGACCCGTACGCCGGTTCCCCAGGTCCAGAAGGCGGTGCCGCCACCGCACCCGTTGTCGCTGGTCAGGTACCGCTGGTTGTACGAACCGGGATACGGTGCGAGCGAGGCCCCGTTGATCACGATGGTCTGCCCGGCCCCGTTGTACAACTGCTCGTAGTGGATGTGTGCACCGGTGGAGTTTCCGGTGCTGCCGGTCGTGCCGATCTGCTGGCCCTGGCCGACCGTGGCGCCGTCCGCCACCGAGAACGCGGCGAGATGGAAGTAGTACGTAGTCCAGCCGCCACCATGAGTGATCACGATGTAGTTACCGGCCCCGCCGGCCTGGTAGTAACGGCGGGCGGTGCCGCCGGCCGAGGCGAGTACCGGAGTGCCGGCGGTGGCGCCGCCGTCGGAGCGGACGAAGTCCAGCGCCAGGCGTACCTCGGCGCTGTGATGGCTGTAGGTCCACCGCTGTCCACAGGGGAATGGTGCCTTGAACACCGGAGCGGCGTGGGCCGGCGTCGCTACCACGAGCGTCGCCGCGAGGGTCGTGCAGAGGGCGGCCGTCAGGCCGACGAGGAACCGGATTGATCGCAAGATCCCAACCTTCCCAGAGCAGGGCAAGGAATGATCGGTCCATTGCGTACGCAGTAACGATGATGGTAGCCAGTTGATCTATACATGTAAATGCTTAACTTGCGGGGCGGCTTGGCGTGAAGGTTTCCTTCGCCTGTTGACCTGGCCGGGTACGCCGAGCGGGTCGTCGCCGGTTGGGCGAGCGCCGTCGGCCAGCCGAGCGTCGTCAGCCGAGCGAGTTGTCGTAGCCGGGCGAGCGCCGTCAGCCGGGCGGGCGCCGTTAGCCGAGCGAGTCGTTGCGCAGTACCAGGATGGCGATGTCGTCCCGAGGCGACTCGACCGAGAAGTTGATCGCCGTGTTGCGCAGCCGGGCGGCCATCACGTCGGCCGAGTAGCCGGCGAGCGGGGCCGCCGCGTCCCGGAGCCGCTCGACGCCGAAGAGTTCCCGGCCGCGTCGTCGCTCGGTCACCCCGTCGGTGTAGAACACCAGCGCGTCGCCGGCGTCGAGGTGCACCTCGGCGACCGGTGAGGCGATCGAGTCGAGCAGGCCGAGCGCCGTACCGCCGGTCCCGACGAACGACGCGGGGCCGTCGCCGCGGACCAGGACCGGCCGGTCGTGGCCGGCCAGGTACAGCGAGACGGCGAGCCGACCACTGGGCTCCCGGTCCACGGCCGCCAGTGCGAGCGTGCAGTACCGGCCGCCGCCCCGCTCGACAAGTGTCTCGTTGAGTCGGGTCAGCACGTCCGGCAGCGGGCGACCGTCCCCGACCAGCACCCGGATCACGTCCCGGACCAGGCCGGTCACGGCGGCCGCCTGGACGCCCTTGCCGGAGACGTCGCCGACGAC
This sequence comes from Plantactinospora solaniradicis, assembly GCF_042658085.1. Lineage (NCBI taxonomy): Bacteria > Bacillati > Actinomycetota > Actinomycetes > Micromonosporales > Micromonosporaceae > Plantactinospora > Plantactinospora solaniradicis. The sequence goes on along the minus strand of NZ_JBHSPR010000017.1, from coordinate 408,796 downwards.
CACCATCCAGCGGTCGTCGGGCAGCGGCACCACGTCGTAGAAGTCGCCACCGACGTCGGCGGCGTCCCCGGTCGGCACGTACTCGGCGGCGAACCCGATGCCGTCGACGACCGGCAGGACCGGGGGCAGCAACGACTGTTGGAGGGTCTGGGCGACCTTGCGGCGCTCGTCGTGGATCCGGGCGTTCTCGATGGCCAGCGCCGCCCGCCGGGCCACGTCCTCCAGCACCGCGACCTCGTCGGGATCGTGCCGGTGCCGCTGGTGCCGACCGACCGCCAGGGTGCCGAGGCGCTGGCCCCGGGCGACCAGCGGGATGGCGAAGCCGTCCATCGGCGGCCCGATCGGCACCTGTCCCTGGCTGCGGGACGCCTCGCGCAACCGCGCCTGCACCGACTCGGGACCGTCCTCCTTGAGCATCTTGTGCAACTGCGGCAGCACCGCCTCGTCGGCGTGGGTCGCCGCCGCCAGCCGCAGCCGGCCCCACTCGTCGGCCGTGTGCACGGCGCACCACTGTCCGAGCCGGGGAACCACGAGCTGGGGGATCAGCGCCATGGTCAGCTCGACGTCGAGCGACTGGGCGAGCAGTTCACTCGCCTCGGCGAGGAACGTGAGCCAGGTCTGCCGGCGGATGTCGGTCCGGCGCAGCCGGTCGTTCTCCAGGTGCAGGGAGAGCCGTTCCGCCACCAGGGCGGCGAGCGGCCGGGCGTAGCCGGAGGGCGCGGCGTCGAGTTCCAGTTCTCCGGCGTACGGGCGGTGCACCGTCAACGGCACCCGGAGCAGTTCGTCGCCGGGGCGGGGCTGCCGGCCGTACCGGGCGAGCAGTTGCCAGCCGGCTCCGTCGCCCCGGTCCAGTCGTACCGCACCGCCGGCCGCACCGACCATGTCGCCGACCCGGACCAGCAGGTCGGCGGCGAAGGTGGGCAGCGGATCGTCCGCGTACGGGTCCGGTGCGGTCTGCATCAGCGCACTCATCGCCCCGGCGCTCGGCGCGGACGGGCCGGGCTGGCCACTGCCGGTGCCGCTGGCGATCCGGTGCGGTGTGTCGGGTTGACGGCCGGTCGGGATGGATGAGCCCTTCCGGTCCAGCCGGAACCACACGCCCTTCCCGGTGGCCTGGTGGGTGGTGCCCCAACGAGTGGCGAAGTGGTCGACCAGGAGCAGGCCCCGTCCCCGCTCCGACACCTGCGAGATATCCGTTAAGTCGTTTTTTGGCCGCGCTGTCACGTCGTCGATCGGTCCGGCCGCGAAGTCGGAGACGGTGACGGTGAGCCCCGACTCGTCCGCCACGACCTCTATGTCCAACTCGGTCCGGGCATGCTCCACCGCGTTGGTGGAGAGCTCGGTGGTCAGCAGGAGGGCCTCGTTGAGCAGCTCCTCCAGCCCGGCGTCGGCGAGCACCGACCGGACCAGGGCGCGTGCCGCTGCCGGCGTACGCCGGTCGGCAGGCAGCCGTACCCGGCGCAGTTGGTCGTCCGCGCCGCCGGTCCCCGTACCGCCCGCCTCCGCTGGCACGCTTCGCATCCTCCACGATCCGAGATCCAGGCCACCCTATCCGGGCGACGCAGCTCAGCGCCCCGCTCGGCCGGCGGGTCGGCCGGGTCTGGCCCGCGCTACGCTGGGCCTCGCCCTACTTGACCGTTCTGCCGGCTTTATTCCTTGACTGATCATCCGTTCGTAGATTGACGTCCGGCGCGCGGCACAGGGTGGCATTTCCCAGACGACAGGCACAATGATGGGTGTGGTCGCGCCGGAGCGGCGCCGTCGAGGCGTACCGGGACGCATCCGGCGCCACCTGATGGGCGCGGGCTCGCGAGTAATGACCCACCTCCTTCGAACCTGAGCGAGGAACGATGACCACGGCCAAACAGATCTCTGCCGAGGAACGGTCCGCGGCCGAGGACGCGGTGCTGCTCAGCGAGCTCGCCGAAGCGTTGCGGCGGGTCCGCCGTGGCGACTTCAAGGTACGACTCCCGCGCCGGGCCGGTGCTGCCGGCGAGGTTGCCGACGCCTTCAACGAGGTGGTGTCGGTACAGGAACGGCAGCATCTCGATCTCCGGCGGATCAGCCGGATCGTCGGGCGGGACGGCCGGCTCACCGAGCGGCTGGACGAGGAGGGGCTGGACGGCGCCTGGGTCGAGGGGCAGCGGGCGATCAACTCGCTCATCGACGACCTGGGCCGGCCGACCACCGAGATCGCCCGGGTCATCGTGGCGGTCGCCGACGGCGATCTCTCCCAGCACATGGCGCTGGAGATCGACGGGCGGCCGCTGCGCGGTGAATACCTGCGGATCGGTCGCACCGTGAACACGATGGTGGACCAGCTTTCGTCGTTCTCCAACGAGGTGACCCGGGTCGCTCGGGAGGTGGGCACCGAGGGTGAACTGGGCGGCCAGGCCGACGTCCGGGGCGTGGCCGGCACCTGGAAGGACCTCACCGACTCGGTGAACACGATGGCGTCGAACCTGACCTACCAGGTGCGCTCCATCTCCCAGGTCTCGACGGCGGTGGCCCGGGGCGACCTGAGCCAGAAGATCACCGTCTCCGCCAAGGGCGAGGTCGCCGAACTCGCGCACACGATCAACGGGCTGACCGACACGCTGCGGCTGTTCGCGGAGCAGGTGACCCGGGTGGCCCGGGAGGTCGGTACCGAGGGGAAGCTGGGCGGCCAGGCAGACGTACCCAATGTCGCCGGCACCTGGAAGGACCTGACCGACAGCGTCAACTCGATGGCGTCGAACCTGACCGCGCAGGTCCGGAACATCGCCCAGGTCTCCACGGCGGTGGCCCGGGGTGACCTGAGCCAGAAGATCACGGTGGCCGCCCAGGGCGAGATCCTGGAGCTGAAGGACACCGTGAACACGATGGTGGACCAGCTCTCGTCGTTCGCTGACGAGGTGACCCGGGTGGCCCGGGAGGTCGGCATCGAGGGCAAGCTCGGCGGCCAGGCCCAGGTCCGCGGCGTCTCCGGCACCTGGCGGGCGCTGACCGAGAACGTGAACCAGCTCGCCGGCAACCTCACATCCCAGGTGCGGAACATCTCCCAGGTCTCCACGGCGGTGGCCAAGGGCGACCTGTCGCAGAAGATCACCGTCGATGCGCAGGGCGAGATCCTGGAGTTGAAGTCGACGGTGAACACGATGGTGGATCAGCTTTCGTCGTTCGCTGACGAGGTGACCCGGGTGGCCCGGGAGGTGGGCACCGAGGGCAAGCTCGGCGGCCAGGCCGAGGTGAAGGGGGTCTCCGGCACCTGGCGGGATCTGACCGACAACGTGAACTCGATGGCGTCGAACCTGACCGCCCAGGTCCGGAACATCGCCTCGGTCACCACGGCGGTGGCCAAGGGCGACCTGTCGCAGAAGATCACCGTCGATGCCCGGGGCGAGATCCTGGAGCTGAAGTCGACGGTGAACACGATGGTGGACCAGCTTTCGTCGTTCGCTGACGAGGTGACCCGGGTGGCCCGGGAGGTCGGCACCGAGGGCAAGCTCGGCGGCCAGGCCCAGGTGCGTGGCGTCGCCGGCACCTGGCGGGATCTGACCGACAACGTGAACTCGATGGCGTCGAACCTGACCGCCCAGGTGCGGAACATCGCCCAGGTGTCGACGGCGGTGGCCAAGGGTGACCTGTCGCAGAAGATCACGGTCGACGCCCGGGGTGAAATCCTGGAGTTGAAGTCGACGGTGAACACGATGGTGGACCAGTTGTCGTCGTTCGCCGACGAGGTGACCCGGGTGGCCCGGGAGGTCGGCACCGAGGGCAAGCTCGGCGGCCAGGCCCAGGTGAAGGGGGTCTCCGGCACCTGGCGGGACCTGACCGACAACGTGAACTCGATGGGCTCCAACCTGACCGCCCAGGTCCGGAACATCGCCTCGGTCACCACGGCGGTGGCCCGGGGTGACCTGTCGCAGAAGGTCACCGTCGACGCGCAGGGCGAGATCCTGGAGCTGAAGGGCACCGTCAACACGATGGTCGACCAGCTCTCGTCGTTCGCCGACGAGGTGACCCGGGTCGGCCGGGAGGTCGGCATCGAGGGGAAGCTCGGCGGCCAGGCGCAGGTGAAGGGGGTCTCCGGCACCTGGCGGGCGCTGACCGAGAACGTGAACCAGCTCGCCTCCACGCTGACCACCCAGCTCCGGGCGATCGCGCAGGTCTCCACGGCGGTGACCACCGGCGACCTGACCCAGCGGATCACCGTGCAGGCGCAGGGCGAGGTCGCCGAGCTGAAGGACAACATCAACCAGATGATCGTCACTCTCCGGGAGACCACCAAGAAGAACGCGGAGCAGGGCTGGCTCGACTCCAACCTGGCCCGGATCGGCGGCCTGCTCCAGGGCCAGCGGGATCTCGGCGAGGTCTGCCGGATGATCATGACCGAGGTCACCCCGCTGGTCGACGCGCAGCTCGGCGCGTTCTTCCTGGCCGACAACGACGAGGCCGTGATGCGGCTGCGACTCACCGCGTCGTACGGCTACGTCGCCAGGCACCACGACGTCACGTTCGGCCCCGGAGAGGGGCTGGTCGGGCAGGCCGCGCTCTCCCGGCGCACGATCCGGGTCGGCGCCCCACCGAACGGCAGCCTGACCGTCCGGTCCGGACTCGCCGCCACACCCCCGGCCGACCTGGTGGTGCTGCCGGTCCTCTTCGAGGGCGAACTGCTCGGCGTCATCGAGTTCGCCAGCGTGTCGCCCTTCCTCGACCTCCACCTGTCGTTCCTGGAGCGGCTGGTGCTCACCATCGGCATCGCGGTGAACACCATCCAGGCCAACCGGCGGACCGAGGAACTGCTGTCCCAGTCCCAGCGACTCGCCCACGAACTCCAGGAACAGTCCGCCGAGCTACAGCGGACCAACGCCGAACTGGAGGACAAGGCGCAACTGCTGTCGGAGCAGAAGGGCAACATCGAGACCAAGAACCGGGAGATCGAACTGGCCCGGATCGGCCTGGAGGACAAGGCGCAGCAGTTGGCCCGGGCGTCGGCGTACAAGTCGGAGTTCCTGGCCAACATGAGCCACGAGCTGCGTACGCCGCTCAACTCGCTGCTGCTGCTGGCCCGGTTGCTGGCGGACAATTCCGAGGACAACCTGACCGAGAAGCAGATCGAGTTCGCCCGCACGATCCACAGTGCCGGCTCCGACCTGCTCTCCCTGATCGACGACATCCTCGACCTGTCGAAGATCGAGGCGGGCCGGATGGACGTCGAGCCGACCGAGGTGCGGTTCTCCGAGATCCGCAGCTACGTCGAGCAGGCATTCGCGCCGCAGGCCGAGGAGCAGGGCCTGGACTTCCAGGTACGGATCTCCAAGGAACTGTCGTCGACGCTGGTCACCGACGCCCAGCGGCTACAGCAGATCCTCCGCAACCTGCTCTCCAACGCCGTCAAGTTCACCGACAACGGCGCGGTGACCCTGCGGATCGGCCCCGCACCGGAGGGCGCGTTCTTCGACGTACCGGCGTTGGCCACCGCGCACCAGGTGGTGGCGTTCACCGTCATCGACACCGGGATCGGCATCTCCGACGACAAACTCGGGCTGATCTTCGAGGCGTTCCAGCAGGCCGACGGCACCACCAGCCGGCGGTACGGCGGGACCGGCCTCGGGTTGTCGATCAGCCGGGACCTGGCCCGACTGATCGGCGGCACCATCACCGTGTCGTCGGCACCGGGACAGGGCTCGACGTTCACCCTGTTCGTACCGGACGTACTGGCTCCGGACGCGGTGGTCGCCCCGGTACCGGTGCCACCACTGCCGTCGAATCGTGGTGGGCTGGCCGCCACGATGCTGCGTACCCCGAACGAGCCGGACCACCCGACGACCCCGGCCGCCCGGCAGCTCGACGGGGCCACCGTGCTGATCATCGACGACGACGTCCGGAACGTCTTCGCGTTGACCAGCGCGTTGGAACTGCACGGCATGACCGTGCTCTACTCGGACAACGGCGTGGACGGCGTACGGCTGCTCGCGGAGCATCCGGAGGTGGACATCGTGCTGATGGACGCGATGATGCCCGACCAGGACGGGTACGAGACGACCCGGGCGATCCGCCGCAACCACCGCTTCACGGACCTGCCGGTGGTGTTCCTGACCGCGAAGGCGATGCCGGGGGACCGCGAGTCCGCGCTCGCGGCCGGGGCGAGCGACTACATCACCAAGCCGGTCGACCTGGACGAGCTGATCGAGCTGATGGCGTCCTGGGTGATCGGGGACGGACGAGAGGTCGACGGGTGAACCGCCGGCCGCGAGGGGACTCGGCGTGAGTGAACTGGCCAAAGCCCTGCTGGTCGATGACCGGCGGGAGAACCTGATGGCGCTCGAGGCGATCCTGCAGGGGTTGCCGGTGCAGTCGGTCGCTGTGGAGAGCGGGGAGGCCGCACTCAAGCAGCTCCTGGTGGACGACTTCGCGGTCATCCTGCTGGACGCCCAGATGCCGGAGATGGACGGCTTCGAGACAGCGAGCCACATCAAGCGGCGCGAGCGTACCCGGCACGTCCCGATCATCTTCCTCACCGCGGCCGACCGCGATGCCCAGCTCGCGCTGCGGGGCTACGCGGTCGGCGCGGTCGACTACCTGACCAAGCCGTTCGATCCGTGGGTACTCCGGGCCAAGGTCTCGGTCTTCGTCGAACTGTGGGTGAAGACCCGGCAGCTCGCCGCGCAGTCCGAGCTCGTGCGGGAGCGGGACACGCAGTGGCGGGCGATGACCGAGGCCGTGGACGATGCGGTCGCACTGCTGCGCTCGGACGACCCGGACGGCCGGGATCGCGCGGTGGAACTGCTCGAACAGGCCCGCTGGGGTGCCGTGGCCTGACCAGCCGCTCGCCCGCGTCAGCCGGCTGACCGTGTCCGCCGCTCGCCTGCATCCGCCGGCTGACCGTGTCCGCCGGTCGCCTGCATCCGCCGGCTGACCGTGTCCGCCGGTCGACTTGACTGCGTCAGCCGGTCGACTGCTCGTTGCGGATCATCAGCGCCGAGCGGAGCCCGGTGATGTCCAGGACCCTGAGCAGGAAGTCGCCGACGTTGGTCAGGACCAGCAGGCTCTGCGCGTGGCTGGCCTTGCGGCTGAGCACCACCAGGGTGCCAAGGCCCTGGGAGTCACAAAAGGTGACATCGGTCAGATCGAGCACGATCCGGGACGGTGCGTCGGCGAGCACCTCGTTGACGACGCTGGACAGCCTGGCGGCGGTGAGCATGTCGATCTCGCCCGCGAGGTGAAGGATCACCTCGTCCGACGTCCGCTGCACACCGATTGTCAGCTCGGCCCGGTTCACCCGATCAGCCTATCGCGATCTAACCGAACCGGCCTGTTGATGCCCGTCCGCCCCGCCGGTTGCTGCCCGTCGGCCGCGCTGGTTGCTGCCCGTCGGCCGCGCTGGTTGCTGCCCGTCGGCCGCCGGTTAATAAGGGGCCCTTCTTCTACAGAAAGCGATAAGCGGGGGCCCTTCCTTACATCTGGGAGGGTGATGTGGGCGACCCTGCGAGGGGTGGGTGCCGGGCAGGCAGGTGGCGCTGACAGAATGGCGGCACCGTGAGCGAGATGTATTCAGCCGGGCCCGGTCGCTATCCGGCCGACGCACCGGCCTCCCAGGCCCTGTTCGACCGCGCCCGCGCCATCGTGCCGGGCGGGGTGAATTCTCCCGTGCGTGCCTTCCTGGCCGTCGGCGGCACCCCCCGGTTCATGGCCCGTGGCTCTGGCCCGTGGCTCTTCGACGCGGACGGCCGGCGCTATGTCGATCTGGTCTGCTCGTGGGGGCCGCTGATCCTCGGCCACGCCCATCCCGAGGTGGTCGCGGCGGTGCAGGACGCCGCCGCCCGGGGTACCAGCTTCGGTACCCCGACCGAGGGCGAGGTCGAGCTGGCGACCGAGATCGTCGCCCGGACCTCCGTCGAGCAGGTACGGCTGGTCAACTCGGGCACCGAGGCGACCATGTCGGCCATCCGGCTGGCCCGGGGCTACACCGGCCGGAGCAGGATCGTGAAGTTCGCCGGCTGCTACCACGGGCACGTCGACGCCCTGCTCGCCGCAGCCGGCTCGGGCGTGGCAACGCTCGGTCTGCCCGATTCGCCCGGGGTCACCGGTGCGGCGGCGAGCGAGACCATCGTGCTGCCGTACAACGACGTGGCCGCCGTCGAGGCCGTGTTCGCCGCGCAGGGCTCCGAGATCGCCGCGATCATCACCGAGGCCGCCCCCGGGAACATGGGTGTGGTGGCGCCCCGGGACGGTTTCAACGAGGCGCTCGCCAGGATCGCGCACGCGCACGGCGCGCTGTTGATCGTCGACGAGGTGATGACCGGCTTCCGGGTCTCGGCGGGCGGCTGGGCCGGACTCGAACCCGTCGATGCCGATCTGTTCACCTTCGGCAAGGTGATGGGCGGCGGGCTGCCGGCGGCGGCGTTCGGTGGGCGTACCGAGATCATGGGTCGGCTCGCGCCGGCCGGCCCGGTCTACCAGGCCGGGACGCTCTCCGGAAATCCGCTCGCCTGCGCCGCCGGTCTGGCCACGCTCCGGCTGGCCGACGCGGCGGTGTACCGGAAACTCGACGAGACCGCCGCCACGCTGGGCAAGCTCGCCAGCGACGCGCTGGCCGCCGCCGGGGTGCCGCACCGGTTGTCGTACGCGGGAAACATGTTCTCGGTCTTCTTCACCGACGCGGAGGTGGTCGACTTCGACACCGCGCGGGGCCAGGACGTGGCGGCGTTCCGGGCGTTCTTCCACGCCATGCTGGCCGCCGGGGTATACCTGCCGCCGAGCGCCTTCGAGTCGTGGTTCGTGTCGACGGCGTTGGACGACGCCGCCTTGGAGCAGATCGCGGCGGCATTGCCGGTAGCGGCCGAGGCTGCGGCGGCGGCCGGTCACGGGGGGTAGTTGGTTTGGCTACGACGGTCGTTCATGTGCTGCGGCACGGTGAGGTGTACAACCCGGAGAAGATTCTCTACGGTCGGCTGCCCGGCTACCGGCTCTCGGAGCTGGGCGTGCAGATGGCGAAGGCGGCGGCGCAGGCGCTCGCCGACCGGAACATCGTGCACGTGGTGGCCAGTCCACTGGAGCGGGCCCAGCAGACGGCGGATCCGATCGCCGCGCAGTTCGGGCTGCCGGTCGGGGTCGACGAGCGGCTGATCGAGAGCGCCAACTGGTTCGAGGGCAAGCGGGTGTCGCCCGGCGACGGCTCGTTCCGGGATCCCCGTAACTGGTGGGTGCTGCGCGATCCGGTCACCCCGTCCTGGGGTGAGGCGTACACGGCGATCGCCGAGCGGATGTTCGCGGCGCTGCACGCGGCCCGGATCGCGGCCGAGGGGCGGGAGGCGATCTGCGTCTCGCACCAGCTCCCGATCTGGACCCTCCGGCGGTACGTCGAGCACAAGCGGCTGTGGCACGACCCGCGTAAGCGGCAGTGCGGCCTGGCCAGCCTGACCTCGTTCCACTTCGACGGCGCCAAGATCGTCGGAATCGGCTACACCGAGCCGGCCGCGCATCTGGTCGCGATGTCGCCGACCGCCCGGACGGCCAAGGGGGCATGAGATGAGCCGCGCCCGGCGAGCCTGGATCGGCGCCCTGTTCGCGGTCGCCGCGACGCTGGCCCTGGTCAACTGCTCGGGCGAGGACGACTGGAAGGACAACTGCACGACGAAGGACGGCGTGGTCGAGTGCGCTCCGGAGCATCGCCCGGAGGCGCCGAAGGTCGCCGGTGAGCTGCTGTCCGGTGGGAACTACGACCTGGCCCAGGACCGTGGTCAGGTCGTGGTGGTCAACTTCTGGGGTTCCTGGTGCGGGCCGTGCCGGGCCGAGGCCGACGACCTGGAGGCGACCTACCAGGCAACCCGGGAGCAGGGCGTCCGCTTCCTCGGCATCAACATCCAGGACGGGCGGGACAAGGCCAGGGCGTTCGAGGAGGCGTTCAAGGTCACCTACCCGAGTGTCTTCGACCCGCCGAGCCGGTTGGCGCTCGCCTTCGACATCCCGCCGAACTCCATCCCGGCCACCGTCGTGCTGGACCGGGAGGGCCGGATCGCGGTGGTGGTCCGGGCGGCGGTCCAACGGCAGATGCTGGAGCCGATCCTCACCCGGCTGGCGGCGGAACAGCCCTCGTCGGGCGGCGGGCCGAACTGATGGGCCAGACGTTCGCCGATCTCGCCCAGAGCGGGCCGCTGCTGCTGGCCATCGGCGCGGCGGCGCTCGCCGGCCTGGTGAGCTTCCTGTCTCCGTGCGTGCTTCCGCTGGTTCCCGGTTACCTGTCGTACGTCACCGGGCTGGCCGGCAGCGACCTGGACCAGCGCCGGGTAGACGCGGAGCAGCGCGAGGCTGATCCGGAGACAACCGGGGTTGGCGGCGGGGTGGCGGTGGCCGCCCGGCCGACCCGGACGGCGGGGGCGGTACGCGGGCGGGTGCTCGCCGGCACGCTGCTGTTCATCGCCGGCTTCACCGCCGTCTTCACCCTGACCGCCGTCCTGGCCACCGCCATCGGGCAGGCGTTGTTCACGCAGAAGCGGCCGTTGGAGATCGGCATCGGCATCGTGATCATCGTGTTCGGGCTCTCCTACCTCGGCTGGATCCCCGGGATGCAGCGCGAATTCCGGATCCAGCGGCTGCCGGCCGCCGGGCTGCTCGGTGCGCCGGTCTTCGGCGCGGTCTTCGCGCTGTCCTGGATTCCCTGCACCGGTCCGACCCTCGGTGCGGTGCTCGGAATGAGCACGGTGAGCGGACAGGCCGACCGGGCCGCGGTACTCGCCGTCGCGTACTGCCTCGGGCTGGGGTTGCCGTTCGTCGTCTTCGGGCTCGGGTTCCACCGGCTGCTCGGGCTGTTCCGGGCGATCCGCCGCAACAGCCGTTGGGTGACCCGGGTCGGTGGCGCGCTGCTTCTCGTGATCGGGCTGGCCCTGGTCACCGGCGGTTGGCAGGACGTCGTCATCTGGTTGCAGACCACGTTCGGAGTCGGCGAGGTGGGCATCTGATGCCGACCGTGGACGGACAGACCGAGACCCCCGTGGTCGAGGACCCGCCGGGCGACGCGCCGACCCCGCCCCGGGTACGTCGTACTCCCGCGCCGCTGGCGCTGCTGCGTAACTCGTGGCGGCAGCTCACCAGCATGCGTACCGCGCTGATCCTGCTCTTCCTGCTCGCCGTCGCCGCGATTCCGGGATCGGTGCTGCCACAGCGCAACATCAACATCGAGAAGGTCAACGCCTTCCAGGCGGAGCACCCCGACCTCTTCCCGGTGCTGGACCGGGTCGGCGGCTTCGACGTGTACGCCTCGCCGTGGTTCTCGGCGATCTACGTACTCCTGTTCACCTCGCTGGTCGGCTGCATCGTGCCCCGGCTGCTCGACCACGTACGCGCGCTGCGCACCGCGCCTCCGGCGGCGCCGAAGCGGCTGGACCGGCTGCCCCAGCACGCGGTGCTGACCGACCACGACGGCGACCTGGCGGCGATCGCGGCGGTGCTCCGCAAGCGGCGCTGGCGGGTGGCGGTGCGGGACAACACCGTGTCGGCCGAGAAGGGCTTCCTTAAGGAGACCGGCAACCTGCTGTTCCATCTCTCGCTGATCGGTGTGCTGGTCGGCATCGGGCTCGGCTCGTGGTACGGCTGGCACGGCAACCGGCTGCTGGTCGCCGGTGAGGACAACGCCTTCTGCAACAGCCTCCAGCAGTACAGCGAGTCCCGGCTCGGACATCGGGTGGACGCCAGCGACCTGCCGCCGTTCTGCCTGGAGTTGACCGACTTCAAGGCCCGGTTCCTGCCGACCGGGCAGCCGGCGTCGTTCCGGGCCGAGACGATGGTGGAGGAGGGCGACCGGGCGCCGTACCGGGCGAGCTTCTCGGTCAACGACCCGCTGCGGCTGGACGGTCCCAGCGTCTACCTGCTCGGGCACGGCTACGCGCCGATCATCCGCTACACCGACCGGTCCGGGAAGGCACAGCTCAGCGACGAGGCGTTCCTCACCATCGACGGCAACCTGACCAGCGAGGGCGTGGCGGTCTTTCCGGACGTCAACCTCGATCCGGTGACCGGTGCGCGCAATCCCGACCTTCAGGTCGCCTTCGAGGGCCTCTACTTTCCGACCGCTCCGGACGCGCCACCCTATGCCCGGTCGCTGCACCCGGAGGAGCGGTCGCCGGCGGTGATGCTGTTCGCGTACCGGGGGAACCTCGGGATGGACGCGGGGATCCCGGGCTCGGTCTACCGGCTCGACCAGCGTCAGGTCGACAACGGAAAGCTCACCCGGCTCGGCGAGGGCAAGCTGTTGCGGCCGGGTGAGAAGTGGACCCTCGACGACGGTACGACGGTCGAGTTCCTCGGCACCCGGCAGTACATCACCCTCTCCGTCCGGTACGACCCCGGCGAGCGGATCGTGCTGGTCAGCTCGGCGGTGTTGCTCGCCGGCCTGATGCTGTCCCTGTTCGGCCGGCGGCGGCGAGTCTGGTTCCGGGTTGGTTCGGCACCGGCTGAGACGTCCACGACAGATCGTAGTAGTTTGGTGGAGGTGGGCGGGTTGCCGCGCGCCGAGTACTCGGGATTCTCCGACGAGTTCGACAAACTCGTCGCCGCGACGCGGCCCGGTGGGGCGCGACATGCCGGGGCGACGGAAGAGGGGACCGACTGATGGCCGCGCTGTCCGACCAACTCCTGGTGGTCGCGATCCTGGGATATCTGCTGGCGATGATCGGCCACGCCGCCGAGTACGCCTTCGGCACCCGGAGCGTGGTCGGCCGGGCGGCGATCCGGCCGGAACGCGAGTTGGCGCTGGTCGGAGCCGGTGCGGGCGGCGGTTCCGAGCCGGTCGTCGGCACCAAGCTGGACGCCGCCGACGTGGTGGCACCGGGCGGCACCGGGCCGGGTTTCGGCGCCGCCGGGCCTGCCTTCGGTGCGGACGGGCCGAAGTCGACCCGGGCCCTGCTGGCCGGGCGGATCGCGGCGGCGTTGACCGTGATCGCGGCCGTCGTGCACCTCGGCGTGGTGGTCACCCGCGGCGTGGCTGCCGAGCGCATGCCGTGGGGCAACATGTACGAGTACCTGCTCACGACCACCCTCGTCGGGGTGGTCGGCTGGCTATGGCTGCTGTACCGGCGTCCCGCACTCCGGCACCTGGGACTCTTCGTCGCGCTGGCGATGGTGCTGCTGCTGGCCGTCGCCGGGCTGGTGCTGTACGTGCCGATCGTGCCGCTGGTGCCGGCGCTCGACTCGTACTGGTTCGTGGTGCACGTGGCGACGATCTCGACCTCGTCCGGCATCCTGCTGCTGGGTGCGGTACCGGCGGTGATGTACCTGATCCGGAACGGGTACGACCAGGGCAAGCGGCGTTTCCCGTACACCCTGGGCGCCCGGGTGCCGGCCGCGGCCAGTCTGGAACGGCTGACCTTCCGGCTGCACGCCTTCGCGTTCCCGATCTTCACCTTCGCGGTGATGGCCGGCGCGGTCTGGGCGGAGGCGGCCTGGGGGCGGTACTGGGGCTGGGACCCGAAGGAGATCTGGGCCTTCATCTCCTGGGTGGTGTACGCCGGCTACCTGCACGCCAGGGCGACGCCCAGCGTCAAGCGCCCGGTGGCGACCTGGATCGCCGTACTCGGCTTCCTGACCATGCAGATGAACCTGTACGGCGTGAACATCTTCTTCGAGGGCCTGCACTCGTACGGCGGCCTCGACTGAGGCTTCGGGGCGCGGCCATCTGTCATCCTTGACTTATATAAGTCGCACGTGAAAGATCTCCCTGTGCGCGGCTGTCCACGCGCATCGTGAACCCGTACCCGGGAGAGGAGTCGCGCGACGTGTCTGTCACCGCAGCCCAGAAGGTCACCACGTTCCTGATGTTCGAGGGCGCCGCCGAGGAGGCGATGACCTTCTACACCTCGCTGTTCGACGACGCCGAGGTGGTCGCCGTCGAGCGGTACGGCCCCGACGAGCCCGGGCCCGAGGGCTCGGTGCGGCACGCGATCTTCGCCATCGCCGGCCAGCAGCTCATGTGCATCGACAGCCACGTGCATCACCAGTTCGGCTTCACCCCGGCGATCTCGCTCTACGTCCAGTGCGAGAACGAGGCGGAGATCGACCGGCTGTACGCGGCCCTCGTCGAGAAGGGCGAGCCGCTGATGCCGCTCGGCTCGTACGGCTTCAGCGCCAAGTTCGGCTGGGTCAACGACCGCTTCGGCGTCTCCTGGCAGCTCACCCTCCCGGCGTAGCGCCGCCGCCCCGACGACAAGAAGTCGTCAACTTCTCGTCGAACCCGGCGGGGGAAGCCAGCCGAAGAAGCGCGTTGCCAGCGTGAGTGCGTCCAGTTGGGGCTGGTCGGCCAGCGCGGCCAGCATCTTGTGGGCGAGGTGCATCCGTAGCCCCTGACGGTCGCCCCGGTACAGGAACAGCAGCGCCAAGCGGGCCGGCTGGCACGGCCACGGGGCGCCGCAGGCCCGACAGCGGAACAGCGGGCGGATCGGGGTGTGTGCGCGAAAGCGGGCGAAGAGCGGGTGGCGGTTCACCGCGCCGTACTGCCACGTAGTCTCATTCGTTTTCCCCTCCTGCTCGGCCGGCGCCGGGGCTGAGCCTTTCGTATGCGTCAACCCCGGCACCGGATCTTGTGGGCCTGGCGGTCGCCGCATGTGGAATGGCTCGAACTGCCCTGCCACCAGCAGCATTGTCGGGCAGGAATTGTCACAGCAACCAATTAGGGTGAGACGGCCGTGAATTTGTGGGCCGTATATCGCAAGCGATGACGTCGATGTCGCACGTGGACGCAAGCGAGTGCCTCATCCTGAGACAGGAGCGCTGACAATGGTTGAATCCGGATCGTCCGTCCCGCGCAGACAGCTCGGTCGGCACCTGCGCCAGGCCCGGGAGGAAGCCGGGATGACCCTGGAGGCGGCGGCCCAGGAGTTGGAGTGGTCGAGGGCGAAGATGTATCGCATCGAGGGCGGCCAGACGTTGATGCGCAAGCACGACGTCCTGGCGATGTGCACTGTGTACGCCGCGACGAGGGAACTGACCGAGGCCCTGGTGGCGCTCTCCGTGGAGTCGAAGTCGAAGGGATGGTGGCACGCGTACGGCGATGTCATTCCCGCCTGGTTCGAGCTGTACGTCGGGCTGGAGGCCGCCGCGTCCCGGCTCCGGTTCTTCCAACTGGCGCTGATCCCGGGCCTGCTCCAGACGCCCGAGTACGCGGCGGCGATCTTCCGGACCATGCCCGGGACCACCGAGCCGGAGGTGACGCAGGCGGTCGCGTTGCGGATGGAGCGGCAGCGGCTGCTCACCCGCCGCAGGCCCAAGGCGCCGACGCTGGAGGTCATCCTCGACCAGGCGGTGCTGTACCGGCAGGTCCCTGACCAGGAAGCAATGCGCGCGCAACTCGCGCACCTGGTCAACAACGCCCAGGCGACCGGCGTGCGGGTCCGGATCCTGCCGCCGGACGCGGGCGCGCTCGCGGCCAATGCGGGCAGCTTCGCGATTCTGGACTTCCCGCCGCTCGGTCGTCAGCAGGTCGACCCGCCGACGGTCTACATCGAGGAGTTGACCGGCGCGCTCTACCTCGATAAACCGGCCGAGCTGGCCACGTACGCTGATCGATGGGACAGGCTGAGCGCGCGGGCGCTCAGCGCGGACGAGTCGGATGACCTGATAGCAACGGTGATCAAGGAGAGTTACGAATGAGTGACCTGGTCGGCGCCCGGTGGCGCAAGAGCACCCGGAGTAACCAGGGGGAGTGCGTCGAGGTGGCCGGCAACCTGCCCGGCATCGTCGGCGTCCGGGACAGCAAGGACCCGACCGGCCCCGCGCTGGCCTTCGACCCGGCCGCCTGGCGGGCCTTCACCCGGAGCGTCACGGCACGCTGAGGTTCCACGGTGGTAGGCCGCCAGCAAGCGCCGTGACTCGGAGGCTCAGGGCTGCCCGATGACCCTGGGTACGGCAGCCCCCCGGTCCGATTGTCGAGTTGGCAGGTGTGATTCGGGCCGGCTGGTTCCGGGACGCTGGGTTGATGACGAATCGAGCCGTTCGAATTGCTGGCCGGGTCGTGGCGGTGAGCCTGGCGCTGACGCTGCTTGGCGCCGTGGCCCCGGCGACCGCAGCCACGAATCCCACACCGTTGCAGCGCGACGTGGACCGGCTGCACACCCTCGGAGTCACCGGCGTTCTCGCCCGGCTGGAGACGGCGCACGGTGTCGAGGTTGCCCGCAGCGGGGTCGCCGACCTCGACACCCGCCGCCCGGTCCCGCGCGACCCGTACCTGCGGATCGGTAGCGCCACCAAGACGTACGTCGCCGTGGTGGTGCTGCAACTGGTGGCCGAGGGCCGGCTGTCGCTCTCCGATCCGGTGGAGCGGTGGCTGCCCAGGGTGGTCGCCGGCAACGGCAACGACGGTCGGACGGTCACCGTCCGGCAACTGTTGCAGCACACCAGCGGCCTCTACAACTACACAGAGACCCTGGTGTTCGACTACGTCACACCGGAGACGTACCGACGGGAGCGGTGGCGGACGTACACCCCGGGCGAGCTGGTCGCGATGGCGATGAGCGAGTCTCCGACGGCCACGACCTGGGCCTATTCGAACACCAACTACGTGCTCGCCGGCATGCTGATCGAGGCGGTCACCGGCCACGGCTGGGAGCGCGAGGTCCACGACCGGATCCTCCGCCCGCTGGGACTCCGGCACACCCGTACGCCGGGTAGCTGGCCGTTCTTGCCGGCACCGCACGCCACCAACTACCAGCAGTTCACCGAGGGCGGGCCGCTGGTGGACACCACCATCGCGATCCGTGGGCTGGACAGCGGCGCGGACGGCTCGATGGTCAGTACGGCCGGCGACCTCAACGCCTTCTTCGCGGCGCTGGTCCGGGGGAGGCTGCTGCCGCCGGCGCAGCTGGCCGAGATGCGGCACCTGGTGGCGATCCCGGAGGGGAACGGCTACCCGCCGGGCAGTGGCGACGGGCTCGGCCTGTTCTACCGCCCGCTCTCCTGCGGCGGCGGGTACTGGGGCCACGGCGGCAACGGGTTCGGCTACACCATCCAGCCGGCGGTGAACGAGGACGGCAGCCGCCGGCTCACCGTGTCGCTGTTCACCGGCACCATCGACCAGGACGCCATCGCGGCCCGCGCGGACGCGCTGAACAGCCTGATCGACCGCGCGATGTGTGGCTGAGAGGCGGCTTTCGGGAGTCGATTCTCCGGCCGTGCTTGACGGGCTCGGCAAGCTTGAGGGCGGCAGTACCCAGCGGTGGTAGGGGAGGACCCGGATGCGCAGGTTCAGCAGGACGGCGATGCTGTTGATCGGGCTCGGTGCGGGGATCGCGGTCGCGCCGTACCTCGGCTCGGGCGCGGTCTGGGCGGCCGGCGTCGGGATCGTCCTGGGGCTCGGGTTGCTCCTGGTCGGCACGCCGGAACCGCCCACTCTCGGAGCCGGGCAGCCGGACCAGCCGGACATGGGGGATCGGCGGACCGGGAAGAACCCGGCCGCCGTACACCTCTCCGGACTCGGTACCACGGTCGAGCAGATTCTGCGGTTGGCCGAGGAGCAGGCCGAGGACCATCGCGAGAAGGCTCGGCGGGAGGCGGAGCGGCTGGTGTCCGAGGCTCGGGCCGAGGCCGACGCCATCCTGGACCGGCGACCGGATTCGACCGACGCGCTTCGCCGCCTGCGCGCACAGTCCCCTCGGGCGACAGACCAGTCGGAGCCGGCCTCCGGCCCGATCGGGTAGCGGCCGGGGCCGGTCAGGGCTGGCGGAACGCCACCGCCAGGAGGTCGTCGATCAGAGTGTTGAGATCGCCCTCGCCCCACGGGTTGACCGCGACGGTCAGTTGGCGGTCGCCGTCCTCGGTGCTCCACGACGCGGCTTCGTACCCGAAGATGTCACCTCCGTGTCCCCACACCGTCGTGCCGGTCGGCAACCGCCTGGTCTGTAGCCCGAGGCCGTAGTCGGCCCTGGCGCCGGTGATCCACGGGGACTTCATCTGGGCGAGTTGTGCCGGACGCAGCAGCCGTCCGGTCAGCAGGGCGCGGTAGAAGCGGTTGAGGTCCGCGGTGCTGGTGAGCAGTTCTCCGGAGGCCCCGGCAACCGACGGGTTGAACGCCGTGATGTCCACCGGACCGTAGGTTCCGTCGCGCTCGACCGGCAGGTAGCCGTGCGAGTGGGGCCCGGCGATGTACGGATGGATGCCGGGGAGTTCGGTGCCGGTCAACCCGAGCGGGCGCAGGATCCGGCGCTCGACCTCGGTGGCGTAGTGGCGGCCGGTAACCCGCTCGATGACGAGTGCGAGCAGGAGGTAGTTGGTGTTGGAGTATCGGTAGCCCGTTCCCGGCTCGAACAGCGGGGGCGTGCCGGTGACGAAGGCCAGGAGTTCGTGCGGCGTCCAGGTCCGGTACCGCATGGCGACGATTCCCTCGACCGTCCCGTAGAGCTGGTCGAACTGGGGCGTCCTGGTGTAATCGACAATTCCGCTGGTGTGTTGCAGCAGGTGGTGCAGGGTGATCCGGTCCCCGCCGGAAACGACTCCGGGCAGCCACCGCTCGACCGGGTCACCGAGCGCCAGCCGCCGTTCACCGGCCAGTTGGAGCAGTACGGTCGCCACGAACGACTTGGTGATGCTGCCCGCCCGGAACCGTCCATCGACCCGTACCGGCCGGGACGTGCCGAGTTCGGCAACGCCGCTGCTGCCGCGCCATACCCCTCCTGGGTGCCGCACCTCGGCCAGCACGCCGGACGCCGCCCCCGCCGCGATGTCGTCGAGGGCAGTCTGAAGGGCTGCGGGATCGGGTCCTGTGCGCGGTCGTGCGGTGCGACGTGCTGCCGCTGCGGGGGTACCGGTGGGGGTGCCGACGGTCAGCGTGAGCGCTCCGGCGGCGCCGGCCCTGAGGATGGTTCGACGTGCGGTCATCAGCGTCCTTCTTGGGGGATGAGTGGGGAAGGCGACCGGTGGGTGTGCGATGGATCGATGCCACACGGTAGGATGTCAATGTACTAGCTAACTAGCAATATAGCGATAGCGGTTCCGGGTCGATGAGAGAGCTGTCGCGCGGCAAGCGAGTTAGAAGTACGCTTCTTAGAAGTGCACCTCTAACTAGGGGGTCGGGTGGCGGGACCGCGGAAACCAGCGGGGATCTTCGACCGGGACGCCGAGTGGGCGGATCTTGCCCGGTTCGCCGCCGACGATCGTCCCGGCGCCACCCTTGGCGTTGTCACCGGGCGCCGACGGCAGGGCAAGACACTGCTGCTGTACGAGCTCGCCCGCGCCACCGGCGGGTTCTACTTCGGCGCCACCGAGGCCACCGCGACCGATTCGCTGCGTCGGCTCGGAGCGGCGCTCGGGCAGCACGTCGACGCCCCGGGGCCGGTCGACCTGCCCGACTGGGAGCACGCCGTCGACGCGTTGCTCGCCCTGGGCACGACCCGCCCGACCACAGTCGTACTCGACGAGTTTCCGTACCTGGCCCGCGCCAGCCGGGACCTGCCGTCGGTGATCCAGCACGCCCTGACACCGGGCCGCGTCGAGCGCGCCGAGTCCCGTACCCGGATCCTGCTGTGCGGATCGGCGCTCTCCTTCATGGGCGGCCTGCTCGCCGGATCGGCACCGCTTCGCGGGCGGGCCAGCCTGGAGTTGCCGGTCCAGCCGCTGGACTTCCGCAGCGCCGCGCAGTTCTGGGGGATCACCGACCCGGCGCTCGCGGCCCGGGTCTACGCGATCGTCGGCGGCACGCCCGCCTACCGCCGGGAGTACGTCTCCGACGATGCGCCGGCAGACCTGGCCGACTTCGACGACTGGGTGGTGCGGGCCGTGCTCAACCCGGCCCGGCCGCTTTTCCGGGAGGCCCGCTACCTGCTCGCCGAGGATCCGGACCTGCGGGAGACCGCGCTCTACCACTCCGTGCTGGCCGCCGTCGCCGAAGGCAACGCCACCCGGGGCGGGATCGCCGGCTACATCGGGCGGAAGGCCACCGACCTGCAACATCCGCTGACCGTGCTGGAGGATGTCGGCCTGCTCGTCCGGGCACCCGATTCGTTCCGCACCGGCCGGAGCAGCTTCCGGATCACCGAGCCGCTGGTGACGTTCTACCAGGCGGTCATGCGTCCGGCCTGGACCGCGTTGGAGCAGCGCCGGGGCGCGGACGTCTGGCGTCGCTCGCAACGCCGGTATGCCAGCGCGGTTCTCGGTCCCCGCTTCGAGGAACTGGTCCGGGAGTGGGCGCTGCGGTTCGCGGCGCCGGAGACCTTCGGCGGCCCGGTCGCCGAGGTCAACTCCGGCGTGCTGACCGACCCGGTAGGCCGGACGAGACACGAACTCGATCTCGTCGCGCTCGGCGAGCCGCCGCTCGGCGACGGTCCCCGTCCGTTGCTGGCCATCGGCGAGGTGAAGTGGGGACGCCGGCTCGGCGAGCCGGATCTCGACCGGTTGCGGCGGGTCCGGGAGGTGCTCCGGGGCCGGTCCAGCTTCGACACCGGGGATGTCCGGCTGCTGCTGGCCAGCGCCGACGGCTTCACCGAACGGCTCAGCGCGGTCGCGGCCGAGCGGTCGGACCTCGTCCTGGTCGATCTGCCCCGGCTCTACACCGGCGAGTGATCGGCCGCGCGGAGCCTGGTCTCTCGCCCGCGCGGCGGAGGCGTTCATGCGTGCGAGTGAGGTGCCGGGTGCTGACAAGATCGCCCGGCGAAGCGATGTCTTCGGGGTGGCGAAACGGCAGGCTCGATCACGTCGAACATGCGGCGCAAACACCCCCCAGGAGACATCACAATGACGTTCCGCCCTGCCTTCATCGCCGCCCCGGTCCTGGTCATGGGCTATGGGATTATCCGTCTCGTCGACGGCCTGGACGGCGTTCGTGGTCCCGGCCCGGCCTGGACCATCGGGCACCTCGCGTTCATCGGCGCGCTCGCCGCGTTCATCTCCGTGTTCTGGCAGATGCGCCGCCTGGCTGGCGGCCGGGTCCTGGCGACGGTGAGCGCCATGGCCGGCACCCTCGGCGCGCTGGCGCTGATCACCCAGTTCTCGATCGACATCGCAGCCGGCTTTCTGGCCGCCGACAACTACGGCATGAGCACGATCATCTACCAGGTACGCACCCTGCCGGGTATCTCGCAGCTCGCGTACGACTTCGGGCCCTACGCGTTCTATCTCGGCCAGCTCGTGCTGGTCGTCCTGCTCGCCGTGCAGCGCCGGATCAAGCTGTGGACGCCGGTCCTGGTGCTGGCCGACCTCGCTACGCCGTTCATCGACAAGGACCTGATTCCGATTGGCGCGGTCCTGCTGCTGATCTCCTTCCTCCCGCTGGCCCGTGGCACTGCCGCCGCCACCCCGGCGAACCCGGCGCCCGCTCTCGCCTGAGCGGAGAGTCCGGAACCGATCCCCCCGGGGCCGGGGGATCGGGTGTCGACGGGGAGGAGGTCAGGGGTTATGCATACTGTCGCGATGTCGCTCGCCCGCTTCGTGCGTACCACCAATCCGTACGTGGTGGATGCGGCGATCACCGTGTTCGTCCTCGTCGCGGTGTCACTGCCGTTCGTGCTCCCCCGGCCGGGTGGCACACCGGGGCTGCTGGCGTACCTGCTCACCGCGGGTACGGCCATCCCGCTGATCTGGCGCAGGCGGGTACCGTTCACCGTGCTGGTGGTGGTCGCACTGGCCACGATCGCGGGCAAAGCTGTGGACGCGCCGGGGCAGCCCCTCGCGTACGGTGGGCTGGTCGCGCTCTACACGGTCGCCGCACTCGGTGGTCGCCGGCAGCGCTGGGGCGCGCTCGCCGCGACCTTCCCCGGTGTGGCGGCAGGAGTGGCGTTCAACACCAACCGGATAAGCGAGTACTTCTACACCTTCCTGGTTTTTTTCACCGCGTACGTCCTGGGCCGGCTCAGCCACGCCCGCCAGGAGCGCGCGGCCACCATGGAGGACCGGGCACTTCGGGCCGAGCGCGAACGCGAGTTCGAGGCCGACCGGGCCACCGCGCGCGAGCGGGCCCGCATCGCCCGGGAGATGCACGACGTGCTGTCCCACGCGGTGAGCCTCATGATCGTGCAGGCCGAGGCCGGGCCGGTTGCGGTGCGTACCGCCCCGCACCGGGCCGAGGCGGCGTTCGACGCGATCGCCACCGCCGGCCGGGATGCCATGGTGCAACTGCGCGGTCTGCTCGGCCTGCTGCGCTCGGAGGCCGGACCCCGTGGCCCGCAGCCCACCCTGGCCCAGCTACAGCCGCTGATCGACGGTGTGCCGGTGGCCAGCCTCCGGGTGACCGGCGAGCCGCGCCCGGTGCCGGCCGACGTGGAGCTGGCCGCGTACCGCGTCGTGCAGGAAGCCCTGACCAATGCCGTCAAGCACGCGGCGGCCAGCAAGGTCGACGCACACCTCGACTGGTCGCCCGAGGCCCTCACGATCACGGTGACCGACGACGGTGCCGGAACCGGCGGCGCGGGCGGCGGACACGGCCTCGTCGGCATCCGGGAACGCGCGACCGCCTGCGGAGGTACGGCGAGAACCGGGCCGGACGCAGGTGGGCGCGGGTTCACCGTCGAGGTTCGGCTACCGTTCCCGGCGTGACGATTCGGGTGGTGATCGCAGACGACCAAGAGCTTGTACGCAGCGGGTTCTCCATGATCCTTGACGCCCAGCCGGACATCACCGTCGTCGCCGAAGCCGGTGACGGCGAGGCGGCCGTGGCCGCCGTCCTGGAGCACAGGCCGGAAGTGGCGCTCCTGGACATCCGAATGCCGACGATGGACGGCATCGAGGCCGCCCGTCGCATCTGCGCGGACACCGGCAGCCGGGTGATCATGCTCACCACGTTCGACCAGGACGACTACATTTACGAGGCGCTCTACGCCGGTGCCAGCGGCTTCCTGCTCAAGGACGTGCGCCGCGACGACCTCGTCCACGCGGTCAGGGTCGTGGCCTCCGGTGATGCGCTGCTGGCCCCCTCGGTGACTCGGCAGATCATCGCCGACATCGCCGGCCGCCACCGGCCCGGTGCGACCCGGCTGGCCGACGCGCCCGACGCCGGCCTCCGCGTGCTCACCGCCCGCGAACGGGAGACCCTGCACCTGCTGGGCCGAGGCCTCTCCAACGCGGAGATCGCCCGGAACCTGGTAGTGAGCGAGCACACCGTGAAGACCCACGTCAGCAACGTGCTGACCAAGCTCGGCCTCCGGGACCGCGCCCAGGCGGTGATCTGCGCCTACGAGACCGGCCTGATCACCGCCGGCGAGAACTGAGCAGTCCGGAGTACGACGGGACCCACGGGCCGTACCGGCACGGATTCCGGTTCAGCTCATGGTGGCAGCGGATGTGGCGGCGCGATCGAGGAAGAGTGAGCGCTCCCGGGCGTTGCGGGTCAGGCTCGCGGCGCGTTCGAACTCCTGCCGTGCCTCGTCGTGTCGGCCGAGCCGGGCGAGCAGGTCACCTCGGACGGCCGGCAGCAGGGGATAGCTCGCCAGGGCACCGTCGGAGACCAGCACCTCGACGATCTCCAGGCCGTCGGCGGGGCCGGTGGCCATCCCGACCGCGACGGCCCGGTTGAGTTCCACCACCGGGGACGGCGAGACGTGCACCAGCACCCGGTAGAGCGCGGCGATGCGTACCCAGTCGGTGTCGTCGGCGGTCCGGGCCCGGGCATGACAGGCCGCGATCGCCGCCTGGAGGGTGTACGGCCCGATCCCGAGCGCCTCGGCCCGGTCCAGGGCTTCCAGGCCGCGCCGGATCAACAGCCGGTCCCACAGTCGACGGTCCTGGTCCGGTAAAAGGACCGGCTCGCCGGCCGGGCCGGTCCGGGCGCGGATCCGGGATGCCTGGATCTCCATCAGCGCCAGCAGGCCGTGCACCTCGGCCTGCTCCGGCAGAAGCCCGGCCAGGATCCGGCCGAGCCGGAGCGCCTCCGTGCACAACGTGGGCCGCATCCAGTCGTCGCCGGCGGTCGCCGAGTAGCCCTCGTTGAAGACGAGGTAGACCACCTCCAGCACCGAGGCGAGCCGGTCGGCCAGCTCGGCCCGGGGCGGCAGTTCGAAAGGTATGCGCTTCGCGGCGAGCGTACGTTTCGCCCGGGTGATCCGTTGGCCGACGGTCGACTCCGGCACCAGGAACGCTCGGGCGATCTCGTCGGTACGCAGCCCGCCCAGCAGCCGGAGTGTCAGCGCCACCCGCCCCTCGGTGGGCAGCACCGGATGGCAGGCGGTGAAGATCAGTCGGAGCAGGTCGTCGTCGATCCGCTCATCGTCGAGCACCGCCGTCAGTTCGTCCTCGGTCGGGTCCGGCCGACTCTCGATTTCCCGGCCCAACTCCTGGAGCTTCCGCTGGTACGTCGTACGCCGCCGGAGCAGGTCGATTGCTCGGTGCTTCGCGGTCGACATGAGCCAGCCGCCCGGATTCGGCGGTACGCCCGACCGGGGCCACTGCTCCAGCGCCACGACCAGCGCGTCCTGGGCGAGTTCCTCGGCGAGGCCGACGTCCTGCACCAGCCGGGCGAGCCCGGCGATGATCCGGGCGGACTCGATCCGCCAGACCGCCTCGACGGCCCGGCGGCTGGCCTGCTGTGGATCGGTGACCGCCATGGTCACCGATCCAACCACCTGCCGCTACCCGTGTCCGGGGCGAGCCGGCGGTCAACCGGCCGACCATCCAGGGCGAACCGGCCGCCGACGGCCCGGTCGCCCCGGATGCGTCTGCCTCCGGCCTCAGACCTGCGGTGCGAAGTCCTCCGGTCCGAAGACCCGGAGGACGTCACTCTCGCCCTCCCAGCCCTCCCAGAGGTCGCGGTGCAGTTGCATGAACCGCGAGGTCCACTCGACCGCCTCCTCCTTCGACCGCACCTCGTACAGCACGTAGCTGATCGTCTCCTTCGCCTCGGCGAACGGCCCGTCGGTCACGCTCAGGCTGCCGGCCGAGACCTGTATCCGTACGCTGTCCGTGCTCGGGGCCAGGCCGCCGGTGTCGAGCAGCGCGCCGGCAGCGGTCGCCTCCTCGCCGAGCTGGATGATCGCTTCCATCAGGCCGGGCGGCGGCGGAGTGGTGGCCCGGGTGGCCCGGAGCAATGCCAGGTAACGCATCGTGGTGTCTCCTTCGGTGTCTTCGAGGATTTCCTGACGTTGGTTCGCCGACGGGTGGATCAGTGGCCCGGCGCGGTCCGGCGGTAGAGGTGGGCGGCCACCGCCGACATCCAGGCCCAGGCGAGCACGACCGCTGCGGTGAAGGCCAGGTTGCCCCAGGTGCTGCCGGCGCTGGCGGCCATCGCGACGAAGCCGGCCAGGAACAGCACCCCGGTCAGCCTGGACAGGACCGCCCAGCCCCGCCGTTCCTCGGTCGAGAACCGGCGGCCGAGGATCAGGCAGGCCGCGACCAGGCAGCCGAAGCCGATGCCGCCCGCGACGAAGTGCAGGGTGCCGTGCCACGTTACCGGCGCACCGACCTCCGGGGTGCCGGCCGGAAAACCCAGCGCCGGATCCGCCCGGAACGCGCCGGCGGCGACGAGGCTGACCGCGTACGCCCCCATCAGCCGGGGCGCCCAGGTCGCGCCGGGCCCGGCGGGCGGTACGCGGTGCAGGCCGAGCGCGAACGCGCCGGTCATCAGCCCGGTCAGCACCAGGTTGGTGATCTGGATCCAGCCGAACGCACCGTTGGCCAGCAGGCTCCACGCGTGCCGGGTGAGGTCGAATCCGTCCCGGCTCAGTGCCTGGGCCAGGGACACCAGCAGGTACGTCGGACCGGCGAGCACGCCGTACGCCAACAGTGACCTGGTGACGCCGGTCGCCGGGTCACATGGCGACCCGACCCTCCGGGCCGCCGGTCCGGGCCGGGTCGGTCGGCTCGCCTCGGCAACGGTTCGCTGGTTCATCGTCGTCCTCCCTCGGGTCCACCGGTCCGGTCCGTCGCTCGGACCGGCCGCTTCACCCATGCCTCGAACGGGCGACGGCGGATCCGACAGGTCGGCGGAATTTCTTCGGAGAATTCTTCGTCGACCGGTCGGCGGCGCCCTGAACTGGGAAGAGTCCGCCGGGGCGGGCGTCGGCGGCGCCGGAAGCAGCCCGGACGGCGCCCTCGCCGGCCGGTCGCCGACGCTACCGGCGCTCGTGTCTGCCCGGGGTGTGTCCGAAAGTACGCCGGAAGACGTCGATGAAGGCGCTGGTGGACGACCACCCGCAACGATGCGCCACGGCGGTCACCGGGACGTCCTCGGCCAGCATCACCAACGCACGGTGCAGCCGCAGTTGGGTGCGCCACTGCGGAAAGGTCATGCCGAGGTCGGACCGGAACAGTCGGGACAGCGTGCGGTCACTCCCGCCGACCTGCCTGCCGAGAGCGGCCAGGGTGCGGTTGTCGGCCGGGTCGGCGTACAGGATCGTGCAGAGTGCCCGTAACCGGGGCTCGGTGGGAGCGGGCAGGTGGACGGGCTGCTGAGGCGAGGCCCGCAGCTGGTCGAGGAGGACGGCCCGCAGTCGCCCACGTGCCGGGTCGACGTCCTGCGGAACGCGGGTGTAGGCGAGGATCAGCTCCCGCAACAGCGGCCCGACCGCCAGGACCGTCGGCTCCGTCAGGTCGAGCGGGTTGTCGGTCGCGGGCAGGCCGACCAGGTGCAGTTCGAGTTCACCGTGGGCCTGGTGGGCGTGCACGGTTCCGGCGGGCACCCAGATGGCGCGGGTGGCGGGGACCACCCAGGAACCCGCGTCGGTGGTGATGGCGAGCACTCCACGAGCGGCGTAGACGATCTGGTGGTCGTCGTGGCGGTGCGCGTCGATGGCGGACCCGGAGGGCAGCCGCTGGGCGCGGGTCGGCGCTACCGCCTGGTGGCGGGTTTTCGTCATTGGTTGGCAGTTTATCGGAAGCCCGACAGGCCCTCGGGCGGTGAGCATGACGGCGTGCGGAGAAACAGAACGATCATCCTGCTGTCCATCGGGCACGCCTGCGTGGACGTCTACCAGGGAGCCGTGGCCTCGCTGCTGCCGTTCTTCATCGCCGAGCGTGCCTACACCTACGCGACGGTCTCCGGCGTGGTGCTCGCCGCGTCGCTGCTCTCCTCGGTGGCGCAGCCGTTGTTCGGTGCGCTGACGGACCGGTGGGCGTTGCCCTGGCTGTTGCCGCTGAGCACGATCCTGGGCGGGCTGGGAATCGCGTGCAGCGGAATCACCGGTTCGTACCCGCTGACGCTGGCGTTCGTGGCGGTGTCCGGGATCGGAGTCGCGGCGTACCATCCCGAGTCCGCCCGGATCGCGCGGATCGCGAGCGGCGGAAGTCACGCCAGGATGGGCTGGTTCTCCCTCGGCGGCAACCTCGGCTTCGCCGTCGCGCCCATTCTGGTCACCGCCGTCGTCGCCACCGGCGGCCTGCGACTCACGCCGTTGCTCGTGGTGCCGGCCCTCGCCGGCAGCGTGCTGTGCCTGCCCGTCCTCCGCGCACTGCACCGGACGTCGGGGCCCGGCTCCGGTACCACCGTGCGGACCGGGACCGACGACAGGGCCTCGTTCGGCAAGCTGACGCTGGCCGTGGTCTGCCGCTCCGTCGCGTTCGCCGGCCTGAGCGCGTTCCTGGCGCTCTACGCGCCACAGCGCACCGGGGGAGGTACCTCGGCGGGGACGGCGGCGCTGGTCGTGCTCTATCTCGGCGGGGCGGTGGGCACGGTGCTGGGTGGCAGCCTGGCCGGCCGCTGGGACCGGGTCACCGTCGTGCGCTGGTCGTACCTGGTGACGGTCGGCGCCGTCGGGGGGATCGTGTTCGTGCCCGGCCCGGCGTTCTACCTGTTCGTGGCGCTCACCTCGGCCGGGCTCTACATCCCGTTCTCGCTCCAGATCACCCTCGGCCAGGACTACCTTCCGACCCGCGTCGGCACCGCGAGTGGCATCACGCTGGGCCTGACCGTCAGCGTCGGTGGCCTGGTCAGCCCGCTCATCGGTCACGTCGCCGACGTGGCCTCGCTCCAGGTGGCCCTCGCCCCGCTGATCCTGATGCCCGCGCTGAGCTGGCTGCTGTTCCGGACACTCCCGGAACCGGCCGGGCCGACCCCGGTCTTGCTGTTGACAAGATAGCCGTGACGGTGGAATCTTGACGTCGACAAGTTTTGCTCTGACCTATGCCCGGGAGAACCCTGATGTCATCCGCGACCCAGAGCACCGCCGCCGTCCTGCTGATCACCGTCTCGACGATCGCGTTCGGCGGGTTGTCCCTGCTGATGAACCTCGTCCGGCGGATCCCCGGCTACCTCGACAATCCGGTGCGCCGGGCCCTGTGGACCGCCGGGCAC
Source organism: Plantactinospora solaniradicis (assembly GCF_042658085.1). NCBI lineage: Bacteria > Bacillati > Actinomycetota > Actinomycetes > Micromonosporales > Micromonosporaceae > Plantactinospora > Plantactinospora solaniradicis. The sequence goes on along the minus strand of NZ_JBHSPR010000017.1, from coordinate 380,622 downwards.
GCCCACGCCGGGGTGCTGGTGCTGTTCGCCCTGGTCGCGCTGCTCTACCTGGACCGGTCCGACTATGGCGACGGCATGCTGACGCTGATCCGAACCCTGCTGGTCGCCCCGCCGATCCTGATGCCGCTCGGATTCTTCCTGTCCGTGGTCCGGCCCACCGACACCCGGCCCAACAAGCTGATCTGGCTGGTGGTGGTCGGTGGGGTCAGCCTGATCGCCGGCACCCTGCTGCTCGGCGTCGGACTGCTCTGACAGCCGCGCCGGCGGGAGCCCGGTCACGGCGGGGTACCCGGCCGTGCCGCCCGGACCGGCGGTGCGACAGACTAGCGGCCATGGCGGCTCGTGGCTTCCCGTACCAGGATCTCCGGGAGTTCCTCACCGCGCTGGAAAGCGCCGGAGAGTTGCGGCGGGTCGGCGTACCGGTCGATCCGACGCTGGAGATCAGCGAGGTGACCACCCGGACGGTGCGGGCGAACGGGCCGGCGCTGCTCTTCGAGCGGCCCACCCGGGGCGAGATGCCCATCGCGATCAACCTGTTCGGCACCGAGCGCCGGATGGCGATGGCGCTCGGCGTGGACCGGCTGGACGAGATCGGTGAGCGGATCGGGGCGCTGGTCAAGCCGGAGCTGCCGGTCGGCTGGTCGGGCATCCGGGAGGGCCTCGGCAAGGTCATGCAGCTCAAGTCCGTACCGCCGAAGAAGGTGAAGACGGCACCCTGCCAGCAGGTGATCTACCGGGGCGGCGATGTCGACCTGAACCGGCTGCCCGGCCTCCAGGTGTGGCCCGGCGACGGCGGGATCTTCCACAACTACGGGCTGACCCACACCAAGCATCCGGAGACCGGCAAGCGCAACCTCGGCCTGTACCGGTTGCAACAGCACTCGGCCAACAGCCTCGGCATGCACTGGCAGATCCACAAGGACTCCACGGCACACCACGCGGTCGCGGAGCGCCTCGGCCAGCGGCTGCCGGTGGCGATCGCGATCGGCTGCGACCCGGTGGTCAGCTACGCCGCCTCGGCGCCGCTGCCCGGTGACATCGACGAGTACCTGTTCGCCGGGTTCCTGCGCGGCGAGCGGGTCGAGATGGTCGACTGCCTCACCGTGCCGTTGCAGGTGCCGGCGCACGCGCAGATCGTGCTGGAGGGCTACATCGAGCCGGGGGAACGGCTGCCCGAGGGCCCGTTCGGCGACCACACCGGCTTCTACACCCCGGTCGAGCCGTTCCCGGTGCTGCACATCGAGGCCATGACCACCCAACGGGACCCGGTCTACCACTCGATCATCACCTCGAAGCCGCCCCAGGAGGACCACGGCCTGGGCAAGGCCACCGAGCGGATCTTCCAGCCACTGCTCAAGCTGATGATCCCGGACATCGTCGACTACGACCTGCCGGCGGCCGGGGTCTTCCACAACTGCGCGATCGTCTCGATCCGCAAGCGCTACCCGAAGCACGCCCAGAAGGTGATGAACGCGATCTGGGGCGCCCACCTGATGTCGCTGACCAAGCTGATCGTGGTCGTCGACGAGGACTGCGACGTGCACGACTACGCCGAGGTGGCCTGGCGGGCCTTCGGGAACGTCGACTACGCCCGGGACCTGCTGCTCACCGAGGGGCCGGTGGACCACCTGGACCACTCGTCGTACCAGCAGTTCTGGGGCGGCAAGGCCGGCGTGGACGCCACCCGCAAGCTGCCGGCCGAGGGCTACACCCGAGGCTGGCCGGAGGAGATGACGATGTCACCGGAGATCCGCTCCCTGGTGGACAAGCGGTGGACGGAGTACGGCATCTCGTGAGTACCGTTGCGGAGTCGCCGGGGCGGGTCAAGTCCTTCCTCCGGCTGGTGGCGATCGAGCACTCGGTCTTCGCGCTGCCGTTCGCCTACCTGTCGGCGTTGACCGCCATGGAACGCCACGGTGGACGGGTGCGCTGGCTCGACCTGCTGCTGATCACGATCGCCATGGTCGGTGCGCGTACCTTCGCGATGGCGGCGAACCGGATCATCGACCGACGGATCGACGCCCGCAATCCGCGTACCGCCAAGCGGGAGTTGGTCACCGGGGCGGTGAGCGTGCGGACGGCCTGGACCGGGGCGGCCGTCGCCCTGGTCGTCTTCCTCGCCGCCGCGGCGGCGCTCAACCCGCTCTGCCTGGTGCTCGCCCCGCTCGCCGTGGTACCGCTGGTGGTCTACCCGTACGCCAAGCGCTTCACCGACTGGCCGCACGCGATCCTGGCGCTGGCCCAGGCGGTCGGCCCGGTCGGTGCCTGGCTCGCCGTGACCGGCACCTTCGCCGGCTCCGGCCCGGCCTGGCTGCTCGGCGCCGCGGTCGGGCTGTGGATCGGCGGCTTCGACCTGATCTACGCCTGCCAGGACATCGAGGTCGACCGGCGGATCGGAGTACGCAGCGTGCCCGCCCGGTACGGCCTGCGGTTCGCGCTCCACGCCTCGACCGTGGCGCACGTGGTGACGTTCGGCCTGTTCCTGTGGTTCGGCGAGCTGGTGGGGCTCGGCTGGCCGTGGTGGTTCGGCCTGGCGCTCACCGCGCTCGCCTTCGGCTACCAGCACGTGGTGGTGACGCCGACCGACCTGTCCCGGGTCAACCGGGCGTTCTTCACCGCCAACGGGTTCGTCGGGATCGCGCTCTTCGTCTTCGCCCTGCTCGACCTCGTGGTCCGGTTCCACCTGGGGGGTTAGGCGTTGCCGGGGAGCCGCTCCGCCCGGACCACCGGGCCGGGCCGCCGGGTGGCCGGCAGCGCGTTCCGGTAGCGGCCGCTCTCCAGGGACCAGTCCATGGTGCCGCGCACCGAGTTGGCCACGCCCTCCAGGTACTCGTGCAGCGGCCCGTCGAGCGCCGGTCCGAACGACGGGACGGCCTCCCGTAGCTCGACGAACCGCCGCATGCTCCGCTGCCAGCGCCGGACCACCACCCGGACCGCCGCCTCGATCGGGATTCCGTCCTCCCGGGCCACCGCCAGCACCAGGTTGTGGCCGCCCGAGGTGGCCGCGTCCCGGTCCAGCGACAGCAGGTCGTTGAACCAGGAGAGCAGGTCGTTCGCGGTGGCGGCGACCTCGCGTACCGCCGGATGGTGGTAGATGGCGTCCGGCACCGGCAGCCCGGTCGCGAACTCGATCAGGGCGTACGAGATGTAGGCCGCCGACGTCGCCCGGCGCAGCGCGATGTACTCGGCCACGCTGGGCAGCCGCCCGGTCGCCTTGTTGGTGGCCTCGATGACCACGCCGTCGAGGTGGTGGGCCACCGCGTCGACGAAGCGGTTCCGCCAGGAGACGGACATCCGGTGGTAGGGGATCTGCCAGGCGTCGGCGAGCATCCGACGGAGCGGTCCGTCGAACGCCTCGGGCCGGGGTGCCGGCTGGTTCGCCGAGCGGGTGGGCGGTGGCGACGTCAGCCGGGCCGCTGGTCGGTTCGGGGAGCGCGTCCCCGGCGCGGCCGGCGGTTGGTTCGCCGGGCGGGTACCCGCCGCGGCGACCGGTTGGCTCCGCAGCAGCCGCAGCACACCGTCACAGAGCGCGGCCACCTCGGCCGGTCGGGGCCGCCGGCTGGCGTCGCAGGCGTCGTCGAGCAGGAAGAACCAGGTGAACAGCGCGGCGAGTACCTGTAGATCGACCTCGGTGGCTTCGGGATACAGCCGGCCGGCGTACCGGGCGACGCCGCCCCGGGCGAGCCGGACCCGGGCCTCGGCGTCGAGCGGCCCACCGATCCGCTCCACCCAGTCGACCAGCCAGTTCTGCACCTCGTCCGCGTACGGGCAGAGGCGTGCGGGAATCGGGCACCGCAGCTCGTCCACCCAGGTGCCGTCGCGGTACATGTCCGTCCTCCCTCGGTCCCGCACCACGGACATACGTGAGCAGCATTCCACCTTTCGGGGTCTTTGTGATCGCCGTCGCCGCCGTCCCATCTCGCACCACCTGATGATGCGGTCCGCCGCCCACGGCCCGGCGACGCGACCGGTCCGGCTTTCGGGGTCTTTGTGATCGCCGTCGCCGCCGTCCCATCTCGCACCACCTGATGATGCGGTCCGCCGCCCACGGCCCGGCGACGCGACCGGTCCGGCCGTCGCGGGGCGCCGACCGGGGGCGGCCGGCTCCCCGATGAGCGGTTGCGGCAGGCTGGTGGGCATGAGAAGGCCGTGGGTGGTCGGTGTCTCCGGCGCGTCGGGTACGCCGTACCCGGCCGCCGTGCTCGGCGGGCTGTTGGACGCGCGGGCGCCGGTGGACCTCGTCGTCTCCCGGGCGGCCCGGCTGACGATCCTGGACGAGACCGGTCGTCCGTTCCGGGACGCGCACTGGCGGGAGGACCTGTCCGGGTGGCTGGAGCGGGACCTGGCCGACGCCGACGTGCGGTACTGGCCGGCCGGGGATCTCGCGGCCGGACCGAGCAGTGGCTCGTATCCGGCCCGGGGCATGGTCGTGGTGCCGGCGAGCACGGCGGCCTGCGCCGGCATCGCGATCGGCCTCTCCAAGGACCTGCTGCAACGGGCCGCCGAGGTCAACCTGAAGGAACGGCGCCCGGTGGTGGTGGTGCCCAGGGAAACGCCGGTCACCCGGAGTCATCTGGAGCACCTGATCGCCCTGCACGACGCCGGAGCGGTGGTGCTGCCGGCGAGTCCCGGCTTCTACGGCGCCGGCGCCTCCGCCTCGGCCCGCCAACTCGTCGACTTCGTCGCCGGCAAGGTGCTGGACGCGCTTGGTGTGCCGCACTCGCTGTTCCAGCGCTGGTCCGGCGAACTGGGCGCGGCCCGGGGATGACCCCCGATCACGCCCGGAGGCGTCCGGCTGGTCCGGCCGGTCGGCCCCCCACCGAAACCGGCCGGCTTGTCGGGTACGACCAGCCGGCCGGGTCTCGTCTGGATCAGTGCAAACCGACGTTGCCGGCGCTGGCCGGGCCGGGACCACTCGGGGTGGCCGGGCCCGCGTTCCGCGGACGGTTTGCGATGCCCTCGTCCACCTCGTCGAGCATGCCCTCACCCTCCAGCAGCGCGCGTACCTCCGACTCGCGGAAGCGGCGATGCCCGCCGGGTGTTCGGATGCTACCGATACGCCCGGCCGCGGCCCAGCGTGTCACGGTCTTTGGATCGACGCGGAAGAGTGCTGCCACCTCGCCCGGTGTCAGCAGACGATCTCCAGTGTCCACAGCCCCCTCCTCGCGTCGACGAAGCCCCCGGACTGGTAGGACCGCCCCCAGAACACATGCTTGCCAGAGCCTTCGTTTAAGGGACGTAGGGCAATTACAACACCGCCGGAGTGCCGTGTCCGGCAAACGCGAAAACGTACTGTGTGGGAGGTTAGACGGGACGATTTACGGCATTTAAGAGCTTTGTCAGCAACAATGCCGCCTCCGCCGCCGACCCCATCCGGGACTCGGACTAGGGTCCACTCCGTGGACGCCATCGACCTCAGCCTCGTTGAGTTGCTGCGCGGCAATGCCCGCCTTTCGTACGCCGAGCTGGCCCGGCAGGTCGGCCTCTCCGCGCCGGCAGTGCACGAGCGGGTCGGCAAACTCGAGGCGAGCGGCGTCATCCGAGGTTATCGGGCCGACGTGGCGCCGGAGGCGATCGGGCTCGGCGTGACGGCCCTCATCGGGATCGTGCAGGACTCCGGCGGCGATACCGACGACGTACTCGGGGCGATCCGGGAGATGCCGGAAATCGAGTCCTGCTACTTCATGGCCGGAGTGGAATCGTTCCTGCTCAAGGCCCGAGTAGGCACAATTGCCGAGTTGGAGCAACTGATCCTGCGATTGAACCGGACCGCCGGAGTGGCGTCGACCCGTACCGGAGTCGCGTTGTCGACGAAATGGGAGAACCGTCCCCAGCCGGTCACCGTGCCCCGCCCGGTAGCGGCGCCCTGACCGGGTACCTTCCCGAGCGACCTTGCTACGTTCCTGGTCATGGAACATCTGGACCGGTTTGACGACACCGAGCGGGCGTGGGTGACCGCGGCCATCGCGGCGGTGGAGGCCGACGCGAACCGGTCCGCCGACACGCACCTGCTCTGCTTCCCGCTGCCCCGCGAGTGGGGCGTCGACCTGTACCTCAAGGACGAGTCGGTGCACCCGACCGGATCGCTCAAGCACCGGCTGGCCCGGTCACTGTTCCTCTACGGACTGTGCAACGGCTGGATCGGCCCGCACACGACCATTGTGGAAGCGTCGTCGGGGTCGACGGCGGTCTCCGAGGCGTACTTCGCCCGGATGCTCGGGGTGCAGTTCATCGCCGTCATGCCGGCCGCCACGTCCCCGGAGAAGATCGCCCTGATCGAGTTCCAGGGCGGAAAGTGCCATCTGGTCGACGATCCGGCCACCGTCGTGGTCGAGGCGCGTTGGCTGGCCGAGGACCTGGGCGGCCACTTCATGGACCAGTTCACGTACGCCGAACGCGCGACCGACTGGCGGGGAAACAACAACATCGCCGAGTCGATCTACGCACAACTGTCCCTGGAGCGACACCCGATTCCGGACTGGATCGTGGTCGGCGCGGGCACCGGCGGCACCAGCGCGACGATCGGCCGGTACGTCCGCTACCGGCGACTTCCGACCAGACTCTGCGTGGTCGATCCGGAGATATCCGCGTTCTATCCGGCCTGGGCGTCGGCCGACTGGTCGACCACTGCCGACGGTGCGTCCAGGATCGAGGGGATCGGCCGGCCGACCGTCGAGGCGTCCTTCCAACCGAGCGTCGTCGACCGGATGATCCGGGTGCCGGACGCGGCCTCGCTGGCCGCCATGCGTGCCGCGTCGGCGGTGCTCGGCCGGCGGGTGGGCGGATCGACCGGCACCAACCTGTGGGGCGCGTTCGGCCTGATCGCCCAGATGCGGGCCGCCGGCCGGACCGGATCGGTGGTGACCCTGCTCTGTGACGGCGGCGAGCGCTACACCGACACGTACTACTCGGACGAGTGGGTGGCCGGCCGGGGCATGGACCTGGCGCCGTACCTGTCCATGATCGAGCGGTTCCTGGTCTCCGGAGAGTGGGCCGGCTGACGCGGGTGCGGCGCCATCTCGATCATCCGCGCCGCTCGGCCAGCCCGGGATAGTGCAGGACGTAGCCGGCCGAGTCGAGCGTGATGTCGGCGGTGAAGCCCTCGCTGGCGAAGCGTACGCCGCCGCCGTCCAGCACCGTGTAGAGCTGCTCCGCCGGGATCACCTGCAGGCTGGGCACCAGCACCCAAACCGCGACGATCCGGTGCGTGCTTCCGGGAGCGGCGTCCCGGAGCCCCAGCCGGCGTACCGGAAGGGTGTTGAACAGCGGCGAGGCGCTCAGGTCGACGTCGACCGCCTCCGCGAGCCGCTCCGGCTCCTCGGTCCCGGGTAGGCCGGCGGCCGGATGTCCGGCCGCGACCAGCGCGGCGTCCAGGTCCCCCTGCTCGGCGGTGCTGGCCCGCCACCGGCCCGCGGCCCGCTCCAGGCGCAGGGTGCGCAGCCAGCCCTCACCCTCGCAGCTGACCTCCAACCCCTCGGCCGCCCAGCGTTCGTCGGTGCGGAGCTCGTAACGGCAGGTGAAGGCCAGCGGGTCGACGGCCAGGGCGGTGCCCCGAGCGGAGAGTCCGCGTCGGTCGTCGACGAGAGCGTGATCGGCGCCCGCCACATCGGTCCGGTTCCAGAACAACGACTTCGGCTTGGTCGGCATGCCCGGGACGTTACCGCCGACTACCGACATCCATGTCTGCTGCGCCAAAACGGGCCGCGCCGTGCCGTGCGAATGAACGGCCTGCCCTGCCACGCCGAGAAACGGACCGGGCCGACGGCACGCGACATGCGCGCCGTCGGCCCGGTCAAAGTTCGATCAGCGGGTCGAGTTCGATCAGCGGGTTGGCGTCGGCCGTCGCCCGTCGAACCGGTGGCCCCGTCGGTCTTCCGTCGAACGCTCGGCGGTCCCCCGGTCGTCGCGCGGACGGTCCCAGCCTGGGCGATCGGTGGAGGTCCGGCCCTCGTGCCGGAAACCTCCGTGCCGGCCGCCCGGCCGCCACTCGGCACCCCGTTCGGTCCGGCCGCCCTGTCCGGCCCCATCACCGGACGGCCGGTCGCCGTAACGTCGCTCGCCCTGGGGACGGTCGCCGTAGCGCCGTTCGCCCTGGGGACGGTCGCCGTAGCGTCGCTCGCCCTGCGGACGGTCGCCGTACCGTCGTTCCGTGCGGGGGCGCTCGGCCCGGCGCGGTGCCGGTTCCTCGACCACCGGCACACCGCTGGGCTGACGAGCCCCGGTCACCTCGGCCAGCGCCGCGTCGCCGGAACGTACCCGGGTCTCGGCCGGCTCGACACCGGCCTTCTGCAGCACCGCGAGCGTGGACCGGCGCTGCTTGGGCAGAACCAGGGTGGCGACCGCACCGGACTCTCCGGCCCGGGCGGTACGACCGGCCCGGTGCAGGTAGTCCTTCGGATCCTTGGGCGGGTCGACGTGGACGACCAGCGAGACCCCGTCGACGTGGATGCCCCGGGCCGCCACGTCGGTGGCGACCAGGACGTTCGTCCGGCCTTCCTTGAACTCGGCCAGTGTGCGGGTACGCACCCGCTGGGTCTTGCCACCGTGCAGCGCGCCGGCCCGGACACCGACGGCCGCGAACTGCTCGACCAGCCGGTCGACGCCCATCTGGGTACGCGCGAACATCATCGTGCGACCCTGCCGGGCGGCGATCGAGGCCGCCACCGCGAACTTGTCGTGCGGCGGGATCAGCAGGATGTGATGGTCCATCGTGGACACGGCAGCGGTCGCCGGGTCTGTCGAGTGGGTGACCGGGTCGGTCATGAACCGCTTGACGAGGGTGTCGACGTCGCCGTCCAGTGTGGCGGAGAAGAGCAGCCGTTGGGCGTTCGCCGGGGTCTTGGCGAGCAGGTCGGTGACGTCCGGCAGGAAGCCCATGTCGGCCATCTGGTCGGCCTCGTCCAGGACGGTGACCTCGATGTCGTCGAGCTTGCAGACGCCCCGTTGGATCAGGTCGCCCAGCCGGCCCGGCGTGGCGACGATGATCTCCACGCCGCGCCGCAGCGAGTCGATCTGGCGGTCGTAGGGCACTCCACCGACGGCGGTCTTCAGGAAGACGCCCAGCGCCCGTCCGAGCGGCATGAGCGCGTCGTTGACCTGCATCGCCAGTTCCCGGGTCGGCACCAGGATCAGCGCCCGGGGGTGGTTCGGCCGGGCTCGGGGACCGGCCGCGACCCGGGTCAGCACGGGCAGCCCGAAGGCGAGCGTCTTGCCGGAGCCGGTCTGGCCCCGGCCGAGTACGTCCCGACCGGCGAGCGCGTCCGGCACGGTGACGCGCTGGATCTCGAACGGGGTGTTGATGCCCTCCCGGCTCAGCGCCCGGACCAGTTGCCGGGGCAGCCCCAGCGCGGCGAAATCGGTGGGTTCGGCAATTGCGGCCGGTTCGTGGGCGTCGATCGTCCCGTCCGTTTCGGGGTCACCGTTCCCAGTGCCGGAAACAACCGCCGGACCGGTAACAGCGTGTCCAGCAGAATCGCCGCCAGCAGTGGAAACGCCGTCAGCGGCGAGAACAGGCTCGTCGGCCGGAACAGCCTCGGCGGCGGAAATCAGCTCGGCGTCGGGAACGGCCGGTGTGGCCGGAACGGCGGGAGCTTCTGACGCCGATTGGGCGTCGAATACGGACGGAAACGTGCTGGGGTCAGCAAAGGTCGTCAAGGATACCTCTCAAGCGGGGCGCATCATCGCGATGGCCCGCCGCGACGTGGTCGCCGCCGATTCGCCCGCAAGATCGCCCATAGGCGCGGTACACGCGCCAGGTCAACAATCCAACCAAGTGTACGGGGGTATGCCGCCGCTGCCACCTCGGCGCGCTCGCCAGTGGGCAGGCTCACCACCGGAGATCGGCGGCGGCCGCTCCGTTCCGTCGGACATTGGCGCTGGCCGTGGCGTCGATCAGCTGCCCAACAGTCCGTCGAAGAGACTGCTGAACGCGTCCCCGACCAGCAGCACGACCAGCAGACCCACCGCGACCAGGATGCTGAGCCCGATCAGCAGGACGATCACGACCCGTCCGGTGTTCGTCTTCTGCGATGGCGTGTCCGTCCAGCCCTGGGCCAGGATGTGGCCGGTCAGCGAGCCGGAGTTCTCCACCTGGTTCGAGGGCATCGAAACGGTCACATGCCCTTCCTGCCCGCCGTACACGGTGCCCTCGGGGCGCTGGTCGCGCGCCCAGTCCGGATATCCCGGCGACTGCGGGGTGGTGGGGGTGGTAGGGGCGGCGGGTGGAGGGGCCGGTTGGCGAGCCGGGGCCGACGGGCGCTCGGTGTTGGCGGCGACGGCCGGGCCCGGGTCGGCAGTGGGCAGGGAGTAGCCCGGCGTACCGGCATTGACGGGACGGTTCGAGGCCAGCGGGTTGGTCGGCGGCGGCCAGGCGGGCAGGGCGGGCGCCGGAACCACCAGCGGTGGGTCGGCGGGCGGCCGGGCGCCGGCGGGGGGCCGGACATCCGCCGGCCAGCCGCTCGGGCCACTCGATCCGGGCGGGGTCAGGTACGACACCGCGCCCGGCCCCGCCGAGGTGGGCGGGTACGGGTTCGGCATCGGTCCGGGTGGTATCGGGCCCGGTCCCGGCGGCACCGGTCCGGGGCCCGGAGGCGTGGGCGGGTACGGCGACGGGCCCGGTCCCGGCGGCACCGGCCCGGGGCCGGGGGGAAACGGTCCGGGGCCCGGCGTCGGGGGTACGGGCATCGGGAACGGCACCGGGGTGGGCCCCGGCGGCGGCTCGGGTACCGGCGGGTTCGGCGGTTGTGCCGGTTCCGGTGGTTGTACGGGCTCGGGGGGACGGGTCGGCGCCGGTGGCTCGGCCGGATCCGGCTCGCTGGCCCGGTAGACCTTCGCCCGCCCCGGCACCACCGCCGCGGCGGCGGCCTCGGTCGGCAACACCCGGGGTAGTCCCGGCACCGAGGCGCTGGCCCGGGTCGTACCGGCACTGCTCCGGGGGGCGCTGCGCTGTGGGGGCACGGTGTATCCCGGAGCGCCGCCGACCGGCGGCTCGGTGCCTCGGGGCGACGGATCGGAGATAGCCGGCGGCTTGGCGGTGCCCACTCCCGGCGATCCATCGAGGGCCACCGCGTCGGAGCGGCCGTGCTGCCGTACCGGGTCGACCTGGGCGTGGCCGGACGACGCGGCGGCGGCCGAGTCGGTGGGCGGTGTCGCCGGCGACTTGACGGCGGCGGCAAACGCCGACCACGGCGAGTCGGCTGCCGGCGGCGCCTGCGGGCGGCGCCGTTGCAGCGGTGGCGCCGGAGTCGCCGGAGTCCTCAGCGCTGGCAGGGCGGCCGGGGTGGCGGTGCCTGCCGGAGTCGCGGAGCCTGCCGGAGTCGTGGAGGCCGCCGGGGCGCTGGAGGCTACTGGGGCGCTTGCGGCTGCCGGCGCCTCTCCGGCCCCCGGGGCGACTGGGGTGGCGGAGGCGACTGGGGTGGCGGAGGCGACTGGGGTGGCGGAGGCGACTGGGGTGGCGGAGGCGACTGGGATGGCGGAGGCAGCGGACGGGGCCGGGGATGCGGACGGGGCCGGGGAGGCGGTGGAGGCCGCCTTGGCCAGGTCACCGGCCCGATAGGTCCGGCTGCCCGACGAGGTGGCGGGCATCGAGGCGATATCGGCGGCACTCGGCGTCGTGACCGCTGCGGTCGCGGCGCGGCCCCGGGCCGCTGGCGTACCCGACGGGGCCGGGGTTGCCACGCCGGCAGCCGACGCGGGTGGTTCGGAACCTCCGGCCGTGCCGACAGCCGGCACGTCCGCAGGGTCGGCGTCCGCGTCGGAATCGGCGCTGACGCCGGGAACAGCAGCGACGCCGACGTCGGCAGCAGCAGAATCGAGATCGGCGTCGGGAGCGGCGGCAGCGTCCGGAACGGCGTCGGCGTCGGCGGCTCCGTCAGAGTCGGGAGCGGCGTCGGCGGCAGCGGCATCGTCGGGAGCTGAACCGGCGTCCGGGGCAGGATCGACGTCGACGTCGGTGTCGGTAGCACCGGGAGGATCGAGGTCGGAGCCGGAAACGGCGGTGGCTTCGACGACAGGAGCGGGCTCCGGCGCGGCGGTGGCGTCCGGATCGGGAGCGGGATCGCGATCGGGCGCGGCGGTGGCGTCTACGGCAGGAACCGGCTCGGGCAGGGCGTCGGCGGGATCCGGCGACTTCCGAACCACCTCCTCGGCCGACGGCATCTCGTCCTCCGCAGGTACGTCGTCCGTTGCCGGTGCCGCTGCTCCCTCGTCGGCAGCCGGGTCCACGCCGACCGGGTCCACGCCGACCGGGTCCCGATCCGCCTCGGGCCCGGCCTGCCCGGCCGGACCCCGTTGGGGCTCGTCGGGCCAGAGCGCCCCGGCCGGCGGTGGCGGGGGCGGTTCGTACGCCTCGGGCAGCTCGTCCTCGGCCGGCGGCTCCGGCAGGGCGGTGCCGACCGGTGGCGGGGGCGGCAACGGAGACAGTTCGCCCTGCCCGTCCCGTACGGACGGTGTGGAGCCTGCCGGAACGTCAGGACCTGGCGGTCCGTCCCCGTCGCCCGGCCTGACCTGCGATTCGTCCATTGTTGCCTCCCGCGCCCACGCCCGGACCGGTGGGCCGGGCCGGAAGTACGTCAACCCTCACCGTGCCATATCTCAGCACGACCGCACAGCCGGCCAGCAGCCGGCACCGTCAGCCCTCGCTGGGGCTACCGTCCGCCGCCGAAGTCGACCGGGTGGTGCTCGGTCCGCTCGTCGACGTGTTCGTCGTGGGCGTCACCGACTGGGTGGTCTCCGGCGGGTCCGGGATCGGCGCGGGCGTCGTCGTCGGCGGCTTCGTGATCGGCGGCTTCGTGATGGTGGGAGGCGGTGTGGTGGTGGGTGGCGGTGTGGTGGTGGGGGGCGGCGTCGTGGTGGGTGGCGGCGTCGTGGTGGGAGGTGGCGTCGTGGTGGGTGGCGGTGTGGTGGGAGGTGGCGTCGTGGCTGGCGGCGTGGTGGGTGGCGGTGTGGTGGGCGCCGGCACCGCGGGGAAGATCCGGGTCGCCGCGTAGAACCGCGACCACCGGACGGTGGAGACCTTGACCACCTCGCCGGTGGTGGGCGAGTGGACCATCTTGCCGCCGCCGATGTACATCGCGACGTGGTGGATGCTGGTCCAACTGCTGCCGGAGGCGAAGAAGATGAGGTCGCCGGGAAGCAGGGCATTCCGGGCGACGGTCTGGTTACGGGTGCCGTTGTACTGGTCCCGGGACACCCGGGGGATCCGCTTGCCCTGGGAGAGGTAGGCGGCCAGCATCAGGCCGGAGCAGTCGAACCGGTTCGGGCCCTCGGCACCCCACAGGTAGGGGTCGCCCCGCTGGGCGAGTGCGTAGCGCACCGCGCCCAGCGCCTTGGGGTTCGCCACCATTCCGGCGACGCTGTCGATGCCGATCTGGTCGCCGAGAAGCTGCTCGGCCGCTTCCTGGGCCCGTTCGATCGCCGCGAGCTGGTTCGCGTTGTTGCGCTTGATCGTCACCAGGGCGGCGGCCCGCTCCTTGTAGCGCTTCTCCGCTGTCGTGAACGCCGCGGCCGCCTGCGTGGACTTGGTCGAGGCCGCCTGGTAGGCCGCCTCCGCCGCCTGCTGTGCCTGTAGGGCCCGCGCCACCTCGCTGGCGGCCAGGGCGGTGTCGCCGCTGCGCTCCTCGCCACGCTGGATCCGGCTGAGCAGCTCGAGGCCGTGCAGATCGGTGCCGAAGGCGCCCGGCGGCAGGCCGGCGGCGTCCTTGAGCGCATCCGCCGCGGCGCTGTCCGCCGACGTACGGGCCCTGGTCAGTTCGTCTCGGGCCTTGACCCGTGCCCCGTCGGCGGTGGTCAGTTCGGTGGCCGCCGTGTCCCGCGCCTGGCGTAGCTGTAGCAACTGATCGCCGAGCTGGGCGACCTCGACCTCCAGCGCGTAGATCTGACTCGCCAGCGGGCCGTTGACGGCCGGGATCTGCGAGTACGACGGTGGTGCCGTGGTGGTGCTGGGCACCACCGGCACGCCGACCGGCGCGGGGCGTACGCCGGAGTCGGGGATGGTGTTCGGCAGTGGCGGTTCGGCGTAGACCGGGCTGGCGAGCGCCCCGGCGACGATCGCGCCGACCAGGGCGGACCAGAGCATCGGGCGTAGCACCGGAGAAACCGTGTTGTCCGGTCGCGCCGGTCGTCCGCGCCTGCTGTCGGTCATGCCGCTCCCCATCCGGCGCACACGGCAGCGTCGATGCCGCCGAGGTATCGCCTTGAGTGTGTATCGCGTCCCACTTTGTCTTACCTCAATGTGCTGGGGTTGTCGATCCGAGGGCGGGTAACGAGACGCTGAGAACCCGGTTAACCGGACGCGCCGGCCGGTGAACTACGTCGCTGTCGCCGGACCGGTCCGGGCTGTCGTCGGAGGATCCACGTAGGCTCGTCGGAGATCGGGCTGGTGGGGGATCGCTGCTGGAGGGACGTGGCTGGCATGGATGCCGGACGAAAGCGTGAGCTGGAGGAGAAGGTGTACGCCGGCGAACGGCTCAGCCGGGCCGACGGCGAGGAACTCTACGCCAGCGACGATCTGGTCTGGCTCGGGCGGCTGGCGCACCACCGGCGTACCGAACTGAACGGTGACCGGGTGATGTTCAACGTCAACCGGCACCTCAACCTCACCAACGTCTGTTCGGCCAGTTGCGCGTACTGCTCCTTCCAGCGCAAACCGGGCGAGTCCGACGCGTACACGATGCGTGTCGAGGAAGCCGTGCGCAAGGCGAAGGAGATGGAGGGCCAGCAGCTCACCGAGTTGCACATCGTCAACGGGCTGCACCCCACCCTGCCCTGGCGCTACTACCCCAAGGTGCTGCGCGAGCTGAAGGCGGCGCTGCCGGACGTCAAGCTGAAGGCGTTCACCGCCACCGAGGTGCAGTGGTTCGAGAAGATCAGCGGCCTGCCCGCCGACGAGATCCTCGACGAACTCATCGACGCCGGGCTGGAGTCGCTGACCGGCGGTGGAGCGGAGATCTTCGACTGGGAGGTCCGGCAGCACATCGTGGACCACGACTGCCACTGGGAGGACTGGTCCCGGATCCACCGGTTGGCGCACGCCAAGGGGCTCCGGACCCCGTCGACCATGCTCTACGGCCACATCGAGGAGCCCCGGCACCGGGTCGACCACGTACTGCGGCTGCGGGAGTTGCAGGACGAGACGGGCGGCTTCACCGTCTTCATCCCGCTGCGCTACCAGCACGACTTCGTCGACTCGGCGGACGGCAAGATCCGTAACCGGCTCCAGGAGCGGACGACGATGGCGTCCCCGGCCGAGTCGTTGAAGACCTTCGCCGTGTCCCGGCTGCTGCTCGACAACGTGCCGCACGTGAAGTGCTTCTGGGTGATGCACGGGCTGTCGGTGGCCCAGCTCTCGCTCAACTTCGGCGCGGACGACCTGGACGGTTCGGTGGTCGAATACAAGATCACCCACGATGCCGACTCGTACGGCACGCCGAACACGATGCACCGGGAAGACCTGTTGGAGCTGATCTGGGACGCCGGTTTCCGGCCGGTCGAACGGGACACCCGGTACAACGTCGTGCGCGAGTACGACGCCCCGCCGACGTTGGCGCAACGACGCTCCGAGCCCCAGCAGGTCTGGGCCTGATCCGCCCGACCCGGCGGCCGACGGCAGCTCCGAGCCGCCGCTAGGCCGAGATGTCGGCGGGACCGGTGACCAGGGCGCGTACGCCGCCACCGGGTCGGGGAGCCAGGGTGAACCGGCCGCCGTGCGCGCGGCTGACCGCGTCCACTATGGCCAGCCCCAGGCCGGCGCCACCGCTGCCGTACACCCGGTCCTGCCGGCCCCGCCGGAACGGCTCGACGAGTTCGCGGAGCCGCTCGTCGCTCACCGGATCGCCGGTGTTCTCCACGAGGATCGTCGGCCCGTCGGTGCGGACCCAGACGACGCCCTCGGAGTGGTTGTGCCGGACGGCGTTCCGGACGAGGTTGTCGACCAACAACTCCAGCAGGGTCGGGTCGCCCGACACGGTGCCGGCGCGCAGCTCTGCCCGTACGCTGATGGACCGCTCGGCAAGCTCGGCCGCGCGCCGGTCGAGCGCGTCCCGGGCGAGCAGATCCAGCCGGACCGGTTGCAGGGTGGTGGTGCCGTGCTCGCTGCGGGCCAGCGCGAGCAGTCCCTCCACGATCCGGTCCTGCCGGCTCAGCACCTGCTTCAACTGCCCGGCGAGCACCCCGAGATCGGGGCTGGCGCCGGGAGTCGCCGCCGCGACCTCGACCAGGGTCCGCGAGGTGGTCATCGGGCCGCGCAGCTCGTGCGAGGCGTTGGCGGCGAACCGGCGCTGTGCCTCGAACGCCGTCTCCAGCCGGTCCAGCATGCTGTTGAAGGTCTCGGCGAGTTCGCGCATCTCGTCGTGCGGCCCGGAGACCGGGATCCGCTGGTCGAGGTTGCGTTGGGAGAGCCGCCGCGCGGTGTCGGAAACCACGTGCACGGGGCGGAGCACCCGCCCGGCCATCAACCAGCCGAGACCGGCGGAGGCGAGCGTCATCGCGCCGATCGCGATGACGGAACTGCCCACGATCCGATCCCGGAGTTCCCGCCGGGCCGCCTCCTTGACCCGGATCTGCTCCTCGGCCCGATTCAGTTCGGCCAGGCTCGGCGTAGGCTTGCCGGACGGTATAGCCGTCGCCTTACGTAGTTCGGTCACCTTCGACGGCGTACCGTCCGGCGTCACGGGAGTGAAGGTGAGAGTCATGATCACCGTCGCCACCGCCGCCCCGGAGAGCGCGAACAGTCCGGCGTAGAGCAGGGTGAGCCGGGCCCTGGCGGTGAGATGCGGCCGGCGGCGCGGGCGGCCGTGGGTGGTCGTCACGGGATCCGGTACCCCGCGCCCACCACGGTCTCGATGACCACCGGTGGACCGAGCTTCTTCCGCAACGTGCCGACGGTGGTCCGCATGGTGTTGGTGAACGGGTCCGCGTTCTCGTCCCAGGCGCGCTCCAGCAACTCCTCGGCGCTGACCACCGCCCCGTCGGCGGAGAGCAGGACGTACAGCACCGCGAACTCCTTCGGGGCGAGCCGGACGTACCGGTGGTCGCGGGTGACCACCCGCTGCGCGGGGTCGAGGCGGACGCCGGCCCGTTCGATCACCGGCGGCCGGGCCGGAGTGACCCGGCGCAGCAGCGCGTGCACCCGGGCGACCAGTTCGTCGAAGGCGAACGGCTTCGGCAGGTAGTCGTCGGCGCCCAGGTTCAGCCCGTCGATCCGGTCCCGGACCGTCGACGCGGCGGTGAGCATCAGGATCCGGGCGTGGTGCCCGCCGTCGTGCACCAGCCGCCGGCACACCTCGTCGCCGAGTATCTCGGGCAGGTCCCGGTCGAGCACGACGACGTCGTACCGGGTGGTGCCGGCGCGCTCCAACGCCTGCGCCCCGTCCAGCGCGACGTCGACGCTCATCGCGTGCTGGCGCAGCCCCCGGGCGATGGCGTCGGCCAGCAACTCGTCGTCCTCGACAACCAGCACACGCATCCGTCGAGTAAACGCCGTCCGGGTTAAAGGTGACTTCAAGATTTCTGTGCATCTCCTGTTGACGCCCTGAACCCGATGCTGGCCCCGCACCCCACACCCACTCCACCACCCGCACAAAGGAGCACCCACATGCGTACTACTGCAAGGAAGGGCCCCTTCTTATCGCTTTCTGTAGAAGAAGGGCCCCTTCTTAACACTCTGCGAGCCATCGCGGTGGCGACGGTGACGGGGTTGGCGGGGTTGGTGCTGGCCGGTTGCGGAGGCGGCGGGGGCGGCGGTTCGGTACTCGGGGGCGGGGCGGCGACCACCGCCGCCGACCCGGCGGGCGAACTGAGGGCCGCGGCGCTGGGCTTCAGTTCCTGCATGCGGGAGCGCGGGTACGACATTCCCGATCCGACCTTCGACGAGCGCGGCATGCCGGGCTTCGCCGAGCCGGGGCTGCGCGGCGACCAGCAGTACGAGGCGGCGCGTGCCGAGTGCCGGGTGGCGCTGGACGAGGCGGCGGTGGCGGCCGGTGCGCCGACGAAGGAGGAGATGACCGAGCAGTTGCTCGCCTTCGCCCGGTGCATGCGGGATCGCGGCGTCGAGATGCCCGACCCGGCCCCGAACGGCGGGCTCAGGCTCGACGGTGCGCTGCTCTCCGCCCCGAGCTGGAAGCCGGCGGCGCAGGAGTGCAAGGAGCACCTGCCGGCCAAGTACGCGAACCTGGCCGACGGGCTACCGGCCGGGCCGAAGGGAACGGGGCACACCAAGTGACCGCCCCGCCGACGGCTCCGCCGGCCCCGACCTCGCGGACGACATCGCCGGTCCCGCCCGGGCGGCGGTGGTCGGGTCGGCTGGCGGTGGTTGTCGGCGTACTGGCGCTGGGTGGTGCCGCCGGGCTGGCCGGGTACTCGGTTCTCGACCGGGAACCCGTCGAGTCCCGGCCGGTCGCGGCGGCCCTGCCGACCAGACCGGTCACCCGGTCGGACCTGGTCAACTCGGTGCAGGTGACCGGGCGGCTCGGCTTCGCGGGCTCGTACCGGCTGGTCGGACAGCGGTCCGGGACGGTGACCTGGGTGCCTCGGCCCGGTGACGTCGTCGGACGGGGTGAGCGCATCCTCGGGGTGGACCTGCGACCGATTCCGCTGCTGTTCGGGTCGGTGCCGTTCTACCGGCCGCTCGCACCGGGCAGCGAGGGCGCCGACGTCCGGCAACTGGAGCGCAACCTGGTCGAACTCGACCACGCCGATCCGGACGACCTCACCGTCGACGACTCGTACACGGCGGCCACGGCGCGGGCGGTCCGGCGCTGGCAGGAGGCACTCGGGGTCGACGAGACGGGGCGGGTCGCACCCGGGGACGCCCTGGTCGCGCCGGGGTCGGTCCGGGTCGGAACCGTGGACCCGCTGATCGGCCAGCCGACCTCGCCGGGAGCACCGGTGCTGACCGGCACCGGCACCGGGCACAGCGTCCAGGTCGACCTGCAACTGTCGTACCGGGGACTGGTCCGGGTCGGGCAGGCGGTCCGGGTCCAGCTTCCGAACGGCCGTACGGTCGACGGGAAGGTCAGCACGCTGGGCAGTACCGCCGAGGTCGAGTCGGGGCAGGGTCCGACCACCGGTACGGCGGCACAGGCCGGCGGGCAGCCGACGGGTTGCCAGGGCACCTCCTGCCCGGCCACCGCTCCGGTCGAGATCGCTGTCAGCGGCCCGGAGAGCCAACTCGGCGGGGTGTTCGAGGGCCAGGTCACGGTCACCTTTCCGGCGGAGACCCGACGCGGGGTGCTGAGCGTACCGATCGAGGCGCTCACCGTGGGACCGGACGGGGCGTTCGCGGTCGTCGTCGTGGATCAGGCCGGGCGCCGGACCGTTCCGGTGCGGCCCGGGATGTTCACCGCCGGCCGGGTCGAGGTCTCCGGTGAGGGGCTGGCCGAGGGTAGCCAGGTGGAGGTGCCGGCGTGACGGGCGTGGTCGGCGGTGCTCCCCTGGGTGCCGTACCGGTGCTCGAACTGCGCGCCGTCTCCCGGCGGTACGGCAACCTGTCGGTCCTGCACGACGTCGACCTGCGCGTCGACCGGGGCGAACTGGTGGCGGTGGTCGGGCCGTCCGGCTCCGGCAAGACCACCCTGCTGCAACTGATGGGCACGCTGGACCGGCCGAGCGCCGGCACGGTGCACGTCGACGGCCGGGACACCAGTCGGATGCGCGACGCGGAACTGTCCGCGCTGCGCGCGTACCGGATCGGGTTCGTCTTCCAGCAGTTCTTCCTCAGCCCGACGCTCCGTGCGGTCGACAACGTGGCGACCGGCCTGCTCTACACCGGGCTACCGGCGGCCCGCCGTCGGGAGCGGGCGGTGGCGGCGCTGGACCGGGTCGGACTGTCACACCGGCTGTGGCATCGTCCCGGACAGCTCTCCGGCGGCGAGTGCCAGCGGGTGGCGATCGCCCGTGCGCTGGTCGGGGAGCCCGCCGTGGTGCTCGCCGACGAGCCGACCGGCAACCTGGACTCGCGCTCCGGTGAGGCGGTGCTGAGCCTGCTGCGCGAATTGCACGCCGACGGCAGCACCATCGTGGTGATCACCCACGATGCGTCGCTGGCGGCGTCGCTGCCCCGTCGCGTCGGCATCCGGGACGGCCGGATCCAGTCCGACGATCGGATCCAGTCCGACGAGTGGATCCAGTCCGACGGCGGGATCCAGTCCGACGGCCGGATCCAGTCAGACGATCGGATCCAGTCCGCCGAGCGGACTCGGGGCGATGGGGGGACCGGGCGATGAGTGGGCTGCCCCGGTCGCGGCTGCGGCTGGCCGACGTACTGCCGCTCGGGCTGCTCGGGGTCCGGGGACGTCCGATGCGGGCGGCGCTCTCCGGTCTCGGCATCGCGATCGGGATCGCCTGCGTCGTCGCGGTGCTCGGGGTTTCCGCGTCCAGCCAGGCGGGACTGCTGGCC
Source organism: Plantactinospora solaniradicis (assembly GCF_042658085.1). Taxonomy (NCBI): domain Bacteria; kingdom Bacillati; phylum Actinomycetota; class Actinomycetes; order Micromonosporales; family Micromonosporaceae; genus Plantactinospora; species Plantactinospora solaniradicis. The sequence continues at coordinate 360,230 of NZ_JBHSPR010000017.1, read as the reverse complement.
CAGATCGACGCGCTCGGCACCAATCTGCTGACCGTGCAGCCGGGCAAGTCCCTGACCGGCGAGGACGCGCACCTGCCCGTCGAGGCGCCCGCGATGATCGCGCGGCTGCCCGGCGTACGGGACACCGCACACGTGGGCAGGGTCGACGGCGGGGTGTACCGGCACGACCGGGTTCCGGTCGGCAACACCGGCGGGATCGGGATCCTGGCCACCAGCCTCAGCCTGCCGGCGACGCTGGACGTTCCGATGGCCTCCGGACGTTGGCTCAACGCCGCGACCTCGCGTTATCCGACGGTCGTCCTCGGTGCGGCCGCCGCGCGCCGGCTCGGCGTCGTCGAGGTACGCGGCAGCCCGCAACTCTTCCTGGCCGGGCAGTGGTTCACCGTCGTCGGGGTGCTCGGTCCGGTGGTGCTCGATCCGGGCATCGATTCCGCGGTGCTGGTCGGCATTCCGGTGGCGATGGAGCGACTGGCCTTCGACGGGTTCCCGACCAAGATCTACGAGAGGTCGGCCGAGGCCGCCGTTGCGACGATCCGGGACCAGTTGCCGATGGTGGCGAATCCGGGCAGCCCGAGCGAGGTCGAGGTCAGCCGGCCGTCCGACGCGCTGGTGGCCCGGGCCGCTGCCGAGGCGGCGTACACCGGGCTGTTTCTCGGCCTCGGCGCGGTCGCGCTGCTCGTCGGCTGCGTCGGGATCGCCAACGTGATGGTGATCGGGGTGCTGGAGCGGCGCGGTGAGATCGGGCTCCGGCGGGCCCTGGGCGCGACCAGGGCACACGTCCGGCGGCAGTTCTTCACCGAGTCGATCCTGCTCTCGGTCGCCGGTGGGGTGGCGGGCGCGGCGGCCGGCGCGGTGATCACGATCGGGTACGCGGCCAGCCGGGACTGGGCGCCGGTGGTGCCGGCGGTGGCGCTCGGCGGTGGGCTGGTCGCCAGCCTGGTGGCCGGGACCGTCGCCGGGCTCTATCCGGCGGCCCGGGCCGCCCGGATGGCGCCGACCGAGGCACTCCGGGCGCTGTGAGCCGACCGGCGGGAATGGTCGGCCCGGGAGACCGGCGACGCCGCTGGGGCGTACTCGTATTCGGACACCATGGCCACCGACGACGTCGCCGACCGCGTCCGGCGGCCCGGAGCGGGCCGATCCGCCCCGGCTCACGTACGCTCGACGCGTCATGAGCGAGCGAAGCGAGCGAGCGCCCTTTCCCCGGCGCGACGACGACGGGCGGATCGTGGTCCTGGCCGATCTGCTCGGGGTGACCCTGGCCGGGGTGGTCGTCGGAGTACTGGCGCTGCTGGTCTTCGACTGGATCTTCGCGCTTCTCGGCATCGGCGAGTTCGGCCGGGCGAACGGCTGGCTGGCGGTGATCCTGCCGGCGTGGGTCTTCGTCGAGGAGTTCCGGGCCTGGAACTTCGGGCCCGCCCGGATCGCCGGCGCACTGGTGGCCGCCGCCGTCGCGGTCGCCGCCGGGCTGCTGGCCGCCGGGTTGGCGTCCGAGGCCCCGCCGCTGGTCTCGGGCGGGCTGGGCGCCGCCATCTTCGCCGTGGCGTACGCGTTGGTCTGGTTTGTCGGCGTCCGCTGGCTCGCCGGCCGGACGAGCTGATCGGAGATGGAGACATGAGTCCCGCGGTGAAGTACACGCTGGGCCGGATCGGTCTGTTCGTGGTGGTTGCCCTGGCGCTCTGGCCGGTCGAGGCGAACCTCTTCCTCAAGCTCATGCTGGCCGTGGCGTTCTCCGCCGCGCTCGCGTTCTTCCTGCTACGGGGTTGGCGGGACGAGATGGCCCAGCAGTTGGCCGGTGCGGCGGAGAGGCGCCGGGCCGAGAAGGAACGGCTGCGTGCCGCGCTGGCCGGGGACGACCGGCCAGCCTCGGCGGACGAACCAGGCGACAGGCCCGACACCGTACGTTGATGGCATCCTTGCCCCGTGGCGAAGGACTTCACGGCGGCGATGGAGCCGGTGTTCCGCCCGGTGCTGGTGCCCGGGGAACGCCTGCTGATCGTGGTCTCGCTGACCCGGGACATGGGCACGACCGAGGACGTTTCCGTTCCGGACGAGCTGAAGAACCTGCTCGACCCGGGCATCCTGGTCGGGGGTAGTCATCCGGGCAACCTGCTCCAGCGGCTGACCTTCGGGCGGGCCCTGATCGGTGGACGGGACAGTCTCGCCGGGCGGCTGTATTCCGCCATCGACGGCGTGACCTCACCCACCCTCGTACTGACCGACCGGCGGTTGGTGATCGCCGACCTGGAACTGGTCCCGCTGACCACGGGCAACTGGTTGCGGCGCTGGCTCGGGCCCACGAAACAGGTCGCCAGGGTGGTCCACCAGGTGTCGCGGGAGAGTGTCGCCGGTGCCGTCATGGCGCCGGCCGGGCTGCTGCGCCGGGGCCGTTTCCTGGTCGTCTTTCCGGACACCTCGGCGTGCAGTGTGGTCTCTCCGCTGCCGGAGCCCGGCCGACGGGCCGCCGCCCTGATCGGGCCGGTCCGGCCGTCCGGCCCGGCTTCTCCGTCCGGCACCGGGGCATAGGGTGACCTGGTGAACCGTCACGTCGAGTTCGACCGCCTGCACAACTTCCGGGATCTCGGCGGCTACCGGACGGCCGACGACCGTACCGTCCGATGGGGACGGTTGTACCGCTCCGACTCGCTGGCGAAGCTGCGGGGGCGGGACTGGGACCGCTTCCTGACCCTCGGTGTGCGTACCGTGATCGACCTTCGCTATCCGTGGGAGGTCGAGGCGAAGGGGCGGGTGCCGGAGCACGAGAGCCTGACGTACCACAACCTGAGCGTGGAACACCGGCCGTACAACCAGGCGGAGATCGATCCGGCCCTCGATCCGTGGCGCTACCTCGCCGACCGGTACGCCGAGGTCGCCCTCGACGGGGTGAAGGAGCTGCGGCAGGCGCTGGAGGTGATCGCCGCCGAGGACAGCGGCCCAGTGGTCTTCCACTGCGCGTCCGGGAAGGACCGGACCGGGCTGCTCGCCGTGCTCGTGCTCACCCTGTTGGGCGTCTCCGAGGAGGAGATCGTCGCGGACTTCGCGCTGACCGAGCTGGCCACGGAGCGGCTGGTCGCGGACTGGAGTGCGGTGAACGGTGGCCGTCCGCCCCGCTGGCCCGGGTACGGGCGGGCGCCGGCCGAGGTCATCCGGCTCGTGCTGGCGGACCTGACCGCCAACCACGGTTCGGTGGACCGGTACGCCACCGACCGGCTCGGCGTCGACGACGCCCTGCGGGCGGCGCTGCGCCGCCAGTTGCTCGACGGCTGACCCGATCCGGCCATCCGGCCATCCGGCCATCCGCCATCCGCCATCCGCCATCCGGCCATCCGGGTCACTCCTGTGCGAGTAGACGTGCGGTCGGTAGCCGGCGCAGCAGGGTGGCCGGAACGAGGGCGGCGAGGGTGGCGATCAGCGCTCCGCCGAGCGCGGTCGCGGCGGCCACCGCCACCAGCGGGCCGGGGAGGCCGCCCACCAGCAGGGCCGCGCCGGCCAACCCGACGGCGGCACCCGTGAGCGCGCCGATCACGCCCAGCGCTACGCCTTCGTAGGTGACCAGGCGGGTCAGTGCCGCGTCGGTCCAGCCGACGGCGCGCAGGGTGGCGAACTCGGCGGCCCGGTCCCGGATGTTCAGGTAGAGCACGTCGGCCACGGCGGCGGCCCCGAGCAGCACGGTGGCGATCGCGGCGACGGTGTCCGCGCCGCGCACGCTCAACGAGACCACGTCGCCGAGCAGGCTGCCGATGATGGCACCCCGGAAGGCGTACGCGGCGGCGGCGACCAGGGTCAGCGCGCCGACCCCGATCGCCAGCGCGACGGTGCCGAGCAGGGTGCGGCCGGGTGTCCGGGCCAGGTTGACCAGCGCCAGCCCGAGCAGCGTCCGAGGCCGGCGGATCCGTCTGCTCGCGGTGACGGCGGGCCGCAGCGCGGCGGCGGGATGGGCCCGGCTGGCCGCCAGCGCCGGGAACACGCCCGCGACCAGGGCGAGCAGCAGCGCCACGGGTACGGCGAGCGCGGCCTGTCGCCAGCCGATCCCGATGTCGAGTGCGGCGGACAGCGGTGGCGCGAGCCCGACCGAGAGTGTTCCGGCGACGAGTCCGAGCAGCGCGACCTCGCCGAGGATCAGCGCGCCGATGCGTCGGGCCGGCCAGCCGAGGCAGGCGAGCACGGCCAGCTCCGACCGGCGGTGCCGGACGGCGGCCGAGACGGCGTTGGTGAGGAAGAGAGCGCAGACCACCAGGACGAGGAGGAAGAGCAGGACGCTCTTGCGGTCGACCGCGGAGATGACGACCGAGGCGACGCCGAGTGCCGACCAGTGCTCGGTCAGCCGTAGCGCGGGTCGGCCGAACGAGCCGGCGGGGAGTTCGACCGTCTGCGGCGCCGGGGACGAGCCGAGCGTGATGTCGACGTCCAGTCCGGTGGCCTCGGCGATCCGCTCCGCGACCAGCCGGACCCGTTCCGCAGAGCGTTCGGTGTAGCCGTCCACGTCGGAGACGCGTACCCGGATGGCGCTGATCGGTGCGGCGAGCTGCGTACCCCGGCTCTTCTCCAGGAGCTTCGGCACCAGGGCGAGGTTGGTGAGCAGCAGTGGGGGCGCGGAGAGGTATCCGCCCGGACTGCCGTTAGGCAGCAGCGGCCGGTCTGCCAACGCCTGCCGGGTGCCGGGGTCGGCTCCCTCGGCGACCGGCGGTTCGTACGTCTCCAGCGGCACCCGGGAGACGTCACTGAACCCGGCGAGTCGCTCCGGATCGAAGATGCCCACCGCACGCCAGACCCGGTACGGCCCGGTGGCCAGCGGCAGGCTGGTCAGCGGCCGGTAGGCGGTGTCCTCGGCGAGCCAGGGCTGGGGCAGCGGGTTGAACGTCTTCTCGTCGTTGTACGCGTCCGGGTCGGGCGGGAAGGTGTGTGCCCGGAGGCCGCCGCCGGGCAGTTCGTCGTACTCGGCCTGTCCCGGCTGGACGATGTGCTGGAGCTGGCCGTAGCAGCAGGTCTCGTCCAGACCGCCGCTCAGTCGTGCCTGGTGGGCGGAGAGAAGTTCCTGCTGGCCGGAGCCGGCGGGCACTCCGCTGGCCCGGTCCAGCGTCCGGCTCAGTTCGTCGGCGGGTATCCCGGCGACCTGGGCCGGGCGCAGCCGGGTGTAGCTGGCCCGGACGGCACCGTCGACGTACGGGCGGTTCGTGGCGAGCACCGGGAAGCTCTGGTTGATCGACCCGCCGTTGTCGACCGAGTCGACGGTGTCGTCGGCGCCGAGCGGCTCCCCGTCGACGAGCGCGTCGGCGAGGCCGACGAGTCGTTCCTCGGCGACCGGGTCGACGGCGGCGAGCAGTGCCGGCACGGTCAGCCGCATCGACAGCACCAGTCGGTCCCGGGCCACCGGGGGTGGGGTTTCCTCGAACGCGTATCCGGCCCAGGATTCGAAGCGGCCGTCGGGCAGCAGCCGGGCCGCCTCCACGGACCAGGTTTCGCGTTCGGAGAGCGTTCCGGGGCCGGAGCTGAGCTGCCAGCTCGGATCGCAGACCGGTTCGCTCCGGCCGCCCGGGGTCACCTCCCGGGGTACCGGTCCGCACCGGCTGGAGTCGTACGAGCGGCCGTCGGAGTAGCGCAGGGACCCGGCTTCGAGCCCGTCGGCGGGTACCGGGTAGATCAGTGGGTGTCGGGTGACGTAGACGTACCTCGGGCGGGCCGGCGCGGTGGAGAGGCCACGGTCGGCGACGAGGGTCGGTTCGACGCGGATGACCTGCCGGTCCAGCGTGCGGTCCACCGCGTCGGTCAGGTCCAGCGGGGTGGGTGCGGCCGTCGTCGAGTAGCCCAGCATCGCTATCGGGGCCGCGACGTCCACTCCGGAGATCGCCTTGATCTGGTCGTACTGCCCGAGCGTGATGCCGCCGAAGAGTCCGGAGAGGTAGTTGGGCCGGACCAGGCCGTGCCCGGATTCTTCGGGGCTGCGGCTGCCGTCGGCGCGGACCAGGATGTCGTAGGCGGCGGCGGTGTTCCGTTCGACGTCGCCGGTGACCTGGAGCCGCGACGCGGTGGTGGTGCCGGTGAGCACGGTGAAGCCGGTGGTCGCGACGAGGATGCCGGCGAGCAGCGCCACCGACCGTCCCGCGTGCCCGCGTAGCTGTCGCCAGACCAACCTGAGCATGATGCGCCTCCCCGTGTCTGATCACACCCTGGGCCATACATTGTGACAATGCAAGACCGTCAGGCGTGGACGGCGGGCGCACGACATCGGCCCCGTACCCGGGCGACGTTGACCGGGTACGGGGCCGATGTTCCCTCCCCAGGGGCTCTATCGGCTGCTGGCTACCAGTTGGTCGAGCCGGGCAGCTTCGGCCAGGGCTTCCACCATGGCTTGATCAGGTACGCGATGCCGCCCGATCCGCTGGAGACCCCGCCACTGGCGTTGGTCCGCTTGGTACGCAGCCAGATCTGCTCGAACTGCTCGCGTTGGTAGACGTTGCGGACCACGTCGTTGCTGGACGACGCCGGGTCGTTGATGATCACGTCACCGTCCTCGGTGAACCCGACGACGACGAAGAGGTGTCCCGAGGTGCCGTAGTTGGCCCCGTCGAGTTCCTCGGCCAGGAAGGACTGGCTGGTGATCACCGGTATGCCGGCCTTGACGAAGTGTTCCACCTCGTCGAGGGAGTGCAGCCGGGTCACCTTCGCGTCCAGCCCCGGGAACGAGGCCGCGTACGCGGTGTTGAACGGCCAGTTGCCGGCCCCCTCGTACGCGTAGTCGTAGACCATTCGGGCGGCGTGGTTGACCGTGTGGTCCGGGTAGTCGGGGTTCACCCAGGCGGTGTCCTCAGCCGACGGCTTCTGGCCCCAGTACTCCACCACCATCTCGGTCGAGGTCGGCGAGCACCAGGCCTGGCCGCCGCCGTTGTACTCGGGGTAGTGGCCGGCGTGGACGTTCTGCGAGTAGGTCGGCACCCGCAGTTCCCGGCCCCAGGCGATCCGGCCGACGCTCGGCGGCACGGTGAACCGGTCCGGCACCATCGAACTCATCGCGCCGAGCATCCAGACCCGGGGCGCCCGCCAGGTGTCCGGGGCACGGTAGAGGGTCAGCCGCAACTGGTACGCCCGCAGCATCACCCCGTTCGCGACGTCGTCGATCGAGAAGGTGTCGGTCCAGATCGTCGACCACGGGTCGCCCTGCCGGTTGACGGTGGTCCGTCGGATGTCCTGGTCACCGGAGGCCCAGCGGCCCATGACGTACCACGGGGTCTGGTTGCCGGTGTTGTAGGTGCCCTGTAGTTCGATCTGGATCCAGGTGCCGGCGGGGGTCTCGGCGTTCCACGAGGCGACGAGTTCGCTGGCGTCGAAGCCGACCGAGGTGACCGGCGACGTCCAGGTGCTGTACGCCCAGGTCTTCGTGGTCCCGGTGTGCGGATCGGCGTACTCGGTGGTGCCGGCCGGCCGCAGCATCGTGATCCCGGTACGGACGCCGGGGATCGCGACCGTGCCCTGGTGGCTGCCGCCACGCCAGTCGGCGTAGCTGGACCAGTCCTGATAGGTGATCTGCTCGTCGTGGCTGATCGGCCGCTTGCCGGTCTGGTTCACGGTGGCTCCGGCCGGAACGGCGGTGCCGAGCAGGGCGAGTGTGGTGATGCCGGCGAAGACGAACGCCCGCCGGCTGGTCGGGAACGGGGGTCTGGCCATCGATGCTCCGCGGGGACGAAGGTCGGGGTCCTGTCCTGTCGTCACTATTCCGCTCGGCAGGAACTTTCGCCAGAGCTTCGAGCTAAGAAAATCTTTGCCGCGAGGAGGGTCAGACTGGCATTGGACGCCGACTGATCAATATTGATATGACCATGGAACAGATGGTGCAGTGTGCACTACGCAGTGCGATCCTCCCTACCCCCAGGAGGTTTTCATGCCCTTCCGCTCCCTGATGTCCCGGCCGTCGATCCGGCACCGGACCGTCGCCCGGCCCAAAATCGCGGGCCGGACCACTCCTCGCCGGATGGCGGTACTCGCCGGCACCGTCGTGATCGGACTTCTCGCGGCCGTCACCGGCCCGGTCGCCGCCAGCGCCCAGCCGGACCAGACGGCCGCCGCCGAACCGGACGCCGCCGCCGAGTACCGGGTGCTCGGTCCGCGCACCCTGGACGACCGCAACGCCGTCGCCCGCACGGGTACCGCGATCGACTACGTCGAGCACGGCGTGCTGCACGTGACCGCCACCGCCGCCGAGGTCAAGGCGATCACCGCGCTCGGCTTCGAGGTGGCGCCCGTGCCGGCGCCGCCGGACCGGGGACAGCCGAACGGCGATGTCGGCATCCTCGACTTCCCGCCGGCCGACTCGGCGTACCACAACTACGCCGAGCTGAACACGGTGATCAACCAGGTCGTCGCCGACCATCCGACGATCGCCCGCCGGACCAGCATGGGAACCTCGTACGAGGGGCGTGACCTGCCGGTCATCAAGATCTCCGACAATGTCGCGACCGACGAGAACGAGCCGGAGATCCTGTTCAACTCCCAGCAGCACGCCCGGGAACACCTGACCGTGGAGATGGCGATCTACCTGCTGAACCTCTTCACCGACAGCTACGGCTCCGACACCCGGGTCACCAACATCGTCAACACCCGGGAGATCTGGATCGTCCCGACCGTCAACCCGGACGGCAGCGAGTACGACATCGCCACCGGCTCCTACCGGTCCTGGCGGAAGAACCGGCAGCCGAACAGCGGATCGTCGAACGTCGGCACCGACCTGAACCGGAACTGGGGCTACAACTGGGGCTGCTGCGGCGGCTCGTCCGGCTCGACCTCCTCGGAGACCTACCGGGGCCCGTCGGCGTTCTCCGCGCCGGAGACCGCCCGGCTGCGCGACTTCGTCAACAGCCGGGTCGTCGGCGGTACGCAGCAGATCAAGGCCAACATCGACTTCCACACGTACTCGCAGCTCGTGCTCTGGCCGTACGGCTACACGACCGCGAACACCGGGCCGGGGCTGAACGCCGACCAGGAGCGGACGTTCCGGACCATTGGCCAGCAGATGGCGGCGACCAACAACTACACCCCGGAACAGTCCAGCGACCTCTACATCACCGACGGCGACAGCCTGGACTGGATGTGGGCGACGCACAACATCTTCGCGTACACCTTCGAGATGTACCCGGGCTCGTCCGGCGGTGGCGGTTTCTACCCGCCCGACGAGGTCATCCCGGCGCAGACCTCCCGGAACCGCGAGGCGGTGCTGATCCTGAGCGAGTACGCCGACTGTCCGTACCGGGCCGTCGGGCTGGAGGCCACGTACTGCGGGACCGGTGGCGGTGGCACCACCGTCTGGTCGGACAACTTCGAGACCGCGACCGGCTGGACCATCAACCCGTCGGGTACGGACACCGCCACCTCCGGCGCCTTCGAACGGGGTGCGGCCCAGGCGACCACCTCCAGCGGCGCCAAGCAACTCGCCCCGTACGCCGGCAGCAACGACCTGGTGACCGGTCGGCTCGCCGGTACGGCAGCCGGTGACTACGACGTGGACGGCGGCGTGACCAGCGCCCAGTCACCGGCGATCACCCTGCCGGCCAGTGGGACGTTGACGCTGTCGTTGGCCTGGTACCTCGCGCACGGGTCGAACGCCTCGTCGGCGGACTACGTCCGGGTCAGCGTGGTACACAGCGGCGGCACGACCCAGGTGCTCAACCAGGCCGGTGCGGCGAGCAACCGCAACGGCTCCTGGACGACCGCCACCGCCAACCTGTCCGCGTACGCCGGGCAGTCGGTCCGGCTCCTGGTCCAGGCTGCCGACGCCTCCGGAGCGAGCCTGGTCGAGGCGGCCGTCGACAACGTGACGATCAGCAGTTCCTGATCGTCCCCGCCCGTCCCGTGGTCTCCGGTTACCTCGTTCGGGGCAGCCGGAGACCACGATCTTTTCTGCCGGTGGTTCCGCCGCACACCAACCTGGACCATCCGCCCGTACGGCGGCAGAATGCCCCCAGCGCGTCACGCAGAGCATTCGAGTACTTACAAGAAAGGTAAGTACATGGACATGGATATGTGGATCCGGGCCTTGAAGGCGGCGCGAGCCAGCGCCCAGGTGTCCCAGGAGGCGCTGGCTCCCATGATCAAGTACAGCACCTCACTGATCGCCGGAATCGAAACCGGCCGACGCCGGCCGACAATGGAGTTCGCGAGGGCGGCCGACGAGGCCCTGGACACCGGCGGCCTGCTCGTCGAACTACTCGACAGGGAGAACCGGCAACTGCCGCCAACCTGGTTCGCCCCGTGGCGAGCCGTCGAAGAGCAGGCGTCCTGCCTACGGAGCTTCCACCCCTGCGTGGTCCCGGGCCTGCTACAGACGGAGGACTACGCCCGAGCCTTGATCTCATCGGGCGGGTTGCATTCGCCGGAGGAGGTGGACAACCTGGTGGCGGCGCGACTCGAACGGCAGGCCGTGCTGACCGGTGAACACCCGAAGCGGTTCGTGGGCGTGATCGACGAGATGGCCCTGCGCAGGTTGATCGGCGGTCGGGAGGTCACCCGGGCGCAGCTTGAGCATTTGGTCAACCTCGCCAAACAGCCGAACATCACCTTGCATGTCATCCCCGCCGACGCCGGGGCCTATCCCGGGATCGCCGGAGGATTCATGCTGGCCACGCTCCTGGACACTGACGTGGTGCTCTACCTGGAGAATTCGATGGCCGGTCAACTCGTGGATCGACCGGATGTGGTCGATACGATGTTGCGGAAGTGGGACACCGTGCTCGGCTTGGCGATGCCCGAGCAGATCTCCCTGGCGATGATCGAGAAGCTGGCGGGTGAGTTGTGATGACCAAGCCTGAATGGCGGAAGAGCAGCCGCAGCGGTGACAGTGGCGGTGAATGCGTGGAGGTCGCGGACAACCTCGCTGACCGGGTGCTGGTCCGGGACACCAAGGATCGGGAGGGTGGCACCCTGACCTTCGGCCCCGAGTCGTGGCGCGCGTTCGTCACCGAGGTCGCCCGGCGTCCGTAGACCGCAGCCAGCCGCCGCACGCCCTCACTCCCCAGGGGGATGGGGTTGCCCCCGCACGGGGAAGTGGTCCTTCCCCCAGGTCCGTGACCATGACTGCCAGGACCGAAGAAACGGGGAATCATGAGGCAGTCATCCACGGGTCAGAACTCGACGACAGCCCCACCGCGCTGGGCAGTCTGGGCAGCGTATGCCGTGCCGCTCTGCGTACTGCCGTCGGCGATCTGGCGGGCCACCCTGCTGTTCGACAGTGACTTCACCCTCGCCGACGGCGGCTGGTACCCCCTGCTGCTCTCGATCCTCTCCATGGGGCTCGGGCTGCTCACCCTCGGCCTCGTCCAGAGTTGGGGTGAGCGGATCCCCGGCTGGGTGCCCGGCATCGGTGGCCGGACCGTCCCGATCAGGGCGGCGACCGTCCCGGCGCTGGTCGGAGGCTCGTTGCTCATCGTGCTGTGCCTGTACGTCGCGTTCAACCTGACGTTCGATGTCGCCGCCCGCGGGCCGGTGCTGATCGGGCCGGACGACACCGAGCGTCCGCCACCCGGCTGGGACGTGTTGCCGTACTACCTGCCGCTGCTGGCGTGGGGACCGCTCGTGTTGGCGGTGGCCACGAACTACCGGCGGCGTCGCCGCCACGCCGCCCACGGATGAGCGGCACAGCCGTCCGGAAGACCCCCGCCATGGTGGTGCCTGCGCTACTCCGGCTGGGCAGTGCGCTTCATTGAGGCTGGTCTCTGAGCTTCCTACCGTCAGGGAGTCCCGAAAAAGACTCTCTGCGGAAGGCACCTGCCATGTCAGTGACCTCGGCCGAAGACGCCGTCAGCGTCGAACGTGTCAGCAAGACGTACGGCGGTGAGCAGCCCGTCGTGGCGCTGGCCGACGTCGACGCCCGGTTCCTCCGGGGGACGGCGACGGCGGTGATGGGGCCGTCCGGCTCCGGCAAGAGCACCCTGCTGCACTGCGCGGCGGGCCTGGACCGACCCACCTCGGGCCGGGTGCGGATCGGCGACACCGAACTGTCGTCCATGTCGGAGAAGCAGCTGACCAAGCTGCGTCGCAGCCGGGTCGGGTTCGTGTTCCAGGCGTTCAACCTGGTGGGCGCGCTGACCGTGGAGCAGAACATCCTCCTGCCGTCGCGGCTCTCGGGCCGCCGCCCAGACGGGGCGTGGCTCGGCGAGGTGATCGAACGGGTGGGCCTGGGCAACCGGCTGCGGCACCGGCCGGCGGAACTCTCCGGTGGCCAGCAGCAGCGGGTGGCGATCGCCCGGGCGCTGGTCACCCGACCTGAGGTGATCTTCTGCGACGAACCGACCGGAGCGCTCGACACGCAGACTGCGGCGGAGGTGCTGGCGTTGCTGCGATCGGTGGTCGACGAGGCCGGGCAGACCGTCATCATGGTGACCCACGACCCGGTCGCCGCGTCCTACGCCGACCGGGTCATGGTCCTCGCCGACGGCCGGATCGTGCAGGACATGCCGCAGCCCGGGGCCGAGCGGATCGCCGAACAGTTGGCGCTGCTCGGTCGCCGACAGCCCGCCGCGAGCCGGCAGCCCGCCGTGAGCCGGCAGCCGGTCGCGAGCCGGGAGGGCTGAACCGTGCTCGGACTGGCCGCGCAGATGCTGCGCTTCCGCAAGGGCAGTTTCGTGGCGACGTTCGTCGCGCTCGCCGCCGGCATCATGGTCCTGATGGCGTGCGGGCTTCTCGTGGAATCGGGGCTGCGCTACCACGGCCTGCCGCAGCGGTACGCCGAGGCGGTCGCCGTCGTAGCCCACCGCGACCTCACGGTGGCCGAGCCGACGCCGTTCGGCGAGGCCGAGCCCTCTACCACCACAGTGGCGCTGCCCGAAGGCGGCAGCGTCCCGGACTCGCTGGTCGCGGCGATCGCCGCAGTGCCCGGCGTGGCCAGCGCCGTGGGCGACCGTTCGATCGTGGCCATGTTGGCGGCGTCGCCAGGATCGCCCTCCACGGGCCACGGCTGGGGAAGCGCCGCCCTCGCCCCGTACCGGGTGGTCTCCGGCACCCCACCGCGATCCGACGGTGAGATCGCCGTCGACGCCCGGCTCGCCGCGGACGGGCGGCTGGGTCCCGGCGACACCACTGCGATCATTACCGGGGGGAACACCCGCGAGTACCGGGTGAGCGGTGTCGTCGAAGCGGCCGGTGCGGACGGCCCGAGAGCGGCACTGTTCTTCACCGACGCACAGGCGGCCCGGCTGGACCCGCACCAGGGCCGCGTCGACGCGATCGGCGTGCTCGCCGAGCCGGGTGCCGACCAGTCGGCCGTGATCGCCGCGGTGCGCCGGGTGGCGGCGGGCGCGGAGGCCGAGACCTACACGGGCGCCGAGCGGGGACTGGTCGAGCAGCCCGAGGCGGCAGCCGCGCGGGCGCTGCTCGTGGGGGCCGGCTCCGCGTTCGGCGGCTATGCCGCGATGATCATCATCTTCGTGGTCGCAGGGACGGTCGGTCTGTCGGTCCGGCACCGCCGCCGCGACCTCGCCCTGCTGCGGGCGATCGCGGCGACCCCGGGCCAGGTGCGGTTGATGATCCTCGGTGAGGTGGGCCTGCTCAGCCTGCTCGCCGCCGTGGTCGGCGTTCCGGCCAGCCTGGCCGCCACCGCCTGGACCCGGGACCAGCTCGTGACCCGGGGGTTCGTCCCCGACACCTTCACCATGCGCGGCGGCGTCCTGTCCGCGCTGGCGGTGACCGTGGCGGTGGCCGCCATCGCGCTGGTCTCCGCCTGGATCGCCGCGCTGCGCACCACCAGGATCCGGCCCACCGAGGCGCTGGGCGAGGCGGCCGTCGAGCCGGCAGCCGGCGGCCGGACCCGGATCGTGTTCGGCCTGGTCTTCCTGGCCGGCGCGGTGTCGCTGATCGGCCTCACCGGCGTCACCAACGGCCAGACCGCGATGGGCGCCGCGGTGGGCATGCTGTACACGTTCGTGCTGGCGATCGCGCTCCTCGCCCCGTGGATCAACCAGGCCGCCGCCCGGCTGCTCGCGCCGGTCCTGCGGATCGTCTGGGGGAACAGCGGATACCTTGCCGCCGCGAACATGCGGGCGAACGCACGCGGCATGGTCGCCGTGTTGACCGCGCTGGTGCTCTCCGTCGGCTTCGGCGGCACGGTCTGGTTCCTCCAGGACAACCTGGAGCGCCAGACGGTGGTCCAGAGCCACGACGGCACCCTCGCCCAGCAGGCCCTGATCGGCGGCGTCGGCCTGCCCGCGTCAGCCGCCGCCAAAGCCCGGCGGATTCCGGGAGTCCTCGCCGCGACGGGAGTACGCCGCACGTCGGTGATCGTGCCCAACACGTTCGGGGCCCAGGCGGTGGCCGCGCAGGGCATCGACCCGCAGGGTGCGGATCAGACCATGGATCTCCGGGTCCGGTCGGGGAAACTCGCCGATCTGAGCAGCGGCACCGTGGCGGTGTCGAGCTCACAGGCGGAGTCTTCGGGCTGGCGGCTCGGCAGCAACGCGCAACTGTGGCTCGGCGACGGCACACCGGTCACCTTGCAGGTCGTCGCGATCTACGACCGGGGCTGGGGATTCGGTGACGTCACCCTGAACAGCGAGACGCTGACCGGACACACCGTGACCAGCCTCGACGACCACGTCCTGATCCGTACCGAAGCCGGCGCCGACGTCGGTGCGGCCCTGGCGGACCTCGCGGCCGAGTACCCGGCGAGCACCGTTGTCGGCACGGACCGGCTCACCGGCGAGCTCGCCGAGGAGCTGGCGATCAGCGCCTGGCTGAACAAGCTGCTGATCGCCGTGCTGGTCGGATACGCGGTGCTCGCGGCCGCCAACACCCTGAGCATGGCGGCCCTGGCCCGAACCCGGGAGCTGTCCCTGCTGCGTCTGGTCGGGGTGACCCGCGGCCAGGTGAAGCGGATGGTCCACGCCGAACAGGCCGGCCTGCTGGGCGTGGCGATCTCCATCGGTGCGGCGATCGCGGCGGTCACCCTCTCCTCGATCGTCAACGCCGTCGCCGGGCAGCGCATCCCGTACGTTCCGGCTCCCGGCTGGATCACCATCGTCGTCGGCACCGTCGCTCTCGCGCTGGTCGCCACGATGCTGCCGATCGGGCGACTGCTGCGCACCCCACCGGTCGAGGGCATCGGCATCCGTGAGTAGGGCGTCTGGTAGGCCGGGTGGCCGGTGGGTGCGACTCCCACCGGCCGTCGGTCGCCGCCCTCGGGGGCCGAAGTGCCGCGCGGCCGGCCACTACGTGGCGCGGTGACCACCCATTTTCGGACTTGACGGAGCAGCGGGTCGGGCCCTATGGTCAACGAAAGCGTTGATAAAGGGATTGGTTGACAAACATGGCGGTTGATGATGCGGAAGAGCGCCTGGACCGCGCGTTCACCGCGCTGGGCGACCCGGTGCGTCGGGCGCTGATCGCGCGCCTCTCGCGGGGCGACGCGACAGTGAACGAACTGGCCGAACCGTTCTCGATCACCAAGCAGGCCGTCTCCCGGCACATCCAGGTGCTGGAGGCAGCGGGGCTGATCACCCGCAGCCGCGACGGCCAGCGCCGCCCCTGCCACCTCGACCCGGCGGCGCTGGAGGCGTTGACGAGCTGGATCGACACCTACCGCCTGGCCGTCGAGCAGCGCCACCGTCGGCTCGACGCCGTCCTCGACAGGATGAAGGAGCAGGAGAGATGAGCCTCAAGCCCACCACCATCACCGCCCGACCCGGCACGCCGTTCATCGACGTCGTACGCGACTTCGACGCGACCCCGGCGCAGGTGTTCCGCGCCTCGACCGACCCGGAACTCGTCGCCGAGTGGCTGGGACCGCGGAACGTGGAGATCCGGATCTCCGAGTACGACGTCCGTCCGGGCGGCCGCTACCGCTACATCCACCGCGACCCCGATGGCACCGAGTACGCCTTCCGTGGCGTCTTCCACACCGTCACCGCCGACGAGCTGGTCATCCAGACCTTCGAGTACGACGGCTGGCCCGGACAGGTGAGCCTCGAATCCACGACGTTCGAAGACCTCGGTGGCACCACCCGGTTGCACACGCACAGCGTCTTCCCGTCCGTCGAAGCGCGCGATGCCATGATCGAGTCCGGTATGGAGCACGGCATCCGGGACTCGATGGACCGCCTCGCCGAGGTGGTCGGGCCGGCGCCGGTCCCGCCTGCGCCGTCCACCCCACGTGGGCGCGTCGTCGTCGACATCTCGATGTCCCTCGACGGCTACGTCGCGGCGGCCGGTGTCGACGAGGAGCACGGGCTCGGCGTGGGCGGCGAGGTCCTGCACGCCTGGGCGGTGGACCAGAAGACGGCCCGCGACGCCGAGATCCTCGACGCCTCCGTGGCCCGTACCGGCGCGGTGATCATGGGCCGGCGCACCTTCGACTTCGTCGACGGGCCGAACGGGTGGAGCGACGAGATGGGCTACGGCGCCGAGCGCGACCAGTCCGCCGCGCCGCCGGTCTTCGTGGTGACCCACTCGGCGCCGGAGAAGGTGCGGCTGGGGGACCGGTTCAGCTTCGCCACCGACGGCCTCGATCGCGCACTCGCCGAGGCGAAGGCGGCGGCCGGAGACAAGGATGTCGTGATCATGGGTGGTGGGAACACCGCGTACGGGTTCCTCCGCGCCGGGCTCGTCGACGTACTCTCCGTGCACCTCGCCCCGGTCGTCCTCGGCGGGGGTACGCCGTTGTTCCCGGCCGGCGAATCGACCCCACTGCGACTGGAACTCACCGACTCGTTCCGCACCGCCACCGCCGAGCACCTGACCTACCGCGTGATCAACGGCGGCGAGGATGCCTGAACTCGCGGACATCGCCCGAGGCGTGATCGACGCCAACACCTACCTCGCCCTCGGCACCGCCGACGCCGCCGGCACCCCGTGGGTCAGCCCCGTCTTCTACACCCCCGACGGATACACCGACTTCTACTGGGTGTCCTCACCCGACACCCGGCACTCCCGCAACATCGCCGTACGCCCCGACGTCAGCATCGCGATCTACGACAGCCACTCGCCCATCGGCGGTGCCGAAGCCGTCTACCTGAGTGCCACCGCCACCGAGGTACCGGACGAGGAGATCGACGACCTCGCCGTCCTCTTCAACGGCCGACTGCCCGAACCGAAGCGCATCGGAATCGACGAACTCCGGGCGCCGGGGCGGATCCGCCTCTACCGCGCGACGGTCACCGAGCACTCCGTACTCGTCAGGGGCAGCGATCCGCGCTACGGCCGGGGCACCGACTCCCGGATGACGGTGACCATCGACGGTCAGCGATAGCTGGTGCGGGCCGAGCACTTGCTCGGCCCGCACCAGGCCTCCGGTGTGGTCGACTTAGCCGGTCGGTGAGCGCCTGCGGTCGGTGCCGGCCGGTGGGGTTTCGTCGCTGTAGGTGGCGTGGAGCAGCAGCGTCCAGCCCATCAGCGTTCCGGTCGCCGCCGGCTTCCGGCCGGTGCCGAGATTCCAGCTCTCCTCCGCGAGGGCCCGGCCGGTCTGCGGGTCGATGATCAGCCGGATCTGGCCCCACACGGTGTCACCCCGCCGGGTGTAGGCGACCGCCATCCCGGAGCGACCCTCCCGATCGGGCACCCGGCCGAGGAAGTCGACGCCCTCCAGGTCCGCGAGCATGCGGTATGCCGCGGCGCGTACTCCGGCCGGGGCGGCCAGCCCGGCCACCAGGTCCCGTCCGGCGAAGAACAGGGCCTGCCGGAGGTCTTCGGTGCCGCCGCCGCGCCGGTATCGGGCGGTCAGCGACGTCTTCAACGCCGCCGGGTCGGTCGGCAGGTTCGCCAGTTCGGCGGCGCTGACCGGCTGGCCGGCGAGGACCAGGTCACGGCCGGCAGGAATCACTTGAACGGACCTGGGCCCGGCCGTCGCGGTGTGCACGATATCGGGGTGGCCGGCTGGCGCGGGCTCGGTCCACCGGGTGGGCGAACCGGCGGCCCGCCAGACGGCCTCGTCGGCCGGGGTGATCGGCACGAAACCGATGTTCTGGACGACGTCGACACTCTGGTCACCGGGACGGGTGGCCTGCCACCGCTCGCTGCGCGCGCGCACCGCGACGCCGTACCGGCCGTTCGCCGAGTCGACCTCCCGGCGTTCGCCCTGCACCCGGGTGAGCACCAGGTAGCGTCCGGAATCCGGCTTCTCCGCGCCGGTCCGCTCGGCGGCGACCAGCAGCAGTTCCCGCGCGGACGTGGGGTCGGCCGGCGCCGCGACGGCCGGACCGGTCGCGCCCGGGTCGGTGGATTCGGGAGCGGCGCCGCCCCCGCTGGTCAGCACCAGCGCGCCGACCGTCAACGCGGCCGCCATCGGCAGCGCGCCGGCCACGACGAGCCGTCGGCGCGGCAGGGCCCGTCGGCGATCCGCGCTCGGGCGCGGGTACGCGGTGATCGTCATCGGGTCGACCCGGCTGCCCGGCTCGGGGTCGAGGCGGCCGGGGCGGGCCTCGGCCAGCAGCTTCATCACGTCGGGTCGGGTGCTCATCGGCTGTACTCCTCGGCAAGGGTGATCTTGGCGGCTCGGCGGTCGACCTGCTGGGCACCGGTCATGACCTCTCGCAGTCGTTTCCTGGCCCGGTGCAGGCGGACGAAGAACGTTGCCGTCGAGCAGCCGACGACCCGCGCGGCCTCCCGGGCGGAGAGCCCGTGCCAGGCAGTCAGGGTCAGCAGCTCCCGGTCGTCCTCGGTGAGCCGCGCCAGCGCGACGAGCACCGCCGCCCGGTCGGCGACGTGCTCGGCCACGTCCTCGTCCGCCTCACGGACCCAGGCACGCAGCTCGGCGGCCAAAGCCGACTGCCGGACCTCGTCGCGGTACCGCTCACGCCCGACGTTCCGGGCGACGCCGAGCAGCCACGGCAGCGGTGTCGCCGGTATCTCGTCCAGCCGGCGCCAGGCGACGAGGAAGGTGTCACCCACCACGTCGTCGGCGTGTTCACGTCCGGCGCGGCTCACCGCGTACGCGTACACCTGCCGGTGGTACGCGTCGTACATCGCGGTGAAGCGCCGGTTTGCATCGGCATCTGTCACAGGCTCCAGCTCCTCGTGCGGGAAGGTACGCCGTCACGAGTAGTGCGCGGAGCAGCCGGATTCTTACCGGAGAATGTGAGTCACACCGCGAGCGTGTCCAGGATCTGCTGGCCGTACTTGGCGAGCTTGTTCTCCCCGACACCGTTGACCCGGGCGAGGTCGGTCAGCGTCGCCGGAGGCTCGGCCGCGATCTGGCGCAGGGTCGCGTCGTGGAAGATGACGTACGCCGGAACGCCCTGCTCCTTGGCGGTGGCGGCACGCCAGGCCCGCAGCCGCTCGAACACCGGCTCGGCGTCCGGAGACAGCTCGACGGCGGCGGCGGACCCGGCGGTCCGGGACTTGGCCGTCCGGGAGGCTGCCGCCCGGGGCGCCTCCCGCCGCATCGTCACCTCACGCCGCTTGCCGAGTACGTCACCGCTCGATTCGGTCAGGGACAGCGTGCCGTAGTCGCCCTCGACCGCGAGCAGCCCCTGCGCGAGCAGTTGCCGGACCACGCCGCGCCACTCGGACTCGGTCAGCTCGGTGCCGATGCCGAAGACGCTGAGCGTGTCGTGCCGGTACTGGGCGACCTTGTCCGTCCTGCGGCCGAGCAGGATGTCGATGGACTGGCCGGCGCCGAACTTCTGGTCGCGCTCGCGATGCAGGCGCAGCACGGTGGAGAGGAGCTTCTGCGCCGCGACGGTCCCGTCCCAGGACTCCGGCGGGGTCAGGCAGGTGTCGCAGTTGCCGCACCCGGTGCTCTGCTGGCCGAAGTACCCGAGCAGTTGTACCCGCCGGCACTGCACCGTCTCGCAGAGCGCGAGCATGGCGTCGAGGTGGGCGGCCAGCACCCGGCGGCGGGCCCGGTCACCGTCGGAGCTGTCGATCATCTTGCGCTGCTGCACGACGTCGGAGAGCCCGTACGCCAGCCAGGCGGTGGACGGCAGGCCGTCGCGACCGGCCCGACCCGTCTCCTGGTAGTAGCCCTCGATCGACTTCGGCAGGTCGAGGTGGGCGACGAACCGTACGTCGGGTTTGTCGATCCCCATCCCGAAGGCGATCGTCGCGACCATCACCAGCCCGTCCTCGCGCAGGAACCGCTGCTGGTTGGTCGCGCGGGTGACAGAGTCGAGCCCGGCGTGGTACGGCAGCGCCGGAATTCCGTTCTGCACCAGGAATTCGGCGATCTTGTCCACCGACGCCCGGGACAGGCAGTAGACGATTCCGGCGTCGCCGGGATGCTCGGTCCGGAGCAGGTCGAGGAGCTGCTTCTTCGGCTCCCGCTTCGGCACGATCCGGTACTGGATGTTGGGGCGGTCGAAGCTGGCCACGAAGTGGCGGGCGTCGCCGAGGTTCAGCCGGGCGGCGATCTCGGCATGGGTCGCCGGGGTCGCCGTGGCGGTCAGCGCGATCCGGGGTACGGTCGGCCACCGTTCGTGCAGCATCGACAGCGCCAGGTAGTCGGGCCGGAAGTCGTGGCCCCACTGCGCGACGCAGTGCGCCTCGTCGATCGCGAACAGCGCGATCGTGCCCCGGTCGAGGAGCCTGAGCACCGACTCGGCCCGCAGCGCCTCCGGGGCGAGATAGAGCAGGTCGAGTTCGCCCGCGACGAAGGCCGACTCGACCAGCCGACGGGCCTCGAAATCCTGCGTCGAGTTGAGGAACCCGGCCCGTACGCCGAGGGTCGTCAGGGCGTCGACCTGGTCCTGCATCAGCGCGATGAGCGGCGAGATGACGACCCCGACCCCGTCCCGGACGAGCGCGGGGATCTGGTAGCACAGCGACTTGCCGCCACCGGTCGGCATGAGCACCAGCGCGTCACCGCCACCGACGACCTGGTCGATGATCTCCCGCTGGTTGTCCCGGAAGGTGTCGTAGCCGAAGACCCGACGCAGCACCTCCAATGCGTCGCCGGTGCGCTGGTCGGTCGGAGAAGTCACCCGGGGGATTCTACGAGGAGCCGGCCCGGTTGGCGGGCCAGGAAGGACCGGGCATCAGGCATGTCCGCGCGACGGCCTCACCGGCGAGGCCGAGCGGACCGGGACCGGGACCCGGACCGGGTGGACGTCTCGCGCGCCTCGAACCGCTCCTGAGCGTCGAGCACCGCGTCGGCGTACCTGGTGGCCCAGGCACCCATCGCCCGCATCGGCTCCAGCAGGGCGTTGCCCGCCTCGGTCAGGGAGTAGTCCACGCGGGGTGGGGCTTCCTGGTACGGCCGGCGGTCCACCAGGCCGTTGTACTCCAGACGGCGCAGCGCGTCGTTGAGCACCTTGGGGCTGATCCCGCCGATCCGGGTGAGGAGCACCGCCGGACGCGTCGGGCCGTACGCGGCGATCGTGAAGACCACGACGCTGTCCCAGCGGTTGGCGAGCACCTCGAACGCCAGCCGGGCCAGGCAGTCGGAGGTGTAGTCGTCGAGTTGGTAAGCCTGCCCACCCATCTGCCCATCCTGCCCGAGGTATCACGCACCGTTCGGTGTGCATCGACCCGCATATCGTCGCCGCACAGCGGTCGGCACCGAGCCGCCGTGGTGTGCGGGACGGAGCAGCGCGGATGAAGATCGGCATTCTCGGGACCGGTGGTATGGCGGCGGCGCTCGGCGGGGCATGGACCGCGGCCGGGCATGACGTGGTGATCGGCGGACGGAGTCGGGAACGGGCGCAGCGGACCGCCGAACTCGTCAGCGCCGCTGGGCATGGAAGTCTCGCGGCTGCGGCACGCCACGGCGACGTCACCCTCCTGGCGGTCCCGGCGGCAGACGCGTCGCAACTGGTCGGCTCGCTCGCCGGGGACCTCGCCGGACGTACGGTCATCGACTGCACCAACGCCGTCGTGCCGACCGACGAGGGTTTGATGCTCGCCACCGGTGGTGCCACGTCCGTGGCCCGGCAACTGGCGGCCGCAGCGCCCGACGCGTACGTGGTCAAGGCGTTCAACCTCTGTCACGTCAGCACCTGGACCCTGCGTCCGTCGACCTTCGAGAACGTACCGCTGGCGGTGCCCTACTGCGCCGACCACTCGGCAGCGGCCGCGGCGACGGAGACGTTGATCAGCTCGATCGGCTGCACCCCGGCGCCGTGCGGCGGGCTGGCGCGGGCGGCATACCTCGAGGCGACGGCGGCGCTCGCGATCGGGCTGTGGTGGGCCGGCGGGCAGCCACGCGCCGCATTCCCGGCTTCGGCGCAGGTGTGAATCCTGTCCCCGGGCCCGGTCGGGTGGCGGGACGGCCAGGGGCGGGTTCAGGCGGCGGAGGTGCTGGGCTGGCGCCGGCTGACCACCCGTTTGCCCGGTACGTGCCCGCGTCCCCAGCGGACCGTTCGGTCCAGGACGCCGCGCGCCATGATGACCAGGCAGGTTCCGGCGTTGACGAACGATCCGACGACGTCGCTGGGATGGTGCATGCCGCGGTACATCCGGGTCAGCGCGACGCCGATCGGCACCGCGACCAGCAACGACCACCAGGCCACCTTGACCGGGGTACGCCGGGCCCGGGTCGCCAGCACGAGGGCCAGACCGCAGTAGAGGGCGACGGACGCCGAGGTGTGGCCGGAGGGGAAGCTCGACGTCGGCGGTGAGGTGTCCATGTGCTCCACTGCGGGCCTCGTCCGGTCGATCGCCATCGTGGTGAGCAGGAAGACCAGGGCCTGGGCGCTCACCGCCCCGACGAGGAACATCGGCTCCCGCCACCGGCAACCGGAGAGCGCGAGGACGATCGCCACCAGTGCGGTGACCGCGACGACCGCCGACGTGCTCGCGATGGTGCTGAAGACCAGCGAGACGGCGTTCAGGGTGCCGTCCCGCTCCGCCTCGAACCGCCGGTTGACCGCGTCCTCGGCGGTGAGCGGCCAGACGTCGTTCAGCACCTTCGTGACCAGCAGTCCCAGGCCCACCATGACCCCGTAGAGGACGGCCGTCGGCAGCACGAGCCGGACGACGGCCTGCCGGAGCACGGTGGGAATCTCAGCAACGGACATCGCCCCTTGCTACCCGATGCCGCCTCCGGCTACGCCTGCGGGTGGGCTGCGGGCTCGGGCCGCGACCCGCCCTCCTCCTCGACGATGCTCTCCTCGTCAACGATTCCCTCGGTCACCGGCGAGGTCGGGCGGCGGCCCACGTGCCCGCGCCAAGTGGCGAACGCCGCCGTCGTGGCCGCCACCATGGCGGCCCCGAGCACCCAGCCGCCCAGGACGTCGCTCAACCAGTGCACGCCGAGCGCGATCCGGCTCAACCCGGTCAGCACGGTCAGCACCACGGCGGTCGTCCACAGCCCGCACCGCGCCGCGCGCCGCCGCCGGGCGTCGCCGGCCCAGTCGGCGAAGGGCAGCAGAGCCAACAGGAGTACGCCGGCCGCCAACGCCGCCGTCAACGCGTGGCCCGACGGGAAGGAGTAGCCCGGCGCGTGTGACACCGGATCCAGCAACTCGGGCCGGTTCCGGCCGAAGATCAGTTTCAGGGTGGCGCCCAGCACTCCGCCGGCCACCATCGTGGTGACCGCCCAGAGCGCCACCCGACGGGCGCCCCGCCACCACAGCCAGGCCGCCACCGCCAGGACCGCCACCCGTAACGGCCCCGGGCCGAAGGCGTCGGTCCAGATCTGTGTCGCCGACACCCAGCCCGGGTTCGCCACCGCATATTGGTGCAGCGTCTCCGCGATGCCCTGGTCGAGGCTCCGCAGCGGCCACCAGGCCGAGATGACGAGGATGGCGAGCACCGAGAACGGGACCAGGACGAGCAACGCGGCGGCGGAGGCCAGCGTCAGCCGCAGCCCCAACGACCGGTCAGGGTCGAGGCGTCTCTCCCACCATCCTCGGGTTCCCCGGTCTTCGTCCGTGCCTGGCTGTGCCGCTCGCATGGATCCCCGTTACCCGGCAATCCCGACAACGATGCGCAGCACGGTGTCCTAGGCGGCGATTTGATCGCTTCGACGGGTGGGGGCGGCGGTGGTCACCCGGCTTGTGATCAGCGGGAACGTCCAGCGGATGGTGCGATGCCACTGACGGGTGACGACGCGGGTGCGCTACGGTTTCCCCCGACCACCCCGCAGCGAAGCCGGTGCGAGACCGGCGCTGTCCCGCAACTGTGATGCCTCCCACACCCCTCGCTGCTCCGGCGCGGGCAGCCGGCGGAGGATGAGCCAGGTCGCCTGCGGCACGGTCGCGGAAAGCGCCTTCGAGGAAGGGCGCCCCGTGGGCGGGGGCACCAGCACCTGTCGGCGGAGCTCCAGACCTCTCCCCGACAGGAGGACCGATGAGAAGACGTACGCCCAGGTTGTTGACCGTGGTGCTGACCACGGCCGCGCTCGCCCTCGGTGCCTGTGCCAACGACTCCGCCCCGGAGCCGGGTACGGACGCCAGCGGCGCCGCCGCCACCTTCCCGGTCACGGTGGGCGCGCTCACCCTGGACAAGCGCCCCGAGAAGATCGTCGTACTGGGGCCGAGCGCCACCGAGATGCTCTTCGCGATCGGGGCCGGCGACCAGGTCGCCGCCGTCGACGACAACTCGAACTTCCCGACCGACGTGCCGAAGACCGAGCTCTCCGCGTTCACCCCGAACGCCGAGGCGATCGCCGCGAAGAACCCCGATCTGGTAGTGCTGACCAACGACCTGAACAAGATCGTGGACCAGCTCACCCAGTTGAAGATCCCGCACTACCTGGCACCCGCCGCGAAGACGCTGGACGACACGTACCAGCAGATCAGCGACCTCGGCGCGCTCACCGGCCATCCGGACGCGGCGACCGACCTGGTCCAGCGGATGAAGGACGACATCGACAAGCTCGTCAAGGACCTGCCGCAACGGTCGACGAAGCCGACCTACTTCTACGAACTCGGCCCGGAGTACTACAGCGCGACCAGCAAGACGTTCGTCGGATCGCTGTTCGACATGGTGGGCCTTTCGAACATCGCCGACCCGGCCGACGCCGACGGCACGAAGGGCGGCTACCCGCAACTGGCCGAGGAAGCTCTGATCAAGGCCAACCCGGACCTGGTCTTCCTGGCCGACACCAAGTGCTGCCAGCAGTCCGCCGAGACGGTAAAGGCCCGCAAGGGCTGGGCCGGGGTGACGGCGGTGAAGAACAACCAGATCGTCGCGCTCGACGACGACATCGCCTCGCGCTGGGGCCCCCGGGTGGTCGAACTGCTCCGGGCGATCGTCGACGCGGTGGCCAAGGTCCCCGCTTGAGCACAGCGGGCACCCCGGGTGCCACGGGCACGCCGGTACGTTCCGGGGAGCCGGCCGCGTCCGGCCGGCCGACCCCGCACGGCCGGCCGGTCCGACCCGCCGGTCTGCGTCGGCGCTGGCTGGTTGCCGGGTTCGCCGCCGTGCTGGTCAGCGCGATCGCCGGGATCGCGTTCGGCCCGGTCAGCCTGCCGCCGGGCAGCGTCGCGATCGAACTGCTGAATCTCGTACCCGGGGTGCACCTGCACAGCGGACTCAACGAGCGCGAGGTGGCGATCATCACCGAGCTGCGGCTGCCCCGGGTGGTGCTCGGGCTGCTCGTCGGCGGGATGCTGGCCCTGGCCGGCGGCTGTTACCAGGGCGTCTTCCGTAACCCGTTGGCCGATCCGCACCTGCTCGGGGTGGCCGCCGGAGCCGGCCTGGCGGTGACCGCCGTGATCGTGGCGCGCGGAGTGAGCGGCGCGGACGTCACCGTCGGACTTCCGGTCACCGTCCCACTGGCCGCCTTCGTCGGCGCGCTCGGCGCGGTGCTGCTGACGTACCTGCTCGGCGCGGCCGGTGGCCGGGACCGTTCCCCGGCCACCCTGATCCTGGCCGGGGTGGCGGTCTCCGCGTTCCTCGCCGCCGGGCAGACCTACCTGCTGCAACGCGACGCGGAGAGCATCCAGGAGGTCTACTCGTGGATGCTCGGCCGGCTGGCCACCGCCGGCTGGCACGATGTGCTGCTGATGCTGCCGTACACGGTGGTCACCGCCGTCGTGGTGCTGATGCACCGCCGCGAACTCGACGTGCTCGCGCTCGGCGACGACGAGGCCAGCAGCCTCGGCCTGCATCCGCAGCGCTCCCGGTTGCTTCTGCTCGCCGCCGCCTCGCTCGGCACCGCCGCCGCGGTGTCGGTATCCGGGCTGATCGGCTTCGTCGGGATCATCGTCCCGCACACCGTACGGATGCTGGCCGGGTCCAGTTACCGGGCCGTGCTGCCGCTCTCGGTGCTGTTCGGCGGCGCCTTCCTGACCCTGACCGACCTGGCCGCCCGTACGGCGGCGGCGCCGTCCGAGATTCCGATCGGCGTGGTCACCGCGCTGCTCGGCGGGCCGTTCTTCGCGCTGGTGCTGCGGACCACGAAGCGGGTGTCGGAGTGACCGGGCGGGTGTCGCGGTGACCGGGCGGGCCGACGCAGCCGCCGAGGTGACCGGCCGGACCGACGTCGCGGTCGAGGTGACCGGGCTCGGTGTCACCCTCGGCGGGGCGCGCATCCTGAGCGGTGTCGACGTCTCGGTCGCCGCCGGCGAGTGGGTGACGGTGATCGGACCCAACGGTGCCGGTAAGTCGACCCTGCTCCGCGCGGTCGGTGGACTGCTGCCGGCCAGCACCGGGACGATCTCCCTCTTCGGTACGCCGATCACCCGGCTCCGGCGCCGGGACCGGGCCCGGGTCGTGGCGACGGTGGCCCAGTCCCCGGTCGTACCGGCCGGAATGGCGGTGCTCGACTACGTACTGCTCGGCCGGACCCCGTACATTCCGCCGCTGGGCCGGGAGTCGGCGGCCGACCTGGCGGTCGCGTATGACGTACTCGACCGGCTGGACCTGACCGGCTTCGCCGCGCGGGCCCTGTCGACGCTCTCCGGCGGCGAGCGGCAGCGGGTCTTCCTGGCCCGGGCGCTCGCCCAGGGCGCCTCGCTGCTGCTGCTCGACGAGCCGACGAGCGCGCTGGACATCGGGCACCAGCAGGAGGTGCTGGAACTCGTCGACCAGTTGCGCGCCGACCACGGGCTGACGGTGCTGGCCACCATGCACGACCTCTCGGTCGCCGGGGAGTACGCCGACCGGATGGTGCTGATGGCCGCCGGCGAGGTGGTCGCCGACGGGCCGCCCCGCGCGGTACTGACCGACGAACTGCTCGCCGTGCACTACCGGGCCCGGGTCCGGGTGATCGACGGTGAACACGGCCCACTCGTCGTCCCGGTCCGGGCCCGCCGTAGCGGCTAGCGGTCTGCCGGATCCCGGTCAGTCTTGCCCGAACGTTCCGAAGGCGATTCCGCCGGCCGGCTCGTACGTGCAGATCACGGCTCCATTGGTGGAGACTTTGCTGTCGACGAGCTTCAGCCCGGCGGGGACGGTGCCCTCCGAGAACAGGCGCTTGCCCGATCCGAGGACGACGGGGAAGACCAGCAGGCGGAACTGGTCGACGAGGTTGTGTCGTAGCAGCGTCTGGATCAGGTTCGCGCTGCCGTGCACCTGCAACTCCGGCCCGTCCTCCTGCTTGAGGGCGGCGATGCCGTCGGCCACGTCTCCCTCGATCAGGACCGACCTGCTCCAGTTCAGGGTGGGACGACCACGCGACGCGACGTACTTGGTGGCGTCGTTGAGCGGCTTGGCGCCCTCCTCCTCCGAGGCGTGCGGCCAGTACGAGGCGAAGATGTCGTACGTCCTGCGGCCGAGAACGAGATCGAACGGTTTGCCGATGGTCTGCTCCATGGCCTGGGACACCTGCTCGTCCCAGTAGTTCACCATCCAGCCGCCGTGTGCGAAGCCGTTGTCGTCGTCCTCGCCGGGCCCGCCCGGGCCCTGCATGACGCCGTCGAGGGTCACGAAAGCGGTCACGATCAGCTTCCTCATCGTTCTTGTCCTTCCAGTCAGCTTGCCTCGATCGGCGCGATCTCGGACATGCCAGGAAGCCTGTCACCGAAAACTAGACCTGTCAAGACAAGAAAAGCTGTCGGCTGCGATTGACGGCGAGGACCGGGTCGGGTGCCGTGAGGGGGTGGCGAGGGTGCCAGGATCCGGGGAGGTCGGCACGGTCGGCGGTGGGGGCGGCGACGAGACCGACCAGGAGGTCTCCCACACCATCCTCTACCAGATGTCCCACTCCGGGGGTGCGGGGTTCAAGGTGCAGATCACCTACACCGACTCGACCGGCCAGGATGTGCCGGCCGAGTCCATCTCCGGGATCTGGTCGCAGGAAATCACGGTCCAGTACCCGGAGGTCCCGATCGTGGCGATTGCCGGCAACGCCGTTCCGGACGCCGCCGCGCAGCCTCCCCTCGGCAGTCAACTGCCGAGGGTGCAGTGCATCCTCTGGGTCGACGGCGCGATCGTCGACCAGCAAGCGTCGCTCCGGCCGACCTGTGAGGCCAGGTTGTCCGCCTCGGTGGCACCGCCCCGGTCCGGCTCGCCATCCGGACCGCCGTCGAAGTAGGGCGAGGTAGGGGCCGTTCCGGGGGTCCCGGAATGCGTGCTGGGCGCCGCGACTCGATGTCGCGGGGGCCCAGCACGGGGATTCGTCCCTTTCGGACGAACTATCGCCGTCCCTTTCGGACTGTCGGCACCGTCAGCTGAAGCGCCGGCCCTCGTCGCGCCGGTACGCCCATCCGGCGATCGCGGCCAGCACCACGGTCCAGACGCCGAGCATGATCAGCGAGAGCGGGTTGACCGGGAAGTCGCCGACCGCCGCCCACATCAGTTCCGCCGCGCCCCGGGTCGGCAGGTAGGGGGCGATGTTCTCGATGAACCCGGGCGACTGGTCGGGCGGAAAGAGCAGGCCGCCACCGAAGGCCAGCGGGAAGAAGACAATCTGGGCGACCACGATCGCGGCCTTGCTCGGCAGGGAGTACCCGATGGCGAGCCCCATCAGGGTGAACGGCACGGCGACGATGATGATCGTGCCGAGCGCGGCCAGGGCCGCCGGACCACTGATCCGGGCCTCGGTCGCCACCGCGGCGATGACCACCACCGGGATCAGCGACAACATGGTCAGCGCCAGGCCGGCGAGGATCCGGCCGGCGAACCGGGGAGCGGCTCCGGCGGGCAGCGTCCGCAGGTACGGATCCCAGGGTTGGGCCCGATCCTCGGCCACCCCGATCCCGTACTGGAAGATGTTGGTGCTCATCACCGCGAAGGTGACCATCGAGGCGGTGGCGTAGGTGGCCACGATCCGGTCGTTCCCGCTGAACGGTACGACGAAGAACAGCATCGACGCGGCCGGGAAGAAGGCGCTGCCGACCAGCGCGATCGGGATCCGGAACGTTTCCAGCAACTGGTATCTGGCATGTACGAGGGACAGTCGCACGACCGGATTCTCCTTCAGACGTCTGCGGGTTGGGCGGGGCGGGCGTCGGTCTCCACGGCGTCGGTCTCCACGGCGTCGGACCGCGCGTCGGAGCCCACGGCGATGGGCGTCTCCACGGCCTCGGGGCCGGCGTCGTCGGTGATGGCCAGGAAGGCGTCCTCCAGGGAGGTGGGCCTGATCTCCAGCCCGGAGAACGCGACCCCTCTGCCCACCAGGTCACGGACGAGTTGGTCCGCGTCGGTGGTCAACAGGTGGGTGACGCCGTCGATCTGCTCGACGCCGCGTACGCCGGGCAGTGGCGGCAGTTCCGGGGCCACCAGGCTGACCCGGCGTACGCCGACCAGGTCCCGGATCGCGGTGACGCTGTCGTCGGCCAGCACCCGGCCCCGACCGAGAACCACCACCCGATGGGCGAGCGCCTCGATCTCCTCCAGGTAGTGGCTGCTGAGCAGCACGGTGCCGCCGTCGGCGTGGAACTGGCGGATGCCGTCCCACAACTCGCGGCGGGCGGTCACGTCCAGCCCGGTGGTCGGCTCGTCGAGGAAGACGAGGCGGGGGCGGCCGACGAACGCCAGCGCGACGGCCAGCCGGCGCTTCTGCCCGCCGGACAGCCCGCCGGTCTGCCGCCGGGCGAGGTCGTCGATGCCGAACCGGCCGAGCAGCTCCGCCCGGGGCACCGGATCGGAGTAGTGCGCGGACACGTAGTCGACCACCTCACCGACCCGGAGCGTGGGCGGCAGGCCGGTCTCCTGCGGCGTCATCCCGATCTGCCGCCGGGACGCCGGGTCGCGGGGGTCGCCGCCCAGCAGTTCGACCCGGCCGGAGCTGGTCCGGCGCAGCCCCACCAGCAGGCTCAACAGGGTGCTCTTGCCGGCTCCGTTGGGGCCGAGCAGGCCGACGAGTTCACCGGCGTACAGGTCGAGGTCGACCCGGTCGAGGGCGGTGACGTCGCCGTACCGGCGGGTGGCCTGGACGGCTCGGGCGAGGATCATGGGGTCTCCTCCGGTTGCGCGGGATCGAGCGTCTGGGGCGTATCGAGCAGGGCGCGGACCGCCAGGGTGTATTCCTCGAAGGCGAACCGGCCGCGCCGGGTGAGTGCGACCAGAGTGGTCGGGGTACGGCCCTGGTGGGTCTTGATGATCTCGACGTATCCGGCCTCTTCGAGCTTGCGAAGGTGCACCGAGAGATTGCCGGCGGTCATCTGGAGGACGTCCTGGAGCCGGGGGAAGGTGATCTGGTCGCCGTCCCGGAGCGTGGCGAGAGTGGCCATCACCCGCAGCCGGGCCTGGGCGTGGATCACCGGGTCCAGTTCGCGGGGCGTGCTCACCGGTTGCTCCGGGAAGTCTGGGTGAGCTTGACGCCCCGGGTGCGGTCGCGGAGCAGGAACACGACGCCGGCCACCAGCATCCCGCCGCCGCCGGCGACCGAGATCACCAGTGCGTGCCAGCCCGGCCCGGCGATCACCCCGACGATGTTGATCACGCTGATCCAGACGCCCAGCCGGAACAGGTTGCGGTCGAGCCAGATCGCGCCACCGGCCATGTGCAGGGCGCCGGTGAGCCCCACCGAGACGCCGGCCCAGAGCAGTCCGGCGAGGTCTTCCGGCAGGTGGTCGGAGACCGGGCCGAGGACCGTCATGACGCCGGCGAAGCCCAGGCCCCAGGCCAGGCCGTACCACTGGCCGCGCCGTCTGGAGTCGCCCGCCACCTGCCCGTACGTCCGGGCGCCCGTGACGCCGGAGATGATGCCCGCAGCGATCAGCAGGGTGAAGAGCGTGGCCAGCGGCAGCCAGAGGGGCATTTCGACGAACATCCGGCCGTTCGGCCCCGAGAACAGGAAGAGCAGGCCGAAGCCGATCAGCCAGGCCAGGCCCCAGGGCCAGTAGTACCAGAGCAGGTTGGGACTGAGCTTGCGGGCCGCCTCGGCCTGCTGCTCCGCGATCAGCCGGAGCGCGGCGGCCGGATCGGCCGGCGGCAACTCGTCGTGGTCGTGGACAGATTCATTGTCAAAGCTCCTGGTCACGTAAATGACTTTACAACACAAACTCCACGACTGCATCAAGTAGTTTGACGGATCCCGTTTCGCCGCCAGCCAGCCCTGGCGGCACTGACCTCTTACAGTGGTGCGGGCTTCTTACAGTGGTGCGGGCAACGGCTCGGTGTGCAGCACGGCGAGCCGGGAGACGGCCCGGGTGAGCACCACGTAGAGCCGGTGCAGGCCGCGCGGTTCGGCCGCCACGATCCGGGCCGGTTCCACCACGATCACGTGGTCGTACTCCAGGCCCTTGACCAGGCTGGCCGGGACGACCGTGACCCGCGCGGCGGTCTCGACCTCGTCGGCGGTCGCGGCCCTGATCCCAGCGCCGGCCAGCGCCGCGCGCAGCCCGTCGACCCCGGCGTCGGCAGCGATCACCGCGATCGAGCCGTCGTGGTCGAGCGCCGCCCGTACCTCGGTCACCGTCGCGTCCGACAGGTCGGTCACGGTGCGGATGTCGAGCGCGCCGTCGCGGCGCAGCGACTCGGCCGGCGGTACGTCCACGGCGAGCGCCGGCAGCAGCCGGTTCGCGAACGCGACCACTGCGGCCGGTACCCGGAAACCGATGGTCAGCGGCACCACCGAGGCGTCCGGCTTGCCGAGGTGCCGCAGGGACTCCCGCCAGTTGGTGGCGGCCCACGGTGCGGTGCCCTGGGCCAGGTCGCCGAGCAGGGTGATCGAGCCGTGCTCGCTGCGGCGGGCGATGGCCCGGCACTGCATCGCGGAGAGGTCCTGTGCCTCGTCCACCACCACGTGCCCGAAGCTGGGCAGCCGCTCGATCAACCCGGCCGCCTCGTCGACCAGTACGGCATCGGCGGCGCTCCACTTCGCCGCCTTTGCCGTACGGGGCGGTTTCGGCCAGGTCAGCAGCGCCTGCTCTGCCTCGGTGAGCAGATCGGCGGCGGCGCCCGCCAGCGCGTCCGGATCGGCGAGCAGCCGATGCACCAGCCCGTCCGGGGTGACCGCCGGCCAGCACCGGTCGAGGAACTCGGTGACCGGCTTCGACCGGCCCATCCGGCGCAGCCACACCTCGCCGGGTGACTCGGCCCGGCGTGCCTCGGCCTGCCGTTGCAGCAGGCTGACCACCCGGGCCCGGACCCGCTCCCGACCGGTGCCGTACGGCAGCCCTTCCCGGCGGGCCTCCTCGACCACCCGGCGCAGTGCCTCCGTACTCACCCGCCACCGGAACGAACCGTCGGAGACCGTGATCGGCTCCTCCGGGTCGTGGATCAGGCCGGCCAGGGCGCGGCGCAGCACCTCGGCCATCCGCGCGTCGTGCTTGACGACGGCGGCAGCCGGCTGATCGGTGCCCCGGATCGGCAGGGCGCCGGACCGGGTGGTGCCGTCCGACCGGTACGGCGAGGTCACCAGGTCCTCCACGGTCGCCTGGGTCACCTCGACCTCGCCCAGCGCCGGGAGCACCGCCGAGATGTACGACAGGAACGCCCGGTTCGGTCCGACGACCAGTACCCCGGACCGGCGCAGCCGTTCCCGGTGCAGGTAGAGAAGGTAGGCGGCCCGGTGCAGCCCGACCGCCGTCTTACCGGTACCCGGAGCGCCCTGCACGCAGATCGAGTCCGCCAGGTCGGCACGGACGAGTTCGTCCTGCTCCGGCTGGATGGTGGCGACGATGTCCCGCATCGGCCCGACCCGGGGCCGTTCGATCTCGGCGGTGAGGATCCGGCTCCTGGTGCCGTACTCCTCGCCCCGGTCGAGGTGTTCGTCCTCGAAGCTGGTGAGCTGGCCGGCGCCGAAGCCGAACCGCCGTCGGGTGCTCACCCCCTGGGGGTCGCGGACGCTGGCCCGGTAGAAGGAGCGGGAGAGCGGCGCCCGCCAGTCCAGCACCATCGGCTCGCCGACCGAGTCGGTGACGTGGCGCCGCCCGATGTGGTGACTGGCGTCGGCGAAGTCGAGCCGGCCGAAGAAGAGTGGGGTGTTCGGGTCGTCGGCCAGCTCGGCGACCCGGCGGGACAGCGTACGGCCGAGGGTCTCGGCGGCGTAGGCGTCCCCGGCGACGTCCTGGCCGGTGCGAAAGAGTGCCTCGGCGTGCTCCCGCATCCGTCGTAGGGCGGTCCGGGAGGCGTCCAGGTGGGCCCGCTCGGCGGCGAGTTCCTTGTCGAGGTCGTCGGGGGCGTGTGCGGCGGCGGGGTGTTCGATGGGTGAGTCGAAGGCAGGCAGGGTCATCCGACGGACCTCTCGGTGCGCGATTATCGGCTCGGTTGACCTGGGCCGCCCGGCGCTCCGTCAGCGCGGTACCGGCAGTGCCCGGTGGTGGAAGGGCGTGCGGTTGGCACGCGAGCGTTCGATCGTACGCCTGGCAGGCTCGCGCGGCGAGGCATTTGACGCGGCCGAGGTCGGGGACGCAATCATGGGCGCATGACCGAGCGCAGCGAGGCCATCGTCTGGCCCAGTCTGCCAAGTCATGGCGCCGACGAGCGCAGCGAGGAGACGACATGGCCGAGCAGCGAGGAGGCGACGTGACCGAGCAGCCGGTCGAGCAGCGTCCGATGATGATCAGCGATCCGCAGGTGATGCGGGCGCTGGCGCATCCGGCCCGGCTGGGGATCATGGAGCATCTGACCTCCACCGGGGCGGCGGTGACCGCCACGGAGTGCGCCGAGATCGTCGGATTGTCGCCCAGTGCCGTCAGCTACCACCTGCGGGAGTTGGCGAAGTTCGGTCTGGTCGAGCAGGCGCCGAGCCGAGGGGACGCCCGCGAGCGGCTGTGGCGCACCTCCGTGGGTTCCTGGGGGGTCGAGGCCGGGCAGGACGCGTCGCCGGAGGCACGGGACGCCGAGGCGACGCTGATCGAGGTGTACGCCGCCCGCGATCTCCAACGGGTCCGGGACTGGGTTCGGCGGTCCCGGGACGAGCCGAAGGAGTGGTACGACGCCGCCACGATCAGCGGGCCGGTGCTGATGCTGACAGCGGAGGAACTGACCGCGTTGAACGAGGCGGTGCGGGAGCTGACGAAGCCGTACCGGCGGCGTGACCGTGTCGATCCGCCGGAGGGGGCTCGGCCGGTGATGATCCATTACGCGGCGCTGCCATTGGAGTGACGGGCCGGGGTTGTGCCGGAAGATGTGAAGGATTACTTTCGAAGTATGTCCTTCACATCTTCCGGCCGGGCTGCGTCCGTCGCCGGAGAGCTGCCGGCCTCCCGATGGCGGGACGTCTACCTGGCCGCGGGCGCCCGCGCCGCATCGAGTTGCGGGGACTTCCTCGCCGCGACCGCGCTGGCGCTCGCCCTCCAGTCCGCCGGGGCAGGCGGCCTCGCGGTCTCCGGAGTGATGCTGGCCGCCGCCGTCCCGCTGGTGCTCCTCGCACCGTTGACCGGACGGTTGGCCGACCGGGTGGACAGCCGGAGGCTGCTCGTCGCGGCCGGCGTGGGACAGGCGGCGGTCTGCGTCGCGCTGGCCTACGCCGAGCGGGCCGAAGTGATCATGGCGCTCGTCGCGCTGCTCTCCTGCGGCCTGGCGGTGACCCAGCCGACCCTTGCCGCACTGCTGCCCGAGATGGTGCGCCGGGTCGACCTGCCCAGGGCAAGCGCGATCAACCAGACCGCCGGCTCGGTCGGCATGCTGGTCGCGCCGGCACTCGCCGGGCTGCTGGTCGGCAACTTCGGCACCCGGCTCCCGCTGCTGCTCGACGCGGTCAGCTACCTCGCGTTGGTCGCGGCGGGACTGCTGCTGCGTACCCGGCGGGGTGGTCGACGCCGCGCGCCCGGCACCGCGACGTCGGTCGTCGGCGACACGTCGGCGGTGGTCGGTGGCCGCGATCCGGCCGGTCCGGCGTCTCCCGCGGTCGTCGGTGGCCTCGGCCCGTCGGTCGGGACCTGGCGGTTACGGCGTGATCCGCTGCTCTGGACGATGGTCCTCGCGATCGCCGCGACGGTGGCCGGGGTCGGTGCGGTGAACGTGATCGAGGTGTTCTACATCCGCGAGACCCTGCACGCCTCGACGACCGTCTTCGGCCTGGTCAGCGGCGCCTGGACGGCCGGCATGCTGCTCGGCGCCTGGCTGCTGGCCCCCACGGCGCGGCGGGCCCGCGACGACGGCGCCCTGGTGCTCTGGGTGCTGGCCATGCTCGGCCTGGCCTGCCTGCTCGTCGGGCTCGGCGCGACCGTGCCGGACGCCGGCTGGCTGGTCCTGCTCTGGCTGGTCGGGGGCCTCGCCAACGGCGGACTGAACGTCTTCAGCAACCTGGTGATGGCGGGCCGGGTGCCGCCGGAGCAGCGGGGTCGGGCCTTCGCCGCCCAGGGCGCCGCGATCCAGGGCGCCGGGATGTTCGGCTACCTGATCGGTGGCGTACTGCTGGCGGGGTTCGCGCCCCGCCCGCTGGTCGCCGCCGCCGGCCTGGCGGGGCTGGCCGTGGTCGCGGCGGTGACCCCGGTCGTGTTGCGGGCCGCGCGGTCCGAGCGAGGCCGGACGATGCGGGATTGGCCACTTCCCGACGGGGCAGCGCAGCGGCCGACCGAGCCGACGGTTACCGTCGGATCATGACCGAGCGGAGCGAGGGCATCAGTCAGCTCAGTCGGGTAAGTCATGGCGAGGACGAGCGCCAGCGAGGAGACGACATGACCGAGCTACGGCGACCCCGAGTAGGCCATATCCAGTTCCTGAACTGCCTGCCGATCTACTGGGGCCTGATGCGCTCCGGTGCGCTCATCGACGTCGACCTGCACAAGGACTCGCCCGAACGGCTGAGCGCGGCCCTGGTCGGCGGCGATCTCGACATCGGGCCGATCTCACTGGTGGAGTACCTCAAGCACGCCGACGAGCTGCTGCTCCTCTCCGACCTCGCGGTCGGCAGCGACGGGCCGGTGCTGTCGGTCAACGTGGTCTCCACCCGGCCGCTGGCCGAACTGGACGGCGCCAAGGTCGCCCTCGGCTCCACCTCCCGGACCGGCGTGCTGCTCGCCCGGATGCTGCTCGCCGACCGGTACGGCGTGGATCCCGAGTACTTCAGCTGCCCGCCCGACCTGACCACGATGCTGCTGGAGGCTGAGGCCGGGGTGCTGATCGGCGACGTGGCGCTCCGGGCCCTCTACGAGGCGCCGGGCCGTGGGCTGTCGGTCACCGATCTCGGTCAGGCGTGGCGGGAGTGGACGGGCCTGCCGATGGTCTTCGCCGTCTGGGCGGTACGCCGGGACTTCGCCGCCGAACATCCGGGGCTGGTCAAGGACGTGCACGAGGCGTTCCTGCGCTCCCGGGACCTCTGCCTGGCCGAACTCGACGAGGCTGCCGAGGCGGCCGCCCGCTGGGAGCCGTTCGACGCCGCCACCCTGGCGTCGTACTTCCGGGCACTCGACTTCTCGCTCGGCGAGCGGCAGGTGGCGGGTCTGCGGGAGTTCGCCCGCCGGGCCGTCACGCTGGACGGCCTTCCGCCGCTGCCGGCCGACGGCCCCGCCTTCTTCGCCGGCTGACCTCGGGCTTCCCGCCTCCTTCGCCGGCTGGCCGTCCGGCCCACGACCCGATCCGGTGGCTACCGGGTCGGGTCAGTCCGTACGGAGCTGCCGGGCGACGTCCTCGCAGATCTTCGCCCCGTAGGTGTAGCCGAGGTTGATCGCGTAACGGGTCTCCACCGCCATCGTCCAGCCGTCGCCGATGGCCAGGCAGTTGACCGTGTACTTCTGCTCCCGGGTCCGGTCCACCCAGCCGTTCTTGACCGCGATGGTCTTCTGCTCGGCGGCGGGGAACGCCTTGCGGATGCCGAAGTTGCCGACGCCGCGTACCGCGCGCATCTCGCCGAGCAGGTACTTGGTCCACTTCGGGCCGGCGGCGCGACCGTCGGCGATGCACGCACCCATCCGGGCGGTGTCCCGGGCCGAGAGGGCGGTACGGCTCCAGCCGCCGTCGGCGGCCGGGCTGCTGTCGGTCAGGTCGCAGATGCTGATCAGTCGCTTGATCGAGGCGGTGCCGCCGTTGACCTCGTAGAGGGTCTGTGCGGCGGTGTTGTCGCTGTCCCGGATCATGATCGAGACCTGGTTCATCCGGGTGTCGCTCGGGGTGTCACCCTTCTCGGCCGCCCGGCGCAGGAAGTCCGCTCCGATCCACGCCTTGATCATCGAGGCGGTCGGGTTGGTCTCGTCCATGTTGGCCGAGCCGGAGATCTTGCCGGTCCGGGTGTCCATCAGCGCCCAGTTCCACCAACCGTCTTTGTCGATCTTCACGTTCGCCGGTGCCACCGGCAGCGCCGGCAGGGTGGGGCTCGGGGTCGGAGTGGGGGTCGGCTTCTTCGTCGGCCCACCGGTCGCGGACGGTCCCGTCGTACCGGACGACTCGCCCCACTTGGCGGCGGCCGTGCTGGCGAACGGCGAGCCCGGCATCAGCCGGAGTCCGACCAGTACCAGCACCAGGAGTACGCCGGAGATGAACGTCAGCCGGAGCACGGTGGACCGGTTGGATCTGGCCGCTGCCCTCGCCCGCCGTTCGTCGGAGCCCATCATGCCGCCTTGGTGCTGAGCGGCTTGGGAACCTTGAGCGCGGCTCCGGGCTGTGGGGCGACGAGTTGGCTGGCCACGTTCGCGCAGACGTTGGCGCCGTAGCCGAGACCCTTTCCACCCGAGTAGCGCATCATCACGGAGAGCACCCAGTCGTCGCTGACGGCCAGGCAGTTGAGGTGCCACTTCCCGTCAGCGTTGATCAGTGTCCAGCCGTTCTTGATGCTGACCGGACCCTGCGCCAGCACGCCCTTCGGCAGGCCGTCGATGATCCCCCACTTGCCGCCGCCCTGCCTCGGCTGCTGGTCCTTGACCGAGCCACGCACCTTGGACATCTCCGTGAGCACCCATTCCGTCCACTTTGGCCCGGCTGCGGTGCCGTCCTTGACGCACTCTCCCATCCGTACCGCGTCCCGAGGGGACATTTTGGTATAACTCCACCAGATGGAGTTTTCTCCGGGCGGAATGACCTTGGCGGTCTCGGTGAGCTTGCACATCTTGATCAATCGGTCGAGCGAGCTGGTCCCGCCGGCCGCCTTGTAGAGGGCGTTCGTGGAGTCGTCGTTGCTGTCCCGGATCGACGTGCTGGCCATCTTCAGGTAGCTGGCCGACGGCTTCTTGCTGCCGAGCTGGCGCAGGTAGTCGGAGACGATCCAGACCTTGATCATCGACTCGGTCGAGTTGGTCGAGGTCATGTTCTGTGCGCCCGAGATCTTTCCGCTCTCCCGGTCCAGCAGCGCCCAGGAGAAGAAGCCGTCGACGCCGCTGATCTTCACCGGGGCGGGGGCCAGGGTCGGCGGGGGTGGTGCGGAGGGTTCGATCCCGGCCGGCGTCGGAGTGGCCGAGGGTGAGTCGCCACCGGCGGACCCGTTCAGCCGGGCGTACGCGGCGGGCACGAGCAGGACGCCGCCAAGCACGACTGCCGTGATGGCGAGCACCAGAGTCACGCGGGAACGCATGAAGACGGGGCTCCAAGAGTGAGGGCCGGGAGGCCGCTGTGGGTACAGGGCACTGTGCGTCTTGCTGTGGGTCGTCGTCAGCGCGGTCCCCGCCAGCCCCACACCGGCGGCGTGTCCGCGACCGAACTGCCGGGGGAGGCGGCAGGACGGAACGGGGAAAGTTTACGTGCCTGAGCCCGATCCGCCAGATGGTGCAGCCGTGGCGTTCGAGATCGGCGACCAGAAATATGCTGATAAGTGGTGGTAGATCCCGAATATTGGGGTCGGTGTGACCAGGGTCATTCACCCACCAGTACGGACATTTGGTCCACCCGCACTGAGCAGTCGGGTGTCGGCTCTGGGCCGCATTTCTATTACACATCTTGGTTACCGGCTAGTTGGGCTGTAACACTTGGTCCGTGTACGGACATGACTTTCCCGGCCCGGATGACGGACCCGCCGACGGCCTGCTCGATCAGGTCGAGGCGGCGGAGGCGGCGCTGCGGGCCGCCGCCGATCGTGGTCGTCCCGGCGTCGCGGACGGCCCGGCCGTCGACACCGACCCGCAGCACTACTTCACCGCCCTCATCGAGGCCGACCAGAAGATCGAGCCACGGGACTGGATGCCGGACGCCTACCGGAAGACCCTGATCCGGCAGATCGCCCAGCACGCCCACTCCGAGATCATCGGGATGCAGCCGGAAGGGAACTGGATCAGTCGGGCCCCTTCGCTGAAGCGCAAGGCGATCCTGCTCGCCAAGGTGCAGGACGAGGCCGGCCACGGGCTCTACCTGTACGCCGCCGCGGAGACCCTCGGGGTGACCCGGGACGAACTGGTCGAGCTGCTGCTGACCGGTCGGCAGAAGTACAGCTCGATCTTCAACTACCCGACCCTCGGCTGGGCCGACGTCGGCGCCATCGGATGGCTGGTGGACGGCGCGGCGATCGTCAACCAGGTGCCACTGTGCCGTTGCTCGTACGGGCCGTACGCCCGCGCGATGATCCGGGTCTGCAAGGAGGAGTCCTTCCACCAGCGGCAGGGCTACGAGATCCTGCACACGCTCGCCTCCGGCACCCCCGCCCAGCGGGCGATGGCCCAGGACGCGGTGGACCGCTGGTGGTACCCGTCGCTGGCGATGTTCGGCCCACCGGACACCGACTCCACGCACTCCCAGCAGTCCATGGCCTGGAAGATCAAGCGGTTCTCCAACGACGACCTGCGACAGCGGTTCGTCGACATGTGCGTCCAGCAGGCCGGCGTACTCGGTCTCCGACTGCCCGACCCCGCCCTGCGCTGGGACGAGCAGCGGCAGGCGTACGACTACACCCAGCCGGACTACGCCGAGCTGATGCGGGTGATCTCCGGCGACGGGCCGTGCAACCGGCAGCGGATCGACCATCGCCGCCGGGCACACGCCGACGGGAGCTGGGTCCGGGAGGCCGCCGCCGCGTACACGGCCAAGCGGGAGCAGGCCGGGCGGACGGCGGTGGCGGCATGAGCGAGCAGCACAACGAGGGGGCGGCATGAGCGCGGTGGAACGGAACGGCTGGCCGCTCTGGGAGGTCTTCGTCCGGCCGAGGCGCGGGTTGTCGCACAACCACGTCGGCAGCCTGCACGCGCCCGACGCCGAGTTGGCGCTCCGCAACGCCCGGGACGTCTACACCCGCCGGCAGGAGGGCGTGTCGATCTGGGTCGTCCCGGCACAGACGATCACCGCGTCCAGCCCGGACGAGAAGGACGCCTTCTTCGAGCCGGCCGCGGACAAGGTCTACCGGCATCCGACGTTCTACGAGGTACCGGAGGGGGCGGCGCACCTGTGAGCCCCACCGACGTACCCACCCAGACGCGGCTGGACCACCTGCTCGGGCTCGCCGACGACGCACTGGTCGCCGCGCAGCGCCTCGGCGAGTGGGTGGCCGCCGCGCCGGAACTGGAGGAGGACGTCGCGCTGGCCAACATCGCCCTGGACCAGCTCGGCGCCGCCCGACTGCTGCTGACGTACGCCGGGGAACTGGAGGGGGCGGGCCGGGACGAGGACGCGCTGGCGTACCTGCGCGACGACCGGGAGTTCCGCAACGCCCTGCTGGTCGAGCTGCCGAACGGCGACTTCGCGGTCACCATGGCCAAACTGCTCTTCCTGTCGGCGTACCAGCTCCCGCTCTACACCGCGCTGAGCGGATGCGCCGACGCGCGGCTCGCCGCGATCGCCGGCAAGACCCGCAAGGAGGTCGCGTACCACCTCGACCACGCCAGCCTCTGGACGGTACGCCTCGGCGACGGCACCGAGGAGTCGCACCGGCGGATGCAGGCGGCCGTGGACGAGATCTGGCCGTACACCCACGAGCTGTTCACCCCCGACCCGTCCGCGCCGGTCGACCCGGCCGGGCTGCGCGATGCCTTCCTGGCCAGTGTGGAGCCGGTGTTGGCGACGGCGACGCTGGACCGCCCGGCCGACGGCTGGGCCCCGGCCGGCGGTCGGACCGGTGTGCACACCGAGCACCTGTCCTACCTGCTCGCCGAGATGCAGGTGCTGCACCGGGCCCATCCCGGAGCCCGTTGGTGAACGCGTCCAGCGATCCGACCTGGCGGGCCGCCGCGTCGGTGGTCGACCCCGAGCTGCGGGTGCTGACGATCGAGGAACTCGGCGTGCTGCGGGAGGTGGTGACGGAGCCGGACAGTGGTCGGGTCACCGTCACCATCACCCCGACCTACACCGGCTGCCCGGCGATGGACGTGATCCGGGCCGACATCCGGGCCGCGCTGGCCGCCGCCGGACATCCCGAGGCCGAGGTCGTCACCGTGTACGCCCCGGCCTGGAGCACCGACTGGATCTCCGGAACCGGTCGGGCCAAACTGGCCGCCGCCGGCATCGCCCCGCCGGGTCCCGCCGGGACCGCCGGGCCGGTGCCGCTGACCCTGAGCGTCCGCTGCCCACTCTGCGGCGCCGCCGACACCGAACAGGTCAGCCGGTTCGGCTCGACCGCCTGCAAGTCGCTGTGGCGGTGCCGGGCCTGCCGTGAACCCTTCGATCACCTGAGGGCGTTTTGAGCGTAACGATCAACCGGCCGGTCCGTCGCCGCCCGGTCTTCCATCCGTTGTCGGTCCGGGCGGTCGACCGGCTGACCGACGACGCGGTCGCGGTCACCTTCGAGGTGCCGGCCGAGCTGCGGGCCGCCTTCGCGTTCCGGGCCGGGCAGCATCTCACCGTGCGCCGGTTCACCGACAGCGGCGTACCGGAGACCGGACCGACCGAGGTGCGGCGGTCGTACTCGATCTGCTCGACCCCGGCCGAGCTGGCCGGGACCGGGCGGCTGCGGATCGGGGTGCGGGAGGTGCCCGGGGGCGCGTTCTCCAGCTTCGCGGTCGGCGCGCTGCGGGCCGGGGACACGGTGGACGTACTGCCGCCGCTGGGACAGTTCAGCACGGCGTTCGCGCCGGACCGGGTCCGGCACTACACCGCCGTCGTCGCGGGGTCGGGCATCACCCCGGTGCTGTCGCTGGTCGCGACCGCGCTCGCCGTCGAGCCGGCCAGCACCGTGACCCTGGTGTACGGCAACCGGTACGCCCGGACGGTGATGTTCGTGGAGGAGTTGGCCGACCTGAAGGACCGGTACCGGGAGCGGCTGCACCTGGTGCACGTGCTGTCCCGGGAGCCGGGCGAGTCGCCGCTGCTCTCCGGCCGGATCGACGCCGAGCGGCTCGGCCGGCTGTTCGACACCATCGTGCCGGCCGAGCAGGTCGACGAGTGGTTCCTCTGCGGCCCGTACGGCCTGGTGCTCGACGCGCGGGCGGCGCTGGCCGCCCGGGGCGTGCCGACGGAGGCCGTACACGCCGAACTGTTCCATGTGGACGCCCCGCCCGCGCCGCCGGTCCGGCCCAGCGCGACGGCGACCGGCAGCGAGGTGACCATCCTGCTCGACGGCCGTGCGTCGAGTTTCCGGATGGGCCGCGACGAACGGGTGCTGGACGCCGCACTGAAGGTGCGCGGCGAGCTGCCGTACGCCTGCAAGGGCGGGGTCTGCTCGACCTGTCGGGCGCGGGTCGTCTCCGGCGAGGTGACGATGGCCCGCAACTACGCCCTGGAGCCCGACGAGGTGGCCGCCGGATACGTGCTGACCTGCCAGTCCAGCCCGATTACCGACACCGTGGTGGTCGACTACGACGGTTGAGTGGGCGCTGCGGTGTCATCGGGGC
Organism: Plantactinospora solaniradicis; assembly: GCF_042658085.1. Classification (NCBI taxonomy): domain Bacteria; kingdom Bacillati; phylum Actinomycetota; class Actinomycetes; order Micromonosporales; family Micromonosporaceae; genus Plantactinospora; species Plantactinospora solaniradicis. The sequence continues at coordinate 317,424 of NZ_JBHSPR010000017.1, read as the reverse complement.
CCGACACACGTCGAGTTGCCCCGCTGTGCGCTCGCCATCCGTCAGCCGGTTGCTGGTGGCCGAGGTGCAATCCACAGAATGGGGCGGCTTCCTACAGGGACAGCACATTGACCGGTACACCGGTGTAACGCGTGGCGTCCGGAGTGAGGATCGGCAGCCCGGTCGAGAGAGCATGATTCGCGGCGTGTACAGCGGGCCAGGAGAGTTCTGGGTGATTGACTCGAAGCGTGTCGAGATGATCGGTCCGGGTGAGGCCGGAGCGGTGCTCGACCGGGTCATCGCTCGCCGCACGCTGCCAGTCCAGCCCCGATCACCGAAACCGTCGTAGTCGACTACGACGCCTGAGCCGCCTTCGTTTCGATGAAGGCGGACATAGATCACCATCGACGGATTGGCGGGCTTGCGCGGATGGCGGCAAGCTTCGGTGCGTCACGGACTATAGATCGAAAATTGACTATCTTCGGGTGCAGTCAAAGCGCGCTCACTCTGTGGAGGTCCCATGCGTAGAGTCCGGACGATTGTGGCGCTCGCCAGCGCCAGCGGTGCACTGCTGGTCGGCCTCGGTGCCCCGGCGCAGGCTGCGGCGCCGGCCGCCCGCCCGGCGGCGGTCGCCGGTCCCGATAACTACCACTTCGGGACCTACTACACCTTGGAGGCGTGCCGCTACTTCGGCGACAGCCTCGTCGCCGGTGGAGCGTGGCGCTACTACAGCTGCCACTACGAGTGGCGGACCGGTGAGCCGCAGGGCTACTACTACTTGTACATGTACAACTGACGCTCCCTGACGGCGTGGTCGGACGGGACGGGTCGGCGCAAGCTGGCGATGCCGAGGCTCACGACGGCCGCCGGCCCGTCCGTCCGACAGCGGAGTCCACGGCGGAGGACGGAGTGTTGGCGGCCGGGGTTCGCCACGCTGCTCGATGCTGGCCGTGCTCTGCTGGCGGGCGTCCCGATGTCGTCTCCGGGTGTCGGGCCGTTCTTCGGCACGTGGTTCCCCGAGCGGCGGCTGACCACCGTGGTATCCCGTCCTCCGGACGGTGCCGCACCGGCGATCCACGAGGTCTGCGAGGCCCTACTCGCCGGCCGTGACCGCTACGGGGTCGGCGGGTAGCAGCACCGAGAGCACCCGGGTGTGCGTCCGGAAACCGGCGTTGTCGTACATCCGGCGGGCCGGGTTGCCGTCCACCACCGACAGTCCGAGGGTCGGTAGCCCGGCCTCGCGGGTGCCGCGCAGGGCGTGCGTCAGCAGGGCTCGGCCGAGTCCGATCCCCTGGGCGTGCGGCGCCACCGCGATGTTCAGGATCCAGCCGCAGACGTCGTCGGTCCACGGCACCGGGCCGGCGCACAGCACATGTCCGGCGCTGCGCCGGTCCGGGCCCACCACCCGGGCCGAGGCGGACCGCAGGGGCGGGACCGGATCGTCGGCGTCGAACATCGCCCGGATCTGCCAGGTGTGGCCGGACTGCCACCGCCCGTCCGGATGGTCCGGACCATACGCCGCGTCGCACGCCCGCGCGAGGTCGTCGTCCCAGCCCGGTGCGGCCAGCGTCCAGCCGGCGGGCAGTACCGGCGGCGCCGGCAGTTCGGCCAGGTCGTGCCGCAGTTCCGTGGCGGCCCGGCGGTGTTCGAGTCCGCCCGCCACCAGGGCGTCGGCCAGCCCCTCGTCCCGCTTGTCCAGGCGCATCCCGGCGAAATCTCGCCGGGCCTGCGCGGCAACGGCGGTCAGGGCGGCCCCGGCAGCGGCTGTACGTCGGCGGCGACGCATTGGCCGTCGTCGTCGTACATGCGCAACCGGGCGAGCGTGGTGCCGTCGTTGGCGTCCAGCAGCGAGTCGAGGGGATTCTCGGGGTGTGGGCGTACGGGCATCGGTGCACCGTAGTCGGGCCCGACCGATCGCCTCGACCGAATTCGCCCCGACCCTGCGGAACGGGTGCTGGCCGCCGCCCGTGCGGCTCAGGCTGTCGATGTTGTGGTGATCGACTACGACGGGTTGGGGTGCCTCGATAACAACGGGGCCCTCCGGCGTCCCGTGAGGGATAGCCGGAGGGCCCTTCTCGCTGTCCGGGGTGCTTTTGATGCCGCTATGCGGCCACCAGGCGCGTGCGGATGTGGACATCGCGCAGCTCAGGGGGCGGCACGAACTCGAGATCCGTGGCCGTTACCTCGTGGGTGGCGTCGGAGAGGTAGAAGCCGATGGCTTCGGCAAGGGCATCGCGCAACTCGTCGATGTCTCGACCGGAGGCGTGCAGACCAGGTAGGGCTACGACGAGCCGGCCGCGGTCTGTGGACAACTCGGGTGGCTGTGGATAACGCCCTGATCAAGGATCGGTGTGCTAGGCCCCTAGCCCTGGTCGTCCTCAACGACCCGGGGGCGCAGCCGATCCGGTTTGGCGTGCACCTGCGTAGAGGTCAGCTGCTGTGCCAGCTGATCCAGGCCGCCCTTGATCAGCTGCCCGTACTCGTCGTCGCCGAGCGCGCCGATCCCCGCCTGTGCACGCTGGAGGTACTCGCGGGCGCGGTCGAGATCGCCGAGCTTGCGGTAGCACTCCGCCAGGTTGAGGTGCAACGACGGATACAGGCCGGCCACCGACATCGGCACCCCGGCCTGGGCGACCCGGTCGTCGGTGAGCAGGTCGGCCGCCGCCAGGGCTCGCTGGTCCCAGAGCAACTCCTGGTGGACGTCGTCCTGCACATCGGCCATCGCGTGCGCGAGGACGCAGACGTGCAGGGGGTCGCCTCGCTCCCCGCCGATCTCATCCCAGATCTGCGCGAACAAGTCGCGGGCAGCCTCAGGCTGGCCCTGATGATGATGCAGCTGCACGCCTTCGTTGATGCGGGTGAGCGCGGCATCGGTGATCATCGGCTGCTCCTGCACATTCTCTCGCGACAAGGCATGGATCGTACTTTGCCTGGGTGAGGTGTTGGACCGACGCCGGTTGATGAAAAATATCTACGCAGATCGTTGCCTCGATGAAGGATCTGTACTAACAAGGTAGCCATGAGGATGCTCCGTACGCGTCGTGTCCAGGTCCGGATCGGGCTGGCGTCCTGTGTGGCGGTCGGCCTGCTGGCGGCGGCGCTGCCCGTTCCGCCCGCCGTGGCGGCCAGCCGGATCGCACCGGCCGCGCCGGCCGGCCCGTCGGCGCCGCTCGACGCCGGTGACGGCGCGGTCATGGCGGCCGATCCGTTCTCGGCCTACACCCGGTTCAACATCCCGGCCGAGGACGGCACCCGGGACCGGACCATCGAGGACGAGCTGGTCCGGCTCGCCGACGGCGCTCCGGCCGGCGGCTACATCCGGGGCCTCATGTACAGCTGGAGTTCCCCCGTGGTGGCCGAGGCGCTCAAGCGGGCGCAGGCCCGGGGCGTGATCGTCCGGGTGGTCCTGGACGAGACCGGCGGCGGGGTGAACACCGGTGCGGACAACGCCGCGATGGCGGTGCTGAACTCGGCCAACCTCGACGACCTGGTGATCTGCGGCAAGACCTCGTCGACGGTGTCCGGCTCGACTGCCTGCATCGGCAACAAGAGCAACTCGATCAACCACAACAAGGTCTTCACCTTCTCCACCAGCGGCACGATGAAGCGGGTGGTCTTCGTCAGCTCGCAGAACCTGACCTTCAGCCAGAACAACCTGTTCAACAGCGCCCTCGTCGTGCACGAGGACTACGAGCTGTACGACCACTTCACGGCGTACTTCAACGACATGCGGGCGCAGCGCAAGAACAACGACTACTTCAACGCCGCCAACGGCTACTACAAGTCGCCGACCACGGCCGTCACCGTCTACCACTCGCCCCGGGCGGACAGCGACACCCTGGCGAACCGGCTCGCCGAGGTGGACGCGTACGCCAGCGGCTGCTCCGTGGACGTGGCGCACGCCCAGTTCACCGACGCCCGCCCGCAGGTCGCCAGCGAGCTGCGCCGGATCGGCCGGATGGGCTGCCGGGTACGGGTGGTCTACGGCTCGATGGGCAGCACCGCGTACGCCACGCTGAACGGGCAGCCGAACGTCTCGCTGAAGAAGTACTACGACGCCGAGGCCAGCAACTACGACGGCCGGGTGGTCACGCTGCACTCGAAGAACATCATCATCCGGGGCACCTTCGCCGGGGTGGCCGGGCGGAGCGTCGTCTTCACCGGCTCGCACAACGTCACCGACCCCGCGCTGACCGACCACGACGAGACGCTGGTAAAGATCGAACATCCGACCGTCTGGAACGACTTCCACAACAACTTCGAGACGCTGTGGAGCCGGGCCAAGTGCGTGAACCCGGACAACGGAAGCTGCACCACCTGACCCGCCGTCGGCCTCCGGGGCGGCGTCAGTCCTCGACCGCCCCGGAGGATCCGGGAAGGCCCCGCCGGTCACACTCGTCCGGCGCCACCTCGCGGACGAACGCGTAGGTGCTGTCGACCCAGTCGCGCTGGTCGGCATCGAGAATCAGCCCGGCGGCCAGGCCGTCGAGTTCGGCCATCGTGTCCACCGCCTCCGTCCGGCGCCCACCCTCGGCGTGCAGGCACGCCAGCTCGGTCAACCCGCCCAACAGCAGTCCCTCGCACCACTGCCGTTCGGGGGCGGGGGCGAACGCGGCGTACTGGACGAGCCGGCGGGCGATCGAGACCGCCTCGTCGCAGGCGGGCAGGGCGTCCGGGGTCGAGCCGGCCGCCCTGGCGCGTTCGGCGAGCGCCAGCAGGGAAGCGGCCAGCCTGCCCTCGTAGTACTCGGCATCGACCGCGACCAGCCGCCGGCCGGCGTCGACCGCGGTCTGCTGGGCCGCCAGCGCCGCGTCGTCGTGACCACCGAGGTCCCGGTACAGGCGGCTGAGTTCGATCGACGACTTGGCCAGGTCGTTGTCGCCGTCCGGCAGGCGTTGCCAGAGTGCGACCGCCTCCCGCAACGGGGGCACCGCCTCGATGTCGCGATCGAGTCGGCGGAGTTGCCGGGCCAGCACCACCAGTACGTGGGCCAGCTTGTCCAGGTCGTCGTCCAGCGCGTCGGTGGCGACGACCCGCCGGAGCTGGGCGACCGCCGGCCGCGCGTTCTCCACCGCCTCGGCCGGCCGGTCCAGTTCCCCCTGCCAGGACGCGACCCGGAACAGCAGGTCCGCGTAGTGCCGCCGACCCCGGGCGACGTGCAGGCGGTCCTGGATCCGTAACGTCAGCAGCGGCTGGGTCGCGGCGGTGATCGCCTCCTCGTACCGCCCGACGACGCCGAGCGCCATGGCCAGTTCGTACTGGGCCATGAACAGGGCCTTGCCGTGCCGGACCGCGAGTGGGCCGGCGAGGGACGCGTACAGCTCCGCCGCCTCCCGGACGACGACCACCGCCTCGTCGGAGTTGCCGACGGAGAGCAGGTGCCGGCCGAGCCGCCGCAGTGCCTCGGCCCGCCCCGCGCTCCGCTGGTCGCCGAACGCGGCCACCGCCGCCCGGGCGGTCGCCACCGCCTCGTCGGCGCGGGCGGCCCGGGAGAGCGCGTCCGCCAGCTGCGTCAGCGCGTCGCCCCAGTCGGCACCGGTGACGTCCCGGCCCAGCGCCACGGCCTCGGCCAGGGACTCGGCGGCGAGGTCCGGCTTCCCCTCGCGGTGCAGCCGGTCGGCCCGGTCCGCCAGCGTCCGCACCAGCTCCGGTCCGTCGGCGACCGGCCCGGGAACGGGCCGGTCGGGGGATCGCCCCGGTACGACGTCCGCCAGCCGCCGACGCAGCCGTCCCCACGTGTCGGTGAACATCCTTCGATAATCGGTGCCACCCGCAACGCGCCCCTCGTCGACGCACCCCGCGACGCCCGCCGGAGAGGGTTCCCGGCGGCCCGAGGGTGGGCCCGCCGACATCCACGGGCGGCGGGTGCTGGCCCGACCTGGCGCGGCGTACCCTCGGTTCCGTGACGTTGAGCCGGGAAATCGACAGCATCCTGCAGCGCGGCGCGGACGGTGGGCGGATCACGCCCGAGGAGGCGCTGCTGCTCTACACCGAGGCGCCCCTGCACCCGCTCGGCGAGGCGGCGGACGCGGTACGCCGGCGGCGGTACCCGGACAACATCGTGACGTACCTGATCGACCGCAACATCAACTACACGAACGTCTGCGTGACCGCCTGCAAGTTCTGCGCCTTCTACCGGGCGCCGAAGCACAAGGAGGGCTGGACCCACCCGACCGAGGAGATCCTGCGCCGGTGCGGCGAGGCGGTCGAGCTGGGTGCGACCCAGGTGATGTTGCAGGGTGGCCACCACCCCGACTACGGCGTCGAGTACTACGAGGAGCTGTTCTCCTCGGTCAAGAAGGCGTACCCGCAGCTCGCGATCCACTCGATCGGGCCGAGCGAGATCCTGCACATGGCGAAGGTCTCCGGCGTCTCGCTCGACGAGGCGATCAGCCGGATCAGGACGGCCGGGCTGGACTCGATCGCCGGTGCCGGCGCCGAGATGCTGCCCGACCGGCCGCGTAAGGCCATCGCTCCGCTGAAGGAGTCGGGTGCCCGCTGGCTGGAGGTGATGGAACTCGCCCACCGCCAGGGCATCGAGTCCACCGCGACGATGATGATGGGTACCGGCGAGACGAACGCCGAGCGGATCGAGCACATGCGGATGATCCGGGACGTGCAGGACCGTACCGGGGGCTTCCGGTCCTTCATCCCGTGGACGTACCAGCCGGAGAACAACCACCTGAAGGGGCGTACCCAGGCGACCACCCTGGAGTACCTGCGGCTGATCGCGGTGGCCCGGCTGTTCTTCGAGACCGTCCCGCACCTGCAGGCGTCCTGGCTGACCACCGGCAAGGACGTCGGCCAGCTCGCCCTGCACATGGGGGTCGACGACCTCGGCTCGATCATGCTGGAGGAGAACGTCATCTCCTCGGCCGGTGCCCGGCACCGGTCCAACCTGCACGAGCTGATCTGGATGATCCGCTCCGCCGGCCGGATCCCGGCCCAGCGGGACACGCTCTACCGGCATCTCGCGGTGCACCACACCCCGGCGGACGATCCGACCGACGACCGGGTGGTCTCGCACTTCTCCTCGATCGCGCTGCCCGGTGGCGGCGCCGGCCGGAGCCTGCCGCTCGTCGAGGCGCGCTGACCCGGCCGTAAGTATTGACCTTGGTCGAGCCGAATCGGGCGTCCCGGTTACCGTCATCCGTTCGGTCCATCGCCGGTTGGGCGGAGGGCCGATCATTTGCTCCGATCCGCTGACCTAATGGCGAGTACGCCGCTCAGAAGGCCCTCGAACCTGGACATTCTTGGAAGTCGGGGCCGGTTCATCGGTCATAACAGTTGGATCAAGGAACCGCGACGTACCACGCGCAACCGATAACGTCCGGGACGTACTTCCTGATTACCGCACCCGGTCCTGGCCGGGTAGGTCAGGATGCGTACGACCAGGGGTCGTCCTCTATCGGTCCATGAGGGCCGTTCACATAACGCACGGCATGACGGGCGAGACGGGTAACCGTCTCGCCCGTGGTGTATCCGGCGCCATGCCCGGCGCCCCCGGGCCACTCCCGCGGCCCGATGGCTGGCAGACTCGTCCGGCGTGACCCGTACCCCGTCCGGACGCCGGGCCAGCCTGGACAAGCAGCCGCACGAGGTCGCGGCGATGTTCGACGAAGTGGCGTCCCGCTATGACCTGACCAACACCGTGATCTCGTTCGGGCAGGACCGGGGCTGGCGTCGGGCCACCCTGGCGGCCCTCGACCTCAAGCCGGACGACCAGGTGCTCGACGTGGGCGCGGGCACCGGCGTCTCCACCGCCGAACTGGCCACCTCCGGGGCGTACGCGGTGGGGCTGGACCTCTCCATCGGGATGCTCCGGGCCGGGCGACGGGTCCGGCCGGAGGTGCCGCTGCTGGCCGGCGACGCGCTGCGGCTGCCGTTCCCCGACGAGTCGTTCGACGCGGTCACCATCTCGCTGGCCCTGCGGAACGTCGTCGACACCGAGGCGGCGCTCCGGGAGATGGCCCGGGTGACCCGGCCGGGTGGACGGCTGGTGGTCTGCGAGTTCAGCACGCCGACGAATCCGGTCTTCCGGACCGTCTACCTGTCCTACCTGATGCGTTCCCTGCCGACGGTGGCCCGGGCGGTGTCCAGCAACCCGGACGCGTACGTCTATCTCGCCGAGTCGGTCCGGGCCTGGCCGGATCAGGCGGGCCTGGCCGGCCTGATCGCGCGGGCGGGCTGGGAGCGGGTGGCGTGGCGGAACCTGACCGGCGGGATCGTCGCCCTGCATCGGGCGATCAAATCCTGAAGTTTCGCCGGTTGAAATGGCTTATAGTCGGTTTAATCAGCAAAGGGGCTTTTGAGCCCGTAGGCTGCGCCCATGACGGGCGCAGACCGGCAGGTCGACGGCGAGGAGCGGTCGACCGACAAAACGCCGGAGGCGGTGAATTCGCCGGAGAGCGCGAATTCGCCGCAGGCCGCGAACTCGCCAGAACCGCAGGCCGCGAACTCGCCAGAGCCTGAGGCCGTGAACTCGCCAAAATCGGAGGCCGCGAACTCGACGGAGAGCGCGAGCGACGAGGCGCCGGGTCCGGAGGCCGAGGCGGCCGAGTTGATCGCCCAGATCCGGGAGTTGGCCGGGCCCGACCCGGTCGCCGTGCGGACCGTGGTCGCCGAGGTGCTGGCCGCGCTCGACCGGGTCAGCGGCGGATCGCTCCGGGAGCAACTGCCGTACGAGAGCGAGCGGGCGACCGAAGCCGACGAGCGGATGCCGGAACTCGACGACGGCCCCTACCCGACCGATCCGGTGTCGGAGCGGGACGGGAACGGCGGCGACCTGCTGCGGGACCGCTCCTCGGCCGGCGACCCGTACGCCGCCGGATTCGCCACCCAGTCGAGCCGGTCGAACGGGGCCGGGGCGCCCCGGGCCGACGGCTTCCCGGTGGAGCCGCATCCGGTCACCCCGACCCCGCCGGAACCGCATCCGGCGCAGCCGCAGCCGGGTCAACCGCAGCCGGGTCGGCCCGGTCCGGCCGACCCGCATCCGGCGGGCCCCGGCCCGGGGGATCCACATCCGGCCGCCCCGGGACCGACCGATCCGCACCCCGTGGATCCGCACCCGGCCGACCCGCATCCGGGGGAGCCGGGACCGGTCACGCCGGGACCGATCGAGCGCCGGCCCGCGCAGCGGGACGGAGAGGATCGCGCCTGAATGCACCGCCGAACGTAGCCATCACGCCTACCTCGGCAAGTTAGGTTCACCTAACCGGTTGCCGGCCACTTCGCGGTCTTAGACTCCTCCCCGGACCAGGCTTGTGAAGCATTTCACGAGCGATCGGGAGGGGAGGCGCGGATGACGGCGATCGAAAACGACGCGGATGTCATCGTGGTGGGCGCCGGTCCGGGCGGATCGACCACCGCCTATCACCTGGCCCGACACGGCGTACGCGTACTGCTGCTGGAGAAGACCGAGTTCCCCCGCGAGAAGGTCTGCGGCGACGGACTCACCCCCAGGGCGGTCAAGCAGCTCGTCAAGATGGGCATCGACACCTCCCCCGAGGCCGGCTGGCTGCGCAACCGGGGCCTGCGGGTCATCGGCGGCGGCATCCGGCTCGAACTCGACTGGCCCGAGCTGGCCAGCTTCCCCAACTACGGACTCGTCCGGACCCGGCTCGACTTCGACGACCTGCTCGCCAAGCGCGCGGCCGGGGCCGGCGCGGAGCTGCGTACCGGGGTCAACGTGACCGGCCCGGTGCTCGACGGCTCCGGCCGGTCGATCGGGGTCAACGCCGAGATCGGCCCGGACAAGGCTCCGGCGAGCTTCCACGCGCCGCTGGTGGTGGCCGCCGACGGCGTCTCCGGGCGGCTCCCGCTGGCGCTCGGCCTCAACAAGCGGGAGGACCGGCCGATCGGGGTGGCGGTCCGTCGCTACTACCGCTCGCCGGCCAAGCACGACGACAACTACCTGGAGTCGTGGTTGGAACTGCGCAGCAAGGAGAACCCCGACAAGCTGCTGCCCGGGTACGGCTGGATCTTCGGGATGGGCGACGGCAGGGTCAACGTCGGGCTGGGCGCGCTGAACTCCTCGGCCGCGTTCGGCAAGACCAACTACCGGCGGTTGCTCACCGACTGGCTGGCCAACACCCCGGCCGAGTGGGGCATGACCGACGAGTCCAACGCGGACGGCCCGATCCTCGGCGCCGCGCTGCCGATGGGCTTCAACCGGGTGCCGCACTACACCCGGGGCGTGCTGCTGGTCGGTGACTCCGGCGGCATGGTCAACCCGTTCAACGGCGAGGGCATCGCGTACGCGATGGAGTCCGGCGAGCTCGCCGCCGAGGTGGCGGTGCAGGCGCTGGCCCGACCTGCCGGCGCCGAGCGGGAGCGCGCCCTGGCCGGATACCCCGCCGAGTTGAAGGCCCGCTACGGCGGCTACTACCGGCTCGGCAACATCTTCGTGAAGATGATCGGCAATCCGCAGGTGATGCGGATCGCCACCAAGCACGGGATGCCGCATCCGACCCTGATGCGGTTCGTGCTCAAGCTGCTGGCGAACCTGACCGATCCGCGCGGCGGTGACGCGATGGACCGGGTCATCAACGCGATGACGAAGGTGGCTCCGGCAGTGTGAACGGTCGCCGGGTCCGTGCGCGGGCCACGGCGGCACCCCGGGCAACGTCGCCCGAAGGACTGTGAATAGTGTGAATTTGGAAATTGACCGAGGGCCGGGAAGGACGAGCAGGAGAAAACGATGTCGCTCTCGCCGTACGTACCCATCATCGGGCTGTTCGCCCTCGCTGCGGGGTTCGCGCTGTTCTCCGTCGCCTCAGCCCGTCTCGCCGGCCCCCGGCGCTACAACAAGGCCAAGCTCGAGGCGTACGAGTGCGGTATCGAACCGAGCCCGCAGCCGGTCGGCGGCGGACGGTTCCCGATCAAGTTCTACCTGACGGCGATGCTGTTCATCGTCTTCGATATCGAGATCATCTTCCTGTATCCGTGGGCTGTCTCCTTCGACGTGCTGGGGACATTCGCCTTCGTGGAGATGGTGCTGTTCATCGTCGCGGTCTTCGTCGCGTACGCCTACGTGTGGCGTCGCGGCGGCCTGGACTGGGACTGAGGGAGGTCGTCAGATGGGTATCGAGGAAAAGCTCCCGGCCGGCATCCTGCTCACCTCGGTCGAGAAACTGGTCAACTGGTCCCGGAAGTCGTCCTTCTGGGGCGCCACCTTCGGGCTGGCCTGTTGCGCGATCGAGATGATGGCGGCCGGCGGGTCCCACTACGACCTCGGTCGATGGGGCATGGAGGTCTTCCGTGCCTCGCCCCGGCAGGCCGACCTGATGATCGTGGCCGGCCGGGTCAGTCAGAAGATGGCCCCGGTGCTGCGCCAGATCTACGACCAGATGGCCGAGCCCCGTTGGGTGATCTCGATGGGCGTCTGCGCCAGCAGCGGCGGCATGTTCAACAACTACGCGATCGTCCAGGGCGTCGACCACATCGTGCCGGTGGACATGTACCTGCCCGGCTGCCCGCCCCGCCCCGAGATGCTGATCGACGCGATCCTCAAGCTGCGCGAGAAGATCGGCCACGAGCCGCTCGGCCCGAACGGGCGCAAGATGCTGGAGGCGCGCCGCGCCCGGGGTGACATCCCAGTGGTCGCACCCGGTTCGATGCCGTCGTCGTACCACAACGACAAGGCCCGGCGGGCCGAGTGGACGAAGGCGGTGGCCGAGGGCCGCGAGGAGCAGCTCCGGATCGAGAACTGGATGAAGGCGCAGAACCACCTCGTCGGAAGGACCGACCGATGAGCGAGCGGAGCGAGCGAATCAGCCGGCTCAGTCTTACAGCTCATGACGTCGACGAGCGCAGCGAGGAGACGTCATGAGCGAGCCCAGCAAGCCCGGCCAGAATGGTGGCGGCGTGCCGGTGGCCCGGCCGCCGGTCGGCGCGACCAGCGGGGCGCCGGCCGAGTTCCCGCCGGCCACCGCCGCCGGGCGCGGCATGTTCGGCATCCACGGCAGCGGCGACACCTCCGGCTTCGGTGGCCTGGTCCGGCAGCGGGTCGGCGTGGTGGACAGCCCTCGGCCGTACGGCGGCTACTTCGACGAGGTCCGGGACGCGCTGGAGGAGGCGTACCCCGGCTTCGCGGACGCGATCGAGAAGATCGTGGTCGACCGGGGCGAGCTGACCCTGCACGTCCGCCCGGAGCGGATCGCCGAGGTCTGCCAGGTGCTGCGCGACGATGCCGCCCTGCGCTTCGAACTCTGCTCCTCGGTCTCCGGAGTGGACTACCTCGGCACCGACCAGCGCCGGCTGCACGTCGTCTACCAGCTCACCTCGATGACCTACCGCCGGGTGATCCGGCTGGAGGTGGCGGTGAGCGCCGAAGACCCGCACGTGGCCAGCGTCACCGCGGTCTACCCCACGGCCGACTGGCAGGAGCGGGAGGCGTACGACATGTTCGGCGTCGTCTTCGACGGCCACCCCAGCCTGACCCGGATCCTGATGCCGGACGACTGGGAGGGCCACCCGCAGCGCAAGGACTACCCGCTCGGCGGTGTGCCGGTCGAGTACAAGGGCGCCGAGATCCCACCGCCCGATCAGCGGAGGTCGTACCAATGAGCACCTCGACGAACCCGAGCTACGCCGAGTCCCGGGAGACCACCGAGGGTCGGGTCTTCACCGTCACCGGTGGCGACTGGGATTCCGTGGTCAGCGGGCACGACCCGATCAACGACGAGCGGATCGTCGTCAACATGGGTCCGCAGCACCCGTCGACGCACGGCGTGCTCCGACTGATCCTGGAACTCGAGGGCGAGACCGTCCGCGAGGCCCGGGCGGTGGTCGGCTACCTGCACACCGGGATCGAAAAGAACATCGAGTACCGGAACTGGGTGCAGGGCAGCACGTTCGTCACCCGGATGGACTACCTCTCGCCGCTGTTCAACGAGACCGCGTACAGCCTGGCGGTGGAGAAGCTGCTCGGCATCACCGACGAGATCACCGAGCGGGCCACCACCATCCGGGTGCTGATGATGGAGCTCAACCGGATCTCCTCGCACCTGGTCTGGATCGCCACCACAGCGATGGAACTCGGCGCGGTCAACGTGATGCTCTACGGCTTCCGCGAGCGCGAGTACGTCCTCGACATCTTCGAGATGATCACCGGCCTGCGGATGAACATGGCGTACGTCCGGCCGGGCGGGGTCGCCCAGGACGTGCCGGACGAGGCGATCGTCAAGATCCGCGAGTTCCTGAAGCTGCTGCCGAAGAAGCTGAAGGAATACGAGGACATGCTCTCCGGCCAGCCGATCTGGACGGAGCGCACCAAGAACGTGGCCGTGCTGGACGTGACCGGTTGTGTGGCGCTGGGCGTCACCGGCCCGGTGCTCCGCTCGGCCGGCCTGGCCTGGGACATCCGCAAGACCATGCCGTACTGCGGCTACGAGAACTACGAGTTCGCCGTGCCGACCACCGAGACCGGCGACGTCTGGGGCCGCTACCTGGTCCGGATGGCCGAGATGCGCGAGTCGCTCAAGATCGTCGAGCAGGCGCTGGACAGGCTCCGCCCCGGCCCCATCATGGTTGCCGACAAGAAGATCGCCTGGCCGGCGCAGCTCGCCATCGGGGTCGACGGGATGGGCAACTCGCTGGAGCACGTCGCCAAGATCATGGGTCAGTCGATGGAGTCGCTGATCCACCACTTCAAGCTGGTCACCGAGGGCTTCCGGGTGCCCCCGGGGCAGGTCTACGTCGGCATCGAGTCGCCCCGCGGCGAGCTGGGCGTGCACGCGGTCTCCGACGGAGGCACCCGGCCGTACCGGGTGCACTACCGCGAGCCCAGCTTCGTCAACCTCCAGGCGCTTCCGGCGATGGCCGAGGGCGGCCTGATCGCCGACGTGATCGCGGGCGGCGCGTCGCTGGACCCGGTGATGGGTGGGTGTGATCGCTAAATGACTGAGACTCAGCTCAACGGCGCGACGGCCGGACCCGGCCCAGTGCCGGGCCAGCGGACCGGCGGGCGCAGCGCGGACCTGCACGCGAAGCTGGACGACCGGGCGGCGGAGATCGTCGCCCGCTATCCGGCCGACCGGTCCCGCTCGGCGCTGCTGCCGCTGCTGCACCTCGTGCAGTCCGAGGAGGGGTACGTCTCCCCGGCCGGCGTCGAGTTCTGTGCCGACGTACTCGGACTGAACAAGGCGCAGGTCGGCGCCGTGGCGACCTTCTACACCATGTACAAGCGCCGGCCGACCGGCGACTGGCTGGTCAGCGTCTGCACCAACACCATGTGCAACGTGCTCGGCGGGCAGCAGGTCTACGACGCCCTGACCGAGCACCTCGGCGTCGGGCACGACGAGACCACTCCGGACGGCAGCATCACGCTGGAGCACGCCGAGTGCCTGGCCGCCTGCGACTACGGCCCGGTGATGACCGTCAACTACGACTTCTTCGACCAGGTCGACCCGGACAGCGCGGTCGGCGTGGTCAACGAGCTGCGGGCCGGCAACCGGCCGCAGCCGAGCCGGGGCGCCCGACTCTGCACGCTCAAGGAGATGTCGCTGCAACTGGCCGGGTTCAGCGACCCGCGCCAGGAGGCGGTGGCCGACGGCGTGGCCGGCGACCCGACGCTGCGCGGGCTGCGGCTCGCCCAGCAGCACGGCATCTCGGTGGCCGGCTACGACCCGAACACCCCGATCAAGGGCCGGGACACCGGCGACGCGTCCGCCCCGGCGACCACCCGACCGGCCGCCGCCACCGGCAGTACCGCGCCGGACGTGAAGGCCCCGGACGACAAGTCGCCGCAGGTGCGTACCGCCGAGACCCGGGCGCCGGACGCCAAGACCCCGGCACCGGACGCACCCGGCACCAAGGCGCCGGTCGACGGCGTACCGGCCGGACCGGGCGACGCCAGGGCCGCCGAGGCGGCCGGGTCCGCCGCCAACCAGCCGGCCAGCGACGGCAAGCCGGCCGGCGACGGGTCGGACGCACAGGAGCGCTCGCTCAAGGAGGCCGATAAGCAATGAGTACGACGCCTCGGCGGGAGACGCTGGAGAAGCTGACCCCGGTGCTCACCAAGCGCTGGCTGTCGCCGGACGCCTGGCAGCTCGACGTCTACCAGCGGTTGGACGGGTACGCCGCGCTGCGCAAGGCGCTCGGCGCGCATCCGGACGACCTGATCCAGTTGATCAAGGACTCGGGCCTCCGTGGCCGGGGTGGGGCCGGCTTCCCGACCGGACTCAAGTGGGGCTTCATCCCGCAGGGCGACGGCAAGCCGCACTACCTGGTGGTCAACGCCGACGAGGGCGAGCCGGGCACCTGCAAGGACCTGCCGCTGATGACCCATGACCCGCACTCGCTGGTCGAGGGTGTCATCATCGCCTCGTACGCGATCCGGGCCAACCGGGCGTACATCTACATCCGAGGCGAGGCGGTGCACGCCGCCCGGCGGCTGCGCAACGCCGTCGACGAGGCGTACCGGGCCGGCTATCTCGGCAAGAACATCCTCGGCACCGGCTTCGACCTCGACCTGGTGGTGCACAGCGGCGCCGGGGCGTACATCTGTGGCGAGGAGACGGCGCTGCTGGACTCGCTGGAGGGGTTCCGGGGCCAGCCCCGGCTCCGCCCGCCGTTCCCGGCGACCCACGGCCTGTACGCCTGCCCGACCGTGGTCAACAACGTCGGCACCATCGCCAGCGTGCCGTACATCGTGCTGGGCGGGGCCGCCTGGTGGAAGAGCATGGGCACGGAGAAGTCGTCCGGGCCGATGATCTACTCGCTCTCCGGCCGGATCGTCAACCCCGGCCAGTACGAGTGCGGGCTCGGCATCACGCTGCGGGAGCTGATCGAACTGGCCGGTGGCATGCAGCCCGGTCACAACCTGCGGTTCTGGACCCCCGGTGGCTCCTCCACCCCGCTGCTCGCCGCCGAGCACCTGGACGTACCGCTGGACTTCGAAGGGGTGGCGGCGGCCGGCTCGATCCTCGGCACCACCGCGACGCAGATCTTCTCCGACCAGGACTGCCCGGTCTACGCCACCTACCGGTGGCTGGAGTTCTACCACCACGAGTCGTGCGGTAAGTGCACGCCGTGCCGGGAGGGCAACTACTGGATGGTCCGCACCTACCGGCGGATCCTGGCCGGTCAGGGCACCCACGAGGACCTGGACACCCTGCTGGACACCTGCGACAACATCCTCGGCCGTTCGTTCTGCGGCCTCGGCGACGGCGCGACCAGCCCGGTGACCTCCTCGTTGCAGTACTTCAAGCAGGACTACCTCGACTACATCGAGGGCCGGACGGCTCCCAAGCTGTCGGAGAAGACCCTGGTAGGAGCGCACTGATGACGGACGTTGCCAAGAAGACCGACACCGTCACGCTCACCATCGACGGCATCGAGGTGACGGCGCCGAAGGGCGCGCTGCTGATCCGGGTCGCCGAACAGTTGGGCATCGAGATCCCACGGTTCTGCGACCATCCGCTGCTCGCGCCGGCCGGCGCCTGCCGGCAGTGCCTGGTCGACGTGGAGGGCCAGCGCAAGCCGGTCGCCTCCTGCACCCAGGCCGTGGCCGACGGCATGGTGGTCCGTACCCAGCTCACCTCTCCGGTCGCCAAGAAGGCGCAGGAGGGGATCATGGAGCTGCTCCTGGTCAACCACCCCCTCGACTGCCCGATGTGCGACAAGGGCGGCGAGTGCCCGCTACAGAACCAGGCGATGTCGACCGGCCGCCCCGAGACCCGCTTCCACGAGCAGAAGCGCGAGTACGAGAAGCCGATCAACATCTCCAGCCAGGTGCTGCTGGACCGGGAGCGGTGCGTACTGTGCCAGCGCTGCACCCGGTTCTCCGAGGAGATCGCCGGCGACAAGTTCATCGACCTGATGGGCCGGTCCAGCGCCGAGGAGATCAACGTCTACCGGGACGAGGTCTACGGCGGCGAGGAGGGCGACGAGGGCGACGTCCCGTTCAACTCGTACTTCTCCGGCAACACCGTGCAGATCTGCCCGGTCGGCGCGCTGACCGGCGCCCAGTACCGGTTCCGGGCCCGCCCGTTCGACCTGGTCTCCACGCCGAGCGTCTGCGAGCACTGCTCCGCCGGCTGCGCCCAGCGCACCGACCACCGCCGTGGCAAGGTCATGCGCCGGCTGGCCGGTGACGACGCGGCGGTGAACGAGGAGTGGAACTGCGACAAGGGCCGCTGGGGCTTCCGGTACTCGACCGCGAACGAGCGGATCACGAACCCGCTGATCCGGGACGCCAAGACCGGTGAGCTGCGGGAGGCCTCCTGGAGCGAGGCGCTGGCGTACGCCGCCGACGGGCTGCGCGAGGCTCGCGACTCGGGCCACGGGGTCGGCGTACTGACCGGCGGCCGGCTCACCGTCGAGGACGCGTACGCCTACGCGAAGTTCGCCCGGGTGGCACTGTCCAGCAACGACATCGACTTCCGGGCCCGCCCGGTCTCCGCCGAGGAGTCCCAGTTCCTGGCCAGCACGGTGGCCGGGGCGACCGAGGTGACGTACGCCGACGTCGAGCGGGCGCCCGCCGTCGTGGTGGTCGGACTGGAGCCCGAGGAGGAGTGCCCGATCCTCTTCCTGCGGCTGCGGAAGGCGTACTCCAAGCGGGGCCTGAAGGTGCTCGCCCTGGCGCCGTTCGTGACCCGGGGCCTGGCGAAGCTCGGCGCGACGGTGCTGACCGCCGCGCCCGGCGAGGAGGCCGGGCTGCTGGCCGGGGACGCCGCCATCGCCGAGGCGCTGCGCCAGGCGGGTGCGGTGCTGCTGGTCGGCGAGCGGCTGGCCACCGTACCGGGCGGGCTCTCCGCCGCGGCGGAACTGGCCGACCGTACCGGCGCCAAGCTGGCCTGGGTTCCCCGGCGTGCCGGGGACCGGGGTGCGGTCGACGCCGGTTGCCTGCCGAACCTGCTCCCCGGCGGACGCCCGGTGACCGACGCCGCCGGCCGGGCCGAACTGGCCGGGGCCTGGAGCCTGGCCGCCGGGGTCATCCCGAGCCAGCCCGGCCGGGACACCGACGGAATCCTCGCCGCCGCCGCGTCCGGTGCGCTCGGCGCGCTGGTGGTGGCCGGTGTCGACCCGGCCGACCTGGCCGACCCCCGACTGGCCGACGAGGCACTGGACAAGGTGCCCTTCCTGGTCAGCCTGGAACTGCGGCACAGCGCCGTCACCCGCCGCGCGGACGTGGTCTTCCCGGTCGCGCCGGTGGTGGAGAAGGCCGGCAGCTTCCTCGACTGGGAGGGCCGGCTGCGGACCTTCGAGGCGGTGCTGAACACTCCCGCGATGACCGACGGCCGGGTGCTCGACGCGATCGCCGCGCAGCTCGACGTGCAGCTCGGCACCGGAGACGTGAACAGCGTCCGCCGCGAGCTGGGAGCCCTGCCCGCGACCCGGGGCAGCCGGACCGCCGCGCCGGCCGTGGCGCCGGCCGAGCCGGCCCGACCGGGTCCGGGCGAGGCCGTGCTCGCCACCTGGCACCAGATGATCGACGCCGGCACCCTGACCGAGGGCGACCCGCACCTCGGCGGCACTGCCCGGCCCTCGGTGGTCCGGCTCGGCAAGGCCGCCGTCGAGGCGCTCGGTGTGGCCGAGGGCGACGCGGTCACGGTCGGCACCGACCGGGGCGCGCTCACCCTGCCGGTGGCGATCACCGACATGCCCGACGGCGTGGTCTGGCTGCCCACCAACTCGCCCGGCGCGACCGTGCGGCGCAGCCTCGGGGCCGCGTCCGGCACGATCGTCCGGCTGACCGTCGGGGCCGGGCAGCCGGCCGCCGACGTGGCCGGTCGTCCGGGGCCGCTGCTGAACATCACCAGCGCTGGAGGTTCCCGATGAACCTGGCCTATCTGGCCCAGGACCCGACACTTCAGGACTTCGGCAAGGATCCGTGGTGGCTGGTCCTGATCAAGATCGTGTTCGCCTTCGTCTTCGCCGTGCTGGCCACCCTGCTGGGCGTCTGGTTCGAGCGCCGGGTGGTGGCCCGGATGGCGCAGCGTCCCGGTCTTAACCAGATCGGCCCGTTCGGCCTGCTCCAGACCCTTGCCGACGGTCTCAAGATGGCCTTCAAGGAGGACATCCTGCCGAAGGCGGCCGACAAGGTCGTCTACTTCTTCGCGCCGACCATCTCGGTGATCAGCGCGGTCACCGCGCTGTCGGTGGTGCCGTTCGGCCCGATGGTGAGCATCTTCGGCGAGCGGACCCCGTTGCAGGTCACCGACGTCTCGGTGGCGGTGCTGGTGCTGCTGGCCTGCTCCTCGATGGGCGTCTACGGCATCGTGCTCGGCGGCTGGGCGTCCGGCTCGACGTATCCGCTGCTCGGCGGTCTGCGGTCGAGCGCGCAGATGATCTCGTACGAGGTCACGATGGGCCTGTCCATCGTCGCGGTCTTCATGACCGCCGGCACCATGTCGACCAGCGGCATCGTCGCCGCCCAGGGTGACGGCACCCGGCTGAACCTGTTCGGCGCGGTGGACCTGCCGGCTCCGGGCTGGTACGCCATCCTGCTGCTGCCGAGCTTCATCATCTTCTTCATCTCCACCGTCGGTGAGACGAACCGGGCGCCGTTCGACCTGCCCGAGGCCGAGTCCGAGCTGGTCGCGGGCTTCATGACGGAGTACAGCTCGCTGAAGTTCGCGCTCTTCATGCTCAGTGAGTACGTCGCCATGGTCACCATGTCGGCGGTCACCACGACGCTCTTCCTCGGCGGCTGGCGGGCCCCCTGGCCGCTGACCCTCTGGGACGGTGCCAACTCCGGCTGGTGGCCGCTGCTCTGGTTCATGGGCAAGGTCATCGCGCTGGTCTTCGTCTTCATCTGGCTCCGGGGCACGCTGCCCCGGCTCCGGTACGACCAGTTCATGCGGCTCGGCTGGAAGGTCCTGCTGCCGATCAACCTGGTCTGGATCCTGGTCCTGGCCGGCATCCGCACCCTGCAGAAGGAAGACATCAGCGAGTCCTACCGCTACACGATCATCGCCGGTGCGGTGCTTGTCGTACTGCTGGTGACGCTGCTCTGGCCCGCCAAGAAGCAGCCGCCGGCCCGGACGTTGCAGGAGAAGGTCAACCGGCGACCGTCCGGCAGCTTCCCGCTGCCGCCGATGGATCTCCAGGTGCCACCGAGTCCACGCACGAGGCGGGCCGTCGCCGAGCGGGAGCCGGCCAACGTGGGCGCCGGACAGCCGGGCACCACCGGCGCCGGTCACGACGAGAAGGAGGTGTGACGTGGGCGCGATCACCGGTTCTTTCAAGGGTTTCGGGGTCACCTTCTCGCACATGTTCAAGAAGGTCGTCACCACCGACTATCCGTTCAAGCCGCCGGTCTCCGCTCCCCGTTACCACGGGCGGCACATCCTCAACCGGCACCCGGACGGGCTGGAGAAGTGCATCGGCTGTGAGCTGTGCGCCTGGGCTTGCCCGGCGGACGCGATCTACGTCGAGGGCGGCGACAACACCGACGAGCAGCGCTTCTCGCCGGGTGAGCGGTACGCCAGCACGTACCAGATCAACTACGCCCGCTGCATCTTCTGCGGACTCTGCATCGAGGCCTGCCCGACCCGGTCGCTCACGATGAGCAACGAGTACGAGCTGGCCCGGGACAACCGGCAGGACCTGATCTTCACGAAGGAGCAGTTGCTGGCGCCGCTGCTCCAGGGGATGGAGCAGCCGCCACACCCGATGCGGCTCGGTGACACCGAGAAGGACTACTACGTCGGCGCGTTGACCAACCCGGGCACCTCGGCCGGCGCGGAGCGGGCGCCCTGGTCCGAGACCGGCACGGTGGACGGCTCCGGTACGACGGGAGAATCGTCGTGACGACACAGGCGGTGCTCGCCGCCGCCGGTGGGGTGACCGGCGGGGAACAGGTGACCTTCTGGATCCTGGCCCCGCTCGCCCTGATCGGCGCGATCGGCATGGTGTGGGCGCGCAACGCGGTGCACTCGGCGCTCTGGCTGGTGCTCACCATGCTCTGCCTGGGCGTGTTCTACGTGCTCCAGTCCGGGCCGTTCATCGGCATGGTGCAGGTCATCGTCTACACCGGCGCCATCATGATGCTGTTCCTCTTCGTGCTGATGCTGGTCGGCCGGGACGCCTCGGACTCCCTGATCGAGACGCTGCGCGGCCAGCGGGTCGCCGCGATCGTGCTCGGACTCGGCCTCGGCGCCCTGCTCGCGACCGGGGCGTGGCGGGCCCTCGGCCAGGCCGACGCGGCTGGTCTGGAGCAGGCCAACGCGGGCGGCAACGTGCAGGGGATCGCCGCACTGCTCTTCACGAAGTACGTCTTCGCCTTCGAGATCACCTCGGCGCTGCTGATCACGGCGGCGGTCGGCGCGATGGTGCTGGCGCACGTCGAACGGCGTCGCGAGGACCGGATGGACCAGATCGCGACGATGCGGTCCCGGTTCCGGCCCGGCAACTACCCGGGCCCGAAGCCCGGCCCCGGCGTCTACGCCACCTCCTCCTCGGTCGCCACCCCGGCCCGGCTGCCCGACGGTGGCCTGACCGAGCGGAGCGTTCCGCGGATCCTGCCGACCCGCGAGCTGTCCGACTCGGAGACGGCACTGAAGGGGACGGAGAAATAGCATGTCGGACTTCTTCTCGGTATCGCCGAACCACTACCTGATCCTCGCCTGCGTGCTCTTCACCATCGGCGCGGTCGGGGTGCTCATCCGGCGGAACGCGCTCGTCCTCTTCATGTGCATCGAACTGATGCTCAACGCGTCCAACCTCGCGTTGGTCACGTTCAGCCGGATCAACGGCGACCTGAACGGTCAGATCATGGCGTTCTTCGTCATGGTGGTGGCCGCGGCCGAGGTCGTGGTCGGGCTGGCCATCATCATGACGATCTTCCGGACTCGACGCTCGGCGAGCGTCGACGACGCCAACCTGTTGAAGTACTAAGAGGGGCCCACCAGTGGAACATTCTGTGGAGTACGCCCACGCCACGGGGTTGCTGGGCAGCGTGTGGCTGCTGGTGGCCATCCCGCTGGTCAGCGCGGCGATCCTCCTGCTGCTCGGCCGGCGTGCCGACCGGTGGGGACACTGGCTCGGCGTGGCCAGCATCGGCGTCACCTTCGCGCTCGGCCTGAGCTACTTCTTCGGCCTGCGTGGCCTGGAGAACCGCTCGGTCGAGCTGTCCCTCTGGGACTTCATCGCGGTCGGGAACCTGCACGTCGACTTCGGGTTGCTCTTCGACCCGCTGGCCGCGGTCTTCGTACTGCTGATCACCGGCGTGGGCTTCCTGATCCACGTGTACGCGGTCGGGTACATGTCGCACGACGCGGGCCGGCGCCGGTTCTTCGGGTTCTTCAACCTGTTCGTCGCCGCGATGCTGCTGCTGGTGCTCGGCAACAACTACGTGATGCTCTACGTCGGCTGGGAGGGCGTCGGTCTGGCGTCGTACCTGCTGATCTCGTTCTGGAACGACCGGCCGAGCGCGGCCACCGCCGGCAAGAAGGCGTTCCTGATGAACCGGGTCGGCGACGCCGGCCTGGCGATCGCGATCTTCATCATGTTCGCCACCCTCGGCAGCACCCAGTTCGAGGATGTCTTCAACGGCGCGGGTCAGCTCGCCGGCAGCACGGTGCTGGTGATGGGCCTCCTGCTGCTGCTCGGCGCGGCCGGCAAGTCCGGACAGTTCCCGCTCCAGGCCTGGCTGCCGGACGCGATGGAGGGCCCGACCCCGGTCTCGGCCCTGATCCACGCCGCCACGATGGTGACCGCCGGCGTCTACCTGATCGCCCGGTCCAACCCGATCTTCTCGCTCGACCCGACGTTACAGACCGTGGTGGTCAGCGTCGGTGCGCTCACCCTGCTGATGGGCTGCATCATCGGCGCGGCGAAGGACGACATCAAGCGGGTCCTCGCCTGGTCGACGGTGAGCCAGATCGGCTACATGTTCCTCGGCGTCGGGCTCGGCGGCGGGGCGTACGCGCTGGCCATCATCCACCTGCTGGCGCACGGCTTCTTCAAGGCCAACATGTTCCTCGGGGCCGGTTCGGTGATGCACGGCATGAAGGACCAGGTGGACATCCGCCGGTTCGGCGCGCTGTCCAAGCACATGAAGATCACCTGGATCACCTTCGGCCTCGGCTGGCTGGCGATCATCGGCATGTGGCCGTTCTCCGGCTTCTTCACCAAGGAGCCGATCATCGTCGCCGCGTTCGAGCGCGACGACTGGACCGCCTGGCTGTACGGCGGTGCGGCGCTGCTCGGCGCCGGGCTGACCGCCTTCTACATGACCCGGCTCTTCGTGCTCACCTTCCACGGCCCGAAGCGCTGGACCGAGGACATCGACCACCCGCACGAGTCCCCGCCGGTGATGACCGTGCCGCTGATCCTGCTGGGCCTCGGCTCGGTGGCGGCCGGTGCGCTGATGGCCACCCCGGTCGCGGACTGGCTGACCCCGGTGCTCGGCGGCCACGGCGAGGCGCACGAGCCGGTGCTCTCGCACACCGTCATCACCGTGCTGTCGCTCGGGCTGACGGTGCTCGGCGCCGGCCTCGCCTGGGTGCTGTTCCGCAACGGCACCGCACTACAGGAGCAGCCGGCCGGACCGGTCGTCCGGGCGGCCCGCCGGAACCTCTACACCGACGCGTTCAACGAGACGGTCTTCGAGAAGCCGGGCATCTTCCTCACCCGGGCGCTGGTGTTCCTGGACAACCGGGGGATCGACGGTCTGGTCAACGCGCTCGCCGCCGCCGTGGGTGGCGGCTCGGGTCGACTGCGCCGGCTACAGACCGGATTCGTCCGGTCGTACGCGATGTCCATGCTGACCGGCGCCGTGCTGGTGGTGGCCGCGTTCCTGGCGGTCCAGCTGGGGTGGTTGGCGTGACCGACCTCAAGGGACCGGGCGCCCTCAACCGACCGGGCACTGACGACGGAGGTAAGGCCGAATAATGTCCGACTTCCCCTTCCTCTCGGTGCTCACCGTCGCGCCGCTGGTCGGTGCGCTGGTGGTGGTGTTCCTGCCGGCCAGCCGGGGCGAGCTGGCCAAGCGGATCGCGCTCGGCTGGTCGCTGGCCGTGCTGGTGCTCGCCGTCTTCATGTGGATCGCGTTCGAGGCCGGCGGAGACCGGCTCCAGCTACGTGAGTCGTACTCCTGGATCCCGCGTTGGGGGGTCAACTTCACCTTTGCCGCGGACGGCATCGCGCTGGTCATGCTGATGCTGATCGCCCTGCTGGTTCCGGTGGTGATCCTGGCGTCCTGGCACGAGGCGGAGTCCTCGAAGCGCTCCGTGCCGGTCTACTTCGCGCTGCTGCTCCTCCTCGAGTGCACGATGATCGGCGTCTTCGCCGCCGCCGACGTCTTCCTGTTCTACGTGTTCTTCGAGGTCATGCTCGTTCCGATGTACTTCCTGATCGGCAGCTACGGCGGCCACCAGCGCCAGTACGCGGCGGTGAAGTTCTTCCTCTACTCGCTGGTCGGCGGCCTGTTCATGCTGGCCGCGGTGATCGGGCTCTGGGTGGTCGGCGGCAAGACCTTCGACTGGCAGGCGCTCACCCAGGTGGACATCTCCACCGGCACCGAGCGCTGGCTCTTCCTCGGGTTCTTCGTCGCGTTCGCGATCAAGGCGCCGTTCTTCCCGTTCCACACCTGGCTGCCGGACGCCGGTGGCGCGGCACCGGCGGGCTCCGCCGCGCTGCTGGTCGGCGTGATGGACAAGGTCGGCACCTTCGGCATCCTGCGCTACTGCCTGCCGCTGTTCCCGGAGGCGTCGAAGTGGTTCGCCCCCTGGGCGATCGCGCTGGCCCTGATCGGCATCATCTACGCCGCGCTGCTCGCGGTCGGGCAGAACGACCTCAAGCGGCTGGTGTCGTACACCTCGATCGCACACTTCGGCTTCATCGGGGTCGGCATCTTCGCCTTCACCACCCAGGCCGGTACCGGCGCGGTGCTCTACATGGTCAACCACGGGCTCGCGACCGGCCTGCTCTTCCTGGTGGTCGGCATGCTGGTCGCCCGGCGCAACTCGGCGCTGATCACCGATTTCGGCGGGGTCGGCAAGCTGATGCCGGTGCTGGCCGGGGTGCTGTTCTTCGCCGGTCTCGCCTCGCTCGCCCTGCCCGGCACCGCGCCGTTCATCTCCGAGTTCCTGGTGCTGATCGGCACCTACACGGTGAACAAGCCGGTCGCGATCGTCGCCACCGCCGGGATCATCCTGGCCGCCGCGTACGTGTTGTGGATGGTGCAGCGGACCACCCAGGGCACGCTCAACCCGGCGCTGGCCGAGGTCGAGAGCATGCGGCGCGACATGTCGATCCGGGAGAAGGTCGTGGTCGCCCCGCTGATCGCGCTGCTGTTGCTGCTCGGCTTCTACCCGAAGCCGGTCACCGACGTCATCAACCCCGCCGTCCAGGCCACCATGGAGCAGGACCTCAACAAGCAGGATCCGGCGCCGACGGTGGGCACCGTCCAGGAGGCACACCGGTGAGCGAGCCCTCAGTCGCGCACGTAAGGAAGGTCCGATAATGGACTTCGAACTCCCGCCGATCGACTACGCGGCACTGTCGCCGATCCTGATCCTGTTCGGGGCGTCGCTGCTCGGTGTCCTCGTCGAGGCGTTCGTCCCCCGGGCACGCCGGCACCTGGTGCAGTTGATCCTCGGCCTGCTCGCCGTGGTCGCCGCGCTGGTCATGGTGGTGCTGAACGCGAACGACCGGCTGGTCACCGCCGCCGCGGCGGTCGCGGTCGACGGGCCGACGCTGTTCCTCCAGGGCGCGATCCTGGTGCTCGCCGGGATGGCGCTGCTGCTCATCGGCGAGCGCACGGTGCAGCGCGGCGGCGCGTTCGTGGCGCACGCGGCGGTCACCGTCGGATCCGCCGAGGACCAGCGGCAGGCCGCCGACGAGGGCGGGGCGACCGAGGTCTACCCGCTGACGCTGTTCGCCATCTCCGGCATGCTGCTCTTCGTCGCCGCGAACGACCTGCTGACGATGTTCATCGCGCTGGAGGCGTTCTCGCTGCCGCTCTACCTGCTCTGCGCGCTGGCCCGGCGTCGGCGGCTGCTGAGCCAGGAGGCCGCGCTCAAGTACTTCCTGCTCGGGTCGTACGCCTCGGCGTTCTTCCTGTTCGGTATGGCGCTGATCTACGGCTTCACGGTCGGGGCCGGCGGCCCCGGCTCCGGTGGCGGGGTGGACTTCGGCACCATCCGGACCGCGGTCAGCGACTCGTCGGCCAGCCCGGTGCTGCTCTTCGCCGGCCTCGCCATGCTCTCCGTCGGCCTGCTGTTCAAGATCGCGGCGGCGCCGTTCCACGTCTGGACCCCGGACGTCTACCAGGGCGCGCCGACCCCGATCACCGGCTTCATGGCCGCCTGCACCAAGGTCGCCGCGTTCGGCGGTCTGCTCCGGGTGCTGCACGTGGCGTTCTCCGGCGCGAGCTGGGACTTCATTCCGGTGCTCGGCACGGTGGCGGTGTTGACGATGCTGGTCGGCGCGATCCTCGCGGTGACCCAGACCGACATCAAGCGGCTGCTCGCGTACTCGTCGGTGGCGAACGCCGGTTACCTGCTGGTCGGTGCCCTGGCACTGTCCAAGGACGGCCTCTCCAGCACGATGTTCTACCTCGTCGCGTACGGCTTCACGGTGCTCGCCGCCTTCGGCGTGGTGACCCTGGTCCGGGACGCGGACGGCGAGGCCACCCACCTGTCCCGGTGGGCCGGGCTGGGCCGGCGTTCCCCGCTCTACGCCGGACTGTTCACGTTCCTCCTGCTGGCCTTCGCCGGTATCCCGCTGACCAGCGGGTTCACCAGCAAGTTCGCGGTGTTCGGGGCGGCCCTGGACGCCGGGCAGACCTGGTTGGTGGTCGCTGGTGTGCTGACCAGCATGATCCTCGCCTTCCCGTACCTGCGGGTGGTCGTGATGATGTGGCTCTCCGAGCCGGGCGAGTCCACCCCGACGGTGTCGCTGCCGGGTGGCCTGACCGCGACGGCGCTGGCGATCGGCGTACTGGCCACCCTGGTGCTCGGGGTCGCTCCGGCGCCACTGCTGGATCTCGCCAACGGCGCCGCCGAATTCGTCCGATGACCCCTCCTCCCACGTCCGGTCGACCGTCAACTGCCCCCGACCAGGTGTTGGCCGGCGGGTGTGGCATGGTTGATGGCGTGGGGGGAACGGCTGACGGAATGACGGCGCTCGGGATCGACTTCGTCGATGCCCAGGTCGAGGCGTCGGTGGCCAGCGTGCTGGTCACCGTGGAGACCGCGCTGCTGACGAACATCACCAGCGCCGACCCGCTGGTGGCGGAGGCGGCTCGGCACCTGGTGGATGCCGGCGGCAAGCGGTTCCGGCCGCTGCTGGTGGCTCTCGGGGCACAGTTCGGGGATCCGACCGCCGCCCAGGTGGTGCCGGCGGCGGTGGTGATGGAACTCACTCACCTCGCCACGCTGTACCACGACGACGTGATGGACGAGGCGCCGGTGCGCCGGGGTGCGCCCAGCGCCAACTCGCGCTGGACCAACTCGGTGGCGATCCTGGTCGGCGACTACCTGTTCGCCCGGGCCGCCGACATCGCGGCCGACCTCGGTACCGAGGCGGTGCGGTTGCAGGCCCGGACCTTCGCCCGGCTGGTGCACGGCCAGATCGCCGAGACGGTCGGTCCGCGTGCCGGTGAGGACCCGGTCCGGCACTATCTGCACGTGATCGCGGAGAAGACCGGTTCGCTGATCGCGACCTCGACGCGCTTCGGTGGGATGTTCGGCGGCGCGCCGGCCGCGTACACGGAGGCTCTGGCCGGGTACGGGGAAACCGTCGGGATGGCCTTCCAACTCTCCGACGACCTGCTCGACATCGCCTCCGAGTCGGTGCAGTCGGGCAAGACCCCCGGCACCGACCTGCGGGAAGGCGTCCCCACCCTCCCGGTCCTCTACGCGCTCAGCTCCGACGACGGCGACGCGGCGTCCGTCCGCCTGCGCGACATCCTCTCCGCCGGCCCGGTAACCGACGACGCCCTACACGCCGAGGCACTGGGCCTGCTCCGCGAGTCCCCGGCGATGAAGCGGGCCCGGGAGACGGTACGCAGCTACGCCGAGGAGGCGCGCTCCCGGCTCGCTCCGCTGCCCCACGGCGGTCCCCGCCAGGCCCTCGAATCCCTCTGCGACTTCATCGCCGACCGCACCGGCTGAGGCTGCAAGCCTGTAAGGAAGGGCCCCTTCTTATCGCTTCCTGTAGAAGAAGGGCCCCCTGTTAACCGCTCGCCCCGGCCGCCGGCACCTTGGTGGCGATGATCTGGGCTACCGGGATCAGGACCTTGTCGCGCCAGGACTCGCCCTGGGCGACCAGGTCGTCCTCCGGTACGCCCGCCATGTCGCCGTAGCCGGTGCCGCTGACGTCGTACATCAGGGGGCCCTGCCGGCACACCACGACGGGAAAGAGCTTCGACGTCTCGCGCCAGGTGTAGCAGGCCTCCGGCCCGAGCGAGGCGCCCAGGTCGACGGCGGGTTCCCGGTCACTGCGGGTCTTGGCGCCGGCGAGTTCCTCGCTGTAGTGGTCGCTGATGATCGACGGGTCGGCGATGCCCACGATGCTCACCTTGACGCCCGACGTCACGTCCTTGATCGTCACGTCCCGAAGCCAGAACTCGAACCGGCACGAACCCTCCGGCGCGTGCTGCCGTTGTTCCTCGTCGAAGGAGAGCACGCTGACCGGCGTCGGCTTGCGCTTGATCTCCTCGGCCTGCGGTAGGAGCGCCCGGATCTCGTTGTCGGTGAGGAACCGGCAGGCGCTCGGCCAGCGGGCCGCCCCCATGACGTCGTCCTCGTCGACCCGGATCGGCAACGCCGTGGAGGCGGGGCGCGGCGTGCCGAACTCCACCGGATCCCAGTCCCTCTCCTGGCCGGAGCAGGCCGTGGCCGCTGCCGGCAGGCAGAGCAGCATCGCCACGACCGCGAGTCGTCCGACCGGGCGGTTGCGGTTCATCCGTCTCGTCTCCTGCTGGGGGTAAGCGGGGGAGCACATACCGGCGAAATGATTTCATACGGCCAGGTATCCCTCTAGTCCGGCTACCTCATGAATAATCCCGCCGACCCCCTGAAAGTCCCCGGCTGCCTAGCGAACGCGATTCCTGGCCCGCAACAACATCCGGCGGCCGAGCAGCATGAACCCGGCGGCGAGCAGCATCACCACCGCCGCGACCAGCCACATTGTCGGGTAGTCGAACCGGTCGGCGAGCGCGCCCAGGCCGAGCGGGCCGGTGCAGCCGCCCGCGTACACGCCGGTCTGGGTGATCGAGGTGGCGGTGGTCGGCGCCTGTGGATGCAACCGGACCACGGCGAAGTTCAGCAGCCCGGGCCAGGCCCAGCCCAGCCCGAAGGCCAGCACCACGCCGACGACCAGGGCCACCGGGCTGGCCAGGTGCAGCAGGCCCAGCCCGACGGCACCGACCACGAGCATTCCGGCGACGGTGTTGAGGTGCCCGCCGGTACGCCGGTCGGCCAGCCAGCCACCGAGAACCCGGGACACCAGGCAGACGGCACCGCCGAGGGTCAGCACCAGCCCGGCGAGCGCCGGGGAGAGCCCCCGGACCGCTGCCGAGGAGACCAGGAAGGTGCCGAGGGCGTTCGCGGCGCCGGCGGCCAGGGCGGCCGCCAGGCCGAGCATCACGAGGGCCCCAGTGGCCCGCTCGCTCCGCTGCCGGGCCGGTCCGGTAGCCGGGCCCCGACCCACCGGTACGAGCGGCAGGGTGGCCAACGCGAGCCCGGCGGCGAGTACGAACGCCCAGCGCCAGCCGACGGTCAACGCGACGGCCGGTACGGCGGCTCCGGCCAGCAGGGTGCCGGCCGGGATGGCGGCCTGTTTGATCCCGAACGAGAGTCCCTGCCGGCCGGGCGGCACCTGATGGGCCAGCGCGGCGTTGCTGGACATCTGGCTGAGCGGGTTGGCCGTGGCGACGACCGCCAGCAGGGCGAGCAGGACCGGGTAGGAGTGCGCCACGGCGGCGATGGCGAGCATGGTGGCGGCGACCAGCAGCAGGCTGCCCCGGGCCACCATGGACGATCCGTAGCGCTCGACGAGCGCACCGGACGGGACCGAGGCGAGGGCGCTGACACCGAAGTAGACGGCGACCGCCAGGCCCAGCCGGGCGGGGGTGAGGTCGAGTTCGGCGCCGAGTTGCACGGCGAGTCCACCGATCAGGAAGACCGGAAGTACGCCGGCGACCGTGATGATGGTGGCGCCGAGGACCGTACGAGTGGGGCGGGTGGAGGTTACGGCTGGAGGGGTGTCCACTGGGAAATCGGCCATTTGCGACGAGCCTACGCGAGCCGCCCGTATGAACCGTTCGTGTCCGTGGCTGCACGCACGGTCGCCGTAGATCTGGCATCCTCGATCCGAACGGGCATTTCGCAGACGCCCGGTTTCTCATAATGTGTAAGTCCCCGGCGGCGGAGGTGGTTGTGCGCGACCCCTTGGCGGAACCTTCGGACCTGATCCGCAGCGTGTCGCGTGCGTTGCGCGTGCTCGAAGCGGTTGGACGGGCACCGAAGGGCCTGACCGTTAAGCAGATAGCCCGGCGTTGCGAGTTGACTGTGGCCACCACGTACCACCTGGTGCGCACGCTCGCGTACGAGGGCTACGTGATCAGGCGC
This sequence comes from Plantactinospora solaniradicis, assembly GCF_042658085.1. NCBI lineage: Bacteria > Bacillati > Actinomycetota > Actinomycetes > Micromonosporales > Micromonosporaceae > Plantactinospora > Plantactinospora solaniradicis. The sequence goes on along the minus strand of NZ_JBHSPR010000017.1, from coordinate 286,918 downwards.
GAAGATGGCACGTACATCGTCGGTCTGGAGGTGGCCGACCGGTATCGGGAACTGGTGACCGCGTTCCGGGGGCCGCCCGCAGTGGGCGAGTCGCTGCGGCGGGCCGCCTCGGACACCGGCTACAGCCACTATCTGGGCCGCTTCGTGGGCGGCCAGGTGGCGATCACCGCACTCGCCGAGGGACCGAGATCGCCGTACCTGGAAGATCTCGTGCCGGGCTTCGACGAGGGCGCCCACGCCACCGCGTTGGGCAAGGCGCTGCTCGCCACCCTCACCCCGGAACAGCGGTTCCGCTACCTGCGTGAGTACGGGATGCGGCCGTTCACCTCGGCGACCCTGGTGGCGAGCGACGCGTTCGAGGCCGACCTGGCGGCCGGTGACCGGCGCGGTATGCACCTGGAGCTGGGTCAGTTCCGGCACGGCGTCGCCTGTGCGGCGGTGTTGGTCACCCCGGACAAGGACATGGAGCGTCGGGTGGTCCTCGCCTGCGCGCTGCCGGCCGCCGAGATGATGACCTCGGCCCGGGTGGTCCGGGCCAAGCTGCTGGCGGTGGCCCGCGCCGTCGCCGACGGACTCGCCACCGAGGTCTGAGCCCGCGCCGACGGTCCCGCACCTCGGGGGTGCCGGAAAGCGACGTGGCCTCCTGCCGCCCCGTGAGGGGAAGCGGGAGGCCACGGAACGCGTGCCCTGGGGTCAGCTACCGACGACGCCGCCGTCGAGCCGCCAGGTGACCACCACACCGGGCTTGGCGAAGTCCCCGTCCGGCCAGTTCGACGCCGGGTTCGCGATCGACGCCCCGGTGATCTCACCCGGGTGCTGTACGGCGACGAAGACCGACCGGTTGTCGGTGCTGATGAACGGCCCACAGGTCTCCGCGCCGAGCGGCACGGTGAGGAACTGCTTGAGGTGGCCTCGCTCCGGCCCCTCGACGGCCGTGGCGAACAGCCCGTCGTTGCTGCCGAGCGCGTTGCCGTCGGTCGAGATCCACAGGTTGCCGGAACCGTCGAACGCGACGTTGTCCGGGCAGGAGATCGGCGACACCTTGGTCTTGTCGTACCCGGCGAAGAACGTCGACGCGTCGGCCGGGTCGCCGCAGACGATCGGCACCGACCAGGTGAACGTCTCGGCCGCGTTGTCGCCCTTGTTCTCGACCAGCTCCAGCACGTGACCGTGCTTGTTGTTGATCCGCGGGTTCGCCTCGTCGGCCGCCGGGTTGGTCCCGACGCCCCGGTTGGTGTTGTTGGTCAGCGCCACGTACACCTTGCCGGTGAGCAGGCTCGGCTCGACGTCCTCCGGACGGTCCATCTTGGTCGCTCCGACCGCGTCACCGGCGAGCCGGGTGAAGGTCAGCACGTCGGCCGCGGTCATCCCGGGTACGTACGAGACGTTGCCCCGGACCAACTTGATCCACTTGCCCTTGCCGTTGAACGCACCGTCGCTCGGCACCTTGCCCGTGCCGTCGATCTCACCGGCGCTGGTGTACTCCAGCTTCGCCACGTACAGCGTGCCGGCCTCCAGCAGGCTGAGGTTGTGCTCCCGGGCGGTCCAGGAGTCGCCCTTCATGAACTTCTTGTCCGAGACGAACTTGTAGAGGTAGTCGAACCGCTCGTCGTCGCCCATGTACGCCACGACGTGCCCGTCCTTGGCCACGATGACGTTCGCGCCCTCGTGCTTGAACCGGCCCAGCGCGGTGTGCTTGCGCGGCTTGGCCTCCGGGTCGAACGGGTCGACCTCGACGATCCAGCCGAACCGGTGCGCCTCGTTGGGGTGCTTGGCCAGGTCGAAGCGCTCGTCGGCCCGCTCCCACTTGCGGCTGTCGGCGGGGTAGCGGGCGTTGGTCGGGATGCCGTACCGGGCCAGCTTCGGCTTGAGCGTCTCGGGTGCGCCGTCCCCGCCCACGAAGTACTGGTTGAAGTTCTCCTCACCCGAGAGCACCGTGCCCCACGGGGTGATGCCGCCGGCGCAGTTGTTCAGGGTGCCGATCGCGGTCCGGCCCTTCGGGTCCGCCGCCGTCTTCAGCCAGGCCGAGCCGGCCGCCGGCCCGGTGAACTCGAACTTCGTGGCGTGCGCCGTGATCCGGCGGTTGTACTTCAGCTTGCCGCCCCGGACCGGCTTCCACTCGCCGCTCCGGCCGACCCGCTCCAACTCGACGACGGAGAGCCCGTGCGCCGCCATCGCGGTCCGGATCTGCTCGACGCTCATCGCGTCCAGGCTGGTGAAGTCCGGGAACATCAGGTTCTCGTTGGTGTACTCGTGGTTCACCACCAGCAGGGCACGCTCGCCCTTGCGGTCCAACGGAAGTACGCCGACGAAGTCGTTGTTGTAGCCGAACTGCTGGGACTGCCGGGCCGCGCTCTGCCGGTCCACGTCCAGCTCGGGCGCGCCGGCCAGCACCGGGTCGCCCCAGCGCATCACGACAGAGTGGTCGTACCCGTTCGGTACGACCAGGGTGTCGAGCTTGTTCGGCGGGATCGGCTTGAAGGTGAGCGCACCGTTGCCGGCACCGTGCCGGGCCGGGGTGAAGCTGTCCACCTCCGGAACCACCGGTCCGGATCCGCCAGCCGGGCCAGCCGGGGCGGCCAGCGCGGGGGAGCCGACGAGCGCACCGGCCGCCGCGCCACCGAAGCCGAGCACCAGCGCGCCGACGGCACCGGCGCGGACCACGCCCCGCCGGGTGACCTCGGCGTTGACGACATCCCCGAAGTACGGGTTGTCCGACTCGTTGGGCACCGGGTGCGAGCAGGCGTTGCCGCACCGGTAGATGCAGGTCATGGCGTCACGCCCGCCGTGGCCCGCCGGGCTGAGCAAAGGGAGGAGCCGGGGTCGCTCGGTCATGGAGATGGAGCCTCCTCGCAAGATTCGGGATGCCCGCCCGGACTTCGATCACGGGCGCATGCCTGCCGGACGCTAGGAGTACGCCGTGAGCGGCGCCCGGCGCTTTGGTGAACCGCGCATGAACACCTGCAGCCAGGGATGCTTCCGGCAACCGGGTTGAACCGTTTGCCCGGGGATTACGTGAAACCTGACAACGGGGTCCGGCAGCCGTAGCGAGCGGGGAAGCGAGGAACACCATCAGCGACCGGGACGCCCAACTTCTGCGCGCCATGCACGACGAGCACGGTGAGGCGCTGCTTGCGCACGCCCTGCGGCTGACCAACGGTGACCGGCAGCGGGCCGAGGACCTGGTGCAGGAGACCCTGCTGCGGGCCTGGCGGCATCCGGAGGCGATGGATCCGCAGCGGGGATCCGTCCGGGCCTGGCTGTTCACCATCGCCCGGAACCTCGCCATCGACGCCTGGCGGCGGCGCAGCGCCCGGATCGGCGAGGTCATCACCGACGACCTGCCCGAGCCGCCGCAGGTGGTCGACGAGGCGGATCGCGCGGTGGAGGCCTGGACGGTCGCGGAGGCGTTGCACCGACTGTCGCCGCCGCACCGCGAGGTGCTGGTGGAGTGCTTCTACCAGGGCCGGTCGGTGGCCGAGGCGGCCGCCCGGCTGGGGGTGCCACCGGGAACGGTGAAATCGCGTACGCACTACGCGTTGCGATCGTTGCGCCTGGTGTTGGCGGAAATGGGGGTGACCGGGTGATGCGCTGCGAGTACGCCCACGATGATGGCGCGTACGTGCTGGGCGCCCTGTCTCCCGCCGAGCGGACCGCGTACGAACGGCACCTGGCCGGCTGTCCGGCCTGCCGGGAGGCGGTCGCCGAAATCGCCGTACTGCCCGGGTTGCTGGGGCGGCTCGACCCGGCCGGACTGGAGTGGATCTCCGCACCGCCACCCGAGGAGTCCCGGGTGCCGAAACTCCTCGACGCGGCCCTGGCCGACCGGCGCCGGGAACGTCGGGTCGGCCGGATCCGGGTCGCCGCGATGGCAATGGCAGCCGCCTGCCTGGCCGTCGTCGTCGGGCTCGGCGCGAGCCTGCTTCCGCTGGGCGACACCGACGGCGGAAGTGGCGTCGAGGTGCGGATGGCCGCCATGCACCCGGTCCGGGGCGCCGTACCGGTGAGCGCCGAGATCGGCTTCGACGGCACGAAGGCGGGCACCCAGGTGACGATGAAGTGCCTCTACAAGAAGACGGCGGACTACACGAAGGCGTACACCTTCCGGCTGATCGCGTACGGCCCGGACGGCGCGACGGAGCAGGTCGGCTCGTGGGTGGCCGCCCCCGGCGACGACGTCACCTTCACCGGGGTCACCCGGTTCACCCGTTCCGAACTCCTCCGCCTGGAACTGGTCCGCTACGACAACACCCCACTGCTCGCCTACGACGTCCCGTAGCCCCATCCATGATCAGGTAAAGTTTGGCCGGCCACAGCAGGCCGAACTTTACGTCCAGATCGATGGACCCGTCAGCGGCGGCGGGGCGGGGCGGCGAGGAAGGTCCGCCAGGCTGTTGGGGTGAAGAGGAGCGCGGGGCCGGTCGGCTCCTTGCTGTCCCGCACCCCGACCACCCCGGGTAGGTTGCCGGCCACCTCCACGCAGTTGCCCTGATTGCTGCGTGTGCTTTTGCGCCACGTCGCACCGGCCAGCTCAATCATCAACACCCTCCCTGATGATGGCGGCAAGCAGGTCTTCCGAGTCCTCCTGGCTGAGCGCCAATTCATCGAGCCGCCGCCATACCTCATCGTAGGCGGCTACCTCCGCTGGCTTCTCTAGGTAGATCGCCCCGGTTACGTTCTCGCTGTGGATAGTGGTCGGATCGGCCGGCCGGGTGCCCACTGCTGGAAAGTCGAAGATGTTGAACGGATTCGCGGCTGAAGCCCAGTCGGGACCTGCGCCGGAGGGCAGCACGCGGACGGTGACTGACGGCAGCCTGTTGGCGTTCGCCACGTGGGCGAGTTGGGCCAGCCAGGCGTCGTGCTGAGGGATTGGTCGGCGGAGCACTGACTCTTCCACGATGACCTCAAGGTCGGGTGCCTTGGGGCGGCGGCGGGTCAAAATCCGCTGCCGTTCCAGTCGGAACGCTACCTTCGCCGCGACCTCCTGTTCCCTGGTGCCCGGTGCGCTCCCGAGGACCGTGGCCGCGTATTCCGGGGTCTGGAGCAGGCCGGGGATGACAAACGACTCGTACTGCCGGATGCGGGAGGCCGCTGCCTCCATTCCGACGTACAGCTCGAACCAGGAGGGGATTACCTCGCCGTAGGCGTGCCACCAGCCGGTTGCCTTCGACTGCCTGGCCAGGCTGAGCAGTACGTCGGTCATGCTCGACGAGACGCCGTACAACTGGCACATGGCCTCGACGTCGTGGCTGCGCAGGGTGCTCTCGCCGCGCTCGATCCGGTACATCCGGGCCCGTGACCACTCCAGGGTCTTCGCCGCCGGTTCCAGGCTGATTCCGGCCTCTTCCCGGGCCAGCTTCAGATAGCGGCCGAGCTGCCGCCTCGGTACAGATGATCCCCGGTCCGCCATCGTCGTGCCCCAATCCCGCCCGGCCAAGTTCTGATGTCCAAAGAAGACCTCTATCGGGTTACGCACAGTGATGTCAACACTTCGGTACGGATGATCTCCGGGTCAGCGGGGTCGGTCGACCCGGCCCTCGGTCCAGACCGGCTCGTCAGTCTCCTGGACCTGTCCGTCCGCTCGGAACAGCAGATAGCGGTCGGTGTGTGCGGCGAACCAGCGGTCGTGGGTGACCGTGACGACCGTGCCGGCGAAGTCCGCCAGGCCGCGTTGCAGGGCGTCGGCGCTGGCGAGGTCGAGGTTGTCGGTGGGCTCGTCGAGCAACAGCAGGGTGGCCCCGGCCAGTTCGAGGAGCAGGATCTGCAAGCGGGCCTGCTCTCCGCCGGAGAGGGTCTGGAACGGCTGGTTCCAGGCGGGCGCGATCTCGTACCGGGCCAGCGCCGCCATGGCATCGTTGCGGAGCAGGGCGTACCCGGTCATCAGGATGTCGGCCGGGGTGCGCCCGTACAGGTCGGGTCGGGCATGGGTCTGGGCGAAGAGTCCGGGTACGACGCGGGCGCCGAGCCGCACCGTGCCCCGGTGGGCAACGGGCTGACCGTCGGGCGGTTCGGGGTGGCCGCCGCTCGCCAGCAACCTGAGGAACTGTGACTTGCCCGAGCCGTTGGAGCCGAGCACCGCGACCCGCTCGCCGTACCAGATTTCCAGGTCGAACGGTCGCATCAGGCCGGTCAGTTCGAGCCGCTGGCAGAGCAGGGCCTGTTTTCCGGTACGCCCGCCGCGCAGCCGGATCCGCACGTTCTGCTCCTTCGGCGGCCGGGTCGGTGGCCCGGCGTCCTCGAACCGGGCCAGTCGACTGCGCGCCGCCCGGTACGCCGAGGCGAGCGCGTCGTTGTGGGCGGCGCTCTGCCGAGCGGTGTGTACCAGCTGCCGGAGCCGGGCGTGCTCCTCCTCCCAGCGTCGGCGCCGGTCGTCGAGCTGGTCGATCCGGTCCCGCCGGGCTGCGGGGTAGCTGGCGAACCCGCCGCCGTGCACCCAGACCTGCCGGTCCTCGACCGTGACGATCCGGTCGGCCGCCTCGGCGAGCAGTTGCCGGTCGTGCGAGACCAGCAGCACCGTCTTGGTGGTCGCCCGCAGTTGTCGTTCCAGCCACTGCTTGCCCGGTACGTCGAGGTAGTTGTCCGGCTCGTCGAGCAGCAGCAGTTGGTCCGGGCCCCGCAGCAGGGCCTCCAGGGCGAGGCGTTTCTGCTCTCCACCGGAGAGCGTGTTGACGTCCCGGCTGCCGGCCCGCTCGTACGGCAGGCCGAGCGCGGCCGTGGTCACCGCGTCCCAGACGACTTCGAGGTCGTAGCCGCCGGCCTCGACGTACTCGGTGACGGCGTGGGCGTAACGGAGTTGGGTCGGCTCGTCGTCGTGTTCGGCCAACGCCCGTTCGGCGTCGGCCAACCGGGCGGCGGCCTGCCGGATCCGGTCGGGCGCCACCGAGAGCAGCAGGTCGTGCACGGTCCGGTGGTCGCGGATCGAGCCGATGAACTGACGCATCACACCGAGCCCACCCGAGCTGACGATCTCCCCGGTGGTCGGGGTGAGGTCCCCGGCGACCAGGCGCAGCAGCGTGGTCTTGCCCGCGCCGTTGGGGCCGACCAGCGCGGCGGTGACGCCGTCCCCGACCCGGAAGGAGACGTCGTCGAGCAGCGGGCGGCCGTCGGGCAGCCGGTAGCCGAGGTGCCTGATCTCGATGTGCGCCACGGTTCCTCCAGCGAGGTGTCCGGGGTTCTGGACCAACGGTCGAGATACTAGAACAACGTTCTAGTGCTCGACCGCCATACTAGACTCCCCGGCATGACGGGTGTGTGGCTGCGACCCCAACGACCGTCCCGGAGCGGACCGCCGCTGAGCCGGGACCGGATCGTCGCGGCGGCGGTGGAACTGTTGGACCGGGAGGGCGTCGGCGGGCTGACCATGCGGCGGCTGGCCGAACACCTGGACGCCGGTTCCACCACGCTCTACTGGCACGTGGCCACCAAGGACGACGTCGTCGACCTGGCGCTGGACCACATCTTCGGCGAGGTACGGCTACCCGACGGAAGGGACACCGACGCCGGGCGGGACGGGGACGCCGGGCGGGACAGCGACGCGGGGCGGGACGGGTACGCGGAATCGGATCGGGACTGGCGGGTCGACGTCGAGGGCCTGTTGCTGGGCTGGCGGGCGGCGATGCTGCGCCATCCGTGGTCGGCGGCGCTGCTCGGCCGGCCGATGCTCGGCCCGAACGTGCTGACCCGGACGGAGTTCCTCCAGGCGGCGCTCCGCCGCTCCGGGCTGGTGGAGCCGGACCTCGGCGCGGCCACCTACGCGCTGGCCAACTACGTGATCGGGTCCGCCGTCACGCTGGCGCCCTGGCAGCGCCCCGACTCCCCGGAGCCGCCCCGGGAGGCCGCCCGGGAACACCTTGCCGCCCAACGGGACCGCTATCCCACGCTCGTCGACACCGGACACCTGGACGACCGGGACTGGGAGGCAACCTTCCGGCAGGGGCTGACGTACCTGCTCGACGGGCTGGCCGTGCGCACCCGAGACTGAGCCTCGCTCGTCAGCGGCGGCGGACCAACTGGCGGAGCCGGGCGGTGACCCGGCCCGGGGTCACCGGCACCACGGAGATCATGAGTCGACCGGAGCCGTCCCGGGTCGGCGTGATCACGTAGAGCCGGGCACCGCGTCGGCGTACCAGGGGCACCGCACCGTCCAGCCGGGGTGCGCGGAGTGCGGCGGAACCGGCCGCGCCGTTGGCGCTCGCCTTCCCCGCGGCGCGGTCCGGATCGAACGCCCCCACCTGCGCGGAGACGATCCGGCGTTGCCCGGTCGAGTCGCTGCCGGCGAGCAGGTCCGCCGCGCGGAACCTGATCCGTACGGTGGTTCCGGCCGTACCGGTGGCGATGATCCGGGTGTCGGCCGGGATCTCCTCCGCGCTCACCGTCAGCGGGTCGGCGCCGAGGGCCGCGAGCTGCGGCACCGGAGTGTGCGCGGTGATGGTCAGCACGCGCTCGCCGAGGTCGTCGTCCTCCCACGCCAGGCCGGTGGCGTCGAGCTTGGCCGCCCAGTCCGGAACCGTGGTGACGTCGAAACAGGCGTCCGGCAGGTGCCGCTCGGGGTCGCGGAATCCCGGGTACGCCGCGTACCGCCGGGAGCCCTCGACCACGGTACGGGGCACGCCGCCCTCGGCGTCCTGCCGGATCACCGCGAGCAGGTCGTCGAGGGTGCCGTCCCGGGTCAGCGCCAGCCGGATCCGGGTCTCCGGGCCCAGCCGGTCGGCGATGTCGTCGTTGAGGTGCTCGGCCACCAGCCGTCCGAGCCCGTCGTGCACGAGCTGCTGGGTGGCACGGTCGAGTTGGAGGAGGTCGTCCTCGACGAGCTTGGCGATCTCGTGGTCGAACCGGTACGCCAGCACCGCGTCCCGCTGCTTGCCGGGCTCGATCAGCCCGGCCACGAACGCCACGTTCGCCTCGACGGTCTGTAGCCGCCGCGCGTGCCGACTGAGATAGGTGATGTTGGTGGCGCTGAACCGCCGTACGGCGAAGTAGAAGTCGTAGTCGGCGAGCACCGAGATCCGCCGGGCCCGGTAGCAGGCCTCCAGGGTGAACGGCAGGTCGCTGCCGATCGGCAGGTCCTCGGGGTAGCGGATGCGGTACCGCTCCAGCATGTCCCGCCGGAACAGCTTGGTGTTGGCCAGCGAGCGCGGCAGCGGAGAGTCGAAGAGGCTGACCTCGACCTCGTTGCGGGCGAAGATGTCCTGGTAGATGTGCCGGCTGTTGACGCCGACGACCTTGCCCAGCACCACGTCGGAGCCGTACGAGTCCGCGGCGGCGACCAGTCGGTGCAGGGCTTCCGGGCCGAGGTGGTCGTCGGAGCCGACGAAGAAGACGTACCGGCCGGTGGCGACGTCCAGCGCCCGGTTGCACGGGCCGGCCGGGCCACCCGAGTTGGCCTGGTGGATGACGGTGAAGAGGTCCGGGTGACGCGCCGCGAAGCGGTCCAGTTCCCGGCCGCTGCGATCGGTCGAGCCGTCGTCGACGGCGATGATCTGCATCCGCTCCGGCCCGATGGTCTGCTCCACCAGCGAGGTCAGGCACCGGGTCAGGTACGGCATGGTGTTGTAGACCGGCACCACCACGCTGACATCCGGCGTTTCCATTGGTCGCTGGCCTCCGTTACCCTCAAATTCACCTGTCCGATTCCTCGAATTCACCAATTCGATTCCTCGGACGCCGATCGAATCCTCGGCGAGTGTACGGCAATCATCCGATTCTGGCCCCCGGGCATAAGTATCCCAGCTCAGCGGCGGTTCTATGGTGACCGACCGGGACACCGTACGGCAGGCTTCCGCCTGTCGAATGTACGCGCATTCGCCTTTGCGAATTAACCCGCGTGCCGCGCCCGGCCAATACTGTTTTCGCCGGTAGCGCTTGATCGCACCACGAAATACACCCCTCGTTTTCATGTCTGAGTTAGCGGGTCTTCATGTCCTCTACACCTAGCGTCAGCGTGGTGATTCCCACCCGTAACCGGCCGGTGCTGGTGACCCGGGCTGTCCGGAGCGTGCTGGCCCAGACCCTGGACGACATCGAGGTCATCGTCGTGGTCGACGGGCCGGACGACGCCACCTGCGACACGCTCGCGGCGATCGGCGACGACCGGCTGCGAGTGGTCGCCCTGCCGGAGTCCGGGGGAGCGCCGAACGCCCGCAACGTCGGCGTCCGCGAGGCCCGCGCCCCCTTCACGGCACTGCTGGACGACGACGACGAGTGGCTTCCCGAGAAGCTCGCGATCCAGCTCGATCTGGCGAAGAACGCCCGGGTCCCGATGCCGATCGTGGCGAGTCGACTGGTCAACCGCACCCCGCGCGCCGAGTTCGTCATGCCCCGCCGGCTGCCGGCGCCGGGCGAGCCGCTCAGCGAGTACCTCACCGTGCGTCGTGGCCTGTTCCACGGGGACGGCTTCATCCAGACCTCGACGATCATGGCCCCGACCGAGCTGCTCCGCCGGGTTCCGTTCACCGTCGGCCTGCGCCGGCTACAGGAACTCGACTGGACCCTGCGGGCGCTGAGCCACGACGACGTCGACCTCGTCTTCGCCGCCGAGCCGCTCGTGCTCTGGAACCAGGACGAGGACCGGCCCCGGATCACCTTCGACACGTCCTGGCAGCACCAGTTCGAGTGGCTTCAGCGGAGCCGTCCGCTGCTCACGCCACGGGCGTACGCTGCACTTACGATGAGCGTGATCAGCTCGATGGCGGCGCCGACCCGGAGCGTGACGGTGTTCCGGACCCTGCTCCGCGAGGCCCGGCGGCACGGCCGGCCGGGGGTGTACGACTACCTGGCGTTCGTCCAGATCTGGCTGATCCCGCCGCAACTGCGACGCAGCCTGCGGGACCGGGTCCTGAAGCGCCCGGGTGCCAACCGCGCCGCCGGCCCGGCCGCGGCGGTCCCACAGGAGCGGCAGCACCGCGTCGCAACCGGACGGGCGGGCGAGATCGGCGCGTGAGTACGTCGTCCCCGCACCACCAGTCCGGCCCGCAACCGACCGTCGTGATCTGGCGGAGCGGGATGCTCGCCGCCTCCGAGACGTTCATCCGGAACCAGGGCAACGCGCTCACCCGGTGGCAGCCGACCTTCCTCGGCGCCACCAGGGTCAGCTCGCCGATCGCCGCCGACACCGACGTGGTCGCCTACCCCGACACTCCGGCAGGTCGGCGGGCCTTCCTGCGGCTCCGGCTCACCGGGGAGTCGCCGAGACTGCGGAACCTGCTGGCCGGGCTGCGTCCGGCGCTGGTGCACGCGCACTTCGGCAACGACGGTTGGCTCGTCAGCGGCACGGCCCGGCAGCTCGGCGTACCGCTGGTCGTCACCCTGCACGGCTACGACGTGACGCGGCAGCCCGACGCCTCGGGCGTACGTGGCGTCCGGTACCGGCGCAACCTGCGTCAGGTGTTCGAGCGGGCCACCCTCCTCCTCGCCGTCTCCGGGTTCATCCGGGACCGGGCGGTGGCGATCGGTGCGGATCCGGCCAAGGTGCTGGTGCACCACACCGGGGTTCCGATGCCGTCCGCCCCGTCGTTCGACCCGTCCGACCCGGCCGGCCCGTCGGTCGGGCCGAAGAAGTGGGACCTCGTCTTCGTCGGCCGCTTCGTCGAGAAGAAGGGCGTCGACGATCTCCTTGAGGCCGTCGGCATGCTGTCGGAACGACGGCCACGGTTGCTCCTGATCGGCTCGGGTCCGCTGGAGCAGCCGATGCGTGAGCGGGCCGCCGCGCTGGGCCTGGATGCGACGTTCCTGGGCGCACAGGAACCGGCGGCGGTGGGCCGGCACCTGGCCGAGTCGAGGATCTTCGTCTCGCCGTCGAAGACCGCGTCGGACGGGGACTCCGAAGGGCTGCCGACGACGATTCTGGAGGCGTCGAGCCTGGGTCTGCCGACGATCTCGACGCACCACAGTGGTATTCCCGAGGCGGTGCTGCACGGCGAGACGGGCCTGCTCGGGGCCGAGGGCGACCGGTCGGCGCTTGCCGCCGGAATCGCGCGGCTGCTCGACGACGACGAGCTACGGATCCGACTCGGCCGCCAGGCGCGGCGGCACGTGGAGCAGAACTTCGACCTCCGGAAGCAGACGCTCCTGCTGGAGTCGCTGTACGAGACCGTCGCCGGCCGAGCCGGGCTGCCGGCTCCGGATCACGAGCCGGCGGACGCGGACCAGCCCGCGCGTTAGCCCCCAACGACACGGCCCGGGATGGGAACGGCACCATGCCGCTCGCACCCCGGGCTGACTCGTCAGGAGGCGTAGATCTCCAGCTCCACCACCCGGGAGTAGGTGACTCCCTCGTTGCTGGCGAGCGTGACGATCCGGACCGCGTCCGCGCTCACCGGCGGGAACGTCGTGCTCACCATGCCGACCAGGTTGCCGCGTACCTGCCCGACGGTCTGCCAGGCCCCGCCGCCGGAGGAGACCTGTACGTCCCAGTCCCGCAGCCCGTACCCGGTCGCGGGATAGCGGGCGGAGTCGAGCGTGTACAGGTCGACCCGGCCGACGGTCTGTGGCCGGTCGAACGTCACCTGGAGCCAGTCCGGGAAGGTGCCCCGGGTGGAGTCGTTCCAGCCCGTGGTGGACGCCCAGTGGTTGGAGTCCCGGTCGCCGTCCACCGCACCGCAGGCCGGATAGGTGGGCAGGTTCTCCGAGGACGCCGAGACCGGTACGTACCTGGCCAGGTTGCCGGTCTCGTCGACCGGTGGCGCGACGACCTCGACCGGTACCGAGAGCCGCTCCTTGCCGGCCCGGACGGTGACCTCGTACCGGCCGGGCGGGGTGGCCCGGGGTGCCGTCACCGTGATCTTCACCTTGAGCGTGTAGCCGGCGGGCAGGTAGCTGGAGACCAGGTACCGGGACAGCACCAGCGGTGCGGGTGCCTCCAGGAACGCGTCGGCGTACACCTCCGAGGCGCCCACGTTGCCGAACCGCAGTTCGAAGCCCTGGTTGGCGCAGGGGACCGGGTTCACCGCCACCTGGGTCACGTCGGAGCCGAGGCTCAGCCACGTGCTTCCGCCGGGCTTGGTGGCGTCCGCCGGCCCGGCGCCGGAGACGGCCATCGTGGTGCCGGCGAGCGCGACGGCGGCGCCCGCCGCGACGGCGGCGGAAACGGCCCTGCGCCGAGGCGACAGCCCGGCCAGCCCGGCCAGGCGGCGCCGGAGGATGCTACGCATGGCTACCCCTCTCATACCGGGTTCAGGCCGGGGTTGCCGGCCTCGACGACGAACGACTTGACGGTGGAGATCGGCGCGCCGATCCGGTCGATGTACGGCACCACCCGATAGTCAGCCCGCAGTTCGTGCTGGCGCAGCCGCACGACGATGTACCCGCGACGCTCGTTGACCAGCTTCAGGTGCGGGTTGCCGTCGAGGAACTTCTGCCCGTTGGCGGAGACCTCCTGGCCGTTCCCGCCGCTGCTGATCGAGGTCGCGACCAGTTCCACCCCGAAGGTCTGCGAGGCGGGGTCGGCGAAGTCGCGCTTCATGTCCAGGGCGTACGCGGCGTGCACGTCGCCGGTGAGGACGACCGGGTTGCGCCCGCGCAGTGCGGCCAGCCCGTCGAGCACCTGCTGCTGCTCGGCGCCGTAACCGTCCCAGGCGTCCATGTTGTACAGGTTCCCGGCCGTGGGGTCGAGATCCATCCGACTCATGATCACCTGGTTGGCCAGCAGGTTCCAGGTCGCGTGCGACCCGCGTACGCCGTCGAGCAGCCACTGGCGCTGCTGGGCGCCGGCCAGCACCCGGGCGGGGTCGCGGCGTACCGCCGAGTCGACCTTCCAGCCGTCACCGTCGGCCTGGTCGGAGCGGTACTGGCGGGTGTCCAGCACGCTCACCTCGGCCAGTCGACCGAACCGCAGCCGCCGGTACAGCATGTAGTTCGGGCCCCGGGGTGCCGGCGTACGCAGCGGCATGTGCTCCCAGTACGCCCGGTAGGCGCTGGCCCGACGGACCAGGAAGTCCTCGACCGGAGCGTTGGTCCGGGACGTCAGGTTCGCGTAGTTGTCCTGGACCTCGTGGTCGTCCCAGGTCGAGATCCACGGCGCGTTCTGGTGCGCCGCCTGTAGATCGGGGTCGGACTTGTAGAGCGCGTACTGCAACCGGTACCGGTCCAGCGTGTCGGCCTCGGTACGGAACTGGCTCGGCACCGGCTCGGTGACGTAGCGCAGCCCGCCGGCCGTGGAGATGCCGTACTCGTAGAGGTAGTCGCCGAGGAACAGCACGGCGTCGACGTCCTCCGCGGCGATGTGCCGGTGCGCCGTGTAGTAACCGTCCGGCCAGGACTGGCAGGAGGCGACCGCGAAGGAGAGCTGGTCGACCCGCTGCCACGGTGCCGGCGCGGTCCGGGTACGGCCGACCGGGCTCAGGTACCGGCCCACCTTGAAGCGGTACCAGTAGTGCCGGCCCGGCTCCAGGCCCCGGACGTCCACGTGCACGCTGTAGCTGTACTCCGGCTTTGCCGACGCCGTGCCGGAGCGCACGATCCGGCGGAACCGTTCGTCGGTCGCCACCTGCCACTGCACCGACACCGCGTGGTACGGCATCCCGCCCAGCGGCTCGTACGGGCGCGGCGCCAGGCGGGTCCAGATGACCACCGCCTCCGGCAGCGGGTCACCGGAGGCGACGCCGAGGGTGAACGGATCGTCGGGCAGCGAGCCGGTGCCGGCGTTCGCGGTCGACCCGCCGGGCAGGTTGGTGGCGAAGGCGACCGCCGTCGCGGCACCGGTGAGAGTCAGGAAACGCCGACGGGCCACCCGCGCCGCTGATCGGGGTACCTCTTCTTTGATCATGGGCAGGTTTCCTTCCACGCCAGGTGTCGCCTGCAAGTCGTTGATCATAAAGTCGTGCGTGGATGACCGACCGGTGGCGAGATGCTGAGCGCGAAGTGGAATCCGCTTGTACAGCTTGTTCGGTGCCGTTTTCGGCCAACCCCGCGAGCAGCGGCGACTGCCGCCGTCGGGTGTTGACTCGGGTCAGCGGGCGGCGGTGGCGGCGGCGGGCTCGGCGGTGGCGGCCAGCAGGGCGCTGCGGGACCGGCGGACCTGCCGGATCCCGTCGACGGTGAAGACCACCAGGGCCAGCCAGACCAGCGCGAACCCGGCCAGCCGGGCCGGCGGCATCGGCTCGTGGAAGACCAGTACGCCGAAGCCGAGCTGGAGAATCGGTGCCAGGTACTGCAACATGCCCAGCCCGGTCAGCGGAAGCCGGTTCGCCGCGCCCGCGAAGAGCAGCAGCGGGATCGCGGTCGCGGCGCCGGCCAGGACCAGCAGCGTGGTGTGTCCGGCGGAGACCTGGCCGAAGGTGGAGTCGGATCGCCAGGTGAGCCAGCCGAGGTAGCCGAGCGCGGGCAGCGCGAGCACGGCCGACTCGACGAACATGCCCTCGGCGGCGGGCAGCCCGAGCCGCTTCTTCACCAGGCTGTAGCCGCCGAAGCTGAGGGCCAGGGTGAGGGCCAGGTACGGCAGCCGGCCGTAGTCGAGTGCCAGCACCGCCACCGCCACAGCGCCGATGCCGAGCGCGACCCACTGGCCCACCCGCAGCCGCTCTCCCAACACGGTGACCCCGAGCAGGACGACGACGAGCGGGTTGATGAAGTAGCCCAGCGCGGTCTCGACGACCCGTTCCGAGTTCACGCCGTAGATGTAGGTGCCCCAGTTGACCGCGATCAGCGCGGCGGCGAGTACGACCCCGGCGAGCGCGCTCGGCCGGCGGAGCAGGCCCCGCAGGAAACCCCAGTTGCGGGCCACCGCCAGCACCAGCGCGACGAACACCACCGACCAGACCACCCGGTGGGCCAGGATCTCGATCGGCCCGGCCGGCTTGAGCAGCCGGATGTAGAGCGGAAAGAAACCCCACAGGGTGTACGCGCCGAGCCCGTAGAGGTATCCGCGCCGCACCTGGTTCATGACCTAACCGTAAGGGGTCCTTCGGGATCGAGCCCCTTTCTCGTGAGCGGGGTCACCTGCGATCCCCGCTGGTCCAGCTCCATCCAGCGGGTCGGCTCGGCCAACGGGGCGAAGCCCACCGGCGTGTACACGCCGTGCGCGTCCAGGGTGGCGAGCAGGATCCGCCGTACGCCCCGCTCGGCCAGGTCGTCCCGGATGGCGCCGACCATCCAGCGGCCCAGCCCATGACCCCGCCGGGCCGGGTCCACGTACACGTCGCAGAGCCAGGCGAAGGTCGCCCCGTCCGTCACCACCCGGGCGAACGCCACCTGGGCTCCGTCGTCCGGGGCGTACACCCCGTAGACCGTGGAGCCGTCGATCGCCCGCAGCAGCACGTCCCGGGGACGGCCCAGCGCCCAGTAGGCGTCGGTGGAGAGCCAGTGGTGCACCCGGTCGAAATCCAGGCGAAGGCGGTCGCCGGAGAGTTCGTACCCGTCGTCTCGTGTCATGGCCAGCACGCCGTGACGTTATCCCCGGCCGGCCCGGTGGCCCCGAGCCAATTCTCGACAAGTGGTCACCGGTCCGGGGTCGGCGGCGGTGGCGCGGATGCGGGCCGCGACGCTCAGAACCGGGCCGCGCCGCGGTCAGAACCGGGCCGCCACGCTCAGAACCGGGCCGGCGGACCGATCAACTGGGTCTCGATGGGCGTGGCCGAGAGCAGCGCCCAGCGCAGCACCCGGCGGTTGATCACCCCGACCATGTCGGCCCGGATCCGGGTCAGCCAGTCCGCCGAGTCCCCGAGACCGAGCGCCATGCCGGCGAGCTGGGCCTCGTGCGGCCGTAGCGGTTGCAGCACCACCAGGTCGGCCCGGGAGACGGCGTCGACGTCGACCGGGGCCAACTCGTCCCGGACCACCAGGCTGGCCTGCCAGCCCGGTCCGGGCTGCGAGTCGGCGGCGACCGGTCCGACGTCGACCACGACCAGCAGCGGCTGCAACTGGGTGCCGGGCGCGCCGCCGATCGGACGGCCCGGTGGGATGACGGCGATCGGTGCCCCCGGTCCGCTGGCGCCCCGGACGAACGGTTCCCAGGCGCGCGGCCGGGCGGTCTGTACGACGATCCGGGCGCCGAGCGCCATCGCCCGCAGCGCGATGAGCTGTGCGGCCCGGACGCCGCCGATCAGGACCACCCGGGTGGTCTCGGCGCGGAACAGCCGGGCGACCACCGCCGAGCCGTGTCGGTTGGCGCCGATCATCAGTCCGGCCGAGCCGATCGGCAGGTCCAGCGCGTCCACAGAGGACGCGGGCAGGGTGGTGGCCGCCGCCGGAGCGGTCGGGCCGGCGCCGAGCACCCCCAGCGGCAGGGTGGCCGCTACACCGTCGAGTTGTTCGCCGTCGAGCCGGCGGGCTCCGGCGTGCTCCGCCGAGAGCATCCGGCGTAGGGCCTGGACGGCGGTGGTCAGCGCGGGTGCGGTGTTGGCGGCCAGCCGTACCGTCACGTCCACCCGGATGTTGTCGGTGCCGGCACCCGCCCACGGTCCGGCGCTGACCGACACCGTGGTCGCCGTGGCCGGCAGCGAGAGCAGCCGGGGCACGAACCGCCGGCCGGCCTCGGTCCGCAGGTCCGGCCAGCGACGCAGCCGGAAGGTGGTCTGCACCAGTCCGCCGAGCTGTACGCCCTGCCAGTTCTCCCGGCCGGGCTGCACGCCGTCGTGGTGCACCGTCTCCGCCAGTACCCCGAGCGCGGCGCGTTCGCCGAGCGCCCGGGTCGGTACCGGGGCGAGACGGCGGCGCACCTTGCGTACCGCGCTGGACAGGGCCCGGCGCAGGTCCTCGTCGGACCAGCCGTCGGCGCGCAGCACCCGTACGGCGAGCAGCGCCCGCTCGTGCCCGAGCAGCCGCCCGTCGGTGAGCTGCCGGTACGACGTGGCGGGCGTGCCGCCGCCGGCGCTCAGCGTCGGCGCCGGCGCGCCGGTCAGGAGCAGTTGGACCCGCATCGGCGGAGTCTCCGCGGTCGGCGCCGGAAGCAGGCTGGCCGGCGAGAGCAGCGCCTGCGAGGCGTCGGTGAGCATGCCGACCTGGTCGCCGAGTTCCAGCACCGCGGTCAGGCCGTAGGCGTCGCTGATCATTGACGCCGCGTCGCCGGCCAGATCGGCGGGAACCACAGTGGCACCGGGGTTGACCAGGTCGAGCAGGGCTTCCGGTGCGGCCGACGGCGGCAGGTTCCGCTGTCGGGCCGAATACCGCATGCCGATGCCGATCCACTCGAACAGCCAGCGTCGGCGCAGCCGGATCCAGGTCAGCAGCACCACCACGGCGGCGACCAGTGCGGCGCCGACCACCGCCAGTGGGCCGTAGCCGGAGGCGGCGATCAGCAGCGCGATCGCCACCTGTGCCGCCACGATCTGACCCGCCCGTACGCCGAGCAGGCCGGAACGGGTCGGCGTGGACGAAGCCGGCAGTGGCGCCGGTACCGACCGGTCGATCCGGCTGCCTCCGGGCACGACGGACCGGGCCCTGTTGTCTGCCGCAGTTACCGTCACCGCGATAGCCTCCCCTGGATGGGCGTCGCCCGTGGGCCCGCCCCCCGCAATTCGCTCAGGGGCCTATCGTATGGGCCGGACCAACCGGAGAGGGGGCCCGCATGCCATCGCGGCAGGACCAGTTGCACTCGTACCAGTTCATGGTGCAGCGAGTGGTGGGCGCGCTGGTGATGCGCGAGACCGATCCCGCGCAGTCGCCGTTCCGGCGCGCGGCCGGGGCGACCCTGGCCAGCGTGCTGATCGCGCTGATCGCGGTGGGTGGCTCGGTGGTGGTAGGCGTGTTCCTCGGTGGTGGTGCCACCAAGTGGAAGAACCAGTCGGCGGTGATCGTCGAGAAGGAGTCGGGCGCGCAGTACGTCTATTACGAGAACAAGCTGCACCCGGTGCTCAACTACGCGTCCGCGCTGCTCATCATCGGCAGCTCCGGACCGAAGACCGTCTCGGTGTCGCGCAAGTCGCTGGAGGGCGAGCCGCGCGGTGTGCTGCTGGGCATCCGCGACCTGCCCGAGTCGTTGCCCCCGACCAACCGTCTCATCGGCAACGAGTGGACGGTCTGCTCCGCAGAGCGTTCCGACGCCAGCCCGCGGTCG
Source organism: Plantactinospora solaniradicis (assembly GCF_042658085.1). Classification (NCBI taxonomy): domain Bacteria; kingdom Bacillati; phylum Actinomycetota; class Actinomycetes; order Micromonosporales; family Micromonosporaceae; genus Plantactinospora; species Plantactinospora solaniradicis. Next base: position 267,930 of record NZ_JBHSPR010000017.1, on the reverse strand, counting down.
ACGTTGCTGATCGGGACGTCGGCGCCCGGCGGTCGGTCGCTGGGCGACGAGGGTGTGCTCGCCCAACATCCCAACGGCGAGTTGTACCTGCTCTGGCACAACCGCCGGTACAAGATCCGGGACGTGTCACTGGTGCTCGACGCGCTGACCTGGGGCGGCGAGCGGAAGGTGGCGGTGGCACCGGCCCTGCTCAACGCGCTGCCCGCCGGGGCGGACCTGAAGAAGATAGACATCTCCGACGCGGGGCAGCCGTCCGACGAGGTGCCCGGCGCGCAGATCGGCCAGGTCTTCGAGGTCAACCGCCAGGGTGGCGGCGGCCAGTTCGTCGTCGCCAAGCGGGACGGCCTCTACAACATCACCGAGTTGCAGGCCAACTTGTTGCTCACCGACCTCAAGTTGCAGGACGACGCCATCAACATGTCCCAGGGTGACTTCGGGTCCGCCCGGAAGCGGGGCGACCTGTTGCCGACGGACGACGCGGCGGCGCCGCGGAGCACGCCGAAGATGGCGGCGACCGAGGGTGGTGTGGTCTGCGGTGACGTGCCGGACGACCGTGGGGTGCAGAACATCAGGGTCGGCGCGGATCTGTCCAAAGTAGCTGACCCGCCCCCGACCACCGCACAGTCGCCACAGGGTGGTGCGCTCGCCGACCAGGTGGTGCTGGAGGCCGGCCGCGGCGTCGTGGTCGAGGCCGCCGCCGCGCCCGGAGCGACCGGGGGCGCGATCTCCGTCGTCACCGACCAGGGGCGGCGTCATCCGGTGACCAGCGCCGAGGTGCTCGGCAATCTGGGGTACGCCAGCGCCAAGCGGGTAAGGATGCCGGCGAATCTGGTGTCGCTCATCCCGCAGGGGCCCGCGTTGGACCCCGAGAAGGCGCGCAATCCGGCGTCCTCGGGATAAGTGGTGGTGGGTGAGGGGCAGAGTTCGGAGAATCGATCGGCGGCCGCCGGTGGCGAGCGACCGACCCGTGGCTCTGGCAGCGCGGGTTTGTCCACAGGGCCGCCGAGGGGGTATCCAAGCCTTGCCTCGGCCCGCTACCGTCGGCTACGGGAGTAATTTGCCATGCTGTGCCGCGACCCACAGAGGTGGCGGACACGACCGGGGGGTCCACAATGGGCGTCTCGGGGTTTACGACGATTGAGGGAGCGGGGTGACTTCCGGGGTGTCTCAGACGCAGGCAGAAGCCGCAGTGATGCAGCAGACCGCCCAGAAGTTCGAGCAGGTCGACCAGTCGCTGCAAAGCATGCTCACCAGCCTGATGAGTGAGCTCGAGGTGCTGCAGAGCGCGTGGAAGGGCGCTGGTGGCCGCTCGTTCGAGACGGTCAAGCAGCAGTGGCGGCAGGACCAGGACACGATCCACCGTGCGCTGCGCGAGACCGCTAGCGCGATCCGTACCTCCGGTACGCAGTACGACGCGTCCGACACCGAGGCGTCGAGCCGGATGTCAGCGACCAACACCGGCGGCCTTTCACTGCCGCTCTGATCCTCTGGGGAGGGAAGATCCGATGGGTGACGGCCTTCTTGTCGTCCAATTTCCCGCGCTGCAGCAGGCAAGCGCGGACATCCAAAAGGCGCTGAACACGCTCGACTCGCAGCTGGACCAGCTGGAGCAGGACGCTGCGCCGCTCGTCTCCACCTGGGAGGGCGAGGCCAAAGAGGCGTACGCGGTTCGGCAGGCGAGGTGGCGCCAGGCATCGATGGACCTGCAGAACATGCTGCGGGACATCAAGATGGCGCTGGACGAGTCCGCTGCGGACTACCTCAGCACGGAAAAGAAGAACACCGGCCTGTTCCAGTAGGGCCGTTTCGCATCATCCAGGTTGCCCCGGGCCGCCACGCTCTCCGCGTGGCGCCCGGGGCACCTGCTTTTGTTCTCCAGCCCGCGCCCAGCCCAGCTCAGCCCGTGCCCGTGCCCGTGCCGCCCAGCCGTGCCATTCGGCACGGGATGCGGCCAGGCCGGGCGGGTGGCGGTCACACCGGACCGGCGGGGCGCCAGCGGCGGCGTGCGCCACGGGGTAGTACGACGGCGAGCAGCAAGGCGATCACGGCCACGGCACCAGCGAGGCCGGCGACCCACAGCGCCCGCTCCTGGGTCACCGAGCGACGCTCCGCTCGCGCGACCTCCTCCGGATCGATCTGGCGCGGCGGAAGCCCCGCCGCCGCGGGTTGCCGGGCCGGCGCCGCCGTCTCGGTGACCGCCCGATACGGGTTGAGGATCCCGGCGCCGTAGGCGTCGCGGTCGGTACCCGGCGCGGGATCGGTGGTGGCGACGAGGCGTTGGGCCACCTGACGCGCGTTCAGGTCCGGCCAGTACTGCCGGATCAGGGCAGCGGTGCCGGCCACGAAGGGTGTGGCGAAACTGGTGCCGTTGTCTTCCTTGTGCCCCTGCTCCGGGGTAGCCACCAGCACCTTCGCGCCCGGGGCGACCAGGTCGACCCAGGGCCCCCGCTGGGAGAAGGCCGAGACCTGGCCGGCCTCGTCGACTGAGCCGACCCCGATCACCCCTTCGTACGCCGTCGGGTACGGCGTGGGGTTGCCCTCCGCGTTCTGGTTGCCGGCGGCGCCCACCACCACGACGTCCTTGTCGAGGGCGTACTCGATCGCGCTCTTCAGCAGGGCGTTGTCCTTGTAGAAGACGATCGAGAGGTTGATCACGTCCGCGCCGTTGTCGACCGCCCACCGGATGGACTCGGCGAACTTCGCGACACCTACGTATCTGCCCGATTCCTTGCCTTCGATGACCTTCTGTTCGCTGACCCGGACCGGCAGGATCTTCACCTGTGGTGCGAGCCCGCGGAAGCCGACGCCCCGGCTGGAGGTCGCCGCGATGATGCTCGCCACACCGGTGCCGTGACTGACACAGTCCCGGGTCCCGTCGAGACCGGGGTCGAGGTAGTCCCGCCCGGAGAGAATCCGGCTCCGCAACTGGGGGTGCGTGTCGTCGACGCCGGAGTCGATCACCGCGACCGTCACCTGGGCTCCGGTGGCCAGCGGGGCGAGCCGTTCCAGGGCGTACCGCTTCTGAGCCCACGGCACGGCCGTGACGGGTTTGGGCGGCGGGCCGGTGTCGTCACAGCCGGGCACCGCGAGTCGCGCCGCCGCTGGTGGCAGGGGCGCCGCGACGGCGGGCCCGGGCGCGATCGGCGGCACCGCCACCGCGATGACGACGCCAACCAGCGTGAGTCGTATTCTCCGGCCAGGCATCGCTCGCCTCCGAATCGGGTCGGTCCGCCATTGGGTCGGTTCGCATTCGGTTCGGATCCGCCCACCGGATGCTATCGGTGGATCGCCGGACATGGCATCCACCGCCAGCCAACCATTGTGATCTTGCACCTACCTTGTAGGTTGTACGCGATGCTTGTGGCCTGTTCGGCGAAAGGGAGGTGGCCGTGACCGAATGGGAGCCGGCCACCGAGACCGAGGCCGCGATGCGGGACGCACTGCGGGCGGGTGACCAGGAACTCTATTTCCGTATTCTGGCGCGTACCGATCTTCTGCTGCCGGTCTCCGCCGACGCGCTCGCCGGCCGCGCCCCGATGGGCTGGGGCACCTGGACCACCGGCGGCCGGACCCACGTGCTGGCATTCACGTCCACCTCCGCCCTGCACGCCTGCCTCGCCGAGAACGCGGGGTCCACCCGACGGGCGCCGTACGCCGAACTGGCCACCGGCTGGCCCAACCCGGAGTGGTGGCTCGCGGTCAATCCCGGACTGCCGATCGAGGGCTACCTGCCCGCCTGGTTCGTCTCCCAGCTCTCCCGTGGCGACGTACGGCTGCCCGGCCGCAGCATGGGCGCCCGGGCCCGGCTGGAGCAGGTCGAGCGGGCGGCGCGGGCGCGGGCGACGGCATCCGTGCCCCGGCGTCCAGTGCCGGAAGCGCCGTCCCGGCCGGAGCCGGAGGCGTCACCGCGCCCGGAGCCGCCGAGGACGCCTGCCGCCCCGTTCCCGAGAGCGGAGCCGTCGAGGCCCCCTGCCGCGCCGTTCCGGCCAGCGGAGCCGTCAAGGGAGCCGGTGGCCTCGTACTCGTCGCCGGCCGACCCGGCGTCGTTCCCGTCGGCCGCCGAGCCAACGTCGTTCTCCCCCGCCGCCGGGTCGGCGTCGTTCTCGTCGGTTGTCGAGTCGACGTCGTTCTCGTCGCCCGTCGACCCGGCGTCGTTCTCGTCGCCCGTCGAACCCGAGTCGTTCTCGTCGGGCGTCGATCCGACGCGGTTCTCCTCACACGCGGAGCCGACGGGATTCTCCTCACCGGTGGAGCCGGCACGGTTCTCCTCGCTGGCGGAGCCGGAGCCGACCCGGTTCTCCGCGCTGGTGGAGCAGTCGGAGCCGGCGCCGGCGCCGTCGAGTGGTCCGCCCGCCACCGTGCCGGTGATCGCACCGACGCCGGATCGCGGCGACCGGAGCAACGACTTCGGCAGCCAGATCTCGGAGGACACCTCGGCCGGCTGGATGACTCCCGCCGGTCCGGGACGGCTCGGCGGGGCGAAGGCCGCGAACGGCGGCCCGACGGCTCCGGCCGAGTCGTCGACACGCGCCGGCGATTCCGCGGCGCTGTCCGGCGCGGCGTCGGCCAGCCCACCGCCGGCCTGGAACGGTCCGGGCGGCCAGGCGACGGACCAGCAGGCGACGGTGCCGATCGCCGCATCGGCCGCACCCCGGACGACCGACGAGCCGGCGCCGGCAGGGCACACACCGCAGGCCCCGCCGGCCGAGATCCGGGCACCGGAACCCTGGACGCCGACGGCTCAGCACACCGAGGCGTCCCTGTTCACTCCCGTCTCCCGGCAGCCGGTCGGCGATTCGTGGTCCGGCGGCTCGTCGGAGCGTAGGACGACCGCCTACGACGCGTTTCCCACCGGCCGGATGCCAGCCGGTCCGACACACACCGAATCGACGCCCACCGAGTCGGCCCGCACCGAGCCGATCGTCACGGGCCCGGTGGCCAGCGAGCCGACCCGCACCGAGTCGATCTTCACCAGCTCGGGTCCCGCCGAGCCGGCCGCCTTCGATCCGCCGGCCGCCTTCGATCCCCCGGTCGCCACGGATCCGGATCCGGTCACCGAGCGGATTCCGAGCGAGACGGTCCCCGCCCAACCCCCGTCCGCCGATCCGGCTCCCGCCCAACCGGAGTCCGCCGCCGATCCGGCCCCCGCCGGTCGGCTTCCGGCCGATTTCGTACCGGCCAACGACGTGGAGCGGAGTCTGCTCGACGCGGCCGGCGACGGCAGCACCGACACGTTCCTCTCCACCCTGCTGCTCGCCAAGGTGCTGCTGCCGGTCGACATACGCTCGGCACCGGGCGCCCGCCCCGGGGACGACGGCTTCCGGTGGCGTACGGAGGCGCTGGACGGGGAGACGTACGTCGTCGTGTTCACCTCGCCGGAGCGGCTCGGGGACCACCTCCCGACGCCGGTCGAGACGGTCGCGGTGAAATTCGCCCAGTTGATCCGGCGGTGGCCCGACGACGCGTGGTCGTTCGCGGTGAACCCGGGAACGCCGGTGGGGGCCAAGTTGCCCGGTGGACAGATCGTCGCGCTGGCGAACTGGGCCGCCGAGGTGGGTCTCGGCGACGACACCGATACCGCAGAGCAGACGCAGCCGGCGCCGACCGAGGAGGAGGCGCCACGGTCGACGTACGCGCCCGCCCGGGAGGACCCGGGACGGCCGACCATGATGCAGAAGACGATCGCCCCGAGCCAGCTCTCCTACTATCTCGACCGGGGCTACGACCGGGTGTCGGGCTTCGTGCACCGCGCGTCCGAGGTCGCCCACCTGCGTACGCCGGCCAAGTTCTACGGCGCGCTCGGGCTCGGCTACCCAGGCTCCCCGTTCGTCCGCGACGCCGACGAGATCTACGTGCTCCGCTGGCCCGCCTACCGGCCCAGCCTCTACCGGATCCCGTACGGGGGGCAGAGCGAGGCCGCCATGCGGGCGATGGAGGGATGGGTGATCGAACGACCGCCCTTCCGGGGCAACGGCTTCGCGCCGGGAGAGAGCAGCGACGTGGTGGCGGAGTTCAAGGTGGACAGCGTTCGGCTGCCGCACGACACCCAGCTCTGGCGGATCGATGTCGACGGCACGGAGCGGCTGATCGCGACCCTGGACTGCGACGTACCCGTCTGGCGTCGGGCCGAGGAGGACTGATGCGCGACGGCTACGTCGCCCAGTGGCGTGGGCAGGAGTACGAAGCCAGTCCGGCCGGTGACGAGGTACGGCTCTACCAGCCGGAGCCGGGTGAGGGCTTCGAGGAGGTCCGGCCCGGCCGGTTTCGCGCAGTGGTGGCGGCGGCCGAGGTCGCCGAACTGGTCTACGTCCGGACCAGATGCTCCTGGCAGGGCCAGCCGTTCATCGTGCTCGCCCGGCACGACAACTGGCTCCGGGTCGAGTACACGGGGGGCCGTTGGCCGGTCGCCGAGGCGATGGGGCTGGAGGCGTTCGACTTCGGGGTCTACCAGGGCTGGGCGCCGGTGGCGGAGGTCACCGACCTGCGCGAGAACCGGGCCTGACCAGCCCGGCGGCTCAGGACTTCGCCCACCGGAGCACCTCGCCGAGCACCAGATCGGTCGCCTCGACGTGCGGGAAGTGGCCGACTCCGTCGAGCAGGCGCCACTCGTACGGCGCCCGGACATAGCGGCTGGAGCCCTGGGCGGTACGCGGCAGCGAGGCCCGGTCCAGCTCGCCGTGCAGTTGCAGGGTCGGGGTGACCAGTGGCTCCTGCATGAGCTTGACGAAGCGGTAGCCGTGCAGGCGGAGCACCGAGCGGAAGGCCCACCGGTAACCCTCCATCGCGCAGAACGCCGCCTGGGGGATCCGCATGGCCTGCCGGCAGCGGTCCGCGTACTCGTCGAAGCCGGCGCTGCCGACCCAGTCCGGCCCGCCCCAGCGCTGTAGGAAGTAGCCGACCAGCGCCGCGTCGTCCCGGGTGAGCACGTGCTCGTAGCGAGGGATCTGGAACTTCAGCGTCGGCGTCGCCGCCGCGAACTGGCCGCGCGGGTCGGCGAAGATCCCGGCACGCAGGCGCAGCGGATGCGGGGCCGCGAGGACCACGAGCCGGCGGACCAGACTCGGGTGGAAGGCCGCGGCGGTCCAGCCGATCATGCCGCCGGCCCCCGCGCCGACCAGCACCGCCGAACGCTCGCCGAGCGCCCGGATCAGCCCGGCCACGTCTGCGGCGAGGGTGTAACCGTCGTACCCCCGGGGCGGCTTGTCGCTCGCGCCGTAACCGCGCAGGTCGACCGCGACGGCCCGGTACCCGGCATCGGCCACGGCCGGCAGCATGTCGTGCCAGGCCCACCAGAACTCGGGAAAGCCGTGCAGGAACAGCACCAGCGGTCCGCTGCCCGCCTCCACGACATGGAACCTGCTGCCGTTGGCCCCGACGAACCGATGCGTCCACGGCCCGTCCACCAGTACGCAGGACTCGTCGACGACGGACTTCCTACTGACCTCGCTCATGCCACCACCTCGCTCCGCTCGGTGTCGTCATGAGCGTGACCACTGAGCCGGCCGATTCGCTCCCTCATGTGGCACAGCCTAGGGCTATCTCCGGTACGAGGGCCCGCCGCGACCTGTGGATCGGGGGATCGTCGGGGATATCACCCGGGTTCGGACGGGGCCAGCCCGGGGGCTCCTGACTAGGGGATCAGGTCTGCCGGTGACGTCGGGGCGCGGCCCGGCTACCGTGCTGGCATGACTTCCGCGCGTCGGATCAACCATCCCGATCTGCCGGTGCCCCTGGTCCGGGTCCAGGGAAGGCCGGCGGAGTGCGGCAGGGGTTACGGTGCCGCGGCCCGGGACCTCATCGTGGCAAATCTGGAGTTCTACCTGAACCGGTTCCGGGACGAGGCCGGACTGGACGCCGCCGCAGTCCGTGCCGCGGGGCTCGCATTCCGGGAGTCCACCCGGCGGCACCATCCCCGGGTCGCCGAAATGCTGGACGGAATCGCCGAGGGGGCCGACGTCCGGGTCGACGAGCTCTACGCGCTCAACGCCCGTACCGAGCTGATCTACGGCAACCGTCGGGTACGCGAGGCGACCGGTGCTCCGCCGCCGGACGCCAACGCCGGGGCGTGCACCGCCGTCGGTGTCCTCGGTACGCACACCGGCAACGGCCACCTGCTGCTCGGACAGAACTGGGACTGGCACCCCGACCAGCGGGACGTGATGCTGCTGCTCGCCACCCGCGACGAGCGGGGACTGACGGTGCTGACCCTGACCGAGGCGGGAATGCTCGCCAAGACCGGGCTGAACTCGGCGGGTGTCGGAGTCTGCGTGAACATGCTCGGCTGCGACCGGGACGGGCTTCCCGACGTCGGCGTCGAGCCGGGGGTGCCGTACCACGTGCTGCTGCGGGCCGCGCTGGAGGCGGACAGTCTGGCCGAGGCGCTGAAGGCGGTGTGCCGGGGCACCCGGAACAGCTCGATCAACCTGCTGCTGGGGCAGGCGGCCGAGGCGGGCGGCGAGCTGATCGACCTCGAAATGGTGCCCGGTGACGTGGGCTGGTCACATCCGGTGGACGGGTTGATCACCCATGCCAACCATCTGGAGACGGCGCTGCCGGTGTACGACACCATCAAGGACTGGGGCGGATCGTCGCTGTTCCGGTCGGCCCGCGCCCGGCGCCTGCTGGCCCCGAAGGCGGCGGTCGGCAAGGTGGGCGAGCATGACCTCGTCGCGCTGTTCCGGGATCACGCCAGCCACCCGCAGAGCATCTGTCGGCACGTCGACGAGCGGGTTCCGTTGGCGGAGCGCTCCGAGACGGTCTACTCCGTACTGCTGGATCTGGACGACCGGCGGCTCGGTATCGCGGCCGGCCCACCCTGCGTGCACCGGTACGGCTGGCTCGACCTGGCGTTCTGAGGCGGGAAAGGGATCGGGGCCGGAAGCGCTGCGCGCTTCCGGCCCCGACCGTGTCGACTACCGGATCAGTTGGTGATCTTGATGATCGCCAGATCGCTGATCAGGCGGTTCTCCAGCAGAAGTTCGATCTTGGTGCCGGTGCCGGCCACCTTGACCGAGTTCATCGGGTTCTGCGGGGACCAGTAGCGGTCCGGCTGCGAGTCGTTGAACACCGTCACCGGGTTCAGCTTCGGCACCGTGGTCGGCACACCGTTCAGGTGGAACGTCTGCGCCGGCTTGGTGAACCTGCTGAACGTGGCGTCGTAGCTGCTCCGCCGGTTGGTGATGTTGCCGACGCCCGGAACCGTGATCGGACCCGGCCGGACGTCGACCGGAAGGTTCAGGCCGAAGCCCGGGTGGTCGATGGTGTCGTTGTCGTCGTACGCGTAGTTCACGTACCAGACCAGCAGGCCCTGGTGGTTCTTGAACCGCTCCACGAAGTCCGGCCTGGTGCTCGTCCAGCCGAAGTTGTAGGGGCCGGTCTCCAGGGTCTTGTCGTACCCGTAGTAGGTCCGGTACTCCGCGATGTAGAACTGCGGGACCTCCTCGACGATCTTGCCGGTGAACCGGGTGAAGCCATCCGCGGTCCAGCCCGGGTCAACCGTCTCGACACCATCGGTCCAGACCGCGGCACCGTTCTTGACCAGCGAGACGTTGTCCAGGAACGCACCCTCGAAGTTCGTTCCGGCGTCACTCGCGTAGCGGTAGCGGAACTGGACGGTCTGTCCGACGTACGCCGCCAGGTCGTAGTTGAGGTCGATCCACTCGCCCTCGGTGGAGCCGTCGATGCCCTTCTCGGGGACACCGCCGGCCTCGGGCTCGTCGATCAGCGGGTGGTCCAGCGGGGTCCAGGTGGAACCGCCGTTCGTCGACACCTCCGCGTAGAGGTAGTCGAAGTCCTCCTCGATGTTGTACCAGGCCTTCGCGTTGATGGACGCGGTGGTGGCTCCGGTCAGGTCGAGGGGCCGGGCCAGCGTGCTCGTGAGGTCGTCGGCGCTGCCGCTCCACCACTCGTACTGTCCCTCGAACGGAGTGTTCAGTTCGGTGCTGACCTCCTGGTCGGGCAGGTTCACCACGACCGCCTGGGCGAGACCGTCGGTGTCACCGGCCGCCCCGAGGGTCGCGTACGTCGTACCGCTGTCCCAGTCGACGGTCGAGTGGTTGAGCCACCCCAGGTACAGCTTCGACCACGGGTCCATGTACCCCGGGGTGGAGCCGATGTCCTCCTTGCCGTGGTTCAACCACGAACCCGAGGCCATGAGGCTCCAGAACCCGACGCCGTTGTCGCCGCCCTGGGTGTCGTACAGGTCGGGCAGGCCGAGGTCGTGGCCGTACTCGTGCGCGAAGACGCCGAGTCCGCCGTTCTCCGGCTCCGTGGTGTAGTCACGGATCCAGATCCCGCTGTCGCCGATCTGCACGCCGCCGTGCTTGTTGAAGTCCGGTCCGGCGCTGCCCGCCAGGTCCGTGAACGCGGACCAGCGGTGCGACCAGATCGCGTCGGCACCCTGGGCACCGCCGCCGGCCTCCTCGCCCTCACCGGCGTGCACCGCCTGGAAGTGGTCGATGTAGCCGTCGGGCTCGTTGAAGTCGCCGTCGTTGTCGTAGTCGGACCGGTCCCAGATGTCGAACTGCTTCAGGTACGTCTGGATTTCGGCGTTGCTCTTGCCCGCCGCGACCTGCGACTCGTACCAGGCGGTGGCGGTGTCCTTGACGAAGGCCCAGTAGCCGTCCCGCTCGGGGATCTCGTTGCTGCCGTACCGGGCCTCGTTGAACGGAACCGTGACCCAGTCGCTGACGTCACCACCGACCGTGTACCGGCCGCCGGACTGCTTCAGGTAGAAGTCCCGCATCGACTCCTTCTTGGTGCTGTAGAAGAGGTCCATGTATGACTGACGGTTGAAGTCGGAACGCCAGATCGTGCTGTTGTCGTCCGTCGGGCTGCCGTCGTAGACCCGGTCCCGCGCGGGGATCTGGTTGTGCAGCGGGCCGTCGGTGCCGCCGGTACGCGGGTCCTTCTGGTTACCGAACTCCACCAGGATGCTGAAGATCGGGTCGACCTTCGGCGGCTGCTGGTACTCGACGAACCGGTCGGCCTTGACCTGGATGACCTTTGACCCGTTCCGGGTCTGCAGCTTGGCCTTGCCGGAGATCAGGTCGGCGATGGCCTGCTTACGGACCTCGCGCTCCTGCTCGGCGAATGGGTCGGGCAGGTTGTCGGCCCGGTGGGCCGCTCCCTGGGGCTCCCGATCGACGGAAGCCGGAGCCGGCGCCGGAGCGCCGTACGCCGGCACGGCGACCGCACTGGCGGCCAACAGCGCGGCTGTGGCACCTGCCAGGCCGGCCGTGACTCGTCTCCTCAAAGGTCCTCCTCCTTTGTGGAAGTGTTACAGAACAGGCCGGCTCATGGCGGGCACTGTCATCAGACGCGACCACCACCTTTGCAGATGTATCGAACGCTGTCACGAGGGACCGGTGCGCCATCCTGTCCGGCCGATCCCCGTCTAATCAGGGCGAAAACTTTCTAACGGGCACCTATTTTCAGTCATGTGCATGTCACGATTCGGCCACGGTCGAAACCCTGCCGCCTGGTCGTTCGTCTACTTGCGGACAGCGCTGTGTCCGGAACCGGCCCCGCTCGACGACCAGTCGCCCGACGACCACTCGCCGCGACGGCCCCCGGACGACAGTGCCCGGCGACGACGATGGGCGGACCCGCAGCGGGCCCGCCCATCTTGTCCGTGCCGCGGGGCGGTCAGTCCTCGTCGGACTTGCCCGAGCGCATGCCGGCCGAGATCAGTTCCATCACCGAGGAGTCCTGCAACGTCGTCACGTCGCCGAGAGAGCGGTTCTCGGCCACGTCACGGAGCAGCCGCCGCATGATCTTGCCCGAACGGGTCTTCGGCAGCTCCGCCACCAGCATGATCTGGCGCGGCTTGGCGATCGGGCCGAGCGTCTTCGAGACGTGCTCACGTAGCTCGGCGATCAGGGCCTCGCCGGCCTCGCCCGAGGTGTCGACGTGACCGCGCGGAATGGTGAACGCGACGATCGCCTGTCCGGTGGTCGGGTCGGTCGCGCCGACCACGGCAGCCTCGGCGACCGACGGATGCGAAACCAGTGCCGACTCGACCTCCGTCGTCGAGATGTTGTGCCCCGACACCAGCATCACGTCGTCGACCCGGCCGAGCAGCCACAGGTCACCGTCGTCGTCCTTCTTCGCCCCGTCCCCGGCGAAGTACAGCCCCTCGAACCGGGACCAGTAGGTGTCGACGAACCGCTCGTCGTCGCCCCAGATGGTGCGCAGCATCGACGGCCACGGCTCACGCAGCACGAGGAAGCCGCCGCCACCGTTCGGCACCGACCCGGCCTGGTCGTCGACCACGTCGGCGGTGATGCCCGGCAGCGGGCGCATCGCGCTGCCCGGCTTGGTCGCGGTCACCCCCGGCAACGGGGAGATCATGATGGCGCCCGTCTCGGTCTGCCACCAGGTGTCGACGACCGGGCACTCGCCCCGACCGATGTTCTCCCGGTACCACATCCACGCCTCGGGGTTGATCGGCTCGCCGACGCTGCCGAGCAGGCGCAGCGACGACAGGTCGTACTTCTGGGGGATGTCGGCGCCCCACTTCATCATCGTGCGGATCAGCGTGGGCGCGGTGTAGAGGATGGTCACCTTGTGCTTCTGGATCAGCTCCCAGAACCGGCCCCGGTGCGGGGTGTCCGGGGTGCCCTCGTACATCAACTGGGTCGCGCCGTTGGCCAGCGGACCGTAGACGATGTACGAGTGCCCGGTCACCCAGCCGATGTCCGCGGAGCACCAGTAGACGTCGGTCTCCGGCTTCAGGTCGAAGACCGCGTGGTGGGTGTACGCGGCCTGGGTCAGGTACCCGCCCGAGGTGTGCAGGATGCCCTTCGGCTTGGCCGTCGTGCCGCTCGTGTAGAGGATGAACAGCGGGTGCTCGGCGTCGAACGCCTCGGCGGTGTGCTCGGTCGAGGCGGTCTCCACCGTCTCGTGCCACCACAGGTCCTTGTCCGTCCAGTCGACCTCCTGGCCGGTACGCCGGACCACCAGGACGTGCTCGATGCTCGGACACCGGCTGACGGCCTCGTCGACCGTCGGCTTCAGCGCCGACGGCTTGCCCCGCCGGTACCCGCCGTCGGCGGTGATGACGACCTTGGCGGTCGCGTCCTGGATCCGGTTGGACAGCGAGTCGGCGGAGAAGCCGCCGAAGACCACGCTGTGGGTGGCCCCGATCCGGGCACAGGCGAGCATCGCGACCGCCGCCTCCGGAATCATCGGCAGGTAGATCGCCACCCGGTCCCCGGCGACGACGCCGAGATCGGTCAGCGCGTTGGCCGCCTGGCTGGTCATCGCGAGCAGGTCGGCGTACGTGATGGTGCGGTTGTCGCCGGGCTCACCCTCCCACTCGATGGCCACCCGGTCGCCGTTGCCGGCGAGGACGTGCCGGTCCAGGCAGTTGTAGGCGACGTTGAGCTGGCCGCCCACGAACCACTTGGCGAACGGTGGGTTGGACCAGTCGAGGATCTGGTCCCACTCCTTCGACCAGTCCAGCCGGCCAGCCTGCCGGGCCCAGAACGCCAGCCGGTCCGCGGCAGCCTCGTCGTAGGCGGCGGCGGTGACGTTGGCGGCGGCGGCAAGCTCGGCCGGCGGCGGGAACTGCCGGGTCTCCTGCAACAGGTTTGCCAGAGTCTCGCTCATGGTGGGGGCTCCTCAGGCGTCGCGTGACGTGTGTTCGGTAGGAGGTTAATCGGCGTGTCGTGGCTGGTGCGAGGGATCTGGAGCGCTCCGGCACCAGAGCGCGCCGAATGGCCGACTTCCGGCGCTCGCCGGTCCCACCCGGGCTCCGCCTGGGCGGGCCTGGGTGGGACGGGTCGCGTCGCCCCCCGGGAACACCGGCGTCGAGAACCACGACGTCGAGAACCACGACGTCGAGAACCACGGCGCCCGGAACTCCGACGCCGGGAGCCACGGCGCTGGGAACTACGGTGGCAGAGTGCCGACCGATCCGCTCGCCCCGCTGCTCAGCCTCGCCGACGTCGCGCCAGCCGTGGACCGCGCCCGCGAGCGGGTCGACGAGGCGCTGCGGCACCGCGCGCTGCGCCGGCACGGTGGCCAGGTCGCGGCCGAGGTCAGCCTCCGGTCCGCGGTGGCGAGTTCCGCCCTGGAGGGGTACGTCCACGAGCGTGAAGCCGTCCGGGCCGGCACCGTCACCGACCCGGTGCTACAGGGCGCCCTGCGGGTCGCCGGGGCGCTGCCGGGGCTCGCCGACCTGTGGCCCAGGGCACCCCGCCAGGTGCTGGCGAAGCTGCACACGCTGGCCGCCCAGGGCACGGTGCCCGAGGACGAACTCGGCCGCCCGATCCCGGCATCCGATCCCGGCGTCGTCCCGCCCGGCGGGCAGTCGATCGCACTGCGCGCGCTCAGCGCCCGGCTGGACGGCCTGGCCGGCCTGGTCGTCGGTGGAACCTCGGTGTCACCGCTGATCCTCGCCGCGGTGGTGCACGGAGAACTGCTCGCGCTACGGCCCTTCGCCGGGCCCTCCGGGGTGGTGGCCCGGGCCGCTGCCCGACTCACCCTGCTCGCCACCGGTCTGGATCCGCGCGGGCTGATCGCGGTGGACCTGGGTCACCTGGAACGCGAGCCGGAGTACGTCGGCGCGGCCGGCGCGTTCGCCACCGGCACCTCCGACGGGGTCCGCTCCTGGCTACGCCACTACGCCACCGCCATCGAACTCGGCGCCGAGCGGCTGACGGCCATCGGCGACGAGGTACTCACCTGATTGAAAGGAAGGGCCCCTTCTTATCGCTTTCTGCATAAGAAGGGCCCCTTCTTACCAACCCCTGGCCGTCAGGCGGTGCTGGCGCGGGCCCGACGATGCCGGCCGTACCAGGCGATGCCGATGGCCACGCCGACGCCGACTCCGATGGCCGCCGCCGCGACCGGCACCGCAGGGCGTTCCCGGAGCCGCCGACCGAGCGGTACGGGGTGCCGGAACTCCAGTACCGGCCAACCGTTCTCGGTGGCCAGCTTGCGCAGTGCCCGGTCCGGATTGACGGCGCTCGGGTGCCCGACGCACTCCAGCAGCGGACGATCACTGACCGAGTCGGAGTACGCGTACGACTGGTCGAGGTCGTAGCCGCGTTCCCGGGCCAGCTCGCCGACCGCGTCGACCTTGCTCGGCCCGGCGGCGTAGAACTCCACCTCGCCGCTGTAGCGCCCGTCCACCACCGACATCCGGGTCGCGATCACGTCGGCGACACCGAGCAGTTCGCCGATCGGTCGGACCATCTCCTCACCGGAGGCGGAGACCAGTACGACGTCCCGACCGGCGGCCTGGTGCTCCTCGATCAGCGCCGCGGCTTCGGCGTACACGTAGGGGTTGATCAGCTCGTGCAGTGTCTCGGCGACGATCTGGCGGACCTGGTCCACCGGCCAGCCCTTGCAGAGTGCGGCCAGGTAGTCCCTGGTACGCGCCATTGTCTGCTCGTCGGTGCCGCCCAGCCGGAACATGAGCTGGGCGTACGCGGATTTGACCACGTCTCGACGTGTGATCAACCCGTCCCGGTAGAACGGCCTACCGAACGCCAACGCGCTCGACTTGGCGATGACGGTCTTGTCCAGATCGAAAAAAGCGGCGCTTCGGCCCACGGCGCGAAAGTCTAGCCGGATGGTCTATGGTCACCGGGTGCGCGGGGTCACCTTTGGCACCTGTCGGCCGGTTACCGACTGAGCGGTTGATCAGCCCGCCTGGTGATCACTGTCACACTGCGAAGGCAGACTTTCGCAGGGAGTGGAAGTTAACGCCACTCGACGTATACGGGTCGACTCAGGCATGCTTGTATTTACGACACACTTTCATATCCTCTGTGCTCGGTAGACCCTCGGCGGTCGCACCCCCCGTGACCGCTGAGCGGGTTCGGCTCGACCCCCCCGGAGCCGAACCCCAGACGACCCCCGTCTCCCCCCGACGGGGGTCGTCGCTTTTATCGGTTTCGTCGCACCGACCCTGGTCAACCCCTGTCGGAGAGGGCCGAAACGCCTTACCGAGGCGACGAGTCACGGGTCGCGCCGCCGGTTCCGGTGTTGGTCGCCGGAGTCCGGGGACCGGGTGGACGGTGGCCCGGCGGCCCGGACCGGGTGGTGTGGAGCGACGGGGCCGGGCAGCCCGGTAACCGTTGGGGCGTCACGGTTATGCCCATGCCGCTACTCAAATCCGACACGCGGCGGTACTCACACCGGTCAGGGGTGGTGCAGGGCGCGGTTCAGGGTCAGCGCGGCCTGTGCGGTGACGGCCTGTGCGGCCTGCGTCTTGGCCAGCGAGTCGAGCATCGCCATGTCGTGGATGATGCCCTGGTAGCGGACCAGGGTCACCGGAACACCGGCCTGGCGCAGCTTCGAGGCGTACGCCTCACCCTCGTCGCGCAGCACGTCCGCCTCGTTCGTCGTGATCAGCGTGGGCGGCAGGCCCTTCAGTTGGTCGATGCTGGCGTTCAACGGCGACGCCATCGGGTTCGACCGTTCGGCCCGGTCGGGCAGGTACTGGTCCCAGAACCACATCATCTGCTCCCGACGGAGGTAGTAGCCGTCGGCGAACTCCCGGTAGGACCCGGTCTCGAAGTTGGCGTCGGTGACCGGGTAGAGCATGACCTGTTGGGCGAAGCGGGGGCCGTTGCGCTGATTGGCCAGCATCGCCAGCACCGTGGACATGTTCCCGCCGACGGAGTCGCCCGCGACGGCCATCCGGGAGGTGTCCAGGCCGTAGTCGCCGCCCTGGTCGGCGATCCACTGCGCCACCGCGTAGCACTCCTCGACCGCGGTCGGATACCGCGCCTCCGGCGACCGGCTGTACTCCGGAAAGACGATGGCCGAGTGGGACTGCACGGCGAGTTCGCGGATGAGTCGGTCATGGGTGTGGGAATCCCCGTACACCCAGCCCGCGCCGTGCAGGTAGAGCACGGCCGGGAGCATCCCGCCGACCCCCTTCGGCTGCATCATCTCGTGGGCGGCGGCGCGGACCCGGTCGAGTAACCTGCCGCCCCCTCCACCGTCTCGGCGAGGTGGCCCCTCGCCCCTGGGTCGGACGATCCGGACCGGGACCTGACCGGACGGGCCGCCGGGCACCATGATGTCCTCGATGTCCGCCTCGGGCCTCGGCGTGTTGCCGGACTGCAACTCGGCCAGCTTCGCCCGACCCTGCGCCGGGGTGAGTTGGAACAGGAACGGCGGATTAGCGGTCATCCGGGCCACTTCCTGTGCGGCCGGCTCCAGCACCACGCTGCTCACGGACTGCGCCATGACGGCTGCTCCTCCCCTTGACTTTCCTGCGGTAGCGGCAGGTTCCGGTGGTCGCGTACCCGTACCGCTCCGGGATATCGCACGCCGGCCGACGTCCCGCGAAGGGCCGGTGCCCGCGCGCCGCGCCCGCGTCCCCGCCCGGAAAAACCCGTTCGGCGTACGACGGGAGGCGTGGCATCCCCCGCCAGATTGGTGCCGCTATGCGCGGGTTCGCTTAGCAGATCCACTCGGGTGGAACGAGTTATCCACAGCCGGCTCAGTTATCCACAGCCCGGCCTTCGGGGCGTTGGCGAGGGGCGAACCGGACGCCAGGGTGTGCCGGTAACCGGACCACCCGCTGGAGCCGGATCCCCCGCTGGAGGACGTGATGCCACCGCGTACCCCGGTCCGTCCCGGACCGCGCCTGCCCCTGGTCGTGACCTCGGACAACGAACTGCTCGACGAACTGCTACGGCTCGCCGCGGCGGGCGGCAGCGAGGTGGAGGTGGCCCAGGATCCGGCCGCTGCCCGGTCCCGCTGGGCCGCCGCGCCGCAGGTGCTGGTCGGCACCGACCAGGCCCAGGCCTGTCTGCGGTCGAGGTTGCCCCGCCGGCCCCGGATAGTCCTGGTCGGCCGGTCGGGGCAGGGCGACGGCGGCTGGGAGGTGGCCGAGTTGATCGGCGCCGAGCACGTGGCCGTGCTGCCGGCGGCCGAGCCATGGCTGGTCGACCGGTTCGCCGAGGGGGCGGCCGGTAGGGGCATGACGGACGGCCCGGCCCGGATCGTCGGGGTGATCGGTGGTCGGGGCGGCGCCGGAGCGAGCGTGCTGGCCGGCGGCCTCGCGGTCACGGCCGCCCGCAGTGGCCTGCGTACCCTGCTGGTCGACGCCGACCCGCTCGGCGGCGGCCTGGACCTGGTCCTCGGCTGGGAACAGTTGGAGGGCCTGCGCTGGCCCGCGCTGACCGAGGCGGACGGCCGGGTCGACGCACCGGCGCTGGTCCGGGCGCTGCCCAGCCGTGGCGACCTGGTGGCGCTCTCCTGGGACCGGGGTGACCTGCTCGCCCTGCCGGCCGAGGCGATGGCGGCCACCATGGACGCCGGCCGACGCGGCCGGGACGTCGTCATCGTGGACCTGCCCCGCCAACTCGACGACGCGGCCGTGATCGCGTTGCAGGCGGCCGACCAGGCGTTCGTCCTGGTGCCCGCAGAGCTGCGGGCCACCGCCGCGGCGGCCCGGGTGGCCGCGGTCGCCGGACTGCACTGCGCCAACCTCTCGGTCATCGTGCGTGGTCCGGCACCCGGTCGGCTCAAGGCCCGCGAGGTCGCCCGGGCACTCGATCTGCCACTGGTCGGCACGTTGCGTCCGGAGCCGGGCCTGTGCCGCAACCTGGAGCGGGGCGAGGCTCCGGCCGCCACCGGACGGGGTCCGCTGGCCGCCCTGTGCCAGCGCATCATCACCGACCTCACCGGCGCGGTCGGGATCCGGGCGGGCGCGGAATGACCGCCCGGGGCGGGCAGCCGCACGAACTCGCCGCCCGGGTCCGACGCCGGTTCGCCGCCGAGGGTACGACCGTCACCCCGGCCGCCGTCGTCTCGGCGGTACGGGCCGAGCCGGGTGCCGCCGTACTGGGCGACACCGCCGTGCTCCGGATGGCCAGCCGGGTACACCACGACCTGGTCGGTGCCGGGCCGCTGGCACCGCTGCTGGCGGACGCGGAGGTCACCGACGTACTGGTCAACGGTGCGCAGGTCTGGATCGACCGGGGCGCCGGCCTGTCCCCGGTCCCGGTGCCGCTCGGCACCCCCGACGACGTACGCCGACTCGCCCAACGGCTCGCCGCCGCCTGTGGCCGACGGCTGGACGAGGGCAGCCCCTACGTCGACGCGCGGTTGCCGGACGGAACCCGGCTGCACGCCGTCCTGCCTCCGGTGGCGACCACCGGGCCATACCTGTCGATGCGTACCTTCCGGCAGCACCCGTTCACCCTCGACGACCTGGTACGCCACCGCACGGTGTCCCGGCCCGCCGCCGTGCTGCTCGCCGCGGTGGTCGCCGCCCGGCTGGCGTACCTGGTGGTCGGCGGGACCGGATCGGGGAAGACCACCCTGCTGAACACCCTGCTGGGCCTGGTGCCGCCGACAGAGCGGATCGTGCTGGTCGAGGACGCCGCCGAACTGCGACCGCTGCACCCGCACGTCGTCGGCCTCCAGGCCCGGACCTCCAACGTGGAGGGGGCGGGTTCGGTCGGGCTGAGCGAGCTGGTCCGCCAGGCGTTGCGGATGCGGCCCGACCGGCTGGTGGTGGGCGAGTGCCGGGGAGCCGAGGTCGTCGACCTGTTGTGTGCGTTGAACACCGGGCACGAGGGTGGGGCGGGCACCCTGCACGCGAATGCCCCGGCGGACGTACCGGCCCGGCTGGAGGCGCTGGGGTCGCTCGGCGGGCTGCCCCGGCCGGCCCTGCACGCCCAGGTGGCCGCCGCGTTGCAGGTGCTGCTCCAGGTGCGTCGTACCGACGCTGGTCGGGTGCTGGAGGCGGTCTGCCTGTTGCTGCCGGCGGGTCCTGAGCGGCTGGTCACCGTCGTACCGGCGTGGAGTCGGGATCGGGGAGTGGGACCGGCCGCATCGGCGCTGGCGACGTTGATCGCCGATCGGGCGGTGCCGGTACCGCCCCTGCTCGCCGCCGCACCCGGAAGCGGTACGGCGATCGGCTCGGGGCAGCGGGAGATTGTCCGGGGTACGCCGTGACCGCGTGGTGGCTGGCCGCAGCCTGCCTGGTCGGCGCGGCGGTCCTGCTGGCCTGGCCGAGCCGGCGGGCCCGGAAGAGGCACCGGAGGATCATGTCTCGGCAGCCCGCTCCCGACCAGGGGTGGCCGACCGGGTCCGGGATGACGGACGGGACGGCCGATCGGGCCCCCGAGAACCGATGGTGGAGGACAGCGGACCGCCTGCTCGTCTCGATCCCGCCGTGGCGGAGCGTCCTGCTCGTCGCCGTCCTGGTCGGAGTCGCCGGGGCGCTCGTCGGCGGTCCGGTCGGCGCGATCGGGGCGGCGACCTACGCCGGGCTGGCGGCGCGTGGGTTACTGCGAAGGCGGGCCGGCGTCGTCGCTGATCGGGTACACCGGCGTCAACTCGACGAGTTGTGTGCGCTCGCCGCCGACCTGCGGGCCGGGCTGTCACCGTCGGTGGCGATGCTCCCCGCCGAAGCGTCGGGCCGGATGGTCGAACTCGCCCGGGCGGCGGTACGGCTTGCCGAGCAGACCGGTGCGCCGCTCGCCGATCTCATCGAGCGGATCGAGGCCGACGCGCGGGCAATGGATCGCGGGCTGGCTGCGGCCGAGGCACAGGCGGCCGGGGCGCGGGCCACCGCCTGGCTGCTCGCCGGACTGCCGTTGGGTGGGATCGCCCTTGGCTACGGCATCGGGGTCGACCCGTTGCGGATCCTGCTGTACACCCCGATCGGCGCCGCCTGTGCGCTCGGCGCCATCGCCCTCCAACTCGCGGGCCTGGCCTGGGCAAGTCGGCTCAGTGCCGGTGGCTCCGGGACGGAGCCGGCCGGTGGCGGCGTGACCTGGGCGGGCGGTCTCGGCGGTGGCGCTGGCCGGGCGGGCGGCCGGGGCGGTGGCAACGTCGGTCGTTCGGCGGGCGGGGTTGGTGCTGGCGCCACCTGGGCGGCGTGATGGCGGCCCGGACGGTGCTGCCGCTGGTCCTGCTCGGCGTTGCGGTGCTGGTGGCGACCGCTGGAGGACGGGCTCGCCGGTCGGCCCGCCGTCGACTTGCCGAACTGGGTGACGAAGGCTGGTCGAGCCGTGCGCTCGCACCTGCCGAGGCGGGATCGAGCGGCGGGATGTCGGCGGGGCGTGGGCCGGTCGGGGTGGAACGGAGCCGGCCGGGTCGGCCAAGGTGGATGGACCTCATCCGGCTCGGCGCCGGACTGGGCGGGTTGGCGGCTGCGGTCGTCCTGGGCGGTTGGCTGGGCGTACTGGTCGGAGTGTTGACGGCCGTCGGCCTCGATCGCCTGCTACGTCGGTTCGAGCCTGCGGCCGTACGGCGCCGCCGGTTGCGCGAAGCGGCGGACCTTCCGCTCGCGGCCGACCTCCTGGCTGCGGCGTTGCGGGCCGGCGCGCCGGTCGACCGTGCGGTCTTCGCTGTTGCCGAGGCGCTGGCGGGGCCACTGGGGGAGCGGCTCGAACAGGTGGGTCGGACGCTCCGGCTCGGCGGCGGCCCCGAGGAGGCATGGCCCCGGCTCGGGCCGGTGCCCGGCGCCGAGCGGCTGACGAGGGCAGCGGTCCGCTCCTCGGCGAGTGGCGCGGCGCTCGCCGGAGCGTTGACCCGGCTCGCCGACGACCTGCGTGCCGACCGGGTCACCACTGCCGAGGCGTCGGCACGCCGGGCGGGCGTGTTGATCGTGCTGCCGCTGGGGCTGTGTTTCCTGCCCGCGTTCATTCTCGCCGGCCTGGTGCCGGTGATCGTCGCCGTGCTCGGCGACGTGCTGTGACCATACGAGAGGGGAACTCCATGCTGCGCAAGTTGATCGTCCGGCTACGGGACGATGCGGGAATGAACACGGCCGAGTACGCCGTCGGCACCCTGGCCGCCGTCGCCTTCGCCGGCATTCTGCTGAAGGTGCTGACCTCAGGCAGAGTTCAGGCCGCGCTGACCGGCGTAATCGAGCGGGCCCTGCCGTGATCCGGCGCCGGAGGATCGGCCGCGACCGGGGCTCGTTCACCGCCGAGTTGGCGGCCGGCCTACCGGCGCTGATGTTGCTGCTGTTCGCTGGGCTCGCCGCGGTCAACGCAGTGATCATCAAGGGGCAGTGCGTGGACGCGGCGCGGGAGGCGGCGCTGGCCGCCTCTCGCGGCGCGCCCGGAGTGCCGGCCGGTGCCGCCGCCGCACCACCGGGCTCGGTGGTGTCGGTGGCCGTCGAGGGTGACCGGGTGGTCGCCACCGTCCGGGCGCCGGTCCGGGCGCTGGGCGCTCGACTGCCGAAACTGACCGTGACCGGGACTGCGGTGGCCGCCGTCGAACCCGGGGCGCCGGAGCCGTTCTCGTGAAGACCGGAGCCGTTCTCGTGAACACCGGAGCCGTTCTCGCGAAGACCGGAACGGCGGGCCGGGATCCTGCGGCGGACCAGCTTGGGCGGGTCGGCTCCGATCGGGGCAGCGCGACCGTGTGGCTGCTGGTCGCGGGGTTGGTGCTGGTCCTGTTCAGTCTTGGCGGGTCGGCGATCGGAGCCGCCCGGGTGGCCCGGCACCAGGCCCGGGTCGCGGCGGACCTTGGCGCGCTCGCCGGGGCCGCCCGCGTCCTCGAAGGCCCGGGCTCGGCCTGCGGCCGCGCTGCGGCCATCGCCGCCGCGAACAGCGCCCGGCTCACCAGTTGCACGTTGGACGGATTCGATGTGCAGATCACCGCGGAGGTGCTGGTCGAGCCGCTACCCGGGTTCACCAGGAACGCCCGGGCGACAAGCCGGGCCGGACCCGTCCGTGGCTGAGCGGGAACCTCCATGGGTACGCCGGATCCGCCGCCGCAGGGCAGCTCTGCAAACGGTCGTTTGCGCAAACGGTCGTTTGCGTTATGGTGATGCCATGTCGACCTTGCTCGTGGCACCCGGCCCAGACCTCGACTCGGCCTTCGCCGCTCTCAGCGACCCCGTCCGTCGTGCCTTGGTGACTCGTCTCGCCCAGGGTGACGCCACGGTGGGCGAGCTTGCCGAGCCCTTCGACCTGACCCCGCAGGCGATCTCTCACCACGTCGGTGTCCTGCGGCGGTGCGGCCTAGTCGAGCAGCGACGCGAGGGCACCAGACGCCCCTGCCGGCTGAAGGTCGACCAGTTGTCGCTGCTCGGCACGTGGATCGACGACCAGCGCCGTGTCTGGGACGACCGGCTCGACGCTCTCGAACAGCACCTCACCGACGACGGAGCGGTCCGTTGACCGCCGGCGCAGAGCTCCACGGCGACGAACTGATCGCCGAGCGCTACCTTCGGGCCGAGCCCGAACGCGTCTGGGCCGCGTTCACCTCGCCGGCAAGCATCGCGGCGTTCTGGGGCGGCTCGCACGCCACCGTGCCCCCTGAGTCCGTAACCGTCGACCTGCGTCCCGGCGAAGAATTCACGCTCGACACTCGCGCGCCGGACGGCGCGACCCGCCGGCTCCGGTTCGTCTACCTGAGCATCGCGGCACCCCACGAACTCGTGTTCGACGAGCCCTCCACAGGTATCCGCACAACCGTCACCATCCACCCCGCCGACGACGGCACGCACCTCACCATCCACCAGCGTCGGCTTCCCCCTGAGCTCCGGACATCCCAAGCGGCCGATGGACTCGCCTCGATCCTCGAGGCCCTCGCCACGCACCTGCAGCACGACAAGGCAACACCAGAACGGAGAATGCCATGACCCAGACGACCCAGCGCGACCTCGTCTCGGAATACTTCGACGGATTCCGGACCAGTGACCACCGGCGAATCCTCGCGACCCTCACCGACGACGTCGAGTGGGTCATCCACGGCCACCGAACCACCCGCGGCAAGGCGGAGTTCGACGGCGAGATCGAGAACCCGGCGTTCACCGGCAGCCCCGAACTCGACGTCCATCGTGTCCACGAGGACGGCCCGGTCGTCGTCACCACGGGAGAGGGTCGCGGCGTCAGCGTCGACCACGGACGCTTCCGGTTCGCCTTCAACGACCTGTTCACGTTCCGCGACGGGCTCATCGCCCGCGTCGATTCCTACGTCGTCCCGCTGCCCTGAGGCGGCGGGCAACCCAGCCGCAGAGTTGCCCGGGGTGGCCCGGCACCAGGTTTGGGTCGCGGCGGACCTTGGCGCGCTCGCTGGGGTACCTGACCCGGTTATCCGGAGTCGAGGTTCCACCGCTCAGGCAGGTCGGCACCGCAGAGCGCGCAGACGAAGTCGTCGTCCCTGACCACGTTGCACTGGTGGCAGTCGGGGCAGCGGCGGAACACGAAGCCAGCGGTGAAGCCGTCGGGGTGGGCAAGGCCGGCCCGGTCGAGAGCGGCGGCGACCGCCGGCCACGAGTCGAGATCCGGGCAGTAGCCGGTGGACTGGTTGCTGACCTCGTCGACCCTCCAGCCGAGCCGCCCGGCACCCGCCTCGTCGGGTGGTTGGCGTACGAAGGCGATCTCTCCGGCGCCGAGCACGTCCCGCCCTGCGGCGCAGGCGACATGCTCACTTCGCCGGGGCGCCAACCGCAGTACGCCGTCGAGATCCACCACGAAGGTGAACGGCTCGGCAAGATCCGGCGCCGGTACCGTCGACACCCAGCCGGCGAAGTCACGCGGCGCAGTGATCGGCGTCCCGGCGTCGTCCGGCGTTATTCCGGCCAGGATCTCCGCCGGACCGATGTAGCGGTACCGCCGCGACAACGTGACCACCTGGTGACCGTAGCCGGGTGACGGATCGGCACGCGAGCGGAAATCACCTGGCCGGTGGTGTCGGTGGCGTCGGTGGCAGGGCGGACGGGGTCGGTGGCGGGGTGAGTTGGACCGTGACGCTGCTGCTGGAGTTCCACGAGGCGTCGTACGCGACGATCCGTACCGTTTCGTAGCCGCCGCGCGGTGCGATGACGGCGGTGTTGGTGGTGACCTTGGCGGCCACCCGGATCTCGTCCACGTTGAACACGTGGTGGACGTGGTATTCGACGATGCCCAGGTCGTCCGTTGCCGGCTCCCAGCCGAGGAGGTAGCCATTGGCGGTCACCCCGAGCACCGTGGGTCGTCCCGGTGCGGTGGGCGGGACGGTGTTGTCACCGCTGCGGGGGAAGCTCGGCGGCTGCGGGACGGTCACCCGGGACGAGATCGTCGAGGTGTTGCCGGCCGCGTCGCGGGCGGACACCGAGAAGTGGCTGATCGCGGCCGTCGCACCGAGGGTCAGGGTCAGCGGGCTGTTGTCCGGGACGATCCGGGCGATCCACTGCGTGTAGAACTGGTCACCCTGGTAGACGTAGTACTGCGTCACCCCGACGTTGTCGGTCGACGCCGGCCAGGTGATGGTCACCGCCCCCGGTACGACCTCCAGCACCTGCGGCTGGCCCGGCGTGCTGGGTGCCTGCCGGTCCGGTGCCGGCGCGGGCGGCTCCACCAGGACATCGTCGAAGGAGCCGGCGGCGGAGGTGGTGACCAGCCCGATCCGGCCCGCGTTGAACTGGCCGTCGGTGGCGCTGACCGACACCGTGCCGAGCTGGCCCACGAGCGAGTTGCCGAGTACGGCCAGCCGCAGCGTGTGCCACGCGCCGAGGATGACCGTCGCCGGGGCGGTCGCGAGCGCGGTGACCCGGCCGGAGACCAGCTTGCCCAACTCGAGTTGGTTGTCCGACCGCAGAGTGAGGTAGTAGTAGCTGGTGCTCGACTGGAGTCTGGCGAGCACCCCGATCGTCGAGCGGCCGGGCCGCAGTGTCGTCGGCTTGACCCGGACGCTGACCGTGTAGTCGGTCCAGGTCGGATCGCCGGTCCGGGCGCTCGCGCCGGCGCTCCCGCTGCGCTGCCGGTACACCTGCGAGCCGTCGGAGCCCGTCGACCACTGTCCGCCGGAGGTGGACCAGCCCGACGCGTTGCCGTCCTCGAAGTCGTCGCCGAGTAGCGGCGCCGCAGCCACCGCAGCGGCGGGTACGGCAACGGTCGCCGGGAGCGCCACCGTCGCGGTGGTCACGGCCAGGACGAGAGGGATGACGATCGCGGCGTACGCAGGGGCGGGCCGGTGGCGGGCGGCCATCGTGCTGGCGGGCGTGGACACGGCGACGACCTGCCTTCGGAGACGGGCGCGGAGGTGACGGAGGGTGAGGGGAACTCACTCTACGAGCAAAAATTTGGGGATGTCAATGCGATCGCACGTGGCGCGGCTTCGCTCGAATGTGATCGGTGTACATCTATTGACTTAGTTTGGAATCAAAACTAAGTTGCCCGGTGAGGTCATGTCGCGCGCGCCCTCTTCCCTGCCTCGGCCGAAGCGGATCGACGGGTCGACCCGCCCGGGTCAACCCCGTTACATCGGGCGACGGGTCAGTGCCCTCGGCCCGGTCGCGAGCAGCTTCAACGTCACCGTGCCGACCAGCGGTGTCGCCTTCACCACCGTGTACGACGTCTGGTCGTCTGACCACGCCCACGAGATCATGCTGTGGATGAACAAGTACGGGCCGGTCGGGCCGCTCGGCAGCTTCCAGGTCACCGCGGCGGTCGGCGGTCACTCCTGGAACATCTACCGGGGATCGAACGGCTCGAACCAGGTCTACTCGTTCATCCGCACCAGCAACACCAACTCCGGCGGTCGACATCCGGGCCATCGCGACCTGGATCCGCAGTCGTGGCTGGTTCGGTGACGTCACGATCGGGGATGTCCAACTCGGTTACGAGATCACCTCGGCCGCCGGCGGCCGGGACTTCGTCACCAACAGCTTCTCCGTATCCGGCTGAGCGGCCGGTGCGGGCCCACCCCCGAGTCGGCCCGGCGGGGGTTCTGGTCAGGTCCCGGGTCCCACCGGTTCGGCGGTCTCCGAGCTGGCGGGCCGGTGGGGCGCCGGTGTTCCGTTCTCAGCGGATGCCGCCTTCGGTTGCCTTCCGTACCACCCAGCTGTTGAGCACCTGGTGGATGCTGTGCAGCATCTGGTGGATCTGGTCCAGGCGTTCGGCCTGGGCCAGTGCCGCGTACGCCTGGGACAGGGCGATCTGCTGATCGACGGTGAGGTGAGCCTGGTCGATGGTGTACAGCAGTTCGACGGTCTCGGCGATGGTGTCGGCCACGACGTCCTCCTCAGGCGGATCCGTGGAAGCGCTCCCAGCGTAACTTAACCCGATCTACTTAGATCCATACATGCGAATACCGACTATCCGCGATCAGTTTCCGGTCGGCTCCGCCGGGGCGACCTTCGCCAGGTTCGTCAGCACCACGTCGAGCACCCGGACCGCTTCCCCCTTGGCCAGCGGATTGTTGCCGTTTCCGCACTTCGGGGACTGCACGCAGGACGGGCAGCCGGTCTCGCAGCCGCACTCGGCGATCGCGTCCCGGGTCGCGCCCAGCCACGCCGTCGCCGCGTGGTACGCCCGCTCGGCGAACCCCGCGCCGCCCGGGTGACCGTCGTAGACGAAGACCGTGGGCGCCTCGGTGTCCGGATGGGCGGCGGTCGACAGCCCGCCGATGTCCCAGCGGTCGCACGTGGCGACCAGCGGCAGCAGCCCGATCGCGGCGTGCTCGGCGGCGTGCAGCGCGCCCGGTACGTCGGCCACCTCGACCCCGGCCGCCGCCAGCGACTCCGGCGAGACGGTGAACCAGACCGCGACCGTACGCAGCTCCCGGGCCGGTAGGTCCAGCGGCAGGGTGGCCAGCACCTCGCCGGAGGCGAGCCGTCGCCGCTGGTACGACACCACCTGGCTGGTCACGTCGACCTCGCCGAGGAACATTCCGACCGGCCCCGCGTCCAGGTAGGACCGGACCGAGACGACGGAGAGCGAGGTGACGTCCCGGGGATGGGTGGACCAGTCCGGCTCCTCGGCGTGCACCAGCGCGCACCCGTCGTCGAGATTCAGGTCGTCCACCACGTACGACACGCCCTGGTGCAGGTAGACCGCGCCGGGATGGACCTGGAAGTGGGACGACGCCGGATCGACCGTGCCGAGCAGCCGCCCGGTCGACGATTCGACCACGTCGAGCGGCGCTCCGCCGGTGCCCCGCAGGTCCACCTCGGGCCGTCCGGTGTGTCGCCAGTACCAGCCGGTGGGGCGTCGCCGGAGCGCACCCCCGGCCACCAGTGCCTCCACCGCCTCCTTGGCGCCCTCCCCGAAGAGTTCCAGGTCGGCGGGGGTCAGCGGGGACTCCGCCGCCGCGCAGCACAGTTGCGGTCCCAGCACGTACGGGTTGGCCGGGTCGAGCACGGTGGCCTCGACCGGTCGGCCGAACAGCGCCTCCGGATGGTGCACCAGATAGGTGTCCAGTGGATCGTCCCGGGCCACCAGCACCGCGAGCGCCTCCCCGCCGGATCGCCCGGCCCGGCCCGCCTGTTGCCACAGGGAGGACCGGGTGCCGGGGTAGCCGCAGATCAGCACCGCGTCCAGGCCGACCAGGTCGACGCCGAGTTCCAGCGCGCTGGTCGACGCCAGTCCGAGCAGTTCGCCGCCGAGCAGGCCCTGCTCCAGGGCCCGGCGCTCCTCTCGCAGGTAACCGGCCCGGTATGCGGCGACCCGGCCACCCAGACCGGGTACCGCCTCGTCCAGGGACCGCCGGGCGGTGGTGGCGATCACCTCCGCGCCACGCCGGGACCGGACGAACGCCAGCGTCCGTACCCCGGCCGCGACCGTGTCGCTGAGCAGGTCGGCGGTCTCCCGCAACGCCGAGCGGCGTACCGGCGCGGCGTTGAACTCCGCGTCCCCGTCCGGGGCGGACTCCGCGTCCTCGGCGGCGTCGGTCGGCTCCGAGGCCGACGACGGCGGCAGCAGCGGCGGCTCCCAGAGCGCGAAGGTCAGCCCGCCGCGCGGCGATGCGTCCTCGGTGACCGCGCTGACCGGCAGGCCGGTCAGCCGCTCGGCCACCGCCGCCGGGTCACCGGACGTCGCGGAGGCCAGCACGAACACCGGGCTCTCCGTCGGCCCGGACCCGAGCCGCTGCGCCGGCAGGCCCAGCGAAGACGAAGACGAAGACGAAGACGAAGACGAGGACGAGGACGAGGACGAGGACGAAGACGAGGGGGAGGACGAGGACGAGGGGGACGGCGAGAGCGCGGACGGGCCCGGCGCCGGCTGTCCCGGGGTACGGGGATAGCGGGCGGCCTGGCGACGCAACCGGCGCAGCACGTGGGCCACGTGTGATCCGAA
Source organism: Plantactinospora solaniradicis (assembly GCF_042658085.1). Lineage (NCBI taxonomy): Bacteria > Bacillati > Actinomycetota > Actinomycetes > Micromonosporales > Micromonosporaceae > Plantactinospora > Plantactinospora solaniradicis. Next base: position 238,930 of record NZ_JBHSPR010000017.1, on the reverse strand, counting down.
CACTCCCCGGTAGGTGTGGCACTCGTCGACGACCACGAACGCCAGCCGGCGCAGGAAGCCGGACCACTTCGCGTGTCCAGGGAGGATGCCGTGGTGCAACATGTCCGGATTGGTCAACACGAACCGGGAGTGCTGCCGGATCCAGTCCCGTTCGGCGCGCGGGGTGTCGCCGTCGTAACACGCCGGTCGTACCCCGTCGAGACCGAGACTGGTCACGGCCCGCAACTGGTCGGCGGCGAGCGCCTTCGTCGGCGCCAGGTAGAGCGCGGTGGCCCGGGGGTCGGTCAGCAGGGTGGCCAGGGCGGGCAGTTGGTAGGCGAGCGACTTTCCGGACGCGGTCCCGGTGGCGATCACCACGTGCCGCCCGGCGTACGCGTGGTCGGCGGCTTCGGCCTGGTGGCGCCACGGCGCGACCACGCCCTGGTCGGCGAGGGCCGCGCGGAGTTCCGCCGGCACCCAGTCCGGCCACGGTGCCACGATGCCGGGGCGCGCGGGGACCCGCTCGACGTGCGTGACCGGGTCCCCGGCCGAACCGCGGGCGCTCCGGGTGAGCAACCGGGTCAACAGCTCGTCCGGATCCGGACCACCGGCCGACCGGGGCCGATCGGCGCCGGTACCGGCCGATACTGTTGGCGGGGACGTCACGCCCTGCACTCTCGCACTGTTGTACGGGCGCCGGACAGCCGGGTAGCGGTGGGTGCACCGTCGGTGCGCGTCCCGCTGGTCGATGGTTAGATGCCCAGGAGCATTCCTGGCGGTCAGAGGAGGACTGATGGATCTGTCGCTGACGACCCGCACCATCGGTGAGCACACGGTGTTGGAGGTCGGCGGCGAGGTGGATGTCTACACCGCCCCTCGGCTGCGCGAGCGTCTCGTCGAACTGATCGACGGCGGGGCCCGCAGGATCATCGTTGACCTGGGGCGGGTGGATTTCCTCGACTCGACCGGGCTGGGCGTGCTGGTGGGCGCGCTGAAGCGGCTGCGTCCCGTCAACGGGAGCTTCGGCCTGATCTGCGACAAGGAGCCGCTGCTCAAGATCTTCCGGATCACCGCCCTCGACCAGGTCTTCCCGATCTACGCCACGCTCGATGCCGCGATCAGCGCGGACCTGTCCGGTTCCGGCGAGTGATGTCGACGGTCGAGGCGTGATGTCGAGAGTCAGACTGTCGTTCACCCCGGCACCGGTTCACGTCCGCACCGCCCGGCTGGTGGGGGTCGCGGTCGCCCGCCGGGCCGGCGTCGCCGAGGAACTGCTCGACGAGGTACGACTGGCGATCGGCGAGGCCTGTGCCCGCGCGGTCGCCCTGCACCGCCAGTACGGCCTGACCGAGCTGGTGCTGGTCGAGATGTCGGACGGGCCGACGTACACGGTCCGGGTGATCGACCGGGCGCCGATCGAGGCCGGGTTGGGCCTGGCCGCGCTGCCGCCCGACGAGTTGGCTGACGAGTCCTTGACCGACGAGGCGCTGACGGTGGGTGTCGGGTTCGCCCTGCTGGCCGGCTTCGTCGAGGACCTTCAGGTACGGCCGGTGGACGAGGGCGTCGGCACCGAGGTGCGGATGGCCTGGCCGGTCGGCCGGTAACACCCGGCATCACCTGTACACCGCCCGGCACCGCCTGCCGGGTTGATCAGGCACCACCCGCCGAGCTGATCCCCGCCGTGTTGGCCGAGCTGATGTTGCCGTGCTGGCCGAGCTGATTTCAGCATGCCCGCCGAGCTGATATTGCGGTGCTGGCCGAGTCGATCGTGCGCAATACCAGAGCTGCGGCGGTAACACAGCGATGAAGATCATCGCGACGGGGCGGGTCCTCTGTGTGACCTCCAACACGACGGACCGCTAGAGTACCCGGGGTTATCAGCAAGTGTGCTGGTCCCGCTCCTGCTCCGGCGGTGATCGCCGTCGGTTCCGAGGGCGAGGGGCCGGCGACGCGCTTGCTAATTGTCGCTCCACGCGTGGAGACGTCTGGCCGGTTCGTCCGCCGGCCCGGCGCGAGTGTTTGGTACAGGAGGACATAGATGTCCGTAGTCGCGGCCCCAGACAGTGGCGGGCTGTCCCTTACTGGTCAGAACCTGTCGTACGTCGTCGTAGCGGCGGTCATTGCGTTGGTGGCGCTCGGCTTTGCCGCCGCCCTGACCAAGGCCGTACTGGCGACCGGTAAGGGCACCAACAAAATGCAGGAGATCGCGGGTGCCGTCCAAGAGGGCGCCTCGGCCTACCTGCTCCGCCAGTTCAGAACCCTCGCCATATTCGTCGTGATTGCCGTGGTGTTGCTGTTCCTGCTGCCCGTGCACGACACCGAGGGCAGCGAGACGCTGGTGAAGATCGGTCGCTCGGGCTTCTTCGTGGTGGGCGCCGCGTTCAGCGCGTTCATCGGTGGAGCCGGTATGGCACTGGCCACCCGGGCCAACCTCCGGGTGGCGGCAGCCGCACGGGAACACCAGGGAGGTCGGGAGGCGGCGATGCAGATCGCCTTCCGTACCGGTGGTGTCGTCGGCTTCCTCACCGTCGGGCTGGGCCTGGTCGGGGCGGCCGCGGTCGTCCTCCTCTACGAGGGCGACGCGCCGACCGTGCTGGAGGGCTTCGGCTTCGGTGCCGCGCTGCTCGCCATGTTCATGCGGGTCGGCGGCGGCATCTTCACCAAGGCCGCGGACGTCGGTGCGGACCTGGTCGGTAAGGTCGAGCAGGGCATCCCGGAGGACGACCCGCGCAACGCGGCGACCATCGCGGACAACGTGGGCGACAACGTCGGCGACTGTGCCGGCATGGCGGCCGACCTGTTCGAGTCGTACGCCGTGACCCTGGTCGCCGCGCTGATCCTCGGCCGGGCGGCCTTCGGCGAGCACGGGCTGGTCTTCCCGTTGATCGTCTCCACCATCGGTGTGCTCATCGCCATCCTCGGGGTGTTCATCACCCGACTGCGCGCCTCGGACCGGTCCGGCCTGACCGCGATCAACCGGGCGTTCTACGCCTCGGCCGTGGTCTCGGCGATACTCGTCGCGGTAATGTCCTTCGTCTACCTCCCGGCCACCTGGGCCGAGATGCTCGGGGACAACTGGCGGGAGAGCCTCGGTCTGGCCGCTGGCGATGCCGAGCCGATGGACCCGCGGATCATCGCGATCGGCGCGGTGGTGATCGGTATCGTGCTGGCCGCCGCCATCCAGGCGCTGACCGGCTACTTTACCGAGACGAACCGGCGGCCGGTGCAGGACATCGGCAAGTCCTCGCAGACCGGGGCGGCCACCGTCGTCCTCGCCGGCATCAGCGTCGGCCTGGAGTCGGCGGTCTACTCCGCGCTGCTCATCGCCGCCGGGGTGTTCGGCGCGTTCCTGCTCGGCGGCAGCTCCATCACGCTGTCGTTGTTCGCGGTGGCGCTGGCCGGCACCGGCCTGCTCACCACCGTCGGCGTGATCGTCGCCATGGACACCTTCGGCCCGATCTCCGACAACGCGCAGGGTATCGCCGAGATGTCCGGCGACATCGACGAGCAGGGTGCGCGCACGCTCACCGAGCTGGACGCCGTCGGCAACACCACGAAGGCGATCACCAAGGGCATCGCGATCGCCACGGCGGTGCTGGCGGCGACCGCGCTGTTCGGGTCGTACATCGACACGCTCGACGCGTCGTACGTCACGGCCGGGGTGCAGAACGCTGGCGCCGAGATCCTGGCCGCGCTGAACGTGGCCAACCCGCGCAACCTGGTCGGCCTGATCATCGGTGCCGCGGTGGTGTTCCTCTTCTCCGGTCTGGCCATCAACGCGGTCTCCCGCTCGGCCGGTGCCGTGGTGATGGAGGTACGCCGGCAGTTCCGCGAGCTGCCCGGGATCATGGACGGCACCCAGCGGCCGGAGTACGGCAAGGTGGTGGACATCTGCACCCGGGATGCCCAGCGCGAGCTGATGACTCCCGGTCTGCTCGCCATCCTGGCTCCGATCGCGGTCGGCTTCGGGCTCGGCCCGGGTGCGCTGGCCGCGTACCTGGCGGGTGCCATCGGGGCCGGCACGCTGATGGCGGTCTTCCTGGCCAACTCGGGTGGTGCCTGGGACAACGCCAAGAAGCTCGTCGAGGACGGCGCCTTCGGCGGCAAGGGCTCGGCCGCACACGAGGCCACGGTGATCGGCGACACGGTCGGTGACCCGTTCAAGGACACCGCCGGGCCGGCGATCAACCCGCTGCTCAAGGTGATGAACCTGGTGTCCCTGCTGATCGCGCCGGCCGTGGTGGCCTTCAGCGTCGGCGAGGACAAGAACACCCCGGTGCGGATCGGGATCGCGGTCGGCGCGACCCTGGTCATCGTCGCGGCGGTGGTGTTCAGCAAGCGTAAGCCGGTGGCGATGTCGGACTCCGACCCGAACCAGGGTGGTGCCGGAAGCGGCAGCTCGGACCAGCAGCCGCAGACCGTCAACGCCTGATCGTGCGCAGTGGATCCGGGTCCGACGCGTTCGCGTCGGGCCCGGATCCGTCTCCCCAGGTGACCGTTCCCATGTGTCCACCGCCGGCCGTTCTGGCTGGTCAAGGGACCGATCTGGAGAGGGCCGACCAATTACCCTTCTCGTGAAGTCGGTTCGAACCCGTACGCTGCAACGCATGCGTACGCCCCGCGCGGCAGGCGCCGGAAGGTTCACGGCGGTCCTGTGCACCATCGCCCTGCTCGTGGGGGCCTGTGCCGGGGGGCCGTCCCCGCAGGCGTGGGCGGCCGCGGTCTGCGCGGCGCTGGCTCCGTGGCGGGCCGAGATCGGGACCCTGACCCGGAGCGCCCAGCAGCAGATGACGGCGCAGACCAGCCCCGCGCAGGCCAAGGAGAACCTGGTCCGGTTGCTACGGGGTGCGGAACTGGCCAGCGAGACCGCCCGGCAGAGGGTGGCGGCGGCCGGCGTACCGGACGCCGAGAAGGGCGAGGCGGTGTCCCAGGGTTTCCTCGCCTCGCTGAGCGCGGTCCGGGATGCATACGGCAAGGCCGGCGCGGCGATCGAGCAGCTCGGCACCGGGCAGGCCAGCGTGTTCTACGACGGGGTCAAGGCTGCGGTCGACACCCTGAACAAGGAGTACGAGTCCAGTTCGCTCGACACCAGCGAGCTGGACTCGGTGGAGCTGAAGCGGGCCTTCGACGAGGTTCCGGAGTGTCGCTGACGCCGCCCACCCCGCCCACCTCGGCCGAGTCCAGCGACCCGGCCGCACTGATCCCCGCTCCCGCTCCCGCCGTCCCGGTCGTTGCCACCCCGCCGACCCCCACCACCACGGCCGCACCGACTTCCGCCCCGGCCGCTCCCGTCTCCGCCCCGGCCGCCGAGCCCACCGCCGCCCCGGCCGCCGAGCCCACCGCCGCTCCGACGTCCGAGGGCGTTGTTCTCGATTCCGGGCCGGCGGTCCGGCAGCTCTCCCTCTTCGGCGTCGAGGCGAACGACCCCGCCACCGGCGACCTCGCCGGCCTGCTGGCCGGGCCCGGTGAGGTGGTCCGGATGGGTGGCACCGCCCGGGTCTCGATCGTCGTGGACGCCGCCTGGCGGGTGCACGTTCTGGTCGCGGAACTGGCCCGACGGGGTCTGAGCGCGAGTTGGATCGGCCGGGTGGAGGAGCAGCACGGGGTGCGTACGTCGTACACGACCCGGCTCGCGCCGCTGAGCGCGAGTTGGCTGCGCGGAACGACGAAGCGCCCACCGCCGGGCTTCTTCCTGAACGGTCCCCGGCTCCGGCTCTGGGCTGCTGCGGCGGGTCGCGCCGAGCAGCTCGGTTTCGTGCTCCGACTCGGCCCGGCCGACGAGGGGTGCTGGGAGGCGGTCGGGGCGGCGTTGGCGGCGATCGGCCTGCCGGGGGTGCTGCTCGATCCGGGAGCCGGCGGTCCCGCGTACCGGATCACCGGGCGGCGGCGACTGGCCCGGCTCGCGGAACTCGTGGGGGACCGGCCACCGGCCGCGCCACCGGCGCAGTGGCCAGGTGGCGCGACGTGATCACAGCCGGTCGGACGGGTCGGTCGGGCAGTCGTCGGATCGATCGGTGTCGCATCCCGGACAACTGTCGTCAGATTTGTGCGGATAATCCTATTGATGATGCGCTGGGTGGGACTGGTTCTGTCCGGTTGGCCGCGCGTCGATCGACGGTGGGTGTACGGTGTCGCCGTCCGGCATGACCGCCCGCCCGGCGTTGTTACACCCGACGTCACCGCAGCGTAGCGGGACTCTTCGCCGCCCGCGCAACCCTGGAGTCGGGCAGCGCGTTACGTTGGACGTCCGGCCACCGGTCGGCGGGGGTCCGCCGGCTGGGCCGAGCGGACAGAGCGGTCCGCAGGGGCGAATATCGTGAGTGAGGTCAGGAGAGACGTGCCGAGCAACGCCAGGAGCACCCGTCTGGTCATCGTCGAGTCACCGGCGAAGGCCAAGACGATCTCGGGCTATCTCGGCCCGGGGTACGTCGTCGAGGCCAGCCTGGGTCACGTCCGTGACCTGCCACGCAACGCCGCCGACGTACCCGCCAAATACAAGGGAGAGCCCTGGGCCCGACTCGGCGTCGACGTCGACCACGGCTTCACCGCGCTCTATGTCGTCTCTCCCGACCGGCGCCAGCAGATCACCAAGTTGACCCGGCTGGCCAAGGAGGTCGACGAGGTCTTCCTCGCGACGGACGAGGACCGCGAGGGCGAGGCGATCGCCTGGCACCTGGTCGAGACGCTGAAGCCGAAGGTCCCGGTCCGGCGGATGGTCTTCCACGAGATCACCCGGCAGGCGATCCAGGCGGCGGTGGCCAACCCGCGCGAGATCGACCGTGACCTGGTCGACGCCCAGGAGGCCCGGCGGATCCTGGACCGGCTCTACGGCTACGAGGTTTCCCCCGTGCTGTGGAAGAAGGTCATGCCCCGGCTCTCGGCCGGGCGGGTCCAGTCGGTGGCCACCCGGATCGTGGTCGAGCGCGAGCGGCAGCGGATGGCGTTCCGCACCGCGGAGTACTGGGACATCCTGGCCACCCTGGCGGTGCGGGCGAACGGTGAGGGCCCCCGGACCTTCCACGCCACCCTGGTGGCACTGAACGGGGACCGGATCGCCACCGGTAAGGACTTCGAACCGACCACCGGCCGGGTGAAGCCCGGGGCCGGGGTGACGCACCTCGACGCCGACGGCGCCCGAGGACTGGCGGCCCGGCTCGACGGCCGGCCTTTCACCGTCACCCGGGTGGACGAGAAGCCCTACCGGCGCCGCCCGTACGCGCCGTTCATCACCTCCACTCTCCAGCAGGAGGCGGCCCGCAAGCTGCGGTTCTCCTCGCAGCAGACGATGCGTACCGCGCAGCGGCTGTACGAGAACGGCTACATCACCTATATGCGTACCGACTCGGTGAACCTGTCGGAGACGGCGATCAGCGCCGCCCGCCGGCAGATCGCCGAGCTGTACGGCGAGCGGAACGTTCCGCCGGAGCCGCGCCGCTACACCGGCAAGGTCAAGAACGCCCAGGAGGCGCACGAGGCGATCCGGCCGGCGGGCGACAACTTCCGTACCCCGGGCGAGGTGGCGAACGAGCTCTCCGGCGAGGAGTTCAAGCTCTACGAGCTGATCTGGCGCCGGACCATCGCCTCCCAGATGACCGACGCCGTCGGCTCCAGCGTCTCGGTGCGGATCCGGGCCGTCTCCACCTCCGGGGAGGAGGCCGACTTCGGCGCGACCGGCAAGACCATCACCGAGCCGGGCTTCCTGCGGGCGTACGTGGAGTCGTCCGACGACGAGAACGCCGAGGCCGAGGACGCCGAGCGGCGGCTGCCGAACCTGGTCAAGGACCAGCCGCTGACCGCCGAGGAACTCGCCGCGACCGGGCACCACACCCAGCCGCCGTCCCGGTACACCGAGGCGTCGCTGGTCAAGGCGCTGGAGGAGCTGGGCATCGGCCGCCCGTCGACGTACGCCTCGATCATGCAGACGATCCAGGACCGGGGGTACGTCTCCAAGCGTGGCCAGGCCCTGATCCCGTCCTTCCTCGCGTTCGCCGTGGTCGGGCTGCTGGAGCGGCACTACCCGCGGCTGGTCGACTACAACTTCACCGCCGCAATGGAGAACGAGCTGGACGAGATCGCCGGTGGTGACCACGCGGCGGTGGACTTCCTCACCTCCTTCTACTTCGGCAGCGAGCAGGGCGGCAACGAGTCGGTCGCCCGGTCCGGCGGCCTGAAGAAGATGGTCACCGACAACCTCAGCGAGATCGACGCGCGCAGCGTGAACTCGATCCCGCTGTTCCGGGACGAGGACGGGCGCGATGTCGTGGTCCGGGTCGGCCGCTACGGGCCGTACCTGCAACGCGGCCTGCCGGGCTCGGAGCCGACCGGTCAGTCCCGGGATGCCGGCGAGAACGGTGCCGGCGAGGCGGGCACCGGTGACGACGGCAGCGCCGCCGGTGACCGGGCACCGATCCCGGAGGGCGTGGCACCCGACGAGCTGACTCCGGAGAAGGTGCACGAGCTGTTCCTCGGCGGTGGCGGGGAACGCAAGCTCGGCGAGCACCCGGAGACCGGCGAGCCGATCGTGCTCAAGTCCGGTCGGTTCGGCCCGTACGTCTCCAGCGGCGAGCGCAAGGCGTCACTGTTGCGTTCCCAGTCGCCGGAGTCGCTGTCGATGGCGGAGGCGCTGCGGCTGCTGACCCTGCCCCGGGTGGTCGGGGTCGGGCCGGACGGTGCCGAGGTGCTGGCCGCCAACGGCCGCTACGGCCCGTACGTGAAGCGGGGCGACGACTTCCGGTCGCTGGAGTCGGAGGAGCAGCTCTTCACCGTCACGCTGGACCAGGCGCTCGCCCTGCTGGCGGCGCCGAAGACCCGGCAGCGTCGGGCGGCGGCGCCTCCGCTGCGGGAGATGGGCAACGATCCGCTGACCGAGAAGCCGCTGGTGATCAAGGACGGCCGGTTCGGGCCGTACGTCACCGACGGGGAGACCAACGCGTCGCTGCGACGTGCCCAGACTCCGGAGGCGCTGACCCTGGAGGAGGCGTCGGAGATGCTGGCCGAGAAGCGGGCCAAGGGTCCGGCACCGCGCAAGCGGGCGGCGAAGAAGGCGCCGGCCAAGAAGGCCGCCGCGAAGGCGACCGGCGACACGGCGGGCACCGCGAAGAAGGCCACCGCGAAGAAGGCAGCGGCCAAGAAGACCACCGCGAAGAAGGCTCCGGCCAAGAAGGCGGCGCCGAAGAAGGCGGCGGCCTCCGCCGAATCGACCGACTGACCAGACGGTACGGCCCGCCCGACGCCCGGACGCCCATCGGGTACGCCTCGGCGGGCCGTCAGTCGTCGGCCGGGTCGGGCCGGCCGGGCCGTCAGTCTTCGGTCAGGTCAGGTCAGGTCGGGTCGGCGACGGCGGAAGCCGTACGTCTGGTACTCCCGGTGGAAGCCGAGCGAGGCGTACAACCGGTGGGCCGGAAGGTTGTCGGCGTTGTAGTTCACGGTCACCGTCGCCATCCCGGCCGCCCGCATCCGGTGCATGGCGTCCCGCATCACCGCCCCGGCCAGCCCTCGGCGCTGGAAGTCCCGGTGCGTACCGACCGGCTCGAAGTGGCCGATCCGGTTGTGCCCGTCCAGCCAGTAGACCGTGAACGCCGCGATCCGGCCGTCGGGGGCCTCGGCGACGATCTCCCGCTCCGGGGCGTAGCCGGGCTTCGTCATCACCGCCGACCGGTACGACTCCCCGGTCCAGTCCTCGCCGAAGGCGGAGTTGCGTACGTCGGCGAGCTGGGCGGCGTCGGCGAGGCGCGCGGGGCGTACCACGAAACCGGCCGGCGCCGCCGGGGCGGCGACCGATTCGGCCAGGTCCCGGGTGGTCACGTCGTCCCAGGTCCGGTACTGCGCGAAGCCGAGTTCGGTGAGCAGGCGGATCCGTGTCCCGTCGCAGTCGAAGGCGTCGGTCAGGACGTACTCCTCGGGCTCGTCGACGGCCATGTACCGGGCCGTCGTCCCGTATGCCGTCCGGAGCATCTCCCGCTCGGCGTCGGTGCCGCGCAGCGCGGGCGCGGTGAAGACGTCGAACGCGGCCCCGAAGCGCAGGTTGATCGCGAGGCCGACGATCTCGCCGACGGACTCCGGACGGGTGGACTCCCAGAGTTGGACGAGTTCACCGACCGGCCGGCGACCGCGGAGGTTCTCGTAGATCCGGTGCGGTAGCTCGCCGACGTGGTCGTACCCGCACCGCCCGGCCCCCGCGATCCAGGCCGCGAAGGTTTCCTGTAGGCGCGGCAGGTCGGCGTCAGAGTACGGCCGCATCCGTGCGATGTGAGTGGTCACCGAGTCTGTATACGGGAACCACCCGGCCCGCCCGAGCGATTTTCCAGCGGGTTCGGTCAGCCGCCGAGCACCTGCTCCGTGTAGGTGTTGGCGAAGACCCGGTCGGGGTCGAGCCGGTCCCGGACCGCGAGGAAGTCGGCGAACCGGGGGTACGCCGGCCGCAGCGACTCCGCGTCCCGGTAGTGCAGTTTGCCCCAGTGCGGTCGTCCCGCCAATCCGATCGCCACCTGCTCGAACGCCCGGAAGTACGGCTCGGCCGGCATCCCGGCGTACTGGTGGATGGCGACGTACGCCGACTCGCGCTGGTAACCGTGCGAGAGCCAGATGTCGTCCGGTGCGGTGAACCTGACCTCGACCGGGAAGAGCACCCGGAACGGCAGTTCCTCGATCACCCGACGCAGCCCGGCGAGCGCCTCCGGCAGGGCGGTCCGGGGCAGGCCGTACTCCATCTCCTCGAACCGGACCCGGCGCGGGGTGCAGAAGACCCGGTCGGACCTCGCGGTGTAGCTCCGCGCGGTGAGTGCGCGGGCCGAGACGGCGTGGATGGTCGGGACCAGCGCCGGGGCGGCCCGGCCGAGCCGGCAGGCACCGGCGAAGACGGAGTTGGCGAGGAAGTCGTCGTCCAGCCAGCTCCGGAACCGGGGCAGTGGCCGGTCGTCGGCGGGTACCCGATTATTGATCTTGACCTGCACCCGGTCGGTGTACGGGAACCAGTAGAACTCGAAGTGGTCGTTCCCGCCGACCAGTTCCGGCAGTTCGGCGAGTACCTCGGCGAGCGGTGCCGGGCGTTCGTCCGCACGCAGTACGAAGGCGTCCACGCAGCGCAGGGTCACCTCGACGATGACGCCGAGCGCGCCGAGCCCGACCCGGGCCGCGGTGAACACCTCCGGGTGCTCCTGCGCGGAGCAGGTGATCAGCTCACCGGTCCCGGTGACCAGGGTCAACCCGGCCACGAAGGTGGAGAGGCAGCCGTAGCCGGCGCCGGTGCCGTGGGTGCCGGTGGAGATCGCCCCGGCAACCGTCTGCGCGTCGATGTCGCCGAGGTTGGCCAGTGCCAGCCGGTGACCGGCGAGTAACTCGTTGAGCGTTCGCAGGGACATCCCGGCGGGTACGGTGACCAGTCGGCGGTCGGCGTCGATACGTACCGGTCCGGCCAGCCTGCCGAGGTCCATCCACTGGTCGTCGGCGCGGGCGATGGCGGTGAAGGAGTGGCCGCTGCCGACCGGCTTGATCCGTCGACCGGCGGCTCGGGCGGCCCGGACCGCTCCGGCGACCTCGTCCGGGTCCGACGGACGGAGTGCGATGGCACTGGCGCGCTGATTGCCGGCCCAGTTCGACCAGGAGGTGGCATCGGGTGGTGCGGTACGTCCGTTCATCTGACCCCTCCCTGGAACGTCCAGGTCACCGATGGATAAACGTGAATTACCCTCGCGTCAAGGTGTGCCAGGGCGAGTAAATCAGGATGGTCACGGCGAGTAAATACCGCATATCCACCCGGCTCGTTAGTCCGGGTAGCGTTTCGAAATCCGCGACGCCTAGTAACCTTCATCCCGTCGAAAGGGAGTGGCGACGAGTGTCCACGTCAACCGCCACATCCGGTCCACTGCGCCGCGTCCCGGTGCAGGGCCGCAGCGTCGCTCGGGTCCAGCGCATGCTCGACGCGTGCGCCGAGATAGTCGACGAGGTCGGCTACGAAGGGCTGACCACCACCCTGCTCGCCGAGCGCGCGGGCGTTGCCATCGGGTCGGTCTACCAGTTCTTCCCCGACAAGCGAGCGATCGTGCAGGCACTGACTCTGCGCAACATGGAGGCATACCTGGAACGGCTGGGCGACCGGTTCTCCCGGGGCGACCTGACCCACTGGTGGGACGGCGTCGACGCCGCGATCGACGAGTACATCACCATGCACCGCCGGGTTCCCGGCTTCCGTACCCTGCACTTCGGCGATGTGGTCGACGTCCACCTCCTCGACGAGGACCGGGACAACAACGGGGTCATCGCCGAGCAGCTGGCCCGGGTGCTGGTCGAGCAGTTCGGCACCGCGGACGCGCCCCGGCTGCGTTTCGCGTTGGAGATCGCCGTGGAGGCCGCCGACGCGCTGATCAAGCTGGCCTTCCGTCGAGATCCCGAGGGCGACGAGAAGGTGCTGACCGAAGCGACGGCGCTGATCCGCGAATACCTGCACCGACACGTCGACGCCGCACCGTCGGCCGGGTAGCCCGGGGTGTTAGGAGGGGGCCCTTCTTCTACTGAAAGCGATAAGAAGGGGCCCTTCCTTACAGGAAGGTGCGGCCCTCGCCGCGGTAGGTGGGGGCGGTGGCGTCGACTTGGTCCGCCTTGATCAGGTGCAGTTCGCCGACGTGTTCCGACAACTCGCCGGCCTTGGCGTGCCGGAACCAGACCCGGTCGCCGACCTGTAGCGACTCCGCCGCGACCCCGGTCACCGGGGTCTGTACCTCGCCCGCCCCCTCTGTGCCGGTCAGGCGGAGGCCGGACGGCATCCAGGGGGTGGGCAGCCGGGTCGGGTCCGCCGGTCCGGAGGCCACCCAGCCGCCACCGAGCAGGGTCGCCACCTTGGCGGTGGGTCGGCGTACCACGGGCAGCGCGAAGAACGCCGCGGGGCGGGGGCGCCAGGTGCGGTAGGCGTCGAACAGCGTCGGCCCGTACAGGCCCGATCCGGCAGTGATCTCGGTCACCGCCGGGTCGGCCGCGGTCAGCGCGATGCTGCCGGTGCCGCCGCCGTTGACGAACTCCAGGTCGGCGTGCTCGCGTACCGCCGCGACCGCCGCCGCGCGCCGGTGCACCAGTTCCCGGTACGAGCGCCGTTGCAGTAGCCGGATGGTGGCCCCGCGTACCGCCTGTCGGGGTGGTGCGTCGCCGAGCCCGGCGATCTGGGCCTCGTACGACATCAGGCCGACCAGCCGGAAGCCGGGCCGCTGCGCGATCGCGGCGGCCAGTGCGCTCGCCGCGTCGGCCGAGTGCACCGGTGACCGGCGCGTTCCGACGTGCAGCCGACCGCCGAAGGCGCCGGCCATCGGGCGCCAGGACGCGTCGAGGTCGAGGCAGGTGCGGATCTCCGCGCGTCGCCCCGGAGCGGTCACCGCGTCGACCAGGTCGAGTTGGGCCGTGCTGTCCACCATCACGCAGATCGAGGCGGCCAGGCCCGCGTCGCCGGCCAGTTCGGCCAGCGCCTGCCGGTCGGTGGTGGGGTATCCGACCAGCGCGTCGTCGGTGACGCCGGTTCGGACCAGCCAGATCGCCTCGGCCAGGGTGTACGTCATCACCCCGCGCCAGCCGGGTTCGGCCAGGGCCCGACCGAGCAGGGTCCGGCAGCGCAGCGACTTGCTGGCGATCCGGACCGGCTTGCTGGCGGCCTGGGCGACCAGCGCGGTGGCGTTGGCGTCGAAGGCGTCGAGGTCCACCACGGCGAAGGGCGGTTCGAGGTGCGCGGTCGCCCGGTCGAGGCGTTCGCGCAGGGTATCGCGTTCGGTGGCCATTCGAGCACGCTAACCCCCGCGGCGATAATGCGAAACCATCTCGCGTATCCGTGTCGCGGTACCGTCGCCGTACCCCCGAGACCGCCTCCGGGCTCGGGCTCCGGGGAATGTCGGGGTCGGGGTGGACCGTCGCCGCGATTAGAGTGCTCGGGGGGAGCCCAGCGACGGGCGGCGTGCGGAGGGGTACGGCCATCGACGAAAATGACAGTGGCACGGGGCGCGGAGCGCAGCCGTCCGGTACGTCCACGCCCGCACCCGCCGCCAGTCCGGTCGACCGGACCGGATACCAGGCCCTGCGGTCGGTCCTGCGGATCCGTCCGTTCCGCCGACTCTGGCTGGTGCTCGGGGCCGCCTCGTTCGGCGACTGGCTCGGCCTGCTGGCCACCTCCGTCTTCGCGTCCAGCCAGGTCACCGGCGACACCGCGAAGGGTCTCGCCTTCGGTGGCGTGATCGCGGTCCGGTTGCTCCCGGCCCTGGTGCTCGGCCCGGTCGCCGGGGTGCTGGCCGACCGGTTCGACCGGCGTCTCACCATGGTCATCTGCGACCTGCTGCGGTTCGTACTGTTCGCCTCGATCCCGCTCGCCGCCCTGCTGGACGTCGGGGGTGGGCTGGTCGTCGGCTGGGCGGCGGTCGCCACCTTCCTGATCGAGGCGATCACGCTGATCTGGATCCCGGCCAAGGAGGCCGCGGTCCCGAACCTGATTCCGCGGACCCGGCTGGAGGTGGCCAACCAGCTCACGTTGATCACCACCTACGGACTCACCCCGGTGCTGGCCGCGGTCGGCGCCGCGGTGCTGGACCGCAGCGTGCGCGCCGCCTCCGGCGGTCCACCCCAGGGCCTGGCCGACCCGACCCAGTTGGCGCTCTACTTCAACTCGTTGAGCCGGCTGGCCACCGCCCTGGTGGTCTTCTTCGGGATCCGGGAGATCAGCGGCCGGCGTGGTCGTCGGGACAGCGCCGCACAGGCCGTCGGGCAGGCCGAACGGGCCGAGCAGAGCATGCTGCGGCAGTTCGTCGAGGGCTGGCGGTTCATCGGCAAGACCCCGCTGGTCCGGGGCCTGGTGCTGGGCATCTTCGGCGCGTTCGCCGGTGGCGGCGTGGTGATCGGTACGGCGAACTTCTTCACCAAGTCGCTGGCCGCCGGTGAGGCGGCGTTCTACCTGCTCTTCGGCTCGATCTTCCTCGGCCTGTCGCTCGGCATCGGGCTGGGCCCGATGATCGTCCGGGAGATGTCCCGGCGGCGCTGGTTCGGCATGAGCATCGTGCTGGCCAGCGCCTCCGTGCTGGTGCTGGCCGGCTCCATCCACCTCTCCATGGCGATCCTCGGCGCGGTGCTGGTGGGCGCCGGTGCCGGAATGGCCTTCCTGGCCGGTACCACCCTGCTGGGCGGCGAGATCGCCGACGAGCTGCGCGGTCGGGTCTTCGCCGTCGTGCAGACCGGTACCCGGTTGGTGCTGATCCTGGCCATCTCGGTGAGCAGCCTGCTGGTCGGTGTCGGCGGCTCCTGGCAACTGCGAATCGCCGACCTGGGCATCTCGGTCTCGTCCACCCGGTTGCTGCTGCTGGTCGCCGGTGCCGCAGGGATCTTCACCGGGATCAAGGCGTTCCGCCAGATGGACGACAAGCCGGGCGTACCGGTACTCCCCGACCTCTGGGGCTCGATCCGGGGCCGTCCGCTCTTCCCGGCCGAGCCGTTCGCCTCGACCGGCGCCTTCGTGGTGTTCGAGGGCGGCGAGGGAGCCGGCAAGTCGACCCAGGTCAACAGGCTGGCCGAGGTGCTCCGGCAGCACAGCCGCGAGGTGGTGGTGACCCGGGAGCCGGGCGCGACCGGGGTGGGCGAGCAGATCCGGGGGCTGGTGCTCGGCCGGGCGACCGGGCCGGACTCCCTGGCCCCCCGGGCGGAGGCGCTGCTGTACGCGGCCGACCGGGCGCACCACGTCGCCACGGTGGTCCGACCCGCACTCGCCCGTGGGGCGGTGGTGATCAGCGACCGGTACGTCGACTCGTCCCTCGCCTACCAGGGAGCCGGCCGGACGCTTCCGGTGGAGGAGGTCTCCTGGCTGTCGTCCTGGGCCACCGGGGGACTCAAGCCCGACCTGGTCGTACTGCTCGACGTCGAGCCCCGGACCGGGCTGGCCAGAGTCGGCTCCCGGGGCGGAAGTCCGGACCGGCTGGAAGGGGAGTCGATCGACTTCCACGACCGGGTCAGGTACGCCTTCCTCGACCTTGCGGCGGCCGACCCCAAGCGCTATCTGGTGCTCGACGCCTCCCGGCCGGCCGACGAGATCGCGGCGGCGGTAGCCGACCGGGTCACCGGCATGCTCGCCGATCCGGAGACGGCCGTCCATCCGGAGCCGGCGAGGCCGCCGGACACCTCGTCCCGGCCGGAGTTATCCGAGGCGGAGCTGCGCGCCGACGCGAACTTGTCGGCCGAGGCGGCAGTGTCGGACGACACCGACGCCGGTCGGGTACGCCAGGAGCCTGGCCGGCAGAGCGGGGACGGGTCCGGTTCCGACGGCGATGGCCCGGCTCCCCAGGCCAGGCTGGTGGGGCGACCCGGTCGGGCACCGGGAGACGGCGTGGACGGCGCCTCCGGCCGGGAGCGGACGGGTGGTAGCGCGGGCGGCGTCGAGCTCGAACGGCGCCCCTGATGCCGGAGGTCTTCGCCGACCTGGTGGGTCAGCCCGAGGCGGTCGACATCCTCCGCCGGGCCGCCGCGGCCGCCGAGGCGATCCGGGCCGCCGCGGTCGAGGAGATGCTCCGGGCCGCCGCGCCGGACGAGATGCTTCCGCCGGACGAGATGCTTTCGCCGGACGAGATGCTTTCGCCGGACGAGATGCTTTCGCCGGACGAGGAGCCGGACGAGGACTCCGACCCGGACGCCGCCGGTGCGGCGAGCGGTTCGGGCGCGCTCAGCGGCAGCGCGATGACGCACGCCTGGATCTTCACCGGGCCGCCCGGCTCCGGGCGGTCCGTCGCGGCGCGGGCGTTCGCGGCAGCTCTGCAATGTGTCCGGGGCACCGGATGCGGCGAGTGCGCGGGCTGCCACACCACCCTCACGGGCACCAACGCCGACGTGCGGTTCGTGGTTCCCGAAGGGCTCTCGATCGGGGTCGGTGAGATGCGGGCCCTGGTACTGCGGGCGGCGAGCACCCCGAGCGGGGGCCGTTGGCAGGTGCTGGTGATCGAGGATGCCGACCGGCTCACCGAGGCCGCCGGCAACGCGTTGCTCAAAGCGGTCGAGGAGCCGCCGCCGCGTACCGTCTTCCTGCTCTGCACCCCGTCGACCCATCCGGACGACGTCTCGGTGACGATCCGGTCCCGGTGTCGGGTGGTGGCGCTGCGGCAGCCGCCGGCGGAGGCGGTCGCGGCCGTACTCCGGGCTCGGGACGGCGTCGCACCGGACGTGGCGGCCTGGGCCGCCGCGGCGGCCCAGGGGCACGTCGGGCGGGCCCGCCGGTTGGCCCGGGACCCGGACGCACGCAAGCGCCGGGAGGCGGTGCTGGCCCTGCCACGTCGGCTCTCCGGCGTCGGTGCCTGTTTCGACGCCGCATCCGCGCTGATCGACGCGGCCGAGGCCGAGGCGGCGTCGGCCGTCGTGGAGTCGGACGCGACCGAGCGGGCGGCGCTGGAGACCGCGCTCGGCGCCGGTGGGACCGGGCGCGGGGCGGCGGGCGCGATCCGGGGCGCCGCCGGACAGCTCAAGGATCTCGAACGCCGGCAGAAGTCCCGGGCCACCCGTGCCCAGCGGGACGCGCTGGACCGGGCGCTGGTGGATCTGGCCGGCTTCTACCGGGACGTGCTGACCCTCTCGATGCGGGCCCCGGTCGCGCCCGTGCACACCGACGTCGCCGCGATGGCCGCCGCTGCGGCCGGGAAGTGGACGGCGGAGAGCACCCTGCGGCGGCTGGAGGCGGTTCTGGGCTGCCGGACGGCCATCGAGACCAACGTCAAGCCACGGATCGCCGTCGAGGCGATGATGCTGGCGCTCTGGCGCGGCTGAGTCCTCGCACACCACGGGCGGCCGAGCCCCTCGCACACCACGGGCGGCCGAGCCCCTCGCACACCACGGGCGGCCGAGCCCCTCGCACAGCACCATTAGGGAGATCTTGGGGCGAAGGGTTCCCTTCGGATGGGCCGACCGGTACGGTTCGGTGCCGTAGCGCAGCGAGGCTGGCACATTGGGTGAGCTGATCGCTGTCCGGCCTGCCCGGCGGGGGTGGTGGCCGACGGGCATCGGGCTAAACGGGGAGGACCTGCCGATGGCGCGGGAGATCGACCAGGCCTGGGTCGAGGAGGCGATCGAGCGGTATCGGCGCATCGAGGCGTTGCAGGCCCAGTTCGACGAGGCGATCCGGCGGGTCGAGGTCACCGTCCGTTCGCCGGACGGGCTGGTGGAACTGGTCGTCACCGCCGACGGCGCGGTCAGCGACATACGTTTCCTGGGCCCGCTGCACACCCGCAGCGGGCCGGACGTGGCCCGCTCGGTCCGGGCCGCCCTCACGGCCGCCGACGATGCCGCGAGGTGGGCCCGGGAGAAATTGCAGGTCGAGACGTTCGGCGAGTACCGCCGGCTCTCGGAGGCCTGAGTGAACGGCCTTCGTGACCTCGCCGGTCGGCTCGACAGCGCGGGCGGGAACCTCGCCGACCTCGCCCGCCGGCTGCCGTACTCCGGGCCGGGCGAGAGCGCCTTCCACGCCGACGGGCCGGGTCGGCTGGGCGAGGTCGGCCGGGCACTGCACCGGCAGTGGGTGACCGCGCTCGACAACCGGGCCCGGGAACTGGCCGCCACCGCCGAGCGGCTGACCGACACCGCCGCCGCCCTGCGGGTGGCCGCCCGGGAGTACGCCGACACCGACGACGCGGCCCGCCGCCGGCACTCGGGGGAGGCGTGATGGACCTCCTCGACCAGCTCGCCGATCCGGCCGTCGATCTGCTCGGGCGGGTCGACGGAATCCTCGCCGCCGCCGGTGCCCCCGACGAACACCGGCTCTGGCCCCTGCTCCGCCAGCTCCGGGTGCTCCCCGGGGACGCCGTGGACGCGGTGCTGGCCCTGCGGCCGGCGCCGCTGACCGCGACGGGTGCCGCCACCCGCACCGTCCTCGGGACGTACGACGAGGTGCGGGACGCCCTGGTCGACGACGGCTCGTGGCAGGGCCCGGCGGCGGAGACGTTCGCCGCGCACCGGGACGCGCTGCGGGCGTACCTGGTCGACGGGGTGGAGAGCCTGACCGGGCGGCTCGACGCCACGGCGGCGTACGCGGAGGCGGTCGCCGACTGGATCGCGCACACCCGGGACGCGCTGGCCCGGACTCTCGGTGACGTGCTCGGCTCGGCGGAAGCCGTGGCCGTGGTGACGGCGCGTACCGGTGGCGGTGCCCCGGTGGAACTGGCCGCCGCCGAGATCGGGGCGCGGGTGCTGGCCACGGTCGCCGAGGCGTACGACCGGGCGGAGGCGCTGCCAGGCCAGTGGGCACCGGATCTGGACGAGGTCGCCTACCGGCCGCCGGACGGCTCGGCGGTTCGACCGGACGGTGGCCGGATAGCCCTGTGACCTGCGAGCACGTCGGCAGGGTTCGGTGTGCGGTCGGATCCGTCGTAGGGTGAACGGATGGGCATGCTGTGCGCGGTCAGTTTCAACCGTTACGGCCGCCTCTACTACCTCGATCCGGGGGAGTTGCGGCCGGCGGTCGGTGACCGGGTGCTGGTGCCCACCGACGACGGTACAGAGGTGGCCGAGTGCGTCTGGGCCGCACAGTGGGTGACCGAGGAGACCGACGGCTTCCCCCGCCTGGCGGGGCTGGCCGGGCCGGAGGACCTGCGCCGGGACGAGACGCTGCGCAAGCGCAAGGCCGAGGCGAAGGTGGCCGCGAAGCGGCTGATCCGGGAGCACGGGCTGCCGATGAAGGTGGTCGCCGTCGACCACGTACTGGACACCACCCCCGGGAGTTCGAACGGGTCGCGGACCACCATCTACTTCACCGCGCCGCACCGGGTCGACTTCCGTTCCCTGGTCCGCGACCTGGGCGCCACCATGCACTGCCGGGTCGAGCTGCGTCAGCTCTCCGCCCGGGACTCCGCCCGGGTGCAGGGCGGCATCGGCTCCTGCGGCCGTGACCTCTGCTGTGCCACCTTCCTGAACGACTTCGAGCCGGTGACGATCCGGATGGCGAAGGACCAGGAACTGCCGCTGAACCCGCTGCGCATCTCCGGCGCCTGCGGCCGGCTGATGTGCTGCCTGAAATACGAGCATCCGCTCTACGCGGACAGCGGCAGTTACCCGAGCCCTGGCCAGCGGGTCGAGACGCCGGACGGCCTGGCGAAAGTCGTGTCCCGGCATCCGCCGAGCGAGACGGTGACCGTCCGGCAGATCTCCGACGGGACCGTCAACCGGTGCTCCCTGTCGGAGGTCTGCGGATCCCGCCAGGCCTACGACTCGCGCTCCTGACGCGACGACCGACCAGCCCCGACTAGGGCTGAACAGTCGCCCTGCCTTCCTCCGCAACGCCACGGTCCTCGCGCCGCATGTCCCCGCCGCCGGGGGTCCCCGCAGCGAGGCCGTACCGCAGGAGTACGGCGCCGTGGGGCGAGGTGACGGGCGGTTCGAGGAGCGTCAGGTTGGCCGGCACCGCACCGCCGTCGAACACCTTCTTGCCGACGCCGAGCACGATGGGGAAGATCCACAGGTTGAGCTGGTCGAAAAGGCGCTCGTGCAGGAGGGTCTGCACCAGATCCAGGCTTCCGATCACGTGGACGTTCTCGTGCTTGTCCCGCAGCTCCCGCACGGCGCCGACCAGGTCGGGTCCGAGCTGCGTCGAGCCCGCCCAGTCCAGATCCGGGTTGCCGCGCGAGGCGACGTACTTCGGGATGCTGTTGAACAGTGTGGCGATCCCGCCGTCGACGCCGTCGACCTGGTTCGGCCAGAAGCCGGCGAAGATGTCATAGGTCCGGCGGCCCAGAAGCAGGGCGTCCATGCCCTGCATGCCGGCGCCGACGTGCTGGCCGACCGTCTCGTCGAACAGGGGCGCCTGCCATCCCCCGAACGGGAACCCCTCGGGGTCCTCCTCGGGGTCACCCGGCGCCTGGCCAACCAGGTCGAGCGTCGCGAACAGGTCGATATGGATCGTGCCCATAGTGTGTCTCCTCCTTGCGCTCCGATTGAAGTATGAACATCCGCTCTACGCGAACAGCGGCGCCTATCCGAGCCCTGGCCGGCGGGTCGAGGTACGCGGACATACGACTGAGCGCGGACAGCGGCCCGCCCCGGGGCCGCCGCGAAGGGGAAGCGCAGGCGGACGCCGGGGCGGGCCAGTCGGGTGATGAGGCGGGTCAAGGGGCGGGGCGGCGCGGCACCCAGTAGACGATGCGGCTGACCAGTAGCGCCGGGTGGACGTCGGGTAGGTCTTGCAGCGCCCGGGTGAGGTGGGCGGAGAGGTAGACCATCAGCCCGGGGCGGTTGTTTCGGTAAAGGTGCAGCAGCACGCGCCGGGCGATCGAGCATGGCCACTCGGCCCCACAGGCCCGGCACCGGAACGACGGTCGCATCGGTGTGTGCGGTCGGCGCGGTGCGTGGGGCTGGCTCATACCCGCTCGGTTCCCCGACGGTGCGGGACGATCGGGTCCAGGCGTACAACCCGGGGCACGGGCGACGATGCGCGCATGCCGGCCCGGTATTCCGCGTTGGTCATCGGCCGGACTATGGGCTGATACGGCTTCGGGACCAACTCGACCGAGTCAGGGCAGCGCCAGCGGTATCCGCATCGGCAGTACCGCCACAGTCGACGCCAATCCCGGCGGTGGCGTGGCCTGATTAGACGTACCCGTTCCACGTTGCCTCCTTCCGCGGAAATGGAGCGGGGGCGGCGCCGGGTACGACCAGCCCGGCACCGCCCCCGCGCGCTGTTCGCCCGTCCTTGTGATCTTTGCCGGTGTGGATCCGAGCGGGAGCGCCTGGAACCCACCCTGGACCATTAGCTAGCCGCACAGGAAGATAGACGGACGGCAGTATGAGCGTTTAGAACGCGTCGATTCGCAACGAGGTGTAATAGATGAATCAGCTCCGGGAAATTCTCAGAGCACAGCGGGGCAAGCGCCGCCTGACGCAGGAGCAGGCGGGAGCCGCGATCAACGTAAGTGGGTCTCTGATTGCCGCATTCGAGAACGGCAGGGCGATCCCGCAACCCGAAACGGCCGCCCAACTGGACAGCCTGTTCGGGACCGGTGAGGAGGTTCAGCAGGCCGCCGACGAGGCCCGGGAGGATGCCCGGCCGTCGTGGCTGCGCCCCTGGACGGAGCACGAACAGCGGGCAACCCTGCTCAGGTGGTGGGAACCACTGCTGATGCCCGGCCTGCTCCAGCTTGAGGAGTACGCGCGGGCCGTGCTGCAAGGGGGTTGGCTGGAGGACGAGGTGGTGGAACGGACCGTCCAGGTTCGACACGACCGACAGGCCGCGACCGTCAACCGGCCCAAGCCCCCCACGCTGTCCGCCATCATCAGCGAGTTCGCCCTGATGTGTGCGCCACCGCAGGTGCGCCGCGAGCAACTGGAACACTTGCTGGAACTCAGTCGCCGGCCGAAGGTCCAAGTGCTCGTGGTGCCACGGTCCGCCGGTCTGCACGCTGGCCTGCAAGGTGCGTTCGTGCTGGCGACGCTGCCCGGCCGGGGCCGAGCCGGCTACGTGGACGACCAGCTACGCGGCCGGGTGGTGACGGATGGGAGTGACCTGGACCAGTTGGAAGTATCGTGGGAGATTGTCACCGGGTTGGCCCTGCCGGTGCAGGCGTCGAGAGACCTCATAGCGAAAGTGGTCAATGACAGTGAATGACCTGACGCCCCAGTGGCGTAAGAGCACTCGCAGCGGGTCGAACCAGGGTGCTTGCGTCGAGGTGGCCGACAACCTTTCTGGCCGGGTCCTCGTCCGGGACACCAAGGATCGGGACGGCGGGACCCTGGCGTTCGATCCGGCCGCGTGGCGCGCGTTCGTCAGCCTGGCGAAGTCGCACGGCTGAGGCCGCTCCGCGCGCTCTCGCCTGGCGAGCGGTCGAGCCCGGAAGGGGCGCCTGCGGTCAGCGGATGGTGAACGGGGGCTCGGCGAGGCGGAACGCCAGCGGCTGTTCTGGGCTCAGCCAGGCGTCGTCCGGTGCGCCGTCCGGGTCGGCCCGCCAGCGGCGGCAGATCTGGTCCACCGCAACCGGGTAGCCGGTCAGCGTGCCGTCGGCGTCGATGTGCAGCCGGAGGAAGCATTTTGCGTCCTCGATGCCCTGGCCGGCGAAGAGCTCGTTCAGGTTGACCCCGAAGCTGCCGGCGACCAGCAGGTAGGTGGCGGTCAGTTGGCTGGCGACGAGACCGGCGAGCGGTCCGTAGACCACCGCCGCCGCGACCACCGGCAGCGGCCACTGCCACACGTGGAAGTCCAGTTGCAGCCAGATCCAGGTGCCCCCGGCGGCGAGCCCGACCTGCGCGAATCCGTGACAGAGGCCCAGGATCCAGTGCCGGGCGTGGCGTTTGCCGTTCGCGCTGGGCGGTTTGGCGAAGAAGACGGCACCGAGCAGCGTGACGACCAGCATCATGGCCAGCGGGATGCTGAACAGCCGCTGGGCCGCCGCCTCGGTGCGGGGTGCGGCCACCCCGACCATGGCCAGCAGAAGCAGGGTGTGCACCACGCCGAGCAGGGTGGCGAAGCCGGGGTTGCGCAGCGGTAAACGGCCGAAGATGCCCCAGCCGTACCGCCGGGAGCGGTCCGGGTCCGGATAGCGGGCGTTCAGTTCGTAGGACTCCGAGTTGCTGGCCCGGCGGACCAGCGTGTCCTTCGGCGGCACCTCGATGCTCTCCCGGAGCTTGTGGGTGGGGTAGAGGTAGGCGCCGCCGCCCCCGCAGGTGACCAGTTCGCGGTCCGGGCCGCTGTAGCGGGCGTAGTGGTGCATGTCGCCGGAGAGCAGCAGCCGGACCTTCGCGCCGGTCGGCGCGATCACGGTACGGATGAAGTAGTCGATCGTGTCGTACGCCTCGGGGTGGTCGACGGCCTTGACCCAGGACGGTTCCGGTACCGCGATGATGACCCGGGACTCGGGGGTGAGGCGTTTGGCGGCTTCCTCGAAGTAGCGAAGCTGTGGGTCGTCGAGGTACACCCCGGCCTGCCCGTCCAGCCCGTAGAGCCACCAGTCCGCCGGCAGTTCGACGACGAAGTACGACCGGGACTGCGGGGTCCGCCAGCCGCCGATGTTGGAGTCCCGGGAGGCGGCGAAGAGCCGTAGGAAGGCGGTGAGGCCGTCGTACCAGTCGTGGTTGCCGGGCACGGCGTAGAGGGCCGGTGGCGGCCCGTCGGCCGGCGGTTGCGGCAGGGCGGCCTGGTACGGGCCCTTGCACCGGTTCTCGTACGCCTCGCCGCTGGCCGTCGGATAGACCTGGTCGCCGCCCATCAGCAGCATCTGTCCCCGGGGCAGCCGCTGCCCGTCGATCTCCAGTTCGGGCCGGGACAGCAGGTAGGCGACCGAGTAGGTGGCGTTGAACCCGTCGCCCAGGTCGGCGACGAAGTCCAGCCACAGGTCACCTCCCGGGCCCACCTGCCGGGTCACGTTGCTGGGCAGCGAGTTCTGTAGCTCGCGCTTGTCCAGGTACGCGCCGAACAGCAGCGCCAGCAGGGTACGCAGACCGGTGCTGATCAGCAGCAGGGGCGCCAGCCACGGCACCGGCCGCTGCGGGGTGAAGCCCAGCTCGCGGGGGTCGAGACTGCCTGGCCGGGGTGGTGCCGGGGGCTCCGTCGGGGCCGGCTCGGCCGTCCAGGCCGAGGCGCCGGTCCGCCGATCCTGTTGATCGGTCATCGATGGCAGCCTAGTCGGATCGACCCGGCGCGGCACTGTCCGGCAGCCGACCATCCGGGCGGAGGGGGCCGACCCTCCGGGCGGCGGAGGGCCGGCCGGCGGTGCCTCCGGCTAAACCCCTGCGGCGGCCCGGCAGTCGATGTCGTACACTTTTCGGCGTTGCCGCCTTAGCTCAGTCGGCTAGAGCGACGCACTCGTAATGCGTAGGTCGACGGTTCGATTCCGTCAGGCGGCTCAAGGAGAGGCCCTGACCAGCGTCAGCGCTGGTCAGGGCCTCATTTTCGTCGATGTAGTTTTGAATCGCCCCCCGAAAACCCCGGTAACTCGTGCGTGCGATCAGGTTCGACCGGCCGACGCGGCCCATGATCGCGTCGCTCGGGTCAGTAGTCGCCTCACCAGCGACGAGCTTCGGACAGGTCCATGCCTTCATGGCAAGAGGTCCGCGTCGCCCGGCGGCTGCTTCGCAGCCGAGATCGGCAAGCGCTCCAGCACCGTGGAAAACGACATGATGGTCGTCATGAGGTCTTCGGCTATCGCCGGCCCCAGGTGAGGGCCGGCGGGGGATCAGTCGAGGCAGAACTCGTTGCCCTCGACGTCCTGCATGACGAGGCACGATTCGTTGAAGCCGTCGGCCCGCAGTAGTTCCACGTGGGTCGCGCCGAGCGCGACCAGCCGGGCGGATTCGGCCTCCAGCGCGGCGACGCGTTCCTCGCCGACGAGCCCGGTGCCGACCCGCACGTCAAGATGCAGCCGGTTCTTGGCCACCTTGCCCTCGGGCACCCGCTGGAAGAACAGCCGCGGACCGACCCCGGTGGGGTCGACGCAGGCGAACGCCGAACCCTGACGTTCGGCCGGCAGCGCGCGGTCGAAGTCGGCCCAGGAGTCGAACCCGTCCGGGGGCGGCGGTACGACGTACCCCAGCACCTCGCACCAGAACCGGGCGACTCGCTCGGGGTTCGCGCAGTCGAAGGTCACCTGCATCTGCCTGACCGACACCATCGGCCCACCATACGCCCGACGCAACGGGGCCGAGGATGGCCCGCCACCTGCGCAAGAATCGTCAACTGGTGGTGCCGATGGTTCGGTACGGTCCAGTGGTGCCGTCACCAACCCGTGAGCTGCTGCGGCTCCTCGCTCTCGTCAACTCAAGGCTGAGCGGGGACGTCTCGCTGTCGGTCCTGGCGGGGTGGGCGCACCGGTCCCGGTTCGACCTGCACCGCCGGTTCCGGCGGCTGGTGGGCGAGACGCCGAAGGCGTACGCGGTTCGGGTCAGGGTGGCCCGGGCCGCCGCCGAGCTGGTCGCCACCGACCGCAGGGTGTCGGCGGTGGCGCTCGACCACGGATTCGCCAGTCATGAGGTCTTCACCCGAAGCTTCACCCGGCACCTCGGTCGGAGCCCTCGGGCGTACCGCGAACGGGGGCTGCATGTCGCGGGTCGGCGGGCCGCCGCGGTGCACGCCTCGGTCCTGTCGTCGGCGGCGCCCTGCATCAGCCTTCACCACATCACGACGACCGAGAGGGAAGCCACCGTGCCGCTCGACATCTCCGTACGTGACCTGCCGGGCTTTCACGCCCTCGTGATGCGCCGCCGGATCACCCGCGACGAGATCGCCACCACGCTCGCCGAGTTCCTGCCGACCGTGTTCGGCTACGCCCAGCAGCACGGGCTGGCCCTGGCCGGGCCGCCGTTCGCCCGCTACCCGGAGGTGGGCATGGGATCACTCGTCATCGAGGGCGGCGTGAACATCGCGGCGCCGCCGTTGACGCCGCCCGACGCCGGGATCGAGGTGCTCACCGTGCCGGCGGGCCGCGCGGCGGTGACGATCCACCGGGGGCCGTACGACGGCCTGCCCGATTCCTACCAACAGCTCGAGAAGTGGCTGCGCGAACAGGGACTAGTAGCGGCGGGACCCCCCTGGGAGACATACCTGACCGACCCCGGCGACCAACCCGACCCGGCAACCTGGCAAACAGAACTCGTCCAGCCCGTCCACTGACGACGGGCAAATGGATCTTGGGAGGAAACGGCCCTCCCGGTGGGCGGGGTTCGGAGCTCCTTGTATATGTCCACTTCATCTGGCAAGCAGTCGGCGTCCGGTGGCGGGGCTGATCCGGCGCCGAAGCCGTCGCGGCGGGTCTTCAGCCAGGAGTACAAACTTGCGATGGTCGCCGAGTACGAGAACGCCCCGAACGGCCTTCCGCAAGACCCGTTGCTCACCGCGCGGCACCTGGTCGGTCTGGGGTGCTGGTGAGAGTGGCGGCGATGAATGCAGCGATGGCCGCCAGTGCGGTCAACCCGCGCTTGACATGGCGTCGATGCGCCAGTTTCCTAGATGTGATTGATTGCAGTCGATAAAGGTCGGTGTCAATGGAGGGACAGCCGTGCGTACCCCATCCCACTGGCGCGGCGCCGCCGCGCGGATCAGCGCCGCACTCATCGCCGTCATTCTGCTCGGCGCATCCCCCGCCGCCGCGCGGTACGGCGGACCGACCGGCCCAACGACCCCGACCGCGCTCTGGGCCAGCACCAACGGCACCGCGATCAGCCTGACCTGGCAGCAACCGCCCACCGGGCCACGGGTCCACTCCTTCCGGGTGTACGAGGGTGGAGAAGTGGTCGCCCGCACCACCACCACGTCGGCGACGATGAACGTGCCCTTCGGTTCGTCGCACGCGTACACCGTCACCGCTGTCGACCGGCACGGGCGGGAGTCGGCGCCGACCGACCCGGTGACCGGCCGGTCCTGGCTCTCCGGGGTCAACCCGGAGTGCCTGCCGACTCCGACCCTGCCGATCACCGTCACCGCCGTCACCGCGTCGGCGGTCTCGCTCTCCTGGCCCCGGCACCCGCTCGGCGGTGAGTTGGAACTGCGGGTGGACGGCGTCAGCCTGGGCTGGACATCGCTGACCAGCGCCCGGGTGGGCGGTCTGGCGCCCGCCACCGATCACCAGATCCGGCTCTACCGGCTCAACCAATGCGGTCCCGGATCGACCGAACCGGTCGGCTCGACCAGCGCCACGACCGCCGCCGGTGATCCCGCGCGGCCCGCCCCGCCTGCCGGGCTCACCGTCACCGGGCGCACCGACACCACAATCAGCCTGGCCTGGACCGCGCCGGCCGGACCGCCGCCGGACCGGTACGCGGTCTACGAGGGCGGCACCCGGGTCGCCGTCACAGTCGGCACCACGGCCACCGTTCAACGGCTCTTCCACGCCACCTGGCACCGCTTCACCATCGCCGCGCTCGATTCCGCCGGCAACGAGTCGACGCACAGCCCAGCGGTGTCGGCCAGTACCGAGACCTGCCTGAGCAGCCCGCCCCAGCCGGTCGGGCTGACGGCGACCGCGCTCTCCCCGTCGTCGGTGCGGCTCGGCTGGACCTTCGACGCCACCGCCACCTCGTACACCATCTGGGACGGTGACACGGCTGTCGCCACCTCCCGCTACCCGGAGACGGTCGTCTCCGGTCTGCCGTCCGCGTCCCGACACGTCTATCGGGTCAGCGCGACCCTTCCCCAGTCCTGCGGCGAGACCCCACGCTCCGCCCAGGCGCGGGTCACCACCACACCCGGTCCCGCCGCCCGGCCAGCGGCACCGGCGTCGCTCGAGGTCACCGGCAACGCCCCCGGCAACTGGCCCAC
Organism: Plantactinospora solaniradicis; assembly: GCF_042658085.1. Taxonomy (NCBI): domain Bacteria; kingdom Bacillati; phylum Actinomycetota; class Actinomycetes; order Micromonosporales; family Micromonosporaceae; genus Plantactinospora; species Plantactinospora solaniradicis. The sequence goes on along the minus strand of NZ_JBHSPR010000017.1, from coordinate 210,732 downwards.
CGACGCTCGGCTCACCCTGGCGTGGTCTGCCTCCACCGGAGGCGAGCCCGCTATCAGCTACCGGGTGTACGAGGGCGCGACCGTCGCCGGAGCGGCCGACGGGACCCAGCTGACGTTGGCGGTGGGCGGGGCGACTTGGCACACGTACACGGTGGTCGCCGTGGATGCCGCCGGCAACGAGTCGGCGGCTAGTCCGCCGGTGACCGCGCAGGGCATGTTCTTTCCGCCGCCGTAGGGCAGGCGACGCCGCCCAAAGGGTTCCGGCCGCGTCCGTCCGTAGGGCCGGTGACGGCCGGACACAGCCGGGACAGATGATGAAGGCCGCTGACTGGGCTTGCCCTGGTCAGCGGCCTTGTCGTGCAGGTCAGGACGAGTGCCCGGCGGGATGCCAACCTGCGCAAGCCCCAGCGACAGCGATGCGCCCCGCCAGGTTGCCGCCCCCGCTTACCCCCCCGGAAACCCCTGCCGACGGTCGACCAGTGGCGACAAGTAATGATCATCTTGCCCGGTCGTTTGCGCAGCTCAGCGCCAAGTACTGACAGTCGATGACGATGCCAAGATCGCAGGGGTCGAGGAGCGTAGGTCGACGGTTCGATTCCGTCAGGCGGCTCCGCACAACGGGCCCGGTGACCTGGAGAATTCCACGGTCACCGGGCCTTGTTGATCTCTCAGCGAGGCCAGGGCCGGCGCAGAACCCGGTGTGGATCTTCCCGTGGTTCCCGCCCGCACCCTCGCGATCATCGCCCCAACTGTGACCTGGACCCCACCGGACCGGCGCCGCCGGAATCGTGCCGTGCGATGGGCAACGGGTTGCCGGCCCGGCCACGACTTAGCGGTGTAGCAGGTGCGCTAGGCAGAAGGGTCGGGTGTGCGAGTGTGCAGGCGATTACCAGCGGGGTGGGTGCGGCAATGTCACTGAACTGGCGGGCCGCCGATCGGGCGGCCGTCGACGCCGAATACACCGAGTACGTCCGGGCCGGGCTGGCGCAGTGGCGCCGTACGGCATACCTGATGTGCGGCAACTGGGATTCCGGCGACGACATCGTGCAGCGGGTACTGACCGAGCTGTACCGCAACTGGCCGCGCGCCCGCCGGGCCGACAACCTGAACGCCCTGGTCCGGACGATGCTGCTGCGGCGGCTGATCGACGACCGGCGGCGCGGTTGGGCCCGGGTACGGCTCACCGCCCTGCTGCCGGACCGCCCGGCGCCCGCCGGCCCGGATCCGGCCGACCGGCTCGACCTGGTGGCGGCGTTGCGCCAGGTCGCGCCGCGCCAGCGGGCCGTCCTGGTGCTGCGGTACTTCCAGGACCTGACGGTGGAGGAGACGGCGCAGGCCCTGGACTGCGCGCCGGGCACGGTCAAGAGCCAGACCGCCAAGGGGCTGGCGACGTTGCGCCGCCTGCTCGCTCCGGCGGATTCCGACGTGCTGACCACGGGGAGACGATCATGATCGAGGAAGCGGACGTTTCGCGCCTGATGCGCGCGGAGGTCGAATCGGCCGAGGAGCCGTCGACCAGGTTGAACATCGACCAGGCGATGACCGCCGGCCGACGGCAGCGGCGGTACCGCCAGGGTGCCGGAATCGGCCTCGCGGTGGTCGCGCTGGTCGTCGGCGTGGCGACGGTGCCCGGCCTGGTGTCGGCGGGCGGATCCGCTCCGGCGACCGGCCAGGGCCTGCTCGCCCCCGGCGACCGGCCGCTGGAGCCGTTCTCCGGCCAGGTGCCGCCGGCCGATCCGTCCAGGATCCCGGCCGCGCTGGAGACCGTCGATCCGACCATCCTGTACGCGCGCTTCGGCTGGCTGCCAACGGGTCTGGGATCGGTGCAGTACCAGGCGGGCCTGCTACAGAGCGGCTCCGGCGTCTTCCTCGGCGCCCACCTTGCCGGCCAGCCGCCCCAGGATTGGCAGGGGGTGAGCGTGCGGCTCTATCCCAAGGGAGTGGCACCGGCCGCGCCACAACGCAGCAGCGGCGATCTGGCCACGGTCGCCGAGACGGTGTCCGCGCCGGAGGTGCGGGGCGGTCCCGCCAGCTTCGTCCGCTACTCCGGGGCACCGACCGACGAGGTGCTCCTCCGCTGGGAGTACGCCCCAGGCGGCTGGGCGGAGGTCCGGGTCTCGTCCTGGAGCAGCGGGCTCGACGTCCAGGACGTCGCCCTGCGGGTGGCCCAGGCACTGCGGCTCAGCGTCACCGAGCCGGTACCGCTGCCGATCCCGGTCGACCGGGCGGTGCCGAAGGCGCTGCGACCGGTCACGGTCAACCTCTCCGAGCCGCTGGTCTCCTCGGAGGGCTGGTACGCCGGCATCGACTACGCCGATCCGGCCGCCGGAGAGGACGCTGCCCGCAGGGGCGAGATCGTGAGCATCGGACTCTTTCCCGACCGGCTGGTACGGGAGGAGGAGCGCGACGATCCGGGCGTCAAGGTCCCCCCGGCGCCGAACAGCACGATCGACGGGCACCAGGCGTACTTCGCTCCCGGTGGGGACGCCGTCCCCGAGTCGTTGACCGTCTACGACGTGGCGGGCGTGACGATCGTGATCGACGCGCGCCACGGGATGCTCGACGCGCAGGGCACCAAGGGCCTGTTCCAGAAGCTGGAGCTGACCGGGGTTACGGCCGACTGGCGCCCCCGGCTGACCGGCTGACCCGCCCCGGACACCCACCGTCGCGGGCCCGTCGGCAATGCCGGCGGGCCCGTCGGGCGTACCGGAGCGTCGATTTTTACGATCCCGGGAACCTTCGACGTCCCTCGATAGTGGAAGAGGTGAGGGAGAGGGGCCGCTGGTGGGGCATCGGGATGCGATTGCCGAGGTGTACGCCGGAAGCTTCCGGCGCCTGACCGTCCATCTGTACGCCGTCACCGGCGATCTGGGCGAGGCACAGGAGGTGGTACAGGAGGCATTCGTCCGAGCGTTGACCGCGCCGGATCGCTTCGGCGAGCTGGAGAACCCGGAGTCGTGGCTGCGTCGGGTGGCGGTGAACCTGGCCCACACCCGGTACCGGCGGCGGCGAACCCTGGACCGGCTGTTGCGCCGGGTCGGTCCCCCGCCGGTGGTGCCGGACTTCTCTCCCGAACACGTCACGCTGATGACCGCCATGCGTCGGCTCCCTCCGGGGCAGCGGCACGCGATCGCGCTGCACTACCTCGTGGATCTGCCCGTCGAGGAGGTCGCCCGGACCCTCGACGTCTCGGTGGGCACCGTCAAGTCCCGGCTCTCCCGTGGCCGTACCGCACTGGCCGCCCTCCTCGATGGACCAGCCGAATTAGCGCGCGCCGGGAGTGAGTGATGCAGACGTACCCGTTCGATTCCGTCGAGGTGGCCGAGGTGGTGGTCCAGCCGCCGCTGGCCGACCTGACCGAGCGCGCGACCCGGCGGGTCCGCCGCCGCCGTCGCGTCGTCTCCGCTGCCGCCGTCGGCGTGCTGGTGCTGGCCACGGTGGCCGCAGTTCCGGTGATGCGGGGGCTCGGCGGCTGGTCGGCCGGGCCGGACCAGTCCGGATCGGCGGGCAGCTACTTCACCGAGACCGTCGTGTTGGACAGCCGGACCGTGGTCGCCGTCCGGTACGGCGAGTGCGGGGCGGTGTTCAGCGTCACCAGGGACGCGGGCCGGGAATGGTCGCCGTACCGGGGGCCGGTCCCGTGGCGGGAGTGTGGGCGTCCCGTCACGACGTCGTACGCCCTGCTGGGTCCGGCGGTATACGTGGCGACCGTGCGCGGGGTGCGGTACCGGACCGTGAACTTCGGCGCGACCTGGGAGCAGCAGGACGAGAACGTGTACGTCGTCGACGACATGCCCCTGCACCTCCGGGTGGCCCCCGGTGACGACAACCGGTTCGTCAACCCGGTAACCGGCGGGCTGTACGAACTGGCCGCAGCCAGCGCGCCGAAGGGCGACTGGCGGATCCGGCGGGCACCGGACGGCACGTTGTGGGCGATCTCGTCCGGCCCCGAGTCCGGTCCGGTCGGGGCTTCGGCGACACCCGAGGTGATCCGGAGCGAGGACTTCGGCCGGACCTGGGTACGGGTGCCGGGGGTGCCGGAATTCGCCACCGAGCCGATCCTGGTGCCCGCCGGCCCGAAGCATGCGTACCTGCTGGGCGAGTGCGAGGGGCGGACGGTGGTCCTCCGGACGGAGGACGGCGGCGAGAGCTGGTTCGCGACCGACGTCGCGTGGAGCGTGTCCGAGGTCGGTACGGTCACCGCCGACGGTCACCTGCTGATCGGTGCCTGGGAGGTGTACGGCAGGTTCAGCGCCTGGCTGAGCCGGGACGGCGGCCGTAACTTCGAGAAGGGCGGGACCGTCGACGCTCCCGGCAAGCCGTCCATCGGCGAGGCCGACGGGTCGGTCTGGGTGGCCAGCGGCGAGGGCTGGGCCGCGACCAGCGACGACGGCCGGTGGCAGGTGACCTCGCCCCGTCCCGGCTAGTGGTAGAGGTTTACGGCAGGACAATTCGGGTACCGGACCCAGCAGCGTCGAAGCGCGCCTGGGAGGCGACCATGATGGAGAGCCGGATCAAGGTACTGGGGCACCCGGTGCATCCGATGCTGGTGATGTTCCCGATCGCCCTCTTCGTGGCGGCGGTGATCTTCGACATCATCGACGTCGCCGGCGGGCCGGGCTTCCTGGGCGAACTGGCGTACTGGAACATCCTGGTCGGCCTGATCGGCGGGGTGCTGGCGGTGGTGGCCGGCGCGGTGGACCTGCTGGCCGTCCCGGCCGGGACCAGGGCCAAGCGGGTCGGTGTCGCGCACGCCGCGACCAACATCGGCGTCCTGCTGCTCTTCGCCGCGATCTGGGCGGTCCGGATGGCCGCGGACGACCGGGCCGCCGGTGGCGCGCTGGTCGCGATCGAGGTGGTCGCGATCGCCGGTGCCGGGCTCGGTGCCTGGCTCGGCGGGGAACTGGTGGACCGGTTGGGCGTGGGAGTGGACCCGGACGCCGACCTGAACGCCTCCAGCTCGCTGCGCCCCAGGCCCGACCGCCGGTTGGGCGACATCCGTTGACGATCCGGCAGCACAGTACGGCGTTGACCGGGCCGACAGCACGCTACGGACAGGAGGGGACACAGAGCCATGGGTGAGCCGGGACGTGGCGGGGGAGACCGTGGCTGGGATCCGATCGGCGAGTTGCAGGCCCTGCGTACGGAGTTGCGCCGGCTGGTTGGCTCCGCGGTGGGCGGTCGGGGCAGTTCGCCCGACGTCGAGCTGCACCAGAGCGACGACGGCTGGACCGTGATCGCGCGGCTGCCCGGGGTCGCCCCGGAGGAGGTGGCGCTCGAACTCGACGACCGCGAGCTGTGTATCCGGGCCCGGTCCGAGGCGGAGGTGAACGCGGACCACGGAATGGCCGGCAGCGGAACGCAGACCCGCTCGTTCGAGCACCGGGTACACCTGCCGGCGCCGGTCGACCCGGACCGGATCGACGCCGTGATGGACCACGGTCTGCTCACCGTCACGCTGCGGAAGGCGGCCCGGCCCGGCCGCCGCACCATCACCATCGGCAACCGACGTTACGACCCGGGCCAGCGTTCCCGGAGTTCCGCCGGCTCCCGACCGATCGTCGACCCGGCCGCCGACCGGGAACTGCACCGTCCGGACACCGCCGCGGGCACCCCGGCGCCCCGGTTCACCGGCTGACCGGCCCGGGGCACCCGCTTCATGATCGGCAAGGTGCGCGACCTGGTCGGTGACGTCGAGCGGATCGCCGTACTCCGGGCCAACGCGCTCGGCGACTTCATCTTCGCGCTGCCGGCCCTGGACGCGCTGCGGGCCAGCTATCCGGACGCCGAACTGGTGCTGATCGGTGCCCCCTGGCACGAGCGCCTGCTCCGGGACCGGCCCGGACCGGTCGACCGGGTCCTGGTGGTGCCGCCCGCGCACGGCATCCGGCCCGCCCGACCCGACGAGCCGGCGCCGTCGGCGGAGTCGATGAGCCGGTTTCTCGACGCGGCCCGCCGGGAGCGGTTCGACATCGCCCTTCAGATGCACGGCGGCGGGGCGAACTCCAATCCACTGGTCACCGGCCTCGGCGCGCGGGTGACCGCCGGGTTGCGCGCCGACGACGCCCCGCCGCTGGACCGCTGGCTGCGGTACGTCTACTACCAGCCGGAGATCGTCCGCTACCTGGAGGTCGCCGGCCTGGTGGGCGCCAGCCCGACCGGTTTGGTGCCCCGGCTGGCCGCGACCGACGCCGACCTGGCCGAGGCGCGGACGGTGCTCGGCGAGCCGGACCGGCCGAGGGTCGCGCTGCATCCCGGCGCGAGCGACCCGCGCCGACGCTGGCCGGCGGAACGGTTCGCCGAGGTCGCCGACCACCTGGCCGCCGACGGGTACGAGGTGCTGGTCACCGGCACGCCGGACGAGCGTGAACTCGCCGAGCGGGTGGTCGCGGCGGCCCGGCTTCCGGTGCGTTCGCTGGTCGGGGAGCTGACGCTGGGCGGTCTGATCGGCTGTTACCGGAGCTGTTCGGTGGTGGTTTCCAACGACACCGGGCCGGTGCACGTCGCCGCCGCGCTGGACATCCCGACCGTGGGCATCTTCTGGGTCGGCAACCTGATCAACTGCGCCGTGCCGTTGCGGGGCCGGCACCGGCCGATCGGCTCGTGGACCCTGCACTGCCCGGTCTGCGGCGCCGACTGTAGTCGGGAGCTCTATCCCGCCCGGGGTGGCGGCGACGCCTGTGCACACCAGGTCTCGTTCGTCACCGACGTACCGGTGGTGGAGGTGCTGGAGGCGGTCGCGGATCTGACCCGGCCACCGGGGTAGCGGCGGGTCGCGGAGGCGTCAGCCGACGGCGTCCCGTACCGCGTTGTAGACGCCGGCCATCGCGGCGGCGACCGGGATCAGTGAGATCAGTACGAGGTATTCGAGGATGTCCAGCCAGCGCCCGGTGAACGGCGAGTGGACGTTCCGGACCACCCGGTCGGCGTAGACCAGACACAGCGCGCCGGCCGACGCGACCACCACCGCCACGGCGAACAGCCACGTCGAGCCCACCAGGGACGGCAGTCGCCAGCCCAGGCCCGCCAGGACGACCAGACCGACCACGACCATGCAGACCCGTTGCGCGGCCCCGGCGTAGGACCGGGACCGCAGCAGCCACGCGACGCCGACCAGCCCGACCAGGATCGACGACCACACCGAACCCTCGCCGAGCACCACGGCGGCGCAACCGGCCACCGCCACGCCCAGCGCGGCGACCAACGCGGTCAGCAGCCCGGCGGCCGCCGACGTCGCGTCGAGCACCTCCGACCCGAGCGCCGGGCGCTCGTCCTCGCGGAACGACTCCATGTCCTCCGGCACGTTCGGCAGCGGCAGCCGGGCCAGGCGCAGCGAGATCATCGGGGCGAGCGCGGTGGCCCCGGTCAGCAGCGTGACCCCGACCGCCGCGACGTTCGGCGGGCTCGCGCCGAAGAGCAGCACGCTCGCGGTGACCAGGGCACCGGCCGCCGAGGCGACTCCGACGGAGACGAACCACGGATGTCGGTGCACGACGACCACCGTCAGCGCCCCGTACAGCGTCATCGCGCCGAGCCCGATGGCGAGCGGCCCGGCCCCGACCGGCCAGACCTGGTGTGGCGCCAACGCGGCCAATCCGGCGACTCCGGCGGCGACCATCCCCGCGCCGGCACAGGCGCTCGCCGCCGCCACGTCCCCGTACGCCCTGGCGAGCGCGCCGCCGGCGAGCAGCAGCGCCACCGCGATCACGCCGGCGGCGACGGGTGCCTGCGGCTGCCCGGACAGCCCGGCGAGTACCAGCGCCGTCGTGCCGACGAACAGCGCCGAGGCCGTGGTCAGTCCGAGCCGGCGTCCCACCCTCGGCCGCCAGGCTCCTCGCCGGGTCCGGGCGGCGCTGGCGATCGCGTCGACCACGTCGTCGTACAGCGGTGGCGTCTCGTACCCGGTGCGGGCGCTGAGCTGGAGGATCTCGCCGTCGGTCAGCGACGCCGCGGCGACGGTCAACCCGGGCGGGATCGGCGGCCCACCGATCCGGGACAACGCCCAGCCGGTACCCTCCGTTCCCGGTTGCGTCGCCGCGCCGGCCAACTGGACGAGCTGCGGGATCAGCTCGGCCAGCGTGCACTGCACCGGCAGCCCGACGTCCATCCGGGCGCGCGGCGCGACCACGGTGACCCGGCGCAGCCCGGACACCGACCCGTTCGGCGGGACCGCGGAGGGCGCGCTCACACCGAGGAGACGAGCCGGTCGGCGGCCGTGATCAACGGCGCGAACCGTGCCTCGGTCGCCTTGGCCAGCCGGTCCTGGGCGTTGTTGACCGCCTCGGTCACGAGCACACCGACGTCGTACGCGTCGTAGCGGCGCAGGACCTCCGGCTCGATCGAGACCTCGGTGATCCGGCCGGTGCCCCGTACGGTGGCGACCACCTCGTTGCCCCGGGACGCCCCCTTGACGACCAGTTGGTCGATGGCCTGCCGGATCCGGTCGGCCTCGCGTCGCTGGTGCTCCAGCTGCGCGATCGCCTGGGTGATCTCCGGCGGCATCTCCGCACCGTGTTCCTGTCGGACGCTCATCCGCACCTCCGGATTCATCCGCGCGTGCTGACCAGTTGGTTGGACGTGCTGGTGCTGGTGCTGCTGAACAGCGTCGACAACACGCTGCTGAGCTGGTTCTTCGTCGCATCCGACGCCGACTGCGCGCTCTGCTTGGCGGACAGCGCGGCCTGGACGGCCTTGAGGATCGCGATCATCATCATGATCCTGTCCTTCGGCGAGGGCAGTGCCCTGGCACTGCTGATCTCCCGCATCATCGTCTGGATGATGTTGTTCGCCTGGGACGTGAAGCTCTGCTTCTGCTGCTCGACGGCGCTCTTCGCCTCGGTCAGCGCCGTGGCGGCGCTGTTCAGCCGTTGACTCTCCTGCTCCAGGTCGCGCCGCAGGATGTTGAGCAACTGCTCGGTGAGGTCCGTCGAGGCCTGGTTGCACCTGTCGTACGCCTGGCCGTTCCAGGTCTGTCCCAGCCTGGTGATGGTCTCGCGGATGCTGTTGGCGGTGGACGTGGTCTCCTGGGCGCACCGGGAGCACTCGTCCGCCTTCGCCCGCAGCTCGCCGGGAGATCCCGTGACGTCCTTGATCGCCTCGGCCAGCAACATGAATCCGGCTTGGATGATCGCCGTCACCTGACCTGTGTCCATAGCTGCGCCTTTCGCTCCCGGGAAGCGTAGGGCCGGTCGGCCGGGTTCGCGGACGGCAAAATTACCCACCATGCCGGTGGAGGGCGTTGGGCAGACTTCGAGGATGAGCGAGCTGTCGCTACCGGGGGTCCGCCGGGTCGCCGCCCCCCAGGCGCCGTCCGGCGAGATCGTTCTGGAGTCGCCGCCCGGTCTGGTGAAGGGCAATGCCCAGGCGATGATGCACCTGCTGTTCATGGTGCCGATGATGCTGGGCATGGGCGGCATGTCGTTCGTCTACATCGGACGTGCCGGCGGCGTGATGACGTACCTGTTCGGCGGGCTGTTCGTCATGGTGATGGTCGGCATGATCGTGATGGCGCTGGCGAGTGGGCGGCAGGCGTCCAAGACCAAGATCAACGAGGAGCGCCGGGACTACCAGCGCTACCTCGCCGGGTTGCGCAGGAAGGTCCAGGACGTGGCCGAGCGGCAGCGGGCCGCGACGACGTTCGGTCACCTGGACCCGGCCGACCTCTGGACGTTCGCCGACAGCCCCCGGCTGTGGGAGCGGCGCCGCTCCGACCCGGACTTCGCCCAGGTTCGCATCGGGATGGGCCCGCAACGGCTGGCCACCCCGCTGCGCTCCCCGCAGACCGCACCGCTGGAGGATCTCGACCCGGTCTCGTCCACCGCGCTCCGGCACTTCATCCGCGCGTACTCGACGGTGCCCGACCTGCCGGTGGCGATCTCGTTGCGCGCGTTCGCCCGGCTCGGCATCAGCGGCCCTCGGGCCAGGGTGCTCGATCTCGTCCGCGCGCTGCTGGCCCAGCTCGCCACCTTCCACTCGCCCAGTGACCTCCGGATCGGGCTCTGTCCGGCGCCGGACCGCGCCGCCGAGTGGGACTGGCTCAAATGGCTGCCGCACGCGCAGCACACCGTGCACAGCGACGCGGTCGGGCCGGTCCGGTTGGTCGCGTCCGACCTCGACGCCCTCGCCGAACTGTTCGGCGCCGACCTCGGCAACCGGCCGCCGTTCACCCGACGCGCCGGCATGGGCTTCGACGTACCGCACCTCGTGGTCGTGGTGGACTCCGGGCGTACCCACGGCGCCACCCGGCTGGCCCCGGAGACCGGCCTGCACGGCGTCACGATCATCGAGATCACCGAGGCGTCGCCGACCGAGGCGGTCCCGAACGTGCTGTTCCTGCACCTGGCCGACGACAGGCTCGGCATGCTCGTCGACTCGGCCGCGACCGCGAGCCTCAGCTTTCTCGGCACCCCGGACCGGCTCGACACCGCCGCCGCCGAGGCCATGGCCAGGGGGCTGGCCCCGAGGTTCCGGAGCGCGGCCCCGGCCGCCGAGACCCCGCTGTCGAGCACGTTCGGCCTGGCCATGCTGCTCGGTCTCGGCGACCCGAGGGAGACCGACCCGGCGATCACCTGGCGGCCCCGCTCCCCCCGGCAGCGGCTGCGCGTGCCGCTCGGTCTCGATCCGCAGGGTCGGCCGGTCGAACTCGACCTGAAGGAGTCGGCGGAGGACGGGATGGGGCCGCACGGACTGGTCATCGGCGCGACCGGCTCGGGAAAGAGCGAACTGCTGCGCACCCTGGTCACCGGTCTGGCCGTCACCCACTCCTCGGAGACGCTGAACCTCGCGCTGATCGACTTCAAGGGCGGTGCGACGTTCGCCGGGATGACCGAGCTGCCGCACACCTGTGCGGTGATCACCAACCTCTCCGAGGACCTGGCGCTGGTCGACCGGATGGCGGACGCGATCAACGGCGAGCTGGTACGCCGTCAGGAACTGCTCCGGGCGGCCGGCAACTTCGCGTCCGTCCGGGACTACGAACGGGCCCGCGAGACCGGCGCCGAGCTGGCCCCCCTGCCCGCACTACTGGTGATCATCGACGAGTTCAGCGAACTGCTCTCCAGCCGCCCCGAGTTCATCGACCTGTTCGTGCAGATCGGCCGGCTCGGCCGCAGCCTCGCGGTGCACCTGCTGCTCGCCTCGCAGCGCCTGGAGGAGGGCCGGCTGCGCGGGCTAGAGGCACACCTGTCGTACCGGATCGGGCTGCGGACCTTCTCCGCGTCGGAGAGCCGGGCCGTGCTCGGGGTGCCCGACGCGTACCAGCTTCCGGCGGTGCCGGGATCGGCGTACCTGAAGACCGACACCGACACGTTGCAGCGGCTCAAGGCCGCGTACGTCTCCGCCGAACTGCCGCCCCGGGACACCGGTCCGGGTCCGATCGCGCTACCGGGCCGCCGGGTGTTGCCGTTCACCCTGGCCCGGGTCGTACCGGCGATTCCGCCCCCGCCTCCGCCACCGGTCGCGGTCCCGGGCACGCCGGTACCGGTCGGCACCGGCGAGACGACCATGACGGCGATGCTGTCCCGGCTCACCGGGAAGGGACCGGCCGCGCACCAGATCTGGCTGCCGCCGCTGGACGAGCCGCCGACCCTCGACCAGTTGCTGCCACCGCTCGGGGTCGACCCGGAACGCGGGCTCTGCCCCCGGGACTGGACCGGCAACGGACGGCTCGTGGTGCCGGTCGGCCTGGTGGACCGGCCGTTCGAGCAGCGCCGGGAGGAGCTGTGGTTCGATCTGACCGGGGCGGCGGGCAACGTCCTGGTGATCGGGGCCCCGCAGAGCGGCAAGAGCACCTTCCTGCGTGGCGTGGTCGGCGCCCTCGCGCTCACCCACACCCCGCGCGAGGTGCAGTTCTTCCTGCTGGACATGGGCGGCGGCGCGCTCGGTCCGATGGCCGGACTACCGCACGTCAGCGGCCACGCCGTCCGGCGCGACGTCGAGCGGTGCCGACGGGTGGTGGCCGAGGTCGGCACCCTGCTCGCCGAGCGGGAGCAGGCGTTCGCCGAACGGGGCATCGACTCGGTCGCCACCTTCCGGCAGCAGCGCGCGGCGAACGCGGGGAACGCCGGGAGCGACGGGCGGGAGTTCGGCGACGTCTTCCTCGTCGTCGACGACTGGGCCACGATCCGCCAGGAGTACGACTACCTCGAGGACGCCATCATCAGGATCGCCACCCGTGGGCTGGGTTTCGGCATCCACGTGCTGATCTCGACGACGTGGTGGCTGAACGTGCCGACCCCGCTGCGGGACAGCCTCGGCACCAGGGTCGAGCTGCGGCTCGGCGATCCGGGCGACTCGATGATCGACCGTCGGGCCGCGCACAACGTACCGGCCGGTGCCCCGGGGCGCGGGATCACCGCGCAGCGGCTACAGATGTTGGGCCCGCTGCCCCGGGTGGACGGCGACCAGAACCCGGGGACCCTCGGGGTGGGAGCGGCGGACCTGGTCACCCGGGTCGGCGCCGCCTGGCCCGGCCCGCCGGCCCCGGCGGTACGGCTGCTGCCCCGGATGGTGCCGCTGGACAGCCTCGCCGGGGAGTTCGACCTCCCGGGGCGCGGGATCCCGCTCGGCCTCGCCGAGGCCGACCTCCGACCGGTCAGCCTCGATTTCGACGCGGAGCCGCACTTCCTCGCCTTCGCCGACGTCGAGAGCGGCAAGAGCGGGTTGCTGCGGACCATCGCGCAGGGCGTCACCCGCCGCTACACCCCCGCGCAGGCCCGGATCATCATCGCGGACTACCGGCGCGGCCTGCTCGGCCTGGTCGGCCCGGAGCACCTGCTCGGGTACGCCAGTTCCGAGCCGGCCCTGCTGGACATCGTCGGCCAGGTGGCGACGGCGATGCGGGACCGGCTGCCCGGCCCGGACATCACCCCGGACCAGCTGCGCCGCCGGGACTGGTGGCAGGGCCGGGAACTGTTCCTGCTGATCGACGACTACGAACTGGTCGCCACACCGGGAAAGCTCACCCATCCGTTGCAGCCGCTGCTGGAGTACCTGCCGCACGCCCGGGACATCGGCCTGCACCTGGTGATCGCCCGGGGCAGTGGCGGCGCGGCCCGGGCGATGTTCGACCCGGTCCTCCAGCGGATCAGGGAACTCGGCTCGCCGGGGCTGGTGATGTCCGGGAGCAAGGACGAGGGCACGCTGATCGGCGACGTCAAGCCCGGCCCGCAGCCGGCCGGGCGCGGCACGCTGGTACGTCGGCGTACCGGCCCGATGCTGGTCCAGGTCGCCTGGACGCCGCCGGTCGGGTAGCCGGTGTGGGTAAAAGTGCCGTGGGGGACTCCGTCGTCCGGCCATAACGTGGAAGGCGGAAAGGAGGGCGCATTATGGCTTCCCAAGGGTTTCTAGTCGACCAGTCGGTGATGGCGAAGGCGGCCACCGACTTCGAGGGCACGGCCGACAGCATCAGGGCGTTGATGAAGACGCTCGACGACAACGTGAACAGCACGGTCGGTGCCGCGCAGGCCTTCAACGGGAGCGCCCGGCTCGCCTTCGACCAGAACCGGATGCTGCTGAACGAGAAGATCCAGAAGGCCAACCTCGCGCTCGCCGAGATCGCGCAGGGCTTCCGGAGCGTCATGGGTACGCACACGCAGCAGGACGAAGAGCGTACGAGCAAGATCAACCAGGTGAGCGCGGGCAGTTCGGGCGCCATCGTCAGCGGCCTCAACGGCTGACCGGCCGGGTCGAGGGGAGACAACGATCATGACGGCATTCGGCGGCGGGTTGTCCAGCGGCACCGTGGCGGTGAACTTCGGCGCGGTCAGCGCGGCCGGTAGCCAGTTGGTCAACTCGGCCGGGGCGATCAACGGGGTGCTCGGCGACCTGGACCGGGCGCTGAGTCCGGTACGGGAGTCCTGGTACAACTCCGGCAGTTCCTCGGGCGCCCAGGCACAGGCCGCGGAGCAGAATCTGCGGGCGGCGCTCGCCGAGATGAGCACGATCATCCAGAACCTGGGCAATCTGCTCAACAACTCGGCGGCAGAGGCTGCCCAACTGGACAACTCGCTCGGCAATCAGTTCCAGATCGGCTAGAGAGCACTGATGACCGGCGAATCCTTTGCGGTGGAGCTGCGCTCACTGACCGAGTTCGCCGAGGAGTTGGCGGCCCAACTGACCGGGATGGCCCAGCCACTCGGCCAGTTGACCGCCCTCACCGAACGCGAACTTCGGCTCGGCGCCTTCGGCGAGGCGCAGTCCCTCGGTCAGCGGCACGATGTCGCCCGCACGGACCTGCAGACCCTCGTCACACAGGCGCGCGACGCGATCGACTTCGCGAAAGAGGTGACCGTGATGGTCAACGACGCCTACCAGAACTACGACAGCACGGTGGCGAATGCGGTCAACAGTGTCGTTGGGATGACCTCCGCCGTGACCGGAACGGTAACCGGAACGGTGACCGGTCTGACCGGGCCGATCATCGGGACCGGTGTCGAGAGGGCCTGAGCAGATGGGCCCGAGGACCGACTTCTCCCGCTACAGCCACGGGCAGCTCTACCAGATGCTGCACTACGGCGACGAGGCCACCACCCGCGCGATCGCGGACTCCTGGGACGGCGTCGGCGCCCGGCTGCACGAGCAGGCCAGCAATCTTGAGATCAAGCTCGCCCGGTTCCGGCAGCAGTGGCAGGGCGGCGCCGCCGAGCAGTACCAGCTGATGATCAGTGATCTGAGCACCGGGCTGCGGAGGATCGGGGACGCCGCGTTCGCCATCCGCGACGCGGCGCACGACGCCGGTGACGCGCTGGTGAGGGCGAAGGCCTGGATGCCGGTCCCGGTCGAGGTGCCGGAGGTGTCCGCCCTGACGGTGTTCCTGGCGACCACCCCGCAGACGGTGGACCCGCTGGCGTCCACCCAGGAGGTCGCGCAGTTGCGGCAGCGCCAGTCCGACGCGGCGACCGAACTGGCCCGGTACCAGCAGGCGGTGCAGGCGTCCGGCGCGGCCCACGCCAGGGCGGTGGCGGTGATGAACGAGTTGGCCGTCGCGTACCAGTTGGCCGAGGGTGGCATTCCGGTTCCGCCGGAAGCCACGGGAATGCCGGCCGAGGGGGACGACGCGTCGGGGTGGGAGCAGACGGACGCCGGGACCGACCCGGAGGACGGCACCGGCAAGCCCGTCTTCGGCACCATGTTCACCGCCGGAGTCGCCGCTGCCGCCGCCGCCACCGCCGGGCGGCTGGGCGCGCGAATCGTGCCGCCGGTGCCCGGCTGGGCGAAGAACAAGGACGCCGACACGGCCACGAGCACCTCCTCCGCTGACGAACAGGCCGACGTCGACACGGCCTCCAGCGGCCTGGGTGGGCTCGGTGGTGGCGGCGCGACGGGGGTCGGTGGCGGTGTCGGCGGGTCCAGCCAGCCGGTCGCTCCGGCGGCCCACAGCGGCCTGACCGGAGCCGGGTCGGCGGTCGGGCAGTCGGCCGCGGCTCTCCGCGCCGCCACCGGCGCGGCCGGGATGGGCGCCGGAATGATGCCGATGATGCCGTTCATGCCGTTCGCACCCACCGGCGGGGACATGGGCGGATCCCGCCGGACTCCGCCCTGGCTGACCGAGACCGAGGACGTCTGGGGCGAGTCGGTGATCATCACCCCGCCGGTACTCGGCGAGGATCCGCCGGACGAGCGGCAGCTGCCGATGGAGTTTCCGTACTAGGAAGGTGTGTCATGGACGTTCCCGAGGCAAGCTCCGCCGCCGGTCAGCGTTTCCAGGTGCAGTTCGACGCGCTCGACGCCGCGACCAAGGCACTGCCGGACCAGGTCACCGCGCTCGGCGAGACCCGCCAGACCCTGACGGCCCGCTCGGTGCCGGCCGAGTCGCTCGGGCGGGTCCCGGGGTCCCAGACGGCTGCCACCAGCCACGCCAGCAACGTCGCCGAGAGTGCCCGGCAGTTGGCCACTGCGGCCACCCAACTCGACGGGATCATCGGTGGCATGCGGGCCACCAGCACCGGGACCCGTGGCTACGACGACGCCAACAGCAAGAAGCAGCAGGAGCAGAACGAGAAGCTCGCCCAGACGACGGCGGAACCGATCGGCCAGCGGGACAAGGCTCTCGCCGTACTGAAGGGGATCGAGAAGGAGAACCCGATCAGCGTCGCCGCCGTCGCCCGGAACCAGGTCGAGAAGGTCATGTGGCTGGGCAACTTCCAGTCCGGCGAGATCGGCGACCATTACGACAAGGACGTACGCGAGCTGCTCAACAAGCCGCCGACGGACGCGAACCTGCTCGAACTCGCCAGGGTGGAGACGGAATTCTGGTACTCGGACCGGGGGAGCTATCTCGGCATGACGATGGGCCCGGACTGGCGCTACGACTACCTGCTGAGTTCCCGCGCCGAGTGGCTCACGGAGCTGACGCCGGCCCTCCGGGGGGATGCCGAGGCCAGGATCTTCCCGTTGGCGCCCTGACGATCCGGCGGGTGCACCCCGCCGAGGCGCAGGTCAGGGACGCCAACCCCGGGCCCGGCCCCGCCGGATCACGGTCACGGTCAGCATCGACAGCACGGCGCCGAACAGGCCGAGCAGGGCGAGCAGTCCCGGCAGGCGCTGCCGGGCCGGCGGATCGGCTGGCCCGGCCGCCACCACCACCGCCGGTGCCGCCACCTCGGCGGGCCGGCCGGACGCCGTCGCGCCGGGAAGTTCGGCGGTCACCGCGGCCCGGACGTCCAGCACGCCCCAGCCGAGTCGGGGATCACGCTTTCCACTCGGCGGTCGGTTCGCCGTCGCGGCGAGCCGGTCCCGCACCTGGGCGGGAGTCGACGATGGGCGGTACGCGTGAATCAGCACGGCGGCCCCGGCGACGTACGCGGCGGCGTAGGCCGGGTCGTCGACGTCCCAGCGCTGGCCGATCCTGCCGCGCGCCCCCGCCGCCGTGCTGACCAGACCCTCGCCCGGTGCCGCGATCCACAGGTGGTCACCGGCCTCGCCCTGCACCGGCGCACCGGCCTGGTTGTGCGCGCCGACCCCGATCACCCCCGGCAGGCTGGTCGGGTATGACAGGGTGCCCGGCCGGTCGGCCACCGCCGGCGAGACCACGACCACGCCCCGGGCGACGGCGTCGCGTACCGAGGCGTCCAGTGCCCGGCTGGTCCGGGAGGTGGGTACGACCACCAGGATCACGTCCGCCCCGGCGTCCACGGCCTGGTCGATCGCCTCGGCCAGCGCGCCCGGAGCGGGTTCGTCGGCGCCGGTGCCACCATCGGTCGACTGGGTGTAGCGGATGCCGAGGATTTTGGTTCCCGGTGCCATTCCGCTGAACGTGGTGGCCGGATCCGGCGCGGCGGCGACGATGCCGGCGGCGAAGGTGCCGCGACCGTCGCAGTCCGTGGTGTCCGAGCCCGTCACCACCTGTCCACGGCGGAACTGTCCGTTGTCCGCGTCGACCCCGGTGCCGAGCACCGCGAGCAGTTGCCCGGTGCCGTCGGTGAGGGGCCAGATCGGCGACGAGTCGGTGATCCGCTGCGCCCAGCCGGCGGCGTCCCGGTACACCCCGGCCGGGGTCGCGCACTGGGCCGCCGCGCCGGCCGGTACGGCGGGGGCGTACACCGGCGACAGCATTCCGAGCGCGACCGCCAGCGCGATCCGACGACGGTGGCTGCTCATGTCCGGCTTCCCGGCTCAGGCGGAGAGTCTGCCGCTGGTGGCGCCGAAGTCGGCGACGCCGTGCTCGATGGCGTACCGGGTGAGCGCGGAGCGTCGACGCAGCCCGGTCTTGTCCCTGATCCGGTCCAGATAGGACCGCACGGTGCGTACGCTGATCTTCAGCGTCCGCGCGATGTCCTCGTCCCGCTCCCCGGCGGCCAGCCACGACAGCACGTCGATCTCCCGGTCGGACAGCTCGGGATGGGCGCTCTGGCCGACCCGGTCGTTGGCCAGCACCGGCGCCAGCGTCGCGGAGGCGTACCGGTGCCCGGCGGCGACCTGTCGGAGCCCTCGGAGGATCTCGTCGGCATCGGCGCTCTTGGAGAGGTAGCCTGCCGCACCGGCGGCCATCGCCCCGCGCACCTCGGGTCGGCCGGTCTCGGCCGAGAGCACCAGCACCCGGTGGCCGAGCCCGGTCACGGCGCGCACCGCCGCCGCGCCCCGGATCCCCGGCAGTCCCATGTCCAGCAGCACCAGACAGTTCGGGCACTGTCGGGTGGTGGCGAACTCGGCGACGGATCCGGCGACCGTGCACAGGTCGAAGTCCGGTGCCGCGTCGAGGAGCCCGGCCACGGCGGTCCGGTAGAGCGGATGGTCCTCGATGATCCCGACCGTGATGACCGCTGCTGCCACCCCGCACCCCTTCCCACAACACGCCCGGGAGAGCGCTTCCCGTGTGGTCCGTACCTTGGCAGGCTCGAATGTATCGGCGGGGTGGTGAGGACGGTGATGGTTGTTCGTCCACCATGCCGGCGGCACGTTCCCGCCGACCCGTCGGATTCAGAGTTCGTCGGCCCGGACCAGGCCGTCCTGGATGGCCCGGGCGACCAGCGCGGCCTTCGTCGGCGCCGGACGGCCGACGTTCGCGTACTTGATCCGGGCCCGCTCCAGGCAGGCGTTGACCCGGCGTACGGTCAGGTTGAGCCGCTTGGCGACCATCTCCTTCGACTCGCTGCGGAACCATTCGAGCAGCACCTCGGTCTCCCGGGGCGACAGCTTCGGCCGGTCCGGCCGGTTGTCGGTGCCGAACGCGCCGGAGAGCATCGGCGGCAGGTACGGCACGTTCTGCGCCGCGGCCTGGGTGGCGGCGACCAGGTGGTCCTCGCCCTCCGCCTTCGTCAGGTAGGTGAACGCCCCGATGTCCAGACAGTTCAGTACGGTCTCGCGGTCCGCCCGCATGCTGTAGACGACTACCTGGCGGCCGGCGTCCACCAACCGCTTGAGGTCGCCGTACGCCGGGCCGGTGAGGTCGAGTTGCAGGTCGAACACCACGACGTCGGCCTCGTTGCCCGGCGGCAACCAGGCGGTGGCGACCGTCGGTCCGGCGTCGAGCACCTCGATCGGTGGGTCGGCGAGGGAACACCAGGCCCGCACCCCCGCGATCACCACTGGATGATCGTCAACGACCACGACCGAGATCATGAGTTCCCCTGCCAACTCGACTGGATCCACAGGCGGTTCCCGTCCACAGTGGCGGACGTGTGCACGCCGTCGCTGTCGGGGAACGAGTCGATCTCCGGCGGGCGGCCGGTGACGACGCTGACCGTCACCGTTTCGTCCGCGCCGACCACGGTCAGCCGTACCTTCCCCCGGGCGGTCGCCAGCGCCCAGAGCGGGGCCTCGGTCAGCCGCCGCCGTACCTGGGTGGGAATCGTCGGGCGCTCACCGAACTCCGCGAACGCCACCGAGACCCCGTTGCGCTCGGCCAGCTCGATGCACGCCCGCAACTCGTGCAGCAGCGGATCGGGCACG
The DNA here is from genome assembly GCF_042658085.1 of Plantactinospora solaniradicis. Taxonomy (NCBI): domain Bacteria; kingdom Bacillati; phylum Actinomycetota; class Actinomycetes; order Micromonosporales; family Micromonosporaceae; genus Plantactinospora; species Plantactinospora solaniradicis. The sequence continues at coordinate 191,343 of NZ_JBHSPR010000017.1, read as the reverse complement.
GTGGCGTCCTCGGCGAACAGCCGACGCATCTTGGCCGCCTCCACGGCGCAGGACCGGCGTACCGACTCGGCGCCGGGATCCAACTCGCCGCTGGCCAGGCCGGACAGCAGCGGTACGGTCGTCTCCGCGAGTTCCGCGTAGCGTTCCCGGCGGTCCTGGGCCAGTTGGGCGGCGACCGCCTCGGTGGTCCGCACCTCCTCCTCCGCCCGCGCGACCCGGGCCGAGGAGACGGCGAGCTGACGCAACACGATCGCGATCATGCCGACCCCGAGCTGGAAGGCCAGGACGATCACGGTCGCGTTCACCGACGCCGCGAACGAGATCGCGGCGTCCCCGCCGATCACCGTCTGGGCGAAGGTCATCAGGTAGTGGGCGCCGAGCACCCCCATGAAGATCAGCGGCCTGGTGTCGAGCAGCAGGAGCACGACCGTCCAGCCCGCGTTCCCCTCCGACCAGTGCGCGTACCCGAGTCGGTGCTCCGGCGGCACCGCGGCGGTGGCGACCGCGGACAGGACGAACACCAGGGCCAGCAGGGGCCACCGCCACCTGCCGATCCCGCGTCCCCGCCACAGGCCGGTCGCGACGACCAACGTCAGCACCACGAACCCGCCCATCGCCAGGTACTGCGCGGCGACCGACCGGTACACCTCGTGGCTCGCCAGCAGTTTCGGCAGGTCGAGCAGGAGCAGGATGACCAGGTTGATCGCCACGGTCGCCCAGAGCAGGCCCCGCTGGAACCGGGTGGCGATGATCTCGACGTTGTCGTCGTCGGATTCCGGTGGGGTACGGGGACACTCCATCCGTACCGTGGTGCCCAGGTCGGGGCTGCTGTCGATCGTCGCGCGCCCACCGATCCGGGCCATCCGTTCCACGACGGACCGCGCGACGCCGTACCGGTGGTCGGGGACCTGGTCGGGCACGAAGCCCCGGCCGGAGTCGATCACCTCCACCACCACCGTTCCCGCCGGGCCGCCGACCACCGAGACGGCGACCTCCGCCGCATCGGTTTCCGCGTGCCGGACCACGTTGGTCAGCGCCTCGCGGGTGCCGTGGGACAACATCACCGCGTCCACCGCGCGCATCGGCACCGCCGCCGGGCCCCGCCAGCGCACCCGCAGCGGCGTGTGCCGGACCACCTCCCGCAGCATGCCGACCAGATCCACCTCGCGTTGGGACACCACCGCCGGCCCGCTGATCACCTCGAGGTCCCGGGACGCCTGGTCGGCGAGCCACCGCTCGCGTCCGGCGGCCACCCCGGCCCCGACCATCAGCAGGGTGGCCGAGGAGGTGTCGTGCAGCGCGGCCAGGTACTCGCGTTCGTCATCCCGCCGGGCCGCGGCGATCGCGGCGTCCCGGCGGAGTCGCTCGCCCCGCGCCACCAGCCGGTCGGCGGCGCGTGCGCTCCGCCGGACCAGGCGGTACAGGCCCCAGGAGAGCGCGACCTCGGCCACCATCCACAACCGGATCGGAATGGAGGCCAACCCCAGGCCCGCGAGCCAGCCGTCCGGATTGGCGATCGCCGCACCGCCGATGTCGGCCGTCATGACCGCGACGGTCGCGATGGCGAGCGCGCGGGTGCCGACCTGCCACGGATAGGTCACCATGATGATCGCCGCGGCGGCCGAGACCCAGATCGTGCTCTCGGAACCTCCGTCGGGGGGTGCCGGCCAGACCTGGAGCAGGCAGACCGCACACACCACCGTCACGTCGGCGGGCACCAGCCAGCGGGGGGCGCCGCGCAGCCTGCGGACGGCGTAGTAGACGTTCCAGGCGTTGACCAGCAGCACCATCACGGCGGCCGGGACCGGCTCCCGGGCGGTACCGAGCAGCAGCGCCGCGAAACTCGCGGTGGCGACCACGACGAGCCGGAGCCACAGGGCGTAGCGCAGCCCCTGCCGCAGCAGCCCCCGCTCGACCGACCCCATCAGCGCGGCGTCGTTCTGCTCGCCTCGGCCGGATCGAGGGTGGCTCCGGTCGGGAACATCGCGAGCACCGGGGCCGGCACGCCGTGCGGGCGTACCGCTCCGTATCCGAGCGACTTGATCACGCCGTCGTTGACGACCGGATACTTCGTGCCGGTGTCGGTGATGACGTAGACGGTCCCGGACGGCGCGCCCGGCGCCGGTTCCTCGGCGACCACCGCGCCGGCACCGCCGGGTACGTACACCTCGGTGGCGACCGCGCCGGACGTCGAGCCCGACGTCGTGATCGGCTTCGCGCCGTCCAGCGGAAGGCCGTCGTCGAGGGTGATCCGGGTGCCGTTCACGCACACGGTCGTGGTCGGCCCGATCGGCACCGGCTCCGGCCGGCGCTTGGGGTACCCGTCGGCCCTGACCGGCGAGCGGGGCGCGGCGGCGACGTCCGGCGCGGCCACCGGCAGTGGCCGGGGCAGCGAGCCCGGGTACGCGGCCGCGCTCTCCGGGGAGCCGAGCACCAGCCGGGCCTCGGTGTCGGTGACCACGGCGAGACCGTCCGCGTGCACCAGGTAGAGCTCCTCCGCGCCGGTGGTCAGCACCTGCCCCACCCTGGTCCGGACCGTGCCGACCGTCGGGCCGGGCCGCCCGGTGCCGCTGACGGCGAAGGTACGCAGGTCGCGGCCGGCCGGAATGGTGTTCAGCCAGGCCGGGGCCACCTGGACGGTGTCGGCCGAGGCGAAGCCGAGCGCGACCACTGCGGTTTGATCCGGCACCCGGTGCCGCTGCGCGTCGATGATCAGGAACCGCTCCCCCGAGGGCAGCAGCGCCATGAGTGCCTGGCCCGGCCGTAGCTCCGCCCCGCCCGGTTGCTGGCCCAGCAGGACGGTGGAGATCGGCGCGTCCCGGGCCGGGCGGTCCGGCGACTGCCGCGTGCATCTGGTCCACGGGCCGGTGAGCAGGCGGCCTGCCGGTGGTAGCGAGTCCGGGGCACCGGCGATACCGACCCCGGCACCTCGGGGGACGCCGCGCAGCGCCTTCGCCGGTACCGTCACCGTCTTGGTGCCGTCGCCGCCCGCGAGGAGCCGGGCCGACGCGTAGTTGAGTACCGGATGCAGCGCGTCGTCCTCGCCGAGGACGAACCGGGCCCCGGTCTCCTTCTCCACGATCACCTGCCCACCCTGGCGCCACGCCTGCGCCCGGGTGGGTGCGAGCAGCCCGATGACGCCGAACACCGCGGAGACCAGGAGCGCGACCGCGAGCCCGAGCGCGGTGCCGAGCAGGAGGCGCTTGGACGGCGAGACCGGATGGTCCGCGTCAGCCGAAACCAGGGCGGATACCAGCCGACGGCGAAGGAACTGGTAGGCCTGGATTCGGTCCTTCTGCGTCCACACTCGACGACTCCCGCACACTGTTGGCGAAACGTCAGGCAACGGCGATAATACCGAGTGTTCATCGCTTTCCGTCCTGTCCGGCGAAGTCGTGCGCTTGGCGGTGTGCACCGATGACAGTCACAGCTGTTCCGATCCGACCCGGCACCGACGAAACCCACCGATCCACCCCGAGGCCGCGCTTCGGCACCCGGGTCGGCTGGCTGCTACCGGTCGGCGTCGGCCGGGTGGCGATCTGGCAGTTGGCCGTGCTGGCCGTCCTCGCGACCGGGTTCCGGCTCGCCCTGCCGACGGGCCTGGTGCTGGCGTTCGCCGCCCTGCTCCTCGCCGCGACCTCGGTCCGGATCGGCGGTCACTGCGCCTACCAGTGGGCGGCGATATTCGTCCGGTACCGGTACCGGCGCCGCCGCCGCGGCGCTGCCGACCAGCCGGCCCCGACCGCCGTGCACAGCCTCGCGCCCCGGCTGCTCGTGCAGACCCAGACCGACCGGTTGGGAAACCGGGCCGGTGTCGCGGCGGTCGGCGACGAGACCGGGTACACCGCGGTCGTCCAGATCGCGCCGACCGCGCAGCCCGACCCGGCGATGCTGGTGTCGGCGCTGCACCGGGCGTTCGACCGGGCCGACAATCCGGTCAGCGGAGCCCGGCTGGTGGGGTGGGCCGCGCCGGTCGGTCCGGCGCCGGTCCGGGTGTACTGGCTGGCCCTCCGGTACCGGTACGCCGACGCGCCATGGCCCGCGCTGGCCAGGGGCGGTGGTGCGGCCGGCGGTCGGCGGGCGGCGGCGAGTGCCGCCCAGCGGCTGAGGAGCGACCTCGCCGAAGCCGGATATCCGAGCACGGTGCTGGACACGCCGGAGCTGTACCACGCCCTGTTCGTCGCGATCGGCGCCGACCGGGGCGCGGTGAGCGGCAGCCGGTACCACGCACAGGAGAGCTGGCGTGACTGGTCCGTCGGCCAGGTACGTCAGGCCTGCTTCACCCCGCGTGCGGCGGCAGACCAGGTACGCCTGATCGGCCTCTGCGCACCGGGGGCCAGTTTCACCTGCACGGCGTACGCGTTGCGGCGTACCGCCCAGGGGCGGGTCACCGCGACGACGACCGTACGGATCGGCCTGCCGAGCAGTGCCCCGTACACCCCGGGGCAGGTGGCGGCGAAGCTCGGGGTACGGCTGCTGGCCACCAACGGCCGGCACCGGGAGCACGTCCTGGCCACCCTCCCGCTCGCCTGAAAACCGGGCCGCCCGGTGGCTCAGCCGGGCTGCGGTGGTGGCGACCGGTCGGCGGACGGTCCGGTGGCGGAGCCGTCCGCGAGCACGGCCTCCCACGCCTCCACGGTCCGCTCGGTGACCGTGGTCGGCGCCTCCAGGTGGTACGCGCCGCTGGGCAGCACTCCGGCTCCGGCGTACCGACTCATCACCGCGAGTTGGGCGGCCACGTCCTCGCCCTGGTGGCCCGGGTCGAGCCGGTGCCAGAAGTCGAATCCGCCGGCGGCGCGCAGCCGGGACCGGTCGTAGAGCACACAACCGCCGATCCAGGAGACCTTGTACGCCCGCCACTGCCCCGGCGGCAGCCGACGGGCCGCGGTGACGTGCAGCAGGTTGGCGGCCGAGTGGATCTGTGCCCGGTCCCACTCCGGTGTGCCGGGGCGGGGCAGCTCCGGAGTCGGCGGGCCCGGCCACTCGGCGTAGTGGCGGTGGGTCTCCGGCCGGACGTCGTCCAGATAGGACAGCCCGTGTACCGCGTTGCCGACGAAACCGCAGTCCAGTTCTCCGATCGCGGTGAGCAGCCGGTCGATGGTGCCCGGCTCGAGCCAGACGTCGTCGTCGAGGAAGAGCACGTACCGGGCGGCGGAGGCGTCGAGCAGGTACGCCCGGTGTTCGGCCAGGCCGCGCCGGGGGAGCCGCCGGGTCAGCAGGACCGGATGCCCCCGGTGCCGGAGCACCCGGACCATCGCCGCCGCCGCCGGTTCGGCCCAGCCGGGCCCGTCGTCGGACTGGTCGCTGACCACCACCCCGAACCCGGCGGTGCCGCCCCGCTGCTGTGCGGCCAGGCCGGCAAGGGTGACCGCCAGTTCGGCGGGCCGGTCACGGGTCGGGACGAGCACGTCCAGCAGTCTCGGTGCCCGGAAGTCGTCCCGGTTGCCCGGGTCGAGGGGCCGGCTGATCCGGTCCTGCGGCCGGTTCACGCCCGGCGGCTCGGCGCCGACACCGCCTCGGCGTCCGCCGTACCGGCGGTGTCGCCCGAATCGGGGGCACCGGTCGGACCGGCCGGCGCGGCGTGCCCGGCGTCGTCGGAGAGCGCCGGGCGCCGGTCGTCGCCGTGCGACCGGATCCGGTCGATGACGGCCGAGGTGGACCGGTCCGGTACGTAACCGAGGGTCCGCACCTCTCCACCCAGCCGGCGTACCAGGGGTGCCTCCGGAACCATCTCCGGCGGGTAGTCGCCGCCCTTGACGTACAGGTCGGGGCGGACGGCCTCGATGAGCGCGGACGGCGAGTCCTCCTCGAAGATCACCACGTGGTCCACGCAGGACAGCGCGGCGAGCACCGCCACCCGGTCCTCCACCGGATTCACCGGTCGGTCCGTGCCCTTGACCCGACGCACGCTGTCGTCGGAGTTGACCGCGACCACCAGCAGGTCGCCGAGGCCGCGAGCCTGGTCGAGATAGCGGACGTGCCCCCGGTGCAGCACGTCGAAGCATCCGTTGGTGAAGACGATGCTGCGTCCCTCGGCCCGGTGCCGGGCGACGAGTTCGGTCAGGGCGTCCTGGTCGAGCACGATCCGGGGCCGGTCGTCCTCGATCGGACCCAGCGCGGCGAGCAGGTCCTCGCGCAGGCAGACGCAGGTGCCGGTGTCCGAGACCGTGGTGGTCGCGGCCAACTGGGCGAGCTGGGCGGCGGTGGGCAGCGGCGCCTCGGCGGCCAGGGCCAGGGTCATGGCCGCCAGGTACGCGTCACCGGCGCCGACGGCGTAACTGGCCGGCACCGGTGTGGCGTGGCTGCGGCGGGACCGGCCGTCGGCACCCCCCACCACGGCACCCTCGGTGTCCAGGGTGACCGCCACCACGTCGGCGCCGGTACGCTCCCGCAACTCGGCGAGCCGGGCCTGTGCGACGACCGCCCGGCTGGCGCCCCCGTCGGCGACGGGTCGCCCTCCGGCGGCGCTCGACGTCTCGTCGCCGGCCACCACGATGTCGTCGCCGGCCACCCCGATCTCGTCACTGGTCACCGAGATGCCGTCGCCGCCGCCGGGACCACCGTCGGTGCCCGACGATCCACCGTCGGACGTGGACGGTCCGGTCCGGTCGCCGCCGGAGTCGCCGTTGTCGTCGTCATTTCCGGCGCTGGCCGCCTGGACCTCCCGTCCGCCGGTGGAACTGGTCGTGCCGTCCTCGGCGACGCTCACCCGGGTACCGGCGACCGCCGACGACCGCCGGGTCCGGTCACCGCCCGGAGTCGGCCCGCTGAGCAGCCGGGTCGCCTCGGCGAAGCTCGGGGTCACCACGGTCGGCGCCAGCCCGCGCCAGTGGGCGAGATCGTGGGCGTCCAGGGCCACCGTCGCGAAGTGGTCGCGATGCTCCACCAGCCAGCCGCGCACCGCCTCGGGCAGCGCGCCCAGTCCGTAGTCGCAGACCACCAGCGTCGGCGGTTGACCGTCCTGGTCCGCGCGTAGTTCCTCGGTGGCGTGCGCGAGCGCGCTCAGCATCCGGCGTACGCCGTCGTCGGGCAGGGTCTCGTCGGCGTCGCCCTCGTCCTCCCGCAGCAGGATCTGGTCGGCGGCGAGCAGCCGCCGCTTCACGGGGGTGGGGCGACCGGGTTGACTGATGGTCCGGTCCCAGACGCCGGCCCGGTCGAGGCAGTCGTGCAGTTCGTCACCGGCGACGTCGGCACCGACCGGTGCGACCAGGGTGGCCCGGCCGCCCAGCGCGGTGAGGTTGACGGCGGTGTTGGCGGCACCGCCGGCCGCGCAGAGCCGGCGGCGCAGGGTCAGCACCGGTGCCGGCGCCTCCCGGCAGAGTCGATCCGACTCGGCGAACCGCCACTCGTCCAACATCGCGTCGCCGACCACCAGTACGCCGCGTCCGAGCCAGTTCTCCACCACTGCGGCCAGGCGGCGCTGTTCCGCTGCGTCTGTCGCCATGCCGCTGCGGGTCCCCGGTGCCGCGCCGGCCAAACCTGGCCCCGGCGGGGCCGTGGCGCGATGGCGGGGCTGCTGGCGCCCCGGGGTGTTTGGTCCCTGCCGTACCGGGAATGTGAGTTTTCAGGTGCCGCCTATTCGGCATGTCGCCGCATTCCGCACCCCCGTGGAGGAGAGGAGAAACCGAGATGACCGCGACGTTGCAGGGCAAGCGCATCGCGTTTCTGGCCACCGACGGCGTGGAGGAGGTCGAGTACACCCAGCCTCGGCAGGCGGTCGAGGCGGCCGGCGGCCGGGCCGAGCTGGTTTCCCTCGACTCCGGCTCGATCCAGGCGTTCAACCACCTGGACAAGGCCCGGACGTACGACGTGGACGTCACCGCCGGAGCCGCCGACCCCGACGCGTACGACGGCCTGGTGCTGCCCGGTGGGGTGGCGAACCCGGACGCCCTGCGGGCCGACCCCGACGCCGTGCGCTTCGTCCGGGCCTTCTTCGAGGCCGGCAAGCCGGTCGGCGCGATCTGCCACGCACCGTGGACGCTGATCGACGCGGACGTGGTCAAGGGGCGCACCCTCACCTCGTGGCCGAGCCTGCGTACCGACCTGGCGAACGCCGGAGCGCACTGGGTCGACGAGGAGTGTCACGTCGACAACGGGCTGGTGACCAGCCGCAAGCCGGACGACCTGCCGGCGTTCTGCGCGAAACTCGTGGAGGAACTCGCCGAGGGTCGACACTGACGCCC
>NZ_JBHSPR010000017.1:107854-183110 GCF_042658085.1 Plantactinospora solaniradicis | reverse complement strand
GGTTTCGTCCCGAAGGGCGGCACTGCCCATGATCGGAGTCACATCCGTCGGGCGCCACCGGTAGGCACTGATCATGCAGGTCAAGACTGGCGGTAGGTATTTTCTGTGCCAGCAGGGGGAGAAGGCACTATGACCACCGCTGACGACGTGCGGCCGACTCTGACCCGCCGGCAGATCCGCCTGCTCATGATCGGTCTGATGACCGGAATGCTGCTGGCCGCGCTGGACCAGACCATCGTCGGCACCGCGCTGCCGACCATCGTGGGTGAGCTGGGCGGAATCAACCACTACTCGTGGGTGGTCACCGCGTACCTGCTCGCGTCCACCGCCTCCACGCCGCTCTACGGCAAGATGGCCGACCTGTACGGACGCCGCCCGGTCTTCCTCTTCTCCATCGGCGCCTTCCTGGTCGGCTCGCTGGCCGCCGGTTTCTCCCAGGACATGACCCAGTTGATCATCACGCGGGGGGTCCAGGGGCTCGGTGCCGGTGGCCTGATGACGCTGGCCTTCACGATCATCTCGGACGTGGTGTCGCCCCGGGAACGCGGTCGCTACCAGGGCCTCTTCGGCGCGGTCTTCGGCGTCTCCTCGGTCGCCGGTCCACTGGTCGGCGGATACTTCGCCGAGCACGACTGGCGGTGGATCTTCTTCATCAACGTGCCGCTGGCGGTCGTCGCCATCATCGTCTGCTACCACGTGATGCGGCTGATCCCGTTCCAGCGGCGGCAGCACGCGATCGACTGGCTGGGCGCGGGCCTGCTGGTGGCCGGGGTCAGCTCCCTGCTGCTCGCGCTGAGCTGGGGCGGCAACGAGTACGCCTGGGGCTCCGGCGTCATCATCGGGCTGTTCGTGGCCGGTGCGGTGCTCTCGCTGCTCTTCCTGCTCCAGGAGTCGCGGGTGGCGGAGCCGATCCTGCCGCTCAAGCTGTTCCGCCGGTCCACCTTCGCGCTGGCCAACACCGCGGGCTTCGTACTCGGTCTGGTCATGTTCGGGTCGATCATCTTCATCCCGCTCTACCTGCAGATCGTCAAGGGCGCCTCGCCGACCGACAGCGGTCTGCTGATGCTGCCGATGATGGCCGGTGTGATCGTCACCTCGGTGCTCTCCGGCCGGGCGATCAGCCGGATCGGCCGCTACAAGTGGTTCCCGGTGGTCGGAGCGATCGTGCTGGTGGCCGGGATGCTGCTGTTCACCCAGTTGCAGGTGGACACGCCGCTCTGGGTCTCGTTCATCTACATGGTGATCATCGGTGTCGGGCTCGGCCTGTGCATGCAGTCGCTGATCCTCGCCGTGCAGAACGCGGTCGAGGTCCGGGACCTCGGCGCCGGTACGTCGGCGGCCACCTTCTTCCGGTCCCTCGGCGGCTCGTTCGGGGTGGCCATCCTCGGTGCGGTGCTGTCGGCCCGGCTGGCGAGCGGGCTGGCCGACCGGCTGCCCGGGGCGATCGCCCAGTTGCCGCCGGAGCAGCGCGGCCAGTTCGCCAACGCCACCATGGAATTCTCGATCAACGAGCCGTCCCGGATCCTGGCGCTGCCCGAGCCGGTGCGGCACGCGATCCAGGAGTCGTTCGTCGGCGCCCTGCACGTCGTCTTCCTGGTGGCCGGGCTGATCGCGGTCCTCGCGGTGGCGGTGACCCTGGCGCTGCCGAACCGGGAACTGCGCGGCGGTCCGCCGGCGGCCTCGGGCGAGGGCCTGGCCAGGGACAAGAAGGGCGACGCGGCCGCCGAGATGGAAGCCAACGCCCAGACGATGCTCTGAGGCTGGCCCCTCCCGCTACTTGAGGACTACCTGGCCGGTCTGTTCGAACGTGGTCAGGTCGTCCAGGGTCTCCAGCACCGTGGCGGAGACCGGTGCCGGCAGCGCCCGGGCCGGATAGAAGCCGGCGTTGGTGGTCTCGTCGGTGCTCGTGACCAGCTCGCCCTCCCAGCTGTCGACCCGGAAGGCCAGCACGAAGAGCTGGTAGGTGTCGCCGTACATGTTGGTGAAGGTGCGGTCCGGGCCCGTGTACAGGGCGAACGGGGTGACCGCGGTCGCGGTCAGCCCGGTCTCCTCCCAGACCTCCCGGACGACGCACTGGGAGATCGACTCGCCGAGTTCCATCGCTCCGGCCGGCAGCGCCCAGTAGCCGTTGTCGGAGCGTTCGATCAGCAACACCTGGCCCGCCTCGTCCCGGACCACCGCCCGTGATCCCACGAACATCAACGTGCGGTCACCGGCGAGCGCCCGGAGCTGGCCGAGGTACGACTCGGCCCACGGAATACTGGTCATCGGCGCACTCCAAGGGTGGTCAGGTTGTGAGCTGCGACACTAGGTTGTTGCCCATGCGTAGCACGATGATGGACGTGCCCCTGCAGGTTTCCCGGATCCTCGAACACGGCAGTACGGTGCACGGCGCGGCCGAGGTGGTCACCTGGGTCGGAGACGGTTCCCGGCGGATGAGCTACGCGGAGGTCGGTGCGGCGGCCGCCCAGCTCGCGTACGCGCTGCGCGACGACCTCGGGGTGACCGGCGACCAGCGGGTCGCCACGTTCATGTGGAACAACGCCGAACACCTGGTCGCCTACTTCGCGGTGCCGAGCATGGGTGCGGTGCTGCACACGCTGAACATCCGCCTCTTTCCGGATCAGGTGGCCTACATCGCCACCCACGCCGTGGACCGGGTGGTGCTGGTCGACTCGACGCTGATTCCGCTGCTGGCCAGGGCTTTGCCCGATATGTCCACTGTAGAGCACGTGGTGGTGGCCGGCGACGGTGACCCGGCCCCGCTGCTGGCGGCGGGCGCCGGCCGGGTCGCCGTACACCGGTGGGTGGATCTGGTCCGGGACAAGCCTTCCCGGTACGACTGGCCGGAGCTGGACGAGCGGGACGCGGCGGCCCTCTGCTACACCTCGGGCACCACCGGCAATCCGAAGGGCGTCGCGTACTCGCACCGGTCCATCTGGCTGCACTCGTTGCAGATCTGCCTCCCGGAGTCCTTCGGGCTCGGCCCGACCACCCGGGAACTCGCGATCGTGCCGATGTTCCACGCGATGTCCTGGGGCATCCCGTACGCCGCGTTCATGTGCGGAGCCTCGCTGATCATGCCGGACCGGTTCCTCCAGGGCGCCCCGATCGCCGAGATGATCGCCGCCGAGCGGCCGACCCTGGCCGGCGCGGTGCCGACCATCTGGACCGACCTGCTCACCCACCTGGACGCCAACTCCGTCGACACCTCGTCGCTGACCGAGGTGATCGTCGGCGGCGCCGCCTGTCCGCCCGCGCTGATGCACGCCTTCGCCGACCGGCACCGGATCGACGTGATCCACGCCTGGGGGATGACCGAGATGTCGCCGCTCGGCTCGGTGGCCCGGCCGCCGGCCGGCGCCACCGGGGACGACGCCTGGCGCTACCGCTACACCCAGGGACGGGTTCCGGCCGGGGTGGCGGCCCGGATCGTCGGCCCGCTGGGCGAGCAGTTGCCCGCCGACGGCCAGGCCGTCGGCGAACTGGAGGTCCGGGGACCCTGGGTGACCGCCCGGTACGTCGGGGACGACGAACCCGACCCGGAGAAGTTCCGGGACGGCTGGCTGCGTACCGGGGACGTCGGCACCCTGTCGGCGGACGGGTTCATCGTCCTCACCGACCGGGCCAAGGACGTGATCAAGTCGGGCGGCGAGTGGATCTCCTCGGTCGACCTGGAGAACGCGCTGATGGCACATCCGGCGGTGCTGGAGGCATGCGTGGTCGGCGTACCCGACCCGCGCTGGGACGAACGTCCGCTCGCGACGGTGGTGCTGCACCAGGGTGCCACGGCGAGCGCCGAGGAACTGCGCGACTTCCTGTCCGAGCGGGTGGCCCGGTGGCAGCTGCCGGAGCGCTGGGCGTTCATCGAAACGGTGCCGAAGACCTCGGTGGGCAAGTTCGACAAGAAGCAGGTCCGGGCGAGCTTCGGCGCCGGCGCGCTCGACGTCGTCGAGCTGGGAACTCTCACCGGGCTGTCGTAACGCCGACCGGCGCGTAGGTGGTGGCGGTGGCGGAGTGGGTCGTCCTGGTCGCGCTGGTCGACCGCCTACGGATGATCCATTCGGCCACGGCGAGGTTGATCACCCAGCCGAGGGCGACCAGCAGCGCCCTGCCGGTCACGCCGGGAGTGCCGAGGAAGAGGATCCAGGGCAGGTGGGTCAGCGCCTGGGTCCCCGCGCCCTGGGCGATCGCGTAACCGCGGATCATCCAGGCGCTGTGCCGGGCGAAGTCCCGGCGTCGTACGGCGGCGAAGCCGAGGACGATGCAGACGACCATCGCGGAGCCGAACAGGAGCCGGAACCCGGTCAGGAGATCGCCGTCGCCGGCCGGTTGCGGATAGAAGAGCGTCATCCAGAGCCCGGAGAGCGCGGCGACGAGTCCGGCCGGCACCAGCAGCCGTCCGGCGGTCCGGTGCCAGCCACGTCCCCGGCGGCGAAGTCCGGGGACGAACTGGAACGCGCCCAGGACGCAGAACACGGTGGCAGCGACGATGTGCAGCAGCACGGGCACGGGATCGGCGACGAACCGGGCGTTCTCCGGGGTGACCTCCGGGCCGCCGGTCAGTTCGGCCACCCGGACGGCGCCGGCGAGCACCGGGACGGCGGTGAGCGTGATCAGCAGGGTGGGCACGAGCCACGCCGACTTGGCGGAGGAGGTCATGGCGCAGGTTCCCTTCGTCGTTCTGGCCGTCCGTCAGCCGGCCGCCGCGCGGCGACTGCGGGTACGGGGAACCACCTGGCCGTGCTCCCCGCCGTCAGAACTCGATGGTGCCGACCGGGCCGGGGACCGCTCATCGGAACATGGGCCCGAGCCTTCCCGGTCGAAGGTTCGGGAAGCGGGCCGTACTTTCGGCGTGCGGGCTGGTCACCCGGTCAACGACCGGTGCTGCCGCCCCGACTGGACCCGTGCCTGACCCGGTTGGTCTCGTAGGCCCACATGGCGATCTCGACGCGGTTACGGGCGCCGAGCTTGGCCATCAGGCTGGCGATGTGGGTCTTGACGGTACTGAGCGTGATGTACAGCTCGGCGGCGATCTCACTGTTCGTCCGTCCACGCGCGACGGTCGCGAGGACCTGCTCCTCCCGGTCGGTGAGCGCCTCGATGGGTTGCCTCGGTGGTCCACTGGGCCCGGCATCGGCGAACGCCCTGAGCAGCCGGGTGGTGATGCTCGGGGCGATCAGCGCGTCGCCGTTGGCGGCGGCGTGGACGGCCTGGGCGAGCAGGTCCGGGCCGGCGTCCTTGAGCAGGAAACCCCGGGCGCCGGCCCGGAGGGCCGCGTAGACGTAGTCGTCGAGGTCGAAGGTGGTGATGACGACGACGGCGAGCGGGTCGGCCACGGTCGGACCGGCGAGGGCACGGGTGGCTTCGATACCGTCGATGCCGGGCATCCGGATGTCGAACAGGCACACGTCGGGTCGGAGCCGCCGGGCGAGTTCGACCGCGCGCCGCCCGTCGGCGGCCTCGCCGACGACCTCGATGTCCGGCTGGGCGTTGAGGATCATCGTCAGCCCGGTGCGGACGATCTCCTGGTCGTCGGCGACCACCACCCGGACGCTCATCCGGCCGACCCGGTCCGGGGCAGTACGGCGGTCACGGTCCAGCCCCGACCGGGATTCGGCCCGGCCTCACAGGTGCCGCCGAGCAGGTCGGCGCGTTCGATCATGCCGAGCAACCCGTACCCGCGCGACGCGGTCGGGCGTACGGACGCGGTGTCGCCGTCGTCGCTCACCCGCAGGCGTACCGCGGTGTCGTCGGCGGTGACCCGAACCTCGATCCGGGTCGCGTGCCGCGCGTGCCGGCGGGCGTTGGTGATCGACTCCTGGGCGAGGCGGTAGATCGCGGTGTCCACCGGCGGAGGAAGGTCGTCGAGGTCGCCGACGAGTTCCACCTCGACGGACGGGCCGGAGGAGGACCGGCCGGCGAGTTGTTCGAGGTCGCAGACGCGCGGGTTGGGCATGCGATCTGCCGGTTGGTCCCTGCGCAGGACCCGCACCATGGCGCGCATCTCGGTGAGGGCGCGCGACGCCTCGGCCTCGATCACCCGGAGCGCGTCGGTCGCGGCGCCCGGTTGCGACGTCGACGTCGCGAGGCCGGCCTGGGCCCGGATCGCCATCGCCGAGACGTGATGGGCGACGGTGTCGTGCAGGTCCCGGGCCAGCCGTTCGCGTTCGAGCAGCTTGACCTGATCCAGTTCGCGGCTTCGCGACCTGGCCCGGTACCGGAACGCCGCGCCCAGGGCGGTGACCGAGAACAGCACGGCGAATCCGCCGACCGCGTCGGCGAGGCTGAGCGAACCGAGGGCTATCGAGAGACCCATCCGGGCGAGGATGATCGCCGAGCCGAGCACCACGTCGCGCCCGGACCCCCACCGGAACAGCGAGTACGCCAGGAGCAGCAGGTACACCATCACGTCGAGCTGGACGTCGGCTCCGACCACGAGGGCGGCCAGTCCACAGGTGCCGAAGGCGATCGCGACCATCGGCAGGGGTCTGGTCCGTCGCCACAGCAGCGTGGGCACCAGCCCGACCGCGACGATCACCGAGAGGACCCGCCACGGAACGTCCGGCCGCAGGACGCCCTCCAGCACCGCGACCGGCACGAGCACCGCCACCAGCGCCCAGTCCCGCCACACCCGGCGCGGCGGGTGCGGCGGACGCGGTTCGTCCCACCCGGAGCGGAGAGGGTTGGGCACCAACCAATCGTACGAGCACGGGCTGCCGCGCCAGATCGGCCCAAAGTACGAGGAGGGTCGATGCCGAGGTCGGCGTACGTCGCCCGACGCCGTTCCCGATCCGTTGCCGGCAACCGGTAACGGACCCGTTGCCAACCGCACCCGGGCCCGGGAAGGATGTTGACCACGCGGAAGGGGCGAGCGATGCGAGCGGTGGCGGTGACGGCGCTGGGCGGTCCCGGTGTGCTGCGAGTGGTCGAGCGACCGGACCCGGTTGTCGGCCCGGGGAAGGTGCTGGTCCGGATCCGCGCGGCGGGTGTGCAGCCCGCCGACGTGGCGGCGCGGATCGGGCTGATTCCCGGTGGTCCGATCGAACCGCCGTTCGTGCTCGGCTGGGACTTCGCCGGGGACGTGGTGGCGGTCGGCGACGACGTCACCGAGCACCGGCCGGGCGGTCGGGTCGCGGGAATGGTGCCGTGGCATCTGACCCGGGGCACTTCCGGCGCGTACGCCGAATTCGTCGTGGCCGACCCGGAGTGGCTGGTCGGCGTGCCCGACGGGATCGACACGGCGGCGGCGGCGACCATCGCGCTGAACGCGCTGACCGCGCGGCAGGCCCTGGCGTTGCTGCCCCTCGCACCCGGGTCGACGCTGCTGGTCACCGGCGCGAGCGGCGGGGTCGGCGGCTTCGCGGCCCAGTTGGCGGTCCGGGCCGGGCATCGGGTGGTCGCGGTGGCGAGCCACGACGACGAGGCGTGGGTGCGGAGCCTCGGCGTCGCCGACGTGGTGCCCCGATCGGCCGACCTGGCCGGCCTCGGGCCGATACCCGCGGTGCTCGACGCGGTGCCGATCGGGGCGGCGGCCGGGGCGGCGGTCTCCGACGGCGGCACACTGGTGACGACCCGCCCGGTTCCGCCGCTGGACCCGGCCCGGGGAGTACACCAGCACACGGTGATGGTCCGGCTCGACCGGACGATGCTGGCCGAGTTGATGGCGGACGTGGCCAAGGGGCGGCTGCGGACCAGGGTGGCGGCCTCGTTGCCGCTGGCGGAGGCGGCCCACGCGCACCGGCTGGTCGAGGCCGGGCGGTTGCGCGGGAAGATCGTCCTCGTTCCTTAGGTGCCGAGTTCCTTGGTAGGTGCCGAGTTCCTTGGCAGGTGCCGACCGGTGCCGGGTGCCGAATTCATGGAAGTCTGCCGATGTTGGGTGGGATGGGCTACCGTCGACGGGTATGAGTGCGCCGTGGCCGGAAGGTCGCGCGGCGTCCGCTGACGACGGCGCCGGCAAGGGCCTTCTCGGCGTCGGGCCGACCCGCGCGGGGACGGCGGACGAGTCTCCCCTGTGGAGGGTGGACTACGCCACGGCGGCCGAGGGTCTGTGGCGCTGGGTCGACGCGCCGGCCGACGCGGCGGTGTCGGCACTCGTGACCGGGTACGCCGGGCTGGACGCCGCCGGTCGCCGGTCGCTCCGGTCGAGCCTGTGCCCGGACGACCTCTACACGCTGGCGACCTTCGCCCGCCGCCGCGCGTTCGCCGCGATCCGTACCGGGGCCGCCATCGAGGTGCGGGCCGCCTTCGACGCGCTCTCGGCGATCGAACTGAGCCGGATCGACTGGCGGGACATCTGGGTCAGCGCGGCACTCGCGTCGTACGCGGCGGAGCGGCTCGGCCTGACCCCGGCCGAGGCGGTACGCGATGCCGCCGGTCGGGCGGAACCGGAACTCGCGGCCCTGCTCGGCGAGGTGACGGGGGACAGCATCGACCTGGTGGAGGAGTGTGGCTACCGGGTGGTGGAGACGCCGACGGGCCGGGTGCTCGTCGACGACGAGGGTCGGGAGTACGCGCCGGAGACCGACCTGGCCGCGCTGGCGTTGGAGGCGGCCGTGATGCTGGAACGGGACGACTACCAGGTCGGCCACGTGTCGGTGGCGGCCGACCTGCCGGATCAGTGGCTGGGCGGCCTCCGGAGGTCGGCCGTGGACGCCGCCCGGCGGCGGCTGACCGGCTGTGCCTACGTACACGCCGGGCCGGGGGACGGCACGGTCCCCGCCGACCGGCACGTCCTGCTGGTGTTCCTGGCCGAGGCCGCCAGCGCCGGGGACGCGACGGCGCTCGCCGAGGCGGCGTCGCGGTATCCGGCAGCTCAGGCGGTCGAGTTGGGGGTGGCCGCCGGGCGGCTCTGTGCGGTGGTCGTCGCCCGCTCGACCGTGCTCGGCCTGCCCGCGATCGAGACCCGGTCCACCCTCGCCCGGTTCGGCCCACGGCTCGCGACCATCCTGGGCGGCGGTGGTGGCGGGTCGTCGGTCACTGTTCGCTGGTGACCACCAGCACCTTGCCGACCGCCGAGTTCTGCACGGCGGCGTGCGCGTCGGCGGCCTCCGCCAGCGGGTAGTGGTGCAGCGGGAGGCCGGCGTCGATGCCGACCCGGAGGACCCCGGCCGCCGCCCCGGCGGCGACGTCCGTGACCGCGTGCGCCTTGGCGACCGGCGGCAGGGTGTAGACCAGTACGAACTGCCACCGCACGTTCGGCACCATGAGCGGCCGGACGGGCAGGGTGAGCTGCGCGCCGCCGTCGTCGGCGTACACCGCCACCGCGCCGTTGGCGCCGATCACCTGACAGTCGATCTCCGCATTCCTGGCGGCGGCCACCTCGACGATCGCGTCCACCCCGTCCGGCACGATCTTCCTGATCTCGGCGACCACGTCCTCGTCGCGATAGTTGATCACGTATGACGCGCCGGCCGCCACCGCGAGCTGCGCCTTCTCCGCGCTGCTGACCGTGGTGATGACGGTGGCGTCGGCCCAGCGCGCGAGTTGGATGGCCGCGTTGCCGACCGCCCCCGCGCCGCCCTGGACCAGCACGGTACGGCCGGTGAGCGCGCCGACGTCGAGGCGGTCGGGCATCGTCTCGCCCACGGTCAGGCAACGGTGTGCGGTCAGGAACGGGATGCCGAGGCTCGCACCCAGGTCGAAGGAGGCGGCACCGAGCCGTACCACCTGTCGGGCCGGTACGACGGTGTACTCCGCGGCCGTCCCCCACTGGCGCTGCCAGGCCGCCTCCCAGATCCAGACCCGCTCACCGACCAGTTTCGCGTCGACGCCGGTGCCGACCGTCTCGACGATTCCCGCACCGTCCTGGTTCGGGATCTGCCAGCCCTGCCGGGGCGGTGCGCCGGACCCGTCGCCCTGGCGGGCCTTCCAGTCGGTGGGGTTGACTCCGGAAACGGCGACCCGGACCAGGACCTCGCCGGGACCCGGCTCGGGGACCGGCCGGTCGACCACCTCCAGCACTGACGGGTCGCCGGTGCGGTGGTAGACGGCTGCCTTCATGGTGGACTCCTCATCCGGTGCTGCCACACCCGATCACCTGTTGCCTCGACACGCGGGTTGAGCCTCGCATGCTCCCCGGCCGATCACCATCTTGCTGTGGGTCGAGGTGACTCGCCGGGGTTTCGGGCGGGCTCGCGGAGACGGGTGTGGGATGTCACGATCCCGCGCGGTCGGTGCCGGACCCGAGCGATGATCATGGCGGCGACCCGATGATCATAAAGTGGTCGGGTGGCCCCGGAGGTTCCCCGGCGGCGTGACGGCGGACCCGATATGAGCGCTGGCCAGGAATCGCTCAGGTTTGTCGGGTAGGACTGATGGGCAAGGTCCGTCTGTCGACATCGCCTGTCCCCGGCCTGTCAGCGGGGCCGGTGGTCGAGGGCGGCGCCGGGGCGTACGGGTCACCGAGGCGGGGTGGCCCGGGTCACCCCGTGACCGACGACGCACGAGTCGCCCATGAACGTTGTCGGGCGGCGTCCGACCGGAGACCTGGAGACACCGATGACGACGTCACCTGACACCGTGGTCACGGCTGCGGCCGTACCCCCGGGACCGGGTGACGCGCCGGACCCGGGCTCGGGAGGGCGGGACCGGTACCTCGACCTGTGGCGGGCGGCGGCCCTCGTCCGGGTGGTGGCGTACCACGTACTCGGCTGGATCTGGCTGACCGTGCTGTTCCCGGCGATGGGGTTGATGTTCGCCCTGGCCGGGTCGCTGATGGCCAGCTCGCTGGGGCGTACCGGCAACAGCGCGGTGAGCCGGCGGCTGCGCCGGCTGCTGCCGCCGCTGTGGGGGTTCGCGGCGGTGGCGGTGACGCTGCTGCTGGTCACGGGCTGGCGGACGGCTCCGACGGCCCCGCTCGGCTGGGGCGAACTGGTCTGGTGGATCTTCCCCGCCCGGACCCCGCCGGTCGGCGGCCAGTCCTGGGCCTGGGCCTACAACGTCGTGCTCTGGTACATCGTCACCTACC
This sequence comes from Plantactinospora solaniradicis, assembly GCF_042658085.1. Classification (NCBI taxonomy): domain Bacteria; kingdom Bacillati; phylum Actinomycetota; class Actinomycetes; order Micromonosporales; family Micromonosporaceae; genus Plantactinospora; species Plantactinospora solaniradicis. The sequence continues at coordinate 172,141 of NZ_JBHSPR010000017.1, read as the reverse complement.
TCTGGCTGGTGGTGCTCTCGCCCGTCCTGCTCGCCCTCTTCCGCCGCTGGCCGTGGCACAGCCTGGCCCTGGCCATCGCCCTGCCGATCGCATTCCGGTTCAACGTGGTGAACGTCGGTGGCTACTTCAACGAGCAGGCCACCAACGTCAGCACGTACCTGGCCTGCTGGCTGCTCGGGTTCGCACACCACGACGGGCTGCTGCGCCGGATCCCCGCCCGACGGTACGCCGTCGCGGTGGCCGCGCTCGCGGTGACCGGCGCCGCCTGGGTGCTGCTGGTGGGCTGGTCGAGCGGCAACTACGACCTGAACCGGGTCGCGGGTGGCAACACGCTGTGGTCGATGGCGTTCGTCGCGACGGTGCTGCGGTTCCGGCCCCGGCTGGACTGGTTGGGCCGGATCCGGCCGCTGGACCGGTTGATCGAGTTGTTGAACGCCCGCGCGGTCACGATCTACCTGTGGCACCTGCCGGCGGGGGTGCTCGCCGGGGCACTGCTCGCGCCGGTCCCGGTATCCGGCTGGGTGGCGACCGTCACGGTCCGGCTGGGCGCCGCCTGGGTGCTGATCGCCGTGGCGGTCGCCCTGTTCGGCTGGATCGAGGACCTGGCGGCACGCCGCCGGCCGGCGCTCGTTCCGGCCCGGGTCAGTCCGGCCCGGACCCGACCACCCCGCACGTCGGCCGCGTCCGGCGCGGCCCGGTCGGCGCCCCGGATCGCCGTGGCGCCCGGCTCGGGGAGCGGGTGGCACCGGGCGATGGCGTCGGTGGTCGCGGTGCTGGCCGTGGGCCTGGCGGTGATGGCCCTCAACCTCTGGCCGGGAGTGACGACCCGCAGCCCGGACCCCACGGCCCGACCGGAGGTCACCTACCGCCTGTCCGACCTGCCCATGCTGGTGGAGGGGGCGCCGACGCCGTCAACGCCGTCAACGCCGTCGCCGACGTCGACGACGGTCCCCGCGACGCCCGGTGCGGTGACCGTGCGCGGCGAGGTCTATCCGCGCGCGGTGCTCACCGCCGCACCCAGCCGGCTCCGGGTGCAACCGCCGGCCGGCTGCGAGCGGCTGCGGGCCGTCATCGACGTCGGCGCCGACGATGCCGAGGTCACCTTCGCGGTACGGGCCGACGACGTGACCGTGTTCGAGTCGGGCGTACGCAGCCGGGCGGACCAGGCGGAGCAGATCGACGTGGACGTCACCCGGGCCAGTCTCGTCGACCTGGTGACCAGTAGCCCGTCGGGCGGCGCCGTGGGCGTCTGGGCCGACCCGCGTTTCGTCTGCTCCCCGTAGCCCGGGTCACCGGGACCGCACCACCACGTCCTTACCGAGGTCGCCCCAACCGCTCTCGCGAGCCCGGGCCACCGTGTCGCGAAGCTGTTGCTCGTCCACCGGCCGCTCCGTCCCGGCGTACTGGAGGGCGACGGCGAAGCGATCGCAGAGATAGCCGAGGAGGTCGTCGTCGGCGTGCAGCACCTCGCAGATCCCGGCGACGCTCCGGTTGTGGAACAGCCCGGCCATCCCCTCCAGCGCGGCCTGCTCGTGCCCCTCAACATCGATCTTGAACAGTAGCGAGTCGTCGTCGCGGAGGTGGATCCGCTCGTCCAGCCGGAAGCACTCCACCTCGACACCCCGGTCGTTCGGCACCCGTAGCGACGCGACGCCGGTGTGCTCGTGCAGGTAGAGCCGGGCGGTGGTCGAACGGTCGCTGGCGGCGCCGGCGTGCAGCACGGTCCCCGGATAGTCGCCGTTGGCCGCCGCGATCGTCTTACGCAGCCAGGGGAGTACGGCGGGGTTCGGCTCGACGAGGTGCAGTTCGCGGAGCCCGAAGTAGGAGGTCGAGAAGGCGACCTCGCCGTAGTTGGCGCCGACGTCGATGGCCACCGTCGGCCGGACCTCGGCCACCAGGCGGCGCCAGGCGGCGACCGCGTTCCGATCGAGGTTGCCCTTGTAGACGGCGAGTTCGGTGCCCCGGATGTCGGTGTGGTCGGCATGCAGCACCACGCCGATCTCGTTGCGGAAGGCTCCGGCCCGGGTCCGAAGGGCTATTCGATGGGCGGCCCGACGGACGTGCTGCGCGCCGGACTGGTGGAAGGCACGGCGCAGCGTCGATCGAAAAGTTGACATACGGTTGACCGTTCTCGCGGATCGTCCGGGGTTCTCGCACGTCGACCGGCCCGTGGGGGCGTCCCACGGCGCCGACGACGATGCCAGCGAAGTTTGTGGCGATGTGGGCCTCTACCGGATTGGCCGGCGGATCCGCTCCACGCCTCGCCCTCCAGCGACCTCCTCCAGTAGGGCCTGCACATCGGGCATGTTACGCAGACAATTACCTAGAGCAACAGTCTTGATACGGAGCGAAGTAATACGCGTAACGGATTCGTATTACCCAAAACAGGACCAGAACGGCGTACGGCCTGCGGGGCCGGGACCGGCTCTCCGGCGCCCGGACGCCTTTGCCGGCTGGTGTTTCGCGCTCTGGCGGGGCATGCCCGGCCCAAGATCAGACAGCCGGTCGTCGACCCGCTCCGACCCCCGCGACGCGAGCCGGTCCGGCCGACCGTGACGGATAGCCGACACCGCCCCCGGGCGGCTCAGCCGGCCCGTTGGGGCGCCAGGGCGGCCAGGACCCTGTGCAGTCGCAACGCGGTCGCCCGGTCGAACTCGGGCCGGCCCAGATCCACCGGTACGCCCCGACGGAACGCCGACAGCGGTGCTGCCGGCGGATCGGTCAGCAGCCCGAGCAGCGGTGGGGTGATCTGCTCCACCCGTGCGGCGAACAGCCGCGCCAGCAGCTTGACCAGCGTCCGGGTCGGCTGCCGGAACGGCTCGGCCAGCCCGGTGTCGACGAACAACGGGTTGTAGAGCACGTACCTGATCCCGCTGTCCCGATGGCGGGCCGCGAACGCGACGCCGAGCAGGTCGTTGGCGCGGGCACCCTGCATGGTCGCCCGGAAGCCGCCGTAGCGCCGCCGGAGCTGAAGATCGTCCCAGTGGATCTTCCCGGCCGGGATGCCGCCGGTACCGCAGAGATTCAGGATCACCGGGCGGTCCGCGCGGGACAGTGGCTCGTGCAGCAACTCGGGCAGCAGGAACCGGTTGAGTACGTAGAGCGCGAACGTCCGCTCAAGGCCCTCCCCGGTCTCGCCACGGGTCGGGTGGTACCGCCCGGCGCAGAGCACCAGGGCGTCGACGGTGTCGTACCGGCCGCGCAGCTCGGCGGCGAGTTCGGTGGTCCGGGCCATCGAGCCCAGGTCGACCTGGTGGAAGGTGAGCCGTTCGGCGGTGCCCTGCCGGGCCGCCTCGGCCTGTAGCGCGGCACCGTTGGCGGCGCTGCTGCCGATCGCCACCACCCGGTCGCCCGAGGCCAGCAGTTGCCGGGCCAGGCCCGCGCCGATGCCACTGGTGCCACCCGTGATCACCACGGTCCTCATCCGGCGTCTCCTCGTTCGGCCGGCGGCCGACTGTCGGCCGGCGGATAATCTGATCCTTTCCGCTGGCGGCGAATGGGCGAAAGAAGGCACATCGATGTCCCCTGGCGACGACGACGCGACCCCGGGTACGGCGGTCGGGATCCGGGTGCCGGTCACCCTGGCAGACCGGGCGGCGTGTTCGGCCTCGGACGTGTTGCACCGGGTCGGTGACAAGTGGAGCGTGCTGGTGCTCTCGCTGCTGAGCCAGCGTGGCTACGGCTTCAACGAGCTGGACCGGGCGGTGCACGGCCTGAGCCGCCGGATGCTGACCCGTACGCTGCGCGGGCTGGTCCGGGACGGACTGGTCAGTCGTACCGCCGGGCCGGAGGTCGCCGGCCGGGTCGAGTACGCGCTGACCGGCCTGGGACGTTCGCTGCTGCCGTTGGTGGTGGCCCTCGGCGAATGGGCCGTGGTGAACCAGCCCACCATCAGCGAGGCCCGCGCCCGGCACGACGCCGGCATCACGTCGTAGCCGGACCCGCCCCCTCGGCCCCGGAGTCCGGCGTACGGGCGGCCTTCCGGCTGCGGAACGCGTCGAGTTCGGAGTCCATGAACTCGAAGAATCCGGGCGGCCAACCCTCACCGGAGCGCCGGAACTCGGCCAACGCCACGACCGCCTTCGGCTGGTTGGCCCAGAACGCGAGTTCGTCGCGTAACCCGTCCCAGTCCGGATCGCGATACAGGCCCAACCTGTCCGCCTTTCGCGCCTGGGCGTAGATGAGGAACAGGTCGACCAGCACACCTCGGTCGTCCTTGTCGATCCCGTCCTCGGGGAGACTGAGGACCCCGGTCAGCTTCGGGACCAGCTTCAGGATCCGGTCCGACAGGTCGGCGTTGATCTGGTATTCGATCAGGCTCCGGCTCTTGCGACTCTCGCGGTACTGGAGCCAGGTGGAGCCGGCCAGCAGGAAGAGGCCGATGCCGGCGAATGCTGTTGCCAGCGCCTGGGCGTCGATGGATGACACGGTTACTCCGATCAGCTTTCCGGGCCATGATCTGGAATTTCGACCGTCACCGATGAACCGCATCCTAGGATTCGCGGTCAAGGCGACCGGTGAACCGGCGATCATCAGGTCCGCTCCTGGTCGCCGCGCGCCGAAACGGATAGCTCTCCCGGGGCGCGCCGACGACACGCCAGCGGGTCGCACCGATCCGGGGCGATCCCGGGATGCGGTGGCGGCGTCCGGGGCAGGATGTGCGTATGCGGGCGGTGCAACTGCGACAGCACGGTGGACCGGAGGTCCTGGAGGTCGTGGACGCCCCGACCCCGAAGGCCGGTGCCGGCCAGCTCCTCGTCGACGTCGCCGCCTCCGGCGTCAACTTCGCCGACATCTACCAGCGGCAGGGCATACCGCCGTACGCGGGCGACCTGCCGGCGATTCCCGGGCAGGAGGGCGCCGGCACCGTCTCGGCGGTCGGACCGGGGGTCGAGGGCTTCGCCGAGGGTGACCGGGTGGCCTGGGTGGGCGTTCCGGGCGGCTACGCCGAGCAGGTGGTGGTGCCGGCCGACCGGGCCGTACCGGTGCCGGAGCACGTCGACTTCCCGGTCGCGGCGGCGGCGATGACGCAGGGCCTGGCCGCGCACTATCTGTCGCACACCACCCATCCGGTGGCGCCCGGCGACGTGGTCGTGGTGCACGCCGCCGCCGGTGGGGTCGGCCTGCTGCTCACCCAACTCGTCAAGATCAGGGGCGGTGTCGTCGTCGCTACCACCTCGACCGACGAGAAGGCCGAGCTGGCCCGCCAGGCGGGCGCGGACCACACCGCCCGCTACGACACCTTCGCGGAGGTGGTCCGCCAGGTCACCGGGGGCGCCGGAGCCGCGGTGGTGTACGACGGAGTCGGCCGGACCACGTTCGACGACGGTCTGGCCGCGTTGCGGCTACGCGGCCTGATGGTCGCGTACGGCACCAGCAGCGGGTCGCTGCCGCCACTCGACACCGAACGCCTCGCCGCCGGGGGATCGCTCTACCTGACCCGGCCGACCCTGCCGCAGCACGTGGCGAGCCGGGCCGACCTGCTGAGCCGCAGTGGCGACCTGTTCGGTTGGATCGCCGCCGGCCGGCTCTCCGTCCGGATCGGCGCGACCTATCCGCTCGGCGACGCCGCACGGGCGCACGCCGACCTGGAGGGCCGGCGTACCAGCGGCAAGCTGCTCCTGCTGCCCCGCTGACCGAGCGCCCGGCGGTGCGTCGCCGGTCAGCAGGTGGAGTGGAACAGGCCGCCGACCGGTTCCCGGGTGGCGAGCGTGTTGTAGAGCTCGACGGCCTCGCCGGTCGGCGCCACGTACACCTCGACGTCCCGCTCAGCCAGGAACCGCAGTGTCGCCGGGTCCACCCGGAGAACTCCGTCGAAGCCCTCGGACAGGACCACCCGGGTCGCGCCGTTGGCGAGCAGTTCCTCGACGTCCGCGGGCTGGATTCCGGGCTCGTGCCGGGTGCCGGTCTCGGTCCAGTCCCAGGGCCGTCCGCCACCGGGGTACAGCTTGAAGTCCTTGTCCTCGCCGAGCCCGTCCACGACCATCCGGCCCCAGGAGACCTCCAGGATCCGTGGTGACCGGGTGGGCGGCAGCGTTTCCTCGGTGAGTTCGGTGATGTCCGGGATGACCAGCGCCGCGAGCTGTTCGGCGTCCGGGTCGAGCGGGTACGACGCGTGCGGAACCGCCACCACCCGCATTCCGGCCGCGGCGGCGGAGCGTACCCCGTTGCTGGAGTCCTCGACGGCCACGCAGCGGTCGGCCGGCACGCCCAGTCGGTCGGCGACGGCGAGGTAGACGTCCGGGGCCGGCTTGCCCCGGGCCACCTGTTCGGTGGAGAGCGTCACCCGGAACTGGTCGGTCAGCCCCATGGCGGCCAGCGCCACCTCGATCAGTCGGGGCGGTGACGAACTGGCCAGTCCGAGCGGCCAGTGCCGGGCGACCCGGTGGACCACCTCGGGGGCGCCGTCGACGACCGGTATCCGGACCTCGTACTCCCGGGCCATCTCCTCGATCACCTCGGCCGCGATCTGGTCGGCCGTGCCGGGCACGCCGAGTTCGCCGAGGTAGCCGGCCCATTCGCCGGTGCTCATGCCCATCAGCCGACGTTGCGTGTCGGGCTGCCATCGTCCGCCGTTGGTGTCGACGTACCGTCGGCGGACCCGTTCCCACACCGGTTCCGAGTCCACCAGTACGCCGTCCAGGTCGAAGATCACCGCATCCGTCACGGCTCCATCCTGCCGCAAACGGCGGTCCGGGGCCGGTACCGCCGACTTTGGCGGTGCTCCGGCGGCGTCCTCCGGCGCCCGACGTGGTCATTGACAGGGATACATCGAGGCCGATATCTTGGCGGCGCGTCTTGAAACGATTCATCACGGGGCGGATCGAACCGGAGGTCGCGACATGTCGCGGAAGCCATCGACGAGGCACCGGCGGGCGCTGGGAGCCGGTGCCGCGCTCGTCCTGCTGGTCGCACCCGTCTCGGTGGCCGGTCCGGCCGGCGCCGGGGAGCCGGTGGTGGGCCACGGCGTCGCCGGGTCCGTCTTCCAGGATGGCGCGATCGCGGCATCCGGCGGGACCGGCCAGGTCGCCGCCCAGATCGAGCCGACCGTGGTAACCAGCTTCGACACCAGTGCCGCCGGTGGCGGGGCCCGGCCACTGCTCGGGGACGTCACCGGAGACGGCCGGCTGGACGTCGTGATGATGCAACCCCACTACACGGCCGACGACCGGTACGAGGGGGCGCTGGTCGCCGCGCTCACCGCGTACGACCTCGACGGCACCCGGCTCTGGCAGGCCGGCACGGTCGACCCACGGGGGCGCAACAACGGCAGTGACATCCCGGCCCAGGTGCACGACGTGGACGGCGACGGAGACAACGAGGTCGTCGCGATCATGCACCCCGGTGGCGACACCACGGTCGAGGGACGCTTCATGATCTTCGACGGTCGGACCGGTCAGCTCGTCCGGGACTTCGCCCTGCCCGACCGACTGGCCCACGACGCGATCATCTTCGCCAACCTCAGCGGCGGGAACACCGCCCGGGAGATCGTCCTGAAGGACCGCTACGACACCGCCTGGGCGCTGGACAACCAGGGTGCCGTGCTCTGGACCCACCCGGGCAACACCGGCCACTACCCGTGGCCGTACGACTTCACCGGCGACGGGCGCCAGGAGATCATGGTCGGCTACGACATGCTGAGCCCGGACGGCGAACTCCTCTGGCGGCACCAGGGCGACGGACACGCCGACACCATGTGGATGGCCGACATCACCGGCAACGAGGAACTGGAGTTGATGCTCGGCGGCGACGCCGCGGTGGCGCACGACGGGCGTACCGGGGCGGAGATCTGGCGCAACGGCGACATCGTCGAGACCCAGAACATCATGACCGGCGACTACCTGCCCGAGCGGCCCGGCCTGGAGTCCCTCGGCCTGGACCGGATCGACCGGAGCGCGAACGGCTACGACGGGCTCTTCCTGCTCGACGTCAACGGCCAGCACGTCTGGCGGGAGGCCCGGGAGACGCGCGGCTGCTGGGGCTCGATCCCGGAGCCGATCCACAACTGGACCGGCGACTACAGCGACCTGATCATGGTCTGGAACCGGGGCTGCGGCGAGCCGACCACGATCATGAACGGCGCCGGCGACGTGATCAGCACCCTCGACTCGACCGCCCGGCTCTGGCACGCCGACTTCTGCGGCGACGACCGGGAGGAGGTCGTGGAGTACATCCAGGGCCGATCCCTGACGATCAAGAGCAACGGCCCCTGCGACCTGGCCGCCAAGCTGACCGGACACCCGTTGCCGCAGGCCAAGCGGCTGTACAACTACACCCGGTACACCGCCGGGGACAGCCCGGTCACCCTCTCCGGCGGCCGTCCGACGGGTACGACCAGTGCGCTGGCGGGGCAGCCCGGTGGGCTCGCCGTCGACGGTGACCCGGCCACCGCCTGGCGGGCCGCGACGGGTGACACCGGGCAGAGCTGGCAGGTCGACCTGGGCCGCTGGTACACGCTGACCGGGATCGAGCTGACCTTCCCGGCCACCGACCTCCGGAACGCCTGCACCCGGACCGTCACCGGCCGGCACGCCGGGCCACTGACCGTACTCGCCGGGGTGACCTGTCTGGACCGCGCGACCGTGACCGGACCGGTCACGGTGCTGCCGGGCGCGGCGCTGGCCGCCACCGACGCGACCATCGGCGGACCGCTCTCCGCGCTGGGCGCGCGGGCGGTACAGGTGACCGGGTCCCGGATCGGCGGCGCGGTGTCGCTCGTCGGCGGAACCGGCCGGCTGGTCCTCACCGGCAACCAGTTGACCGGACCGGTCAGCCTGGTCGGCAACCGGACCGGCAGTGCACCGGTCGTCGTCTCCGACAACGCCGTACCCGGGGTGCTGGCCTGCGTCGGCAACCAGCCGGCGCCGGTACGCGGCGGCGAGCCGAACACCGTCGGTGTACTGGCGGCCGGGCAGTGCGCCGACATACCGGCCGGAGATCCGCACGGCACCGAGTTCCGGTACGGCTACGTCGTGGAGACCTCCACGGACGCCCAGAACTGGGTACGGGTGCTCGACCGCACCGACAACGACCTGACCGCCGCGACCCAGCAGGCCCTGTTCACCGGGCTCGGCCGGCACGTCCGGGTCACCTTCACCGACCTGCCCGAGGTGCCGTACGCGCGAGCCGGCCTGGCGGAGGTGGCGGTACGCGGCAACCGCTGACCGTCACCGCCGCCCTCGGTCGCCGAGAAAGGCGGGGCGCAGCAGGGCGAAGGCCCGGTCGGTCAGGGCGGCCCGGTCCGCGGTGCCGCCCGAGCGCAGCCATTCCCGGGAGACGGTGTCCAGGGCGGCCGAAGCGGCGTTGGTGAGCAGGTCGGCGGTGAAGCTGTCGAGCGTGGCGCCGGCCCGGTCCCGGAGGGCGGCGCTGACCCGGGAACGCCACTGTTCCCGTTTCTCGTGTCGGCGGGCCCGCAACGACGGAGTCGACTCGACCAGGCGGTGTGCCGCCAGTTCGCGCTCGGAGCCGTGGATCCGTTCCTCCCAGCGGCGTAGCACCTGGTGCAGGCACTCCCACGGGTCCTCCCCGGCGGGCCGGGCGCGGATCTCCTCGACGACCTGCTCGCCCAGCACGTCGACCCCGCCGAACACCACGTCCTCCTTCGCCGGAAAGTAGCGGAAGAAGCTGCGTTTGGTGAGGCCACCGGCCCTGGCGATCTCGTCGACCGTCGTCTGGTCGAATCCGCGCTCCGCGAACATCGCCAAGGCCAGACCGGAGAGTTCGGCGCGTACCGCTCGGCGGGTCCGCTCCCGCAGCCCGTCCCTGGCGCTGTCCTTGTCCGTGGCGCTGTCCTTGTCCGTGGCGCTGTCCCCGTCCGTGGCGCTGTCGTCGTTCACGCACCCGAGTTTACCTTTCGACACCTGATGTCAAAGATGACACCTAGTGTCATAGACTTGCCGGGACGGTCTCGGCGACCCCCGGCGAGACCTCGTAGCCGAGGAGGTTGTCGTGACGACGCTGCACGGCAGGACGGTGCTGGTGACGGGTGGGACGGGCGGAATCGGCAAGGAGACCGCCCGCCGGCTGGCACGGCTGGCCGCCCGCGTGGTGCTGGTAGGCCGGGACCTCGGTCGAGCCCGGTCGGCCGTCGAGGAAATCCGGCGGGACACCGGCAACGGTGACATCGCCGCGCTCACCGCCGACCTCACCCGGCAACGGGACGTCCGTCGGCTGGCCGGCGAGCTGACCGACCGGTACGGTGCCCTGCACGTACTGGTCAACAACGCCGGAGTCGTCGCGAACCGACGCGAACTCACCGAGGACGGTGTCGAGACCGCGTTCGCGGCCAACGTCCTCGCGCCCTTCGCGCTCACCCACCTGCTGCTGCCGGTGCTCCGGGCGTCCGCACCGGCGCGGGTGGTCAACGTCACCGGCGGAATCCCACGGGGGCGGATCGACCTGGACAACCTCCAGGGTGAGAAGTCCTACGTCGGACTGTCCTCCTACAACCAGACCAAGCTGGCGCTGATGGCGATGAGCTACGCCTTCGCCGAGCGGCTGGCCGGGACCGGGGTGACCGTCAACGTGGCCTACCCGGGCCACGCTTGCACCTCGATGAACAAGGGCCTGGCCAGTACGACGTACCCGGTGCTGGCCCGCCCGGTCGTGCCGCTGCTGAAGCTGCTCATGCCGGTGCTCTACGGCGGTCGGGCCGTGGTGGACGCGTCGAGGTCGAGTGCCCATCTCGCGTCGAGCCCCGAGCTGGCCGGGATGCACGGCACGTACGTCGACAGCCGGGGTCGGCCCACCCGGTGGCCGGCGTCGGTGCGGGACGAGCGGAACCGCGTGGCCATCTGGGAGATGTGCCGGCGCTTGAGTCCGGTGGACGACGCGCGGTGGCCGGGTCGAGAGTGGGGATCGACAGGGTAGCAACCGAACCGGCTGTAGTTGCTGGTCAAGTCGGCTATCGGACCGATATTCCTGACTCGTCACTCAGATTGGGGATGATGTTCGACATTGACGTGAATCATCATCTCAGGGGGCGAATATGGGAAGAATGGCCCGAATACGTGCGCTACTGGCCGCTGTGCTGGGCGTGATCGGGGCATTGGCCCTCGCGCCACCGGCCCTCGCCCGACCGACCTCGGACGGGGTCGCGACCTCTGCCGTCATCCCCGACACCTGCCCACAAGGCGGAAACGAGTGCGTTGACGGCACCATCGCGCAACTGCGGGAGCGGTTCGCGTCGCTGGGGCGGTCCTGCGACCACCACAGCACGTTCGCGCTGGCGTACCTGCGGACCACCCAGGGCTTCAAGTGGGGGCGTGACCAGGAAGGATTCTTCGCGGACAACCGCTGGGTGAACCGCGAGGGGGCGCTGTTCGCCGAGTACTACTACCGAGCGTACGACGACTGGGCCGCTGGTCGCCGTTCCTCCGTGCCGCTCGCCTGGCTGGCCGCCCTGGACGCGGCCCGGTCCCGTCGACTGACCGGCGCCGGTGACCTGATGCTGGGGATGAACGCGCACATCAACCGGGACCTGCCGTACGTCCTCGAACGGGTCGGGCTGACCGCACCCGACGGCAGCAGCCGGAAGCCCGACCACGACAAGGTGAACAAGATCCTGGCCGAGGTGATGGACCCGCTGCTGGCCGAGCTGTTGACCCGGTTCGACCCGTACGGCTTCGACACCGGGATCCCGAACAGCACCGTGCTCGACGTGATCATCGGCTGGCGCGAGCAGGCGTGGCGCAACGCCGTACGGCTGGCCAACGCCCGGAACCCGTTCACCCGGGCCCTGGTGGAGTTCGACATCGAGTCCGGCGCCGCCACGGTCGCGGCTGGACTGGCCACACTGACCGGCTACGTCCCGCCGTTCACCGGCCCAGGCCCCCGGAGCACGCACTGCGCCGCCCAGCACGCCACCCCGCCCCCGCTGCCCTACCCGTTCGGCCTGCCCCCCGCGTACTAGACACAGTGGTTAGGAAGGGGCCCTTCTTATGCAGAAAGCGATAACAAGGGGCCCTTCCTTACACCCGGGGCTCAGGCGGACTTGCGGGCGGCCTTCTTCGCGGCGGTCTTCTTGGCCTCGGTGGTCTTCTTGGCGGCGGTCGTTTTCTTCGCGGTGCCGGTCTTTTTGGCCTCGGTGGCCTTCTTCGTGCCGGTGGACTTCTCCGCCGTCTTCTTGGCGGCCTTCTTCGCGGCGGGCGCAGCCTTCTTCGAGGCCGCGGCCTTCTGGGCGGACTTCGCGGACGAGATCGGAGTGGGCTTTCCGGCGCCGGCTCCGGCCGGCTCCTCGCCACGGGCGGCGCGGGCCCGGTCCACCGAGGCCCGCAGCGCGGCCATCAGGTCGACCGCCGCGGCCGGCGCCTCCTCGACCTCCTCCGGCTGCACCACCTCCCGGCCCTCGACCTTGGCGTCGATGACCTCCTGGAGCGCGGCCCGGTAGTCGTCGGTGAAGACGTCCGGCTCGAACTCCCCGGCCATCGAGTCGATCAGGGAACTCGCCATGGCCAGCTCCGGTGGCCGTACCGAGATGTCCTCGTCCAGGAACCCGAAGTCGGGCCGGCGGATCTCGTCGGGCCAGAGCATCGTGTTGAGCAGCAGCACCCCCTCGCGTACCCGCAGGGTGGCGAGCTGTTCCCGCTGGCGCAGCGCCACCTTCACGATGGCCACCCGCTCCGAGTCGGTCAGCGCGTCCCGCAGCAGCACGTACGGCTTCGCCGCCGCGCCGTCCGGCTCCAGGAAGTACGCCTTGTTGTAGAGGATCGGATCGACCTGCTCGGCCGGTACGAACTCCAGCACGTCGATCGCGTGCGAGGTGCTCAGCGGCAGCTCGGCGAAGTCCTCGTCGGTGAGGATGACCATCTCGCCACCGCCGATGTCGTAACCCTTGGCGATGTCGTCGTAGCTGACCTCCTCGCCGTCGATCGAACAGGTGCGCTTGTACTTGATCCGGCCACCGTCGGTGCGGTGCACCTGATGGAAGCGGATGTCCTTCTCCTCGGTGGCCGAGTAGACCCGTACCCCGATGGAGACCAGCCCGAACGAGACGGCGCCCCGCCAGATAGCCCGCATGATCCGTACCTTCCCCCATCCGGGCGGAAATTCACCCAGCCGAGTGAATGAGCCCCCCTGAGCAGCCGGTACCTCCGCCGTCGCCGGTGTGGACGACCGGTCTGATCCAGGATCGCATCGGATCGAACCGGACGCGAGGGTTTCGGGGCGGACCTAGAGTGGGGACCGTGCCCGGCACGCCGGTCAAGCCGATGCTCGCGACCACCGGGGAGCTGCCCACAGGCCCCGGCTGGGTGTATGAGTTCAAATGGGACGGGGTACGGGCGGTCGGTGACGCCACCGCCGACTCCCTGCGGCTGTACGCGCGCTCCGGAGTGGAGATCACCGCCGCCTATCCCGAACTCGCCGCGCTCGGCCGGCAGCTCGCGGAGCGGGCCGACGACGCGGTGCTGGACGGGGAGGTGGTGGTGTTGACCGAGCAGGGGCAGCCGTCGTTCACCGCCCTCGCCGAACGGATGCACGTCCGGGAGCCGGGCCGGGCCGCGCGGTTGGCGGCCAGCCTGCCGGTGACGTACATGATCTTCGACCTGTTGCGGCGGAACGGCGAGGACCTGACCGGGTGGCCCTACCGACGTCGCCGGGAGGCGCTGGAGGCCCTCGGCCTCGGCGGGCCGCGTTGGGCGGTGCCGCCGGTCTTCCCGGACGGCCTCGCCACCTACCAGGCGGCCGGCGAGCACGGCCTGGAGGGTGTGGTCGCCAAGCGCGTCGACTCCGTCTACCGGCCGGGGCTGAGGTCGCCGGACTGGTTGAAGGTGAAGCTGGAGGTGACCGACGACTTCGTGGTCGGCGGCTGGCGCCCCGGCGTACGCCGGATCGGCGGGCTGCTGGTCGGGGTTCCGGCGCCGGACGGCGCGGGGCTGGTGTACCGGGGTCGGGTGGGCGGTGGGATCGGCGCGGCGATCGAGCGCGAACTGCTCGCCGTCCTCGAGCCGCTGCGCAGCGCCGGATCACCGTTCGTCGGCACGGTGCCCAGGGAGGATGCCCGGGGCGCGATCTGGGTAAGACCCGAAATCGTGGTGGAGGTGAAGTACGGCCAGCGCACGCCGGACGGCCGGCTGCGGTTCCCCCGGATTCGCCGGCTGCGTACCGACAAGAGTGCGGCGGACGTCGATGCCGGCTGACCAGGGAGCGCGCCTGTCGGCCGACCGGGGAGCGAGCCTGTCGGCTGACCGGGGAGCGAGCCTGTCGGCTGACCAGGAGGGCGAGCATGCCGGCTGAGCGGCGGGTGCGGGTCGAGGTCGAGGGCCGCGGACTGGAGCTGTCCAACCTGGACAAGGTGCTCTACCCGGCGTCGGGGTTCACCAAGGGCGAGGTGATCGACTACTACACCCGGGTGTCGACCGCGCTGCTGCCGCACCTGCGGAACCGGCCGTTGACCCGGATCCGCTACCCGAACGGCGTCGACGCGTCGTTCTTCTTCGAGAAGAACGCACCGGCCAGCACCCCGGACTGGGTACGGCTGGAACGGTTGCCGTCACCGGGCTCGTCGAAGGACCGGGAGGTGCTGGACTACGTCGTCTGCGACGACCTGCCGACGCTGGTCTGGCTGGCCAACCTGGCCGCCCTGGAACTGCACGTCCCGCAGTGGCGGGTCGGGGCCGACCCGGACCTGATGGTGATGGACCTGGACCCGGGCGCACCGGCCGGACTGGCCGAGTGCTGCGGCGTCGCACTGCTGATCCGGGACCGGCTCGACGCCGACGGCATCGCCAGCTACCCGAAGACGTCGGGCCGCAAGGGCATGCAGTTGAGCTGCCCGATCTCGGGCCGGCAGTCCGCCGAGGTGGTCTCCGGGTACGCCCGGCGGGTGGCCGAGGAACTGGCCCGGGAGGTACCGAAGTCGATCACCGCGCAGATGGCCAAGCGACTCCGGCCGGGCAAGGTGTTCATCGACTGGAGCCAGAACAACGCGGCGAAGACGACGGTGGCGCCGTACTCGTTGCGGGCCCAACCCGTCCCGTCCGCGTCGACGCCGCTGACCTGGGCCGAGGTCGAGGCCGCGGCCGAGGGCGAGCCGGGTGCCGTCCGCCAGTTCCCCGCCGCCGAGGTGCTGTCCCGGATCGAGGAGTACGGCGACCTGATGGTCGAACTGCTCGACGGTGGCCCGAAACTTCCGCTCCGCTGACCTTCCAGCGCCGACATCGCGGATAGATTCCTGGAACCCGCCGGACGGGTCGCTCCGTGTCTATCTCGACGGAGGGAGCCGGATTCATGGGGTTACACCTGTTCCGCTCGGCTGACGACCGGGACAAGGAGTTCGCCGACTACTACGCGGCACGCGGCGCCCGGATGCGGACGACGGCGTTCCTGCTGTGCGGCGACTGGTATCTGGCCGAGGACCTGACCCAGATCGCCTTCACCAAGCTCTACCGCGCCTGGCGGGGCATCACCCGGCACGAGGTGCTCGACCAGTACGTCCGCCGGATCCTGCTCCGGGTGTTCCTGGACGAGAAGCGGCGACCCTGGCGCCGGGAGCACAGCTCGGGACACGAGGGCACCCATCTGGACCGGCCGGTGGCCGCGCCGGACATCGAGAGCCGGCTGGTGCTGCGAGCGGCGTTGGCCTCCCTGCCGCCCCGCCAGCGCGCGGTCCTGGTGCTGCGGTTCTGGGAGGACCTGTCGATCGAACAGGCGGCGGAGGTGCTCGGCGTACCGGTCGGCACCGTGAAGAGCCAGACCGCGCGCGGTCTGGAACGACTGCGCGCGGTCGTCGGCCGGGACATCACCGGGGAGAGCACGGACAACACCGGCGGAGGCCGGGGCGTCAGCGGCGGAGCCCGGGGCGTCAGCGGCGGAGGCCGGTCGAGGAGCGGGAACCAGTCACTGGGAGAGGTGCGATGAACGACGTCCGGCAGGTCTTCGACGAGCTGCTGACCGGGCCGGTGCCCCCGATGGCGTCGTCCGAGGTGATGCTCGCGGTCGCCCGACGGACCGAGCAGCGGCGTCGTCGGGTCGGTCTGACCATCGGGGCCGGCGGATTGGCCGTACTGACGGTCGCGGTCGCGGTCGCGGTCGGGATCTCCTCGGTCGGCCGGTCGACGCCCGGCCCGGATGCGGTGGCCGACGGGCCGGCGACGTCAGCCAGCGGCGCCGCTACGCCGACGCGGTCGGTTCCGTCCGGTGGCAGGGTCCGGAACAGCGCCGACATCCTCGACGGGATCGCCGCCGCGCTACCGGCCGACCACACCATCCGGCGGGCCCCGGCGGGCGACGACGTCAGCGCCCGCGACATACCGGACCTCGAGGTGCTACGTCCGGGACAGGGGCTGCGGGGCGTCCGGCTCCTCGACGCCGTAGCGGTGGTGTACGCCGGGGACCGGGCGGGTGAGATCGCGGTGACCCTGCGGGACGCCCGGGCGGCGGCGGATCCTCCGCGCCGTACGGAGAAGCCCGGCAACGCGGAACTGTGTACGGCGCGGACGCCACCGCCGGGGCCCTGGCCGCCCCGCGCCCCGGAAGGCGGAGACTGCCGGACGGTGCTGGTGGGTGACGTCGCGGTACGGGTCAGGACGGCACGGTTTCCGGATCCCACCGCCCTCGACGGGGACGTCCCGGCGGCCGGTGGCGGCGGATCCGGGCCCGGGAGGACCGCGACGGACCCGCCCGATGTCACCTGCACCTCGGCGACCCGGTTCGCCGAGGGTGTGGAGGTCACGGTGCGGTGGTGCCCCGCCGTCGCGTCGTTCGCGCTGGCGGAGTCCCGGGCCCCGCTCACCGGGTCGGTCTTCACCGACCAGCGACTCGCCGAACTCGCCGCCGGCCCGACCTTCCTGCCGGCCCAGGAGACCGGCCGATGAACCTCGCCGCCGCCCTGGTGGCCTCCCTGCTGGTCATCCCGTTCCCGGTCGCCGGAACCCGGTCGTCGGCCGGGTCCGGGCCAATGGCCGCCGTGACGGTACGCCCGGCACCGCCGACGCCGGCCGGGGCGTCCCGCCGGATCATTCCGGGCACCCCTGACCAGCCGTCGCTGCGGTACGTCGTCGACGGCGCGTCGAAGCCGAGCGGGCACCGCTCCGCCGCGTACCCGGTGCGGGTCACGCTGCTCGACCGGCGGGGCGTTCCGGCCGCGCCGCCGGAGGACGAGGGCGACGGCTACAACCGGGCGTTCTTCCTCGACCTCGACACCGGTGCGCTGGCCGGAACGGCCACCGACGGGCAGACCATCACCCTGCCGACCGGCAGCTTCCTGCTCGTCTCGGCGGTACGCACGCCGGAACCGCTGTCGGTCGGCAGCCGTACGGTCCTGGTCCATCCGGAACTCGTCGTGACCGACAGGGCCTCGGTCACCCTGGACGCCAGGACGGCGCGGCGGGTCTCGGTGACCGTGGACCGGCCGACGGCCGAGCGGATGGGCGGTTCGCTCGGGGTCGTGGTGCGGGACTTTCCGGATCCCCGGGAGAGGATCGACTTCGCGCTGCCGCTGGACCGGTACGGCGAGGTCTACGCGACCTCGGTGCCGGACGTCTCGAATCCCCGGCTCACGTACTACCACCGGGAGATGCTGGAGGAGCCGGAACTCCGGCTGGACGTGACCGCCCCGGAACGCTTCTCCGTGCGGGTCCAGCCGTACGCCGACGGTAGCCGGCAGGTGCCCCGCCTGCTCGGCAGCCATCCACTGTCCACCGTGTACGGCGGTGCCGGTACCCCCGCCGAACTGGCCACGCTGCCGGTACGGGGTCGGCTGGTGCTGCTCCGGCTGACCGGGGACGAGGCCCGGAACGCGGACCTGGTCGCCGAGCGGATCCGGAACGTCGCCTCGGCCGGGGGCCGGGCGGTGCTTCTCGGCGGAACCGTTCCGGACGTGTCCGAGGCGTCGATTCCCGTCGCGTACACCGTCGACCCCGCCCTCGACCGGCTGGTCGCGCTCGCCGGGACGGCGCAGGCGCGGGTGAGCTGGACCGAACTGGCCGCCAGTCCGTACCGCTACGATGCCGCGTTCACCAACCGGGGGCAGGTGCCGGCCCGGACGGGTCACCGGCTGCGCGACGGCGATCTCGCGGCGGTCCGGACCACCTACCACGCGCAGGGCGGGGACGGCATCGGTGCGGAGTTGAAACTCGCGCTCCTCGACGGACTGGAACTGGAGAGCGTGTCGGTGGTGCCCTGGCCGTTCACCCGGACCGACTACGTCACGCCGGGGCGCTGGCGATCCGTGCAGTGGAACTACGAGTGGGGCCTTGACGAACTGTACCGGGAAACGACCAGCTACACCGCCGGGCAGACCGCCGTGGTCGACTGGAACAGGGCGGTGCTCGGCCCGTTGCCCCCGCGCGACCCGTTCGACGGTGCCGGCTGGGCGTACCGGGAGCAGGACCTGATCCGGGTACGCGTGCCACTCTTCGCCGACTCGACCGGCAACATCCGTCCGGCGGTGACCGCCGAGCCACCGGAACCACTGCTCCGGGGAATCACCGAGCTGTACCGCGACGACGTCCTGGTGGACCGCTGGGACGCCGTCGGGTACGGGGACTTCGCCGTACCGGCCGAACCGGGGCGGTACACCCTGCGGGCGGCGGCGGAACGGATCTCGCCGCTCTTCACCACCTCCACCTCGGTCGCCGCGACCTGGTCGTTCTCCTCCGGGCGCGCGGCGGAGCGGACGGCGCTGCCGCTGCTCGGGGTGCGGGCCCGGGCGGAGGTGGACGACCGCAACCGGGGACCGGCCGGTCGGGCGGTACGGCTGCGGCTGGATCTGAGCAGGGCCGGTACCGAGGGTCCGGTCGGGACCCGGGTGCTGACGGCGCAGATCTCCACCGACGAGGGCCGCACCTGGCGGGTGGCTCCGGTCCGCCCGGACGGGACCGGTTGGGTGGCCAGCTACGTCAACCCGACTACCGGGGACGTCTCACTCCGGCTGAGCGCCACCGACGTCGACGGCAACACGGTGAGCACGACGATCCTCCGGGCGTACCCGGTCGGATAGCCCGCGCGGCGTCGTCGGACGGCGGCGCCGCGCGGTGCTCAGCCGGGGTGCTGGGGGAGCCGGTCGACAGTGGCCCGGACCTGGGCGGCGAACTCGGGGTGTGCGTCGCGGACCAGCACCGCGCCGCCGTCGTCCGAGGTCCGGGCCTTGGTGATCCGGGGCAGGCTGGCCAGGACGAACGGTGCCGGCGAGGCGATGGCGAGCACGATCCCGCCGATCATCGGGATGCCGAGTACGGCCGACTGCCCGGCCACGATCCGGGCCACGATCGCGCCGGCCAGGAGCGCGAGGCCGCCCCAGAAGCAGACGGAGGCGACCAGCAGCCACCAGCGGCGGGTACGGACGCACCTGGCGCACAGCGGCCAGCCGGCGATCCGGGTCACCCGGACCTTGCCCGCGTGCTCGCCGACCCGTCCGGCGGTGGCCAGGACGTTGCCGCCCAGCGCCGGGTTGCTTTCGGTCAGTTTCGGTCGGGACTGCAACGCGAAGTCGACCCGTCTGGCGGAGGGCAGCCCGTGCCGGGCGCAGCGATCCACCTGGGGCATGACGGCGTCCAGCGCGCTGACCGGAAGGGCGAAAGACGTGTCCATTTAGCAATCCTGTCGGCATGCGTAAATGTGTATGGTATCCGGGCAGTGGCGCCCGGGCGGCCGGCTCCGGGGGCGACGGAAGACCTGGGGGTAGGACAATTGTCCTTCAAGGCAGACCATACCGGCATCCGCGAGTTCGGCACCGCGGTCGGTGACCTGACCGACGACGCCGACGCGGCCGCGAGATACGTGCAGCAGCACCTCGGCATCGGCTACGCCGAGGGCCGGATGTTCGTCACCGTCGTCGAGGGCGTCAGCAACGCCCGAGAGCAGTTGCAACAGCTCTACAGTCGACTGAACACCCTGACCTCCGCCTCCGCGCAGGAGGTCAACAAGGCTGCGAAGTACTACCAGACCACGGACGCGGCCGCCGCCGAGCGGCTCGACCGTACCTACTGATCCGCTCCGGGCCACCGGTTGGATGACGGCTGCGCGACCATGACGTCCCGGAGCCGCCGGCCACAGGTCGGACAAGGAAGGGCAGAACAAGCATGGGTTCCCCCTCGGCCGAGTTGACCGCGCCGACCAGCAGCGATCCGATCCCGGACCTCGTCGAGAACATCGTCGGCTTCCCGCAGTACATCAGCCCGTCGTACTGGCTGGGCTGGGCCGCCGAGCAGGTCTGCGGCACCAACCCCTGGCAGTGGGTCGCCGACCAGTACGCCGGGGACTGGGGGGCGGTGCAGAAGGCCGGAGCGGCGGTGAAGAACCTCGCCGAGTTCAACACCGCGTACGCCGGGACGATCAACTCCGCCGTCACCACCGTCAAGTACGACTGGCAGGGCAACGCCGCGGACAGCGCCGCCGAGTACTTCAACGGGCTGGTGAAGGTCCTCCAGGACCAGGTCTCCTCGCTCAACTCGCTCGGCGGACAGTTCAACACGATGGCCGTCGGCATGTACGAGTCGGCCAACGCCATCAAGGGCCTGCTGGAGACCCTGACCGACCTGCTGATCGCGATCGGCATCGAAGCGGCGGCCGCCGCGGCTTCCAGTTGGACGGTCATCGGCCCGATCCTCGCCGGTGCCGCCGCCGCGGTCACCGTCACCAAGGCGATCGGCGTCTGGGGACAGGCGATCGAGGTGCACAACCACGTCTGGACGGCGGTGCAGGGCTTCACCGGCGTCGTCGCCGGTCTGCTCGGCGGCCTACAGGGCCTGGACGCGCATCCGCTTCCGGCCGGCGCCTACGACCACGCGGGGGTCTGAGATGACCCGGCCGAACGACGAGGAGCCGATGCTCGACGTGGCCCGGGGCGACCCGGCCCTGTCCCAGCATCTGCGCAACTCGCTCAAGCTGCTCAGCGAGCGCAGCGACGACCCGGAGTTCCGGCGACTCGCCGACGACATCCTCGCCGGTCGGCGTGGGCTGCGCGACGCGGCCACCTCGCCGGTCTTCAACCGCGCGATCAACCCGCAGGTGGAGCGCTTCGCGCAGCGCTGGGAGGAACTCTCCGACGAGGAGAAGGCGGAGTTGGCACAGCGCGGCGAGGCGGACTTCGCCGCGTCCCGGGAGCGGATCGAGCGGGAGCGCCGCGAGCGCGAGCGGTGGCGCCGGGACCACCCGGACGAGTTGTAGCCGGGTGTCCCCGGACCAGGCGCGGAACCGGGCCCGTCGGAAGGGCTCAGTCCACGCTGGGCAGCGACGGGCCGAGCACGTCGTCCGCGTCCACGATGGTGTACGCGTAGCCCTGTTCGGCGAGGAAGCGCTGCCGGTGTGCGGCGTACTCGGTGTCGATGGTGTCCCGGGAGACCACGGTGTAGAAGTGCGCCTGCCGCCGGTCGGCCTTCGGCCGCAGCACCCGGCCGAGGCGCTGTGCCTCCTCCTGGCGGGAGCCGAACGTGCCGGAGACCTGGATCGCCACCGCCGCCTCGGGCAGGTCGATGGAGAAGTTGCCCACCTTGGAGATGACCAGGGTCGAGACCTCGCCGGCCCGGAACGCGTCGAAGAGCCGCTCGCGCTCCTTGTTGGTGGTCGAGCCCTGCACGATCGGCGCGTCGAGCACCTCGCCCAACTCGTGCAACTGGTCGATGTAGCCACCGATCACCAGCACCTGGTCGTTGGCGTGCCGCTCCACCAGCGCCTTGACCACCGGCAACTTCGTCCGGGCCGTCGCCGCCACCCGGTAGCGCTCCTCCGGCTCCGCGACCGCGTACGTCATGCGCTCGGCCTCGGTCAGCGTCACCCGTACCTCGGTGCAGTCGGCGGGAGCGATCCAGCCCTGCGCCTCGATGTCCTTCCACGGCGCGTCGTAGCGCTTCGGGCCGATCAGCGAGAAGACGTCGCCTTCCCGGCCGTCCTCCCGGACCAGGGTGGCGGTCAGCCCGAGCCGCCGCCGGGCCTGGAGGTCGGCGGTGAACCGGAAGATCGGCGCCGGCAGCAGGTGCACCTCGTCGTAGATCACCAGCCCCCAGTCCCGGGCCCCGAACAGGTCCAGGTGGGTGAAGGCGCCGCCCCGGCGCGCGGTGAGCACCTGGTACGTGGCGATGGTGACCGCCCGGATCTCCTTGCGCTCGCCGGAGTACTCCCCGATCTCCTCCTCGGTCAGCGAGGTGCGGGCGATCAGTTCCCGCTTCCACTGCCGGCCGGCGACGGTGTTGGTGACCAGGATCAGGGTGGTCGCCTTCGCCTCCGCCATCGCGGCCGCCCCGACCAGCGTCTTGCCGGCCCCGCAGGGCAGCACCACGACGCCCGACCCGCCGGCCCAGAAGCTCTGCACCGCTTCCCGCTGGTACGACCGCAGGTCCCAGGCCGGCTTGCCGTCGGAGCCGGTGGTGGCCAGTTCGATCGGGTGCGCCTCGCCGTTGACGTAACCGGCCAGGTCCTCGGCGGGCCAGCCCAGCTTCAACAGCGTCTGCTTGAGTCGGCCACGCTCGGACGGATGGACGATTATGGTGTCGTCGTCCAGTTTCGTCCCCAGCATCCCGGCGAGCTTCTTGCTCTTGGCCACCTCGATCAGGACCATCCGGTCCAGTGCCCGCAGCACCAGGCCGTGGGTGGGGTGGGCGACCAGTTGGAGCCGGCCGTACCGGTCCATGGTCTCGGCGACGTCGACCAGCAGCGCGTGCGGCACCGGATAGCGGGAGAAGCGCAGCAGCGCGTCGACCACACCCTCGGCGTCGTGGCCGGCCGCCCGGGCGTTCCACAGGCCCAGCGGGGTCAGCCGGTAGGTGTGCACGTGCTCGGGGGAGCGCTCCAGCTCGGCGAACGGCGCGATCGCCATCCGACAGGCCAGCGCGTCGGGATGATCGACTTCCAGCAGCAGGGTCTTGTCCGACTGCACGATAAGTGGTCCGCCGCTCACGCCCACGCCCTCCCGTCCCGGGTCGGGCGTCCCACGCACCGACACTTCAGTCTTGCACGTTGGATAACGAAGCGAAAAAATCTTTCAGCCGGTGCAACCGAACCGGTATTCCCGTGCGTCTAGCAGTCGACGGCTCCTGGGGAGGACCAGATGGTACCTGCGCGTTTCGGCACCCGTCTTGTTGCTCTGGTGGCAGTCACCCTGTTCGGCGCCGGTGCGTGCGCGTTTGATCCGCAGACAGACCAGTCGGGAGCCGGGGGGCTCGCGCCGGTCGGGGCGGAGAACGCAACGGGGGCGAGCGCGCCGCCCGCGCCGGATCAGGGGAAAACACCCGCACCTGCCACCACGAAGCCACGACCACCGGCCACCACCGCGCCGACCAGGAAGCCGGCCCGGACCAACTCGCCGAAACCGCCGAGCGGCTGTCCGCAGGGCGACCGGCAGCGTGACGTCGAGAGGTACCTGGCCCGGCTGGGCGGGTTCGGCACGGTCACCGTCGACGGCCGGCAGTCGGCCGCCGACTGCGCGGCCATCAAGCGGTTCCAGCGCCGGTACGACATCCGTCCGGCGGAGGGCCGCGCCGGACCGACCACCGCCGACGTCGCCCGGCGGCTGGCCAGCACCGACACCGACAAGTGCAAGGCCGGCAGCGGAACGACCTTCTGCGTCAACCTGACGTTGCAGACCGTCTGGGCGATGCGCGGCGGAAAGGTGGTGATGGCGCCCACCGTCACCCGGACCGGCATGTCGGGCTTCGCCACGCCGGCCGGCACATACAAGGTGAACTTCCGCAACACCAAGGAGTGGTCCAACCCGTACGAGGTGTGGCTGCCGTACTGGCAACGCTTCATCGGCGGCATCGGGTTCCACCAGACCACCACCTACCTGCACAACAAGTCGATCGGCTCGCACGGGTGCGTCAACCTGCTCCCGGTCGACGCCCGGCGGATGTGGGCACTGGGCAAGGTGGGCACCCGGGTGCACCTCATCGGCCGACGCCCCGGCACCTGACCCCGCTCCGCGATGACCCGGGGGTGGCACCCCAGGGGCGACTCGGGGGCACGGAGCCTGTCATATCGGCCGATCGGATGCGAGTCTGGACTTCCGGGCAGCCGCACGGTGGGAGGTTCGCAGATGACGGTCGACGGCGAGGTGAGGTCCGAGACAGGCCCTCCGCCCGTATCTCCACCCCCGACCCCGCCACCGCCACCGTCTACCCCGGCCCCGGTCTCCCGAACCACCGTGCTCGCATACGCGACGGTCGCGGTGCTGATCGCCAGCTGGGTGCTCTTCGGCTGGCTGGTCCAGCAGCAGGGCTTCGTGACCTCGCTCGGTGAAGGACTCGGCGCCGCCTTCACGCTGCTGCTCATCGTCTCCATCGTTGGTACCGTGCGGCAGCATCGCCGGGAGTGAAAGGAAGGGCCCCTTCTTATCGTTTTCTGTAGAAGAAGGGCCCCTTCTTAACACCTCACTCGTCGAGCACCGCCGCGGTGATCCGGTGCAGGGCGAAGGTGTGCAGCATCTCGGTGCGCTCGTCCTCGGCCCGTAGATAGCCGGCGCCGATCGACACCGGGCGGACCAGCCGGGACGCGGTCGCGCCGTGCGCGTCGACGTACCCGACCCAGACCAGGGCCTTGTCCCGGACCGCCTGTTGGAGTACGGCCAGCGCCTGGGTGTGCGCGTGCCCCGCCGGCATCGCCGGACCGGCCACACCGGACCGGCCGCCGTCCCGGACCGTGCTCGGCGCCCGACGGGCGACCCGGGCCGCGGCGTCGCCCCGGCGGATCTGCTCCACGATGCCGAGCAGGCGGGGTGTGCTCAGCCTCGGCGTGGCGAGCGGGTCGGTCACCCGGTTGGCGACCGAGCCCCGGGCCGGTGCCCGCCGGACCTTGGGCCTGGCGAGCACGGTCGCTCCGGTGGCGTCCTCGGAGACCGGGGCGTACCCGGCGTCGCGCAGGGCGCCGAGCAGCCGCCCCGCCAGATGCGGGGTGGTCAGTACGGTCGGCGCCAGCCGGCGCAGCGACATCGGGGCGAGCCGGCGGTCGGCGAGCACCTCGGACAGGAGTGCCTCGTCGTCGCTGCGCAGGTACGCCCCGGCGGAACCGGCCCGGAGCCCGCCGTGTTTGCGGGCCACGTCGTCGACCAGGTAGGTCAACCCCTGGGGCACCGGCGTACGGGACCGGCGCTTGAAGAGCGTGTGCAGGTCCTCGGCGGCGTACCCGGCGTCCAGGGCCCGGCGCACGCTCGCCCCGGTGACCCGGTGCACGCTGGCCCCGCCGGCCGACTCGTGCTCGGCCACCACCGCCAGTTCGGCGGCCAGCGTCGGCTCGGGTGGCCCGGGTACCACCACGGTCAGGTCGGCCTGGAGCAGGAAGTGGTCGACCGGGGCCGGCAGCAGCGCGTCCAGCGCCCGGACCGCGGCGGTACCCCCGCCGGCCGCCCCGTCCGCGTCGGGCCGGACGCCGAGCGGATCGTCGCCGCTCTCGCCGAGCCGGGTGTCTCCGGCGGTCCACTGCGCCAGCAGCAGCCGGCCGTACGAGGTGAGCGCGCCGAGTCCGGTGACGCCGAGCAGCGCCGCCTCGGTCAGCACCTCGCGCTGGCCGTTCTCCCGGCCCAGGCTCCGCCGGGGTGCCCGCCAGCCGAGCAGTTCCGTCACCTCGTCCGGGGTCGGCGCGGCGCCGGGATCGAGGCCGTCGAGCACGTCGAGCACCGCCCGTCGGATGGCCGGTACCCCGGCGCGCTCCGCCTCGGGGGAGAGCGGTGCGATCGGGCGGTCCCGGTCGTCGCGCTGGCCGACCAGCCCGACCTGCCGGGGCATCGTCAGCCAGGCCCGGGCCAGGTGTTCCCATCGATGGGCCAACGAACCGTTCCGCCAGCCCTCGTAGCCGGCCGCCGGCAGGATCTGCTGGTCCGCCCCGTTCCGGGTGGTGGCCGCGCCGGGCAGGTCGACCTCGCCGGTCAGCCCGGCGGCGTACGCCACCTCCAGCAGTAGCGCCGTGGTCGGCTCGTCGAGACCGGTGGCGCGGGCGAGCCGGCGCAGGTCGCGGACGCCCAGCCCGCCGGAGCGCAGCACCGGGGCGGGCTCGGCGGCGAGCTGTTCGAGCAGCGCCTCGGTGTGTCGTACCGCCTCCATGGCCTGGCCGGCTCCGGCGGAGTCGGCGGCCTTCGGCTCCCGGGCCGTGCCGGTGACCGCCGGCGGTCGGGGGCGCAGCGGGCCCAGCGGCCCCGATTCGCGGCGCAGCAGCAGCCCGATCTCCCGGGGCAGTTCCACGGCGGTCGGCGTGCCGGGCCCGCCGGAGGCCTCGGAGATCGGCACCAGCAGGCCGTTGTCGACCAGCCAGGAGACCGGCGCGGCGGCGCCTTCGCCGGGTGGCGCGGCGGCCGGCAGCGTACCCACCGGAGGGCCGGCGGCGAGCCGGTCCAGGATCGCCCGGGCCGGGGGCGGCGCGGCCAGCAGCGTCCGACGCAGCCGGGCCGGGTCGGCGACCAGCACGGCGGTCTCCGCGTCGAGTTCCGCCGCCGGTCGGCCCAACCCCGCCGGGTACGGCGAACAGACCTCGTCCACCCCCGCCACGACCCGCAGGGCGCTCTCCGGCCCGTACAACAGGAAGAGGGCCCGGAGCCGGTCGACCGCGGTACGCACCCCGGCCCGGTCCGCGTTCCTGGCCGTGCCGACGGCGAGGGTGATGATCGTCTCGGTGGACGTCTCTCCGTGATCCGGATCACGGCTCAGTCGGGCCGCGTCCAGGATCCGCAGGGTGAACTCGTCGAGTCCGTCGAGGGCACGGGCCACCGACACCCGGGACTGTGCGCGGACCGCCAGGGCGGACAGATCGGTCGGTACCGGCACGACGAGGTCGGGACGCAGCCGGAACAGTGCGGCCAGCGCCTCGTCGGGCAGGGCCCGCAGATGGTCGGCGAGTGTGGTCATCGTCTTTCCACGCTATCCGGCCGGGCGCCGATCGTGCGCCTCGGTCGTCCGGCTCGACTCCGTTGGGCCGTTAAGTCCGTGCGACGATGGCCGGCGTGACTGCCGCTGCGGTCGGGTTCGACCTCGACATGACCCTGATCGACTCCCGGCCCGGAATCGCCGCCGCGATGCGGGCGCTGACGGAGAAAACCGGCGTGTACGTGGACGCGGACGCCGTGGTCAGCCGGCTCGGCCCGCCGCTGCGGACCGAGATCCGCCGCTGGTTCCCGGAGGACCGGGTCGAGGAGGCCGTCCGGACGTACCGCGCGCTCTATCCCGAGTACGCGATCACCACGTCCCTGCCGCTGCCCGGCGCGATGGAGGCGGTGGCGGCGGTCCGGGCCCGGGGGCTGCGGGTCATGGTGGTCACCTCCAAGCACGGCCGGCTGGCCCGGCTGCACCTGGAGCATGTCGGGCTGAAGGTCGACGAGCTGGCCGGCGACCTGTTCGCGGCGGAGAAGGCGACCGCGTTGACCGCGCACGGCGCCGGGCTGTACGTGGGTGACCACGTCGCCGACATGGTGGCCGCGCGGACCGCCGGAGTGCCCGGACTCGGCGTCACCACCGGGCCCTGCGACGCCGATGAGCTGCGATCGGCCGGTGCCGACCTGGTGCTGGCGGACCTTACCGGATTCCCGGAGGCGCTCGGGCGGCTGATGCCGCTAGCCTTGTGAGGACAGCAATCTCATCAGGGGAGTCGAGGTCTTCAGGTGCCGACGGGTCGAGTGAAGTGGTATGACGCGGCCAAGGGATACGGGTTCGTCACCAGTGACGAGGGTGGCGACGTGTTCCTGCCGAAGGGCGCGCTGCCGACTGGTGTCACCGACCTGAAGGGCGGCCAGCGGGTCGAGTTCGGCGTCGTGGACAGCCGCCGGGGCGCGCAGGCGCTCGGGGTCAAGCTCCTGGACGCCCCACCGTCCATGGCGGAGCTTCGCCGCCGACCGGCCGAGGAACTGCACGGCCTGGTCGAGGACATGATCAAGGTGCTCGAGGCCAAGATCCAGCCGGACCTGCGCCGGGGACGTTTCCCGGACCGGAAGACCGCTCAGACCGTCGCTCAGTTGGTCCACGCGGTCGCTCGCGAACTGGAGATCTGAGGGGTCAGCCCGGCTGCCGCGGCCCGGCCGAGCAGCGCGTCGACCGCCGCCTGGCCGTCGGCGCCCAACTCGGCAGTGAACTCGTTGACGTAGAGCGCGATGTGCTGGTCAACCACGTCGCGCTCCATCTCCTGCGCGTGCCGGAGCACGTACTCCCGGCTGGCGGCCGGGTCGGCCCAGGCCCGGCGTACCGAGTCGCGGATCCAGCCGGTCGCCGCCACCGGATCCACCGCGTCCCGCCGGGCCAGGATGGCGCCCAGCGGGATCGGTAGCCCGGTGTCCGCCTCCCACCACTGCCCGAGGTCGACCAGGGCGGTCAGGCCGTGCCGGGGATAGGTGAACCGGGCCTCGTGGATGACGAGGCCGGCGTCGTACCGGCCGGCGGCCACGCCCGGCATGATCTCGTGGAACGGCACCACCTCGATCCGCGCCGGGGGCCGGTCCGCGGACCAGAGCCGGAACAGCAGGTACGCCGTGGTCCGGTCACCGGGCACCGCCACGGTCGCCCCGGTCAGATCGGTGTTGCCGGCCCGGTCCGGCCGGGTCAGCACCAGCGGACCGCAGCCGCGTCCCAGCGCGCCGCCGCAGGGCAGCAGGTGGTAGTCGTCGAGCAGCCAGGGCAGCGCCGCGTAACTCACCTTCACCAGGTCGTACGCCCCGCGCTCGGCAGCGGTGTTGGTGACGTCCACGTCGGCGTAGGTCACGTCCATCGCCGGTGCGCCCGGCACCAGGCCGTGCACCAGGGCGTGGAAGACGAAGGTGTCGTTGGGGCAGGGCGAGATCGCCAGGGAGAGCGCCACGCCCCCACCGTAACCACGCGGCCCGGCCAGGGGTGGCCGTGGCCCCGGCCGGGCCGGATACGTCACAGTGCTCCGGCCGGCGATCCGTCCGGGGTACCGGGCGGGATCAGTCGTCGGATGTCGGCGAAGATCCGCTGCTGTGCCGCCGCCGCGTCCGAACTCGTCAGGTCCATGCCCTGGATGAATCCGTGCGGGAGACCGGGTTCGCGGCGATGGGTGACGAGGACTCCGGACTCCGCCAGGCGGCGGGCGTAGGCGTCGCCCTCGTCACGGAGCGCGTCGTGTTCGGCCGTGACCACCAGCGCGGTCGGCAGGCCGGACAGGTCGGGGTGGTGCAGCGGACTCGCCGCGCCACGCGACGCGGGATCGGGCGTCCACAGGGCGACGAACCAGGCCAGCGTGCTGGCGTCGAGCCCGTGGCCCGTGCCCTTCTCGGCGATGCTGGGTTGGGAGAGCGTCAGGTCGGTATTCGGGCAGATCAGGATCTGTACGGCGGGCAGCGCCCCGCCCTCGTCCCGCAGTCGCAGGCAGGCCATGGTGGCGAGGTACCCGCCCGCGCTGTCTCCCGCGACGGCGACCGGCCCGGACCAGCGGAGCACCTCGACGGCGTCGTCGATCGCGGCCGGGTACGGATGCTCCGGCGCCAGCCGGTAGTCCACGGCGAGCACGTCGACGTCGCACTCGTGGGCGAGACGGCGGCAGGTCCTGTCGTGGGTCTCCAGGTCGCCGATCACCCATCCACCACCGTGCAGGAAGACCATCAGCGGGCGCGGCCCGGTGGCGGCCCGGTAACGGCGCAGCGGCAGCCCCGAGGGACCGGTCAGGTCCTCGACGTACGGCAGATCCGGGCCCTTCGGTCGGCTGCCGTTCCGCTCCCGCGCACGAGCGCGCAGCTCACCGACGAGATCTTGCGACATGTAACGGATGGTAGTCGGCGGCTAGTCGGCGAGTTCCTTGCCGAGCACGGTCGCGGCGGCGGTCAGGGCGGCGAAGGCGTCGCCGATCCGCCACGCCGACCGGTCGCGCGGTCCGATCGGGTTGGAGACGGTCCGCAGTTCGGCGAAGGGCAGCCCGGCGCCGGCGGCGGCGACCGCCACGCCGTACCCCTCCATGGCCTCGGCCACCGCGTCCGGGTGCCGGGCGAGCAGGGCCAGGGTGGTCGCCGCGGTTCCGGTCACGGTGCCGAGGGTGAGGACCGCGCCGGTGACCGCGTGCGGCAGGCCGGCGCGCAGGACCTCCAGCAGGGCGGGATCGGCCGGGGCGGAGGTGGCGCCGAAGCCCAGCTCGTCCAGGGTCAGGAAGCCGTCCGGCGACTCGGCACCGAGGTCCGCGGCGACGCTGCGGGTCGCTACGACGATCGACCCGACCGGCGCGCGGCCGGGGAATCCACCACCGATCCCGGCGCTGAGCACCGCCCGGTACGGCTGTCCGGCCGCCTCGGCCAGCGCGATCAGCCGGGCCGTGCCGGCGGCGGCCGCCGCCGGACCCACCCCGACCGGCTCCACGGTCACCGCGTCGCCGACCAGGCCGGCCCGGACCGCATCGGCCTCGGCGGTGACGGCGGTGACGAGAAGTACTCCGCCGCCCACTACTGGCCCCGGGATTCCCGGCGGGAGCCCTCGTCGCCCGGCCCCGGGCCGGGGACCGCCGAGGACGGCCGGTAGATGTGGTAGCCGGGTGGCGCGAGTTCCGGATCGTCGTCGCCGTCGTCCGGTCCACCGGTCGAATGGCCGGCGGTCGGCGGGTTGATCGGGGGAGCCGGTGAGACCGGGGCGGGGTCGCCGTCGACGGGCCGCCGCGCGCCGGGTTGCTCGGCTCCGGCCCGGTCCGGGGCCGGCCGCCGCTCCCGGGCGGGTCGGTCCGGGTCGGGGTGTCCGGTGTCGGGTTCGCCGCTGTCGGGGCCCGCGTCGTCCGGCTGGTCGGTGTCGGCCATCGCCCGGCCGGACAGCCGCTCGCTCCGGAGCCGCCCGGCGACGATCACGGCCCGGACCGTGGCCAGCGCGGCGATCCCGGTCAGTACGCCGATCCCGATCCGGCCGTCGACCGGGATCAGGCCCAGGGCCCCACCCGCCACGAAGGCGAGCATCAGCACCGTCTCGGAGTGCGCGAACGCGGTCGCCCGGAGCCGTTCCCGGACCCGTTCCTGGATGGAGGCGTCGACGGCCAGTTTGGCGATGCCGCTGATCACGGCGGTGACCAGGCAGAGCAGCGCGACCAGCAGCAGGGAGAACCGGAGCGTGGCCAGTACTCCGACGGCGGTGACCACGATCAGACCGCCGGCCTGCAACGCCACGGGCCGGTGGATGCGCAGCCTGGTGCCGAGCGCGGTGGCCAGGAACGTGCCGACCGCGAGCCCGCCGCCGACCACGCCGAGCGCCGCCTCGTCGCCGAGCCGTCGGCCGAACAGTTCGGTGTCCACGTCGCCGGCCTTGATGGCGAAGGCCAGGAAGAGCAGCAGGAAGCCGTAGAGACCGCGCAGGGTGGCGCTGCCGACCAGGGCGGCGATCACCAGCCGCCCGGCCGGGCCGCCCCGGCCGAGCGCCCGTTCACGTCCGTTCCGCCCCTTCCGGAACGCCTGGAACGCCCGGGGCACGGCCTCCGGCGGGTCGGAGTCGGCCCGGGGTGGCAGGCGTAGCGCGATCACCATGCCGACCAGGAAGATCACCGAGGCGACCCGTAGCGGCCACTGTGGACCGAACCAGAAGGCGGCCAGCCCGATCGGGGCGACCACGCCACCGGCGATCGAGCCGTACACGCTGGCCCGTGCGCCGGCCTGGGACAGGCCCATTCGCTCCGGCAGCAGTCGGGGTACGGCCGCCGAGCGGGCCACGCCGTACGCCCGGGACAGCGCCAGTACGCCGAACGCGGCCGGGTAGAGCCCGAAGCCGTGGATGTAGTCCGAGATCAGCCAGGCGAGGAAGGCCCGCCCGAGCATGGTGGCGGCCAGCGCGTACCGGCGCCCGTGCCGGAAATGGTCGAGCAGCGGCCCCACCACCGGGGCGAGGAGCGCGAACGGGATCATGGTGATCAACAGGTAGAGCGCGACCTTGCTGCGTGCCTCGCCCAGCGGGGCGTTGAAGAAGATCGTTCCGGCCAGGCCGATCGTGATCAACGTGTCGCCGGCACAGGAGGCGGCGTGCAGATCGAACAGCCGGACCATCCCCGCCTCGCCGCCGGCACCCTTCTCGCGTACCCGGGCGACCCGGCGGGTCGTCCAGCGCGCGCTGCCGAGCGTGCCCCGGAACAGCAGCCCGACGGCCCGGATCACCGTGCCGACGAGGCGCCCGAGGAGCGACCGCCCAGAGCGGGTGAACAGCGGCATGAGCACCATCCTCGCCCATCCGGTCGACGACCGTCGGATCTGTGCCGAGATATCTCTGGCTGATCGGTGCCGGGGAGTGCCGCCGACCCGTCCTCAAGGATAGGCAACAATGGGTGGGTGACCAGGAGCACCGCCGCTCGCGCGGCCCGCCTCGACCAGGTCTGCGCCAGCGCCGTTGACGTGGCGCGGGATGGCATCACCGAGGTCGAGCCGACGGACATCGGCGATCATCTGGGTGCGATCGCCGAAGGCGACCGCCTGGTGACGCATCTCTTCGAGTGCCGGCTGGCCGGCTACGGGGGCTGGCGTTGGGCGGTGACGGTCACCCGGGTGCCGCGCAGCCGGCACGTCACGGTCTGCGAGACCTTCCTGCTACCCGGCCCGGACGCGTTGCTGGCGCCGAGCTGGCTGCCCTGGCAGGAGCGGCTCCAGCCGGGTGATCTCGGCGTCGGCGATCTGCTGCCCACCCAGCCCGACGACGATCGGCTCGTCCCCGGTTACCTGCTCTCCGACGACCCCGCCGTCGAGGAGACCGCCTGGGAACTCGGTCTCGGCCGTCCCCGGGTGATGTCCCGGGAGGGGCGGATGGAGACCGCCCAGCGGTGGTACGACGGCGATCACGGCCCGACGGCACCGATCGCGGTCGCCGCGCCCCGGACCGCGCGGTGTGGGACGTGCGGTTTCTACCTGCCGCTGGCCGGCGCCATGCGGCAGGCGTTCGGGGTCTGCGGAAACTTCTTCGCCCCGGACGACGGCCGGGCGGTCAGCGCCGACCACGGTTGCGGGGCGCACTCCGAGACGATGCTGGAGTCCACCGAGACGCCGGTCGACGAGCTGCCGACGATCTACGACGACAGCGAGGTGGAGGCGATCGCGGTCAGCCGGGCGCCCGGCTCGGTCGACGCCGCCGAGCCGGCGGAGCCGTACGGGCACGGCTGACCGGTAGGGGCGGGTCCGGGTTCGGGCCTCGCTCCGTCGGCGTCGGGTTCAGGCCTCGCCGGGCCGGCGTCGGGCTCAGGCCTCGCCGCGTCGGCGTCGGCGGTTGGCGTCGTGCCGGAGCATCACGGCCAGCCCGGGGAAGCCGACCAGGAAGCCGGCGAGGCACGTCCAGAGCCAGTTCTCGTGGCCCCGGTCGGTCAGCCAGTCCCGGAAGAAGAGCAGGAGGACCAGTCCGGCCACCGCCCAGACCACGATCCCGGCGACGGCGAACGGCACCATCGGTGGGTCGAGCGGCTCGATCTGCGGCTCCTCGGGCACCGCTCCAGGGTACGGCGCACGGATCGTGGTTGGTAACCGGGCAGGTCTTGGTTGGTAACCGGTGATCTGGGACGATGCGCGGATCAACTCGTTCCGCCCCCAGCGAGGACCCGATGAAAAAAGCCCCGGCCGAGCCCGCCGCCCAGGCCGACAGGCCCCACGCCCGTAACGCCTTCGACCGGTACTTCGCGATCACGGCACGCGGCTCGACGCTGAGCCGGGAGGTGCGGGGCGGCCTGGCCACCTTCTTCACGATGGCCTACATCGTGGTGCTCAACCCGCTGATCCTGGGCAACGCGGTCGACGGCGACGGTGCGCGGCTGGCCATTCCCGCGCTGGCCGCCGGGACCGCCCTGGTCGCCGGGATCATGACGATCCTGATGGGTGTGGTCGGCCGGTTCCCGTTGGCGCTGGCCGCCGGACTCGGGGTGAACGCGCTGGTGGCGTACGAGATCGCGCCGCAGATGACCTGGGCCGACGCGATGGGCCTGGTGGTGATCGAGGGTGTGATCATCGCCATCCTGGTGCTGACCGGGCTGCGTACCGCCGTGTTCCGGGCGGTCCCCACGCAGCTCAAGACCGCGATCGGGGTGGGCATCGGGCTCTTCCTGACCATCATCGGGCTGGTGGACGCCGGGTTCGTCCGGCGGCTGCCCGACGCCGCCAACACCACCGTGCCGGTCGGGTTGGGCATCGGCGGCAAGTTGGTGACCTGGCCCGCCCTGGTCTTCGTACTCGGCCTGCTGGTGACCCTGGTGCTGGTGGTACGCCGGGTCAGGGGCGCGATCCTGATCGGCATCCTCGCCTCGACGGTGCTGGCGATCGTGGTCGAGGCGATCGCCAAGGTCGGCCCGTCGGTGGTGGACGGAAAGCCCAACCCCGCCGGCTGGTCGCTGAACGTGCCGGCGCTGCCGGAGACGGTGGTGGACACCCCGGACCTGTCCCTGTTGGGCCAGTTCGACCTGCTCGGCTCCTGGCAGCGGGCCGGTGCGCTGGTCGCGATCATGTTCGTCTTCACCCTGTTGATCACCGACTTCTTCGACACGATGGGCACGATGGTGGCCGTCGGCCAGGAGGCCGAGCTGCTCGACGAGCGGAAGATGCCGCCGCGTACCCGGGAGATCCTGTTGGTGGACTCGATCGCGGCGGCGGCCGGCGGTGCGGCGAGCACGTCGAGCAACACGTCGTACATCGAGAGTGCGGCCGGGGTCGCCGAGGGTGCCCGGACCGGCGTGGCCAACCTGGTCACCGGCGGGCTCTTCCTCCTGGCGATGTTCCTGGCGCCGTTGGCCCTCGTGGTGCCGTTCGAGGCGGCGTCGGTGGCGCTGGTGATCGTCGGCTTCCTGATGATGACCGCGGTGAAGACCATCGACTGGAACGACTACGAGATCGCGATCCCGGCGTTCCTCACCATCGTGCTGATGCCCTTCACCTACTCCATCTCCAACGGCATCGGGGCCGGCGTGATCAGCTACGTCGTGGTCAAGGTCGCCCGGGGCAAGGCACGCGAGGTGCATCCCCTGCTGTACGGGGTGGCGGCGCTTTTCGTGCTGTACTTCCTGCGCGGCCCGATCGAGACCGTGCTGTTCTAGCCTGCGAAATGCCGCCTCGGGTGCGGTGACGATGGTCATAACGAGTGGTCGTTAGCCTAGCTTATTAGTTAGGCTAACGATCGTGACGGAGTGGACGGTGATGGCGAAGCGCATGCCACCGGCGCAGCTTGCGACGTTGCTGCGCGACGCGATCACCCGACTGAACCGACGGGTACGGCAGACCCGGCCGGTGGGCGACCTCACGGCGACCCAACTCTCCGCGCTGACCAGCCTCGAGCTGGCCGGCGCGTTGACGCCGCGTGAGCTGGCCGACACCGAACGGGTCCAGCCGCCGACGATGACCAAGATCGTCGCGAAGTTGGAGGAGCGCGGTCTCGTACAGCGCACCCCCCATCCGACCGACGGCCGCCAGGTCATCCTCGCGGCGACCGACTCCGGCCGCACCGTGCTGGCCCAGTTCGACCGGGCCCGCAACGAGTGGCTGGCCGGTCGGCTCGCCGAGCTGACCCTGGAGGAACGCGACGCGCTCCAGCGCGCCGCGGAGATCCTGCAGAAGGTGGCGCGCGACTGACCGGCGCACAGCTTCGGGTCCGCTTCGTCCGCTAGGACTCCCGGCCGCAACGCGGAGGCCGGGGAACGACGGATGACGCGTACGACCCGAGGAGGCGCACCCCGAGTGCGGGCAAAGCTGAGCACCACCTTCCAGTCCCTGACGGTTCGCAACTACCGGCTCTTCGCCACCGGCCAGCTGATCAAGCTGATCGGCGTGTGGATGATGTTCGTGGCCCAGGACTGGCTTGTCCTCGACCTGTCGGACGACTCGGCGAGCGCGTTGGGTGTGGTCGTCGCGTTGCAGTTCACCCCGGTGCTCCTGCTCACCCTGCTCTCCGGCCGGCTGGCCGACCGGTACGACAAACGCGTGCTGCTCTTCGTCGCGAATGCCACCTGGACCGTCCTGGCGCTGGCGATGAGCATCCTGGTGATCACCGGCGTGGTGCAGCTGTGGCACGTCTTCGTCTTCGCCGCCCTGCTCGGCACGGCGAACGCGGTCGAGACCCCGGTACGGCAGTCCTTCGTCTCCGAACTTGTCGGCACGCCACTGCTGCCGAACGCGCTGGCGCTCTCCGCCGCGACGTTCAACTCCGCCCGGATCATCGGCCCTGCGGTGGCCGGGGTGGCGATCGCCCTCCTCGACGTCGGACCGGTCTTCCTGATCGCCGCGCTCGGTTCGATCGCCCCACTCGTCTGCATGATCCGGATCCGACCCGCCGAACTGCACCGCGAGGACCTGCCGCCGGTCAAGGACCGCGATTCGGCGCGGGTGATCGACGGCCTGCGGTACGTCGCCCGCCGCTCCGACCTGGTGCTGCCGATGGCACTGATGTCGGTGATGGGGATGACCCTGTTCAACTTCCAGCTCACCCTGGCCGCGCTGGCCAAGACCGTGTTCAACACCGGCGCCGCCTCGTTCGGCCTGTTCAGCACCGCGCTGGCGGTGGGCGCGCTGGCCGGGGCGCTGGCCGGCAGCGGGCGGCGCAGCCGACCGTCGGTGTGGACGGTGCTGGGTGCCGCCGTGGCGACCGGCGTGTTCGGCACCCTGGTCGGGCTCGCCCCGACGTACTGGCTGGTCCTGACGCTGTTGCCGTTCACCGGCTTCTTCATGGTCTTCTTCGCCCAGGCCTCGAACCAGCGGGTCCAACTCGGCGTCGACGCGGCGTTCCGGGGGCGGGTCATGTCGCTGTGGGTGCTGGTCTTCCTCGGCACCAACCCGGTGGGCGCGCCGATCATCGGCTGGGTCGCCGAGCGGTTCGGTGCCGGGGCGAGCATCTGGACCGGTGGTCTGATCTCACTCACCACCGCCGTGGCGGCGCTGGTCTGGCAACTGCACCGCACCGGCACCCGCCTCCGCCTACGCATCCTCCCGCTACCCCGCTTCTACGTGGTGCCCCCCGCCGAGGTGTAAGGAAGGGCCCCTTCTTATCGCTTTCTGTATAGGAAGGGCCCCTTCTTAACCGGGTCTGGCTTGGCAACGGGCTGGCGGCCGGTGGAAGTCGTACCTGTCTGGTTAGGTGGTGGAATGCTGCGAGTCCGACTACTGGAGTGCCTGGCAGCCGACCAGGCCCGGCTACGACAGGTCGCGTCGACAGACCTGACCGCCGCCGTGCCGAGCTGTCCGGACTGGAACGTCGAAGACCTGGTCCGCCACGTTGCCGTCGTCTATCTGCACAAGGTGGAGTGCATGCGGTCCGGGCGTGCACCGGAGGACTGGCCACCGGACCTCTCCGGCGAGGATCCGGTGGTGCTGCTCGACCGCGCCTACCGTGCGTTGCGGGGCGAGTTCGACAGCCGGGACGCGGCTGCGGCGGCGCCCACCTGGCACGACCCGAACCAGACCGTCGGCTTCTGGATCCGCCGGATGGCGCAGGAGACGGTCATCCACCGGCTGGACGCGGAGTTGGCGACGAGCCAGCCGGTCGCCGACATTCCCGAGGACCTCGCCATCGACGGCATCGACGAGGTGCTCCGGCTCTTCCTGGCCTACGGGACCCGCCGCTGGCCGGAGGACTTTTCCGAGGTCCTGCCCGGGTCCGCCATAGTGGTCCGGGCGACAGCCGGGCCGGCGACCTGGCTGATCCGACTCGGGCCGGACGGTGTCGAGGTCGAGTCCGCTCCCGCCGAAGCCGCGCCGGCCGGTCCCGGGTCGCGGGTCGCTTCTGGGCAGCGCGCCGCGCCGGCCGGTCCCGGATCCCGGGTCGCTTCTGGGCAGCGCGCCGCGCCGGTCGATCCCGAGTCGCGGGTCGCGCCCGGGCAGCGAGCCGCGCCAGGTGTGGAGTCGACCGGTGTCGGGTCGTTCGGCGTGGAGTCTGACGATGCCGGGCCGACAGCGTCGATCAGTGCCGCCCCGGACCAGCTGCTGCGCTGGCTCTGGCGGCGCTCGGCCGATGACGCGGTCAGCTGGACCGGCGACCGGGCAGCCGTGGACCGGCTCCGCCTGGCGCTCGGTCCGGCGACTCAGTGAGATGAATATTCGTTGATTGCAAAACGGGTGGCGAGGCGGGTTATCGCCGTTTAGCGTCGGAGGATGTGGCCATCGTGCATGCTTTCGCGCTGCCGCTGGCAATTCTCGCCGTGGTTTGTCTGCCGGCGGTCGTTGCGGCACTGATCTGCGCGGACGAGCTAATCGACCGTTTCGTCTGCTGGATTGGCCAACGGCGGGAAACCGGTCGGCTGCGTCGAGCGATCAACCGCCTGGACCGGACGTTCGAAGTGGATTCGCTGAATCGAGAGATCGACCTCGCCGAATTCGACCGAGTGGATCATCCCTCGTTCGAACGGATCGCCGCGGACCTGCGCCGGCTGGGCGGCCAGCGCCTCGGCATCGCGGGCCGGTCACGGCTCTGGCAGAACGCGGTCCTGGAGGCGTACGACGACCGCTTGCGGCTGGCGAGTCGGTGTCTGGGCGTGGCGGAGCACCTGGGCGACCTCGACGGAGTCGACCTGGAGATCGAACGCGTCCGGGTCGAGGGGGAGTTGCAGGCCGCCGGCCTGATCCTGCCGGCCCCGCACGCCGGCCCCCGCCAGGGCAGTGCGTGAGCGGTCGCCGGCCGACGCGAGCGCCGGTCCCGCCGTACGGCTCGGGATAGCCATGGACGGAGTACCGCCATGCGGCTGTACGTAGCCATCTATCCGCCGCCGGAGGCGTTGGACGACATCGCCGACCAGACGAACAGGCTTCGCATCGGGGCGGCGTCCGATGCCGGGATCAACGTCCGGCTGGCGCCCAGGTCGAACCTGCACGTGACCGTCACGTTCCTCGGCGAGGTCGCCGACGATCGTCTGGACAGAGTGGAGGACGCTCTCACCCGTGCCGTGCAGGACTGGCGCCACCCGCCCGCCGCACCCCGAGGCGGGACCGCGGCTGGACGTCAACGGAGGACCGCCGTTCCCGGCGCTCCGGCGGTCCCCGTCGGAAACGAGGTGCCGGAGCCCGGACCGGCCGCGCCCCGGCTGCGACTCGGCGGAGGCGGACGGTTCGGCCGGGGCCGGTTCACGGTGCTCTGGGTGGGGTTGCTCGGCGAGGTCGAGGCCGTACACCGACTGGCGAGGTCGATCCGACGGGAACTGCGTCGGGCCCGGGTGCCACACGACTCCCGGCCGCTGCGGCCACACCTCACTCTTGCCCGGCCCGGCGAGCGGCTGGACCGGGCAAGCCTCGACGAGGACCTGCGTACCCTCGACGGCTACCTCGGCCCGTCGTGGCCGGCGACCGAGTTGGTGCTGGTCCGCAGCCACCTCGGCCCCCGGCCGACGTACGACCGGCTGGCGACCTGGGCGCTGTGGGGCTGACGCCGACCCCGCCGGCGCCCGAACCGACGGACGGCGGGTCGGCGATTCACCTATCCGTGTCCAGGTCTCCGGCCGGCGATGGACCTACCCGTGCATGGACCTACCCGTGTCCAGCCCTCCGGTCGGCGATGGACGACCTACCAGGCCCAGGCCTCCGGGCCCGGGCCGCCCTTGCCGATCGGCGGGAAGAGCTCGTCCAGCCGGGCCAGGGTGTCGTCGTCGAGCTTGACCGTGAGCGCGCCGAGCGCGGCGTCGAGCTGCTGCACCGTCCGGGGGCCGATGATCGGTGCGGTCACCGCGGGCCGGGTCAGCAGCCAACCGAGCGCGACGTCCGCCGGATCGTGGCCGAGATCGGCGCAGAGCTTCTCGTACCCCTCGATCGCGGGACGGCGTTCCGCCAGCAGCTTGGTGGCGTGCTCACTGCGGGTCCGTGCCGCGCCGCCCTCGGCGAGCTTGCGGATGGCGCCGCCGAGCAGTCCGCCCTGCAGCGGCGACCACGGGATGATGCCCAGGCCGTACTGCTCGGCCGCGGGTAGCACCTCCAACTCGACGTGCCGGGTCATCAGGTTGTAGATGCACTGCTCGGAGACGAGTCCGAGGAAGTTGCGCCGGGTCGCGGACTCCTGTGCCCGGGCCAGGTGCCAACCGGCGAAGTTGGACGAACCGACGTAGAGGACCTTGCCCTGGGCGACCAGGGTCTCCATCGCCTGCCAGATCTCCTCCCACGGCGTGGTCCGGGAGATGTGGTGCATCTGGTAGAGGTCGATCCAGTCGGTCTGCAGCCGGCGTAGCGACTCGTCGCAGGCCCGGACGATGTGCCGGGCGGAGAGCCCCTGCTCGTTCGGCCAGTCACCCATCCGGCCGTACACCTTGGTGGCCAGGACCACCCGCTCGCGCCGGTCGTTTCCCTGGGCGAACCAGCGACCGATGATGTTCTCGGTAATGCCTTCGCCGGTCTTCCGCCCGTAGACGTTCGCGGTGTCGAAGAAGTTGATGCCGTGTTCCAGTGCCCGGTCCATGATGGCGAAGCTGTCCGGCTCGCTGGTCTCTGGCCCGAAGTTCATCGTGCCCAGGCAGAGCCTGCTCACCGACAGGCCGGTCCGACCCAGATTCGTATATTCCATCCCTCCACCCTGCCACGCGGATCCGCCGGATGTCGATCAAGGAGAGGGCCGTGCGGACGGCCCGCCGAGCCTGGCGGTGGTCCGCCGGACCCGTCCGGCCATCGACCGGACGAGGCCGGCCGATGACGCGGACGAGGCCGGCCGATGACGCGGACGAGGCCGGCCGATGACGCGGACGAGCACGTCAGGCAGATCGGAGACGTACGGGATCAGGACCCGTCGCGGGCGGCCGGTCCACTGCCGAAGAGGACGTCGTCCCAGCTCGGCAGGCGCTTGCGCGGCTTGCCCGACGGGTCTGCCGACTCGGCCGCCGGTGCGGTGGTGCGACGCGGCCGGAGTACCGCGAGCGAGGGCACGGCCGGGACCTCCTTGGGCGCGTCGGCGTCGTCGTCGAACGCGGAACCCGGACCACCGCCGAGCAGTGCCGCGGCACCACCGGCCACCGGGCGCTGCCGGGGAGTGTCCGGAGACGCCATCGACGCGGCCGGGTCGAGCCCGCGACCGGCGGTCGAACCGAGTGGCCGGTCGAGGGAGGCGAGCAGCGCGTCGCGACCGGCCCGGATCGGGTCACGGCCGGGTCGGGCGTGCTCGCCGGCCGCCGCCGGCAGGCCGTGCCCGCCACGGCTCGGCTCCACCCGGGACGGGCCGGGCAGCGAGCGACCGCTCCGCTCCGGCGCCGGCTCCTGGCCGAGCAGCGGAGCGGGCCGCTCGGCGCAGAGGTACTGCGCCATGTCGTCGTGCGGCGTCACCGACTGGCGGGCCTTGTCGAGATCCCAGATCGCCTGGGCGGTGGCCTTGCCGGAGGGCCAGGTCGCGACGATTCGCCACGTCCCGTCGTCGCGTCGGTAGGCGTCCCAGGAGATCTTCTCGGTATCGATGCCGTGCTGGGACAGCCGACCGTCGACGATCTCGGCGAGCGGGGTCTTGTTCTCGGCGTTCCGCAGCCGGGTACGCCGGGCGTGCTGGGCGAGCATCGCCCGC
Source organism: Plantactinospora solaniradicis (assembly GCF_042658085.1). NCBI lineage: Bacteria > Bacillati > Actinomycetota > Actinomycetes > Micromonosporales > Micromonosporaceae > Plantactinospora > Plantactinospora solaniradicis. The sequence continues at coordinate 130,856 of NZ_JBHSPR010000017.1, read as the reverse complement.
TCCTGGAGCACCGGGCCCGCGTACCGCAGCACCCGGTCGACCGGCACTCCGGCGATCCGGGCCACGTCCTCGGCGGACTCGCCCGACCGGATCCGGGCCTGGATGTCCCGGGGCGACAGTGAGGGTGCCGGCTCGGTGCCGGGGCTGGCCGTGGCCAGTGGCGCGCTGCCCGGTTCGGTGTGCAGGACGGTCGCGACCCGCTCATCGATCGGCAGCGCGAGAAGACGGCCCACCTCGTCGGTGAGCACCATAGCTTGGCCGTCCTCGGAGAGGGCGACGAAGCGTACTGGCCGCATCGCGTAGCCTCCGTCCCGCCTCGCTGGCCCCACGCCACAGGTCAGACACCCGGGCGTCCTCGATACACGGTACGCCCGTCCGTCATCCGTTGGGGGGAGCCACGCCCGCATGTCGCGGGTGAGCTGCATTAATTGATCAATCGGGTCGGGTGGCCCGTCCGACCGGCCCGACCCGATTGATCAGGCGGCTCAGAGCCGGTCGACCACGTAGTCGACGCAGGCGGTCAGCGCCTCGACGTCGCTCGGCTCCACGGCCGGGAAGAGGGCGACCCGCAGCTGGTTGCGGCCCAGCTTGCGGTACGGCTCGGTGTCGACGATCCCGTTCGCACGCAGAGCCTTGGCGATCGCGGTGGCGTCGACACCATCGGCGAAGTCGACCGTGGCCACCACATTGGAGCGCAGCGCCGGGTCGGTGACGAACGGGGTCGCCACGGCGGACCGCTCGGCCCAGCCGTACACGATGGAGGCGCTCTCGGCCGTGCGCTTGGCCGCCCAGGTCAGCCCGCCCTGCGCGTTCATCCAGTCGGTCTGCTCGGCGGCCAGGAAGATGGTGGCCAGCGCCGGGGTGTTGTAGGTCTGCTCCAGCCGGGAGTTGTCGATCGCCGTGACCAGGTCGAGGAACGCCGGAATGTACCGACCCGAGGACTTGATCTCGGTGGCCCGGGCCAGCGCGGCCGGCGACATCAGCGCGATGAAGATCCCGCCGTCGGAGCCGAAGCACTTCTGCGGGGCGAAGTAGTAGACGTCGGTCTCCCGGACGTCCACCTCCAGCCCGCCGGCCCCCGAGGTCGCGTCGACCAGCAGCAGCGCGTCGTCGTCCGCACCGGCCACCCGGCGGATCGGCACCGCGACGCCGGTCGAGGTCTCGTTGTGCGGCGTGGCGTAGACGTCGACGCCGGCCTCGGCGACCAGGGACGGTGCCGTGCCCGGGTCGGACTTGCGGACGCTCGGCTGGCCGAGGAACGGGGCGTCGGAGACCGACTTGGCGAACTTGGCGCCGAACTCGCCGAAGCTGGCGAACTGGGCCCGGTCGCGGACCAGCCCGAAGGCGGCCACCTCCCAGAAGGCGGTGGTGCCGCCGTTGCCGAGCACCACTTCGTACCCCTCGGGGAGGGAGAAGAACTCGGCGATGCCCCGGCGCAGCCGGGCGACCTGGTCGCGGACGGTCTTCTGCCGGTGCGAGGTGCCGAGGTACGTCGTGGCGACGTCGGCCAGCGCGGAGACCGCCTCGGGGCGCACCTTGGACGGGCCACAGCCGAACCGGCCGTCAGCGGGTTTGATCTCGTCAGGAATCCGAATGGTCGATACGTCAGCCACGGTTACGAAGATCCTTCCGGTGGGCCGGGGGCCCTGGAGCCGAGCGGTTTATCCGGCGACGCTGCCGCCCAACCATCCTCGCACCTCCGCCGCGCGCCCCGCCCCGCGATCCCATCGTGGCGGGTGAGTCGTCGCCCACATGTCCGAGGCGTTAAGAAGGGCCCCTTCTTCTACCGAAAACGATAAGAAGGGGCCCTTCCTTACGGCTCTCAGACGTCGTGCGGGACGGCGTCCCAGCCCTCGACCTCGGCGGGCTTGCGGGGGGCGGGGCCGGTGTAGCGGGCGGCGGGCCGGACCAGTCGCTTCAGCTTCTTCTGCTCCAGGATGTGCGCGCTCCAGCCACCCATCCGGGCGCAGGTGAACATCGAGGTGAACATGTGCGCCGGTACCTCGGCGAAGTCGAGCACCACCGCGGACCAGAACTCGACGTTGGTGGCGAGTACCCGGTCGGGCTTGCGGGCGTGCAGCTCCTCCAGGGCGGCCTTCTCCAGCGCCTCGGCGATCTCGAAGCGGGGAGCACCGAGTTCCTTGGCCGTACGCCGGAGCACCCGGGCGCGCGGGTCCTCGGCCCGGTAGATCCGGTGCCCGAAGCCCATCAGCCGTTCGCCCCGGTCCAGTACGCCCTTGACGTAGCCCTCGGCGTCGCCACTGCGCTCGACCGCCTCGATCATGTGCAGCACCCGGGACGGTGCGCCGCCGTGCAGCGGGCCGGAGAGGGCGCCGATGCCGGAGGAGATGCAGGCGGCGGCGTCCGCACCGGTCGAGGCGACGATCCGGGCGGTGAAGGTGGAGGCGTTCAGGCCGTGCTCGGCGGCCGAGATGAAGTACGCGTCCACGGCTTTGACGTGCCGGGGGTCGGGTTCCCCCCGCCAGCGCTTCATGAACCGCTCGACGATGGTCTCCGCCTTGTCGATCTCCTTCTGCGGTACGGCCGGCAGGCCGAGGCCACGGGCCGACTGCGCGACGAAGGACAGCGCGGTGACCGAGACCCGGGCGAGGTCCTCGCGGGTCTGCTCGTCGGAGATGTCGAGCAACTGGGAGAGTCCCCAGTACGGGGCGAGCATCGCGACCGCGGACTGCACGTCGACCCGGATGTCGCCGGAGTGCACCGGCACCGGGAACGGTTCGGCCGGCGGTAGGCCGGGACCGAACCGGCCGTCCACGAGCAGCGCCCAGACGTTGCCGAAGGAGACCTGGCCGATCAGATCCTCGATGTCGACCCCCCGATAGCGCAGCGACCCTCCTTCCTTGTCAGGCTCGGCGATTTCGGTCTCGAAGGCGATCACGCCTTCCAGCCCCGGTTTGAAGTCGGACATCTGCGCTCCTGGATCGGTTGTCCGTGCACTCGGTGCTCATCCGGCGTGCCCGGCAAGAGCCCTTGGCGAACTCAGGGATGTATTCGTGCCATCTTGCCTGGTGGGTAACTAACTTTGCGAGAGGTCACGGTTGTGCTACACGCGACACGTCCGGGCCGGGGCCGCAGGCGGCGCTGGTCGGGCGACCGCGGGCGGCGCCAGCACCGGTGGAGCGACCCGCTCCGATGCCGGTCCGCCTGCTTTCTGTGAACGGATGAGGATGTGACGTGATGCGGGACACAGTGCCGCCGGCAGAGCTGCGCCGGGAGTACGAATCGGTGGAAGGACTCTCCCGGACCGACCTCGCGACCGACTGGTGGACCCAGTTCCACCGCTGGTTCCTGGACGCGGTCGGCGCCGGGTTGCCCGAACCGAACGCCATGGTGGTGGCCACCGCCGACGCCGACGGCAGGCCCAGCACCCGGACGGTCCTACTGAAGGGGTACGACGAGCGCGGGCTGGTCTTCTACACCAACTACGAGTCGCGCAAGGGCGCGGAGGCGCGGGCCAACCCGTACGCCAGTTTGTTGCTCCCCTGGTTTCCGATGCAGCGGCAGGTGGTGATCTGCGGCACGATCGGCCCGGTGGACCGGGCGGAGACCGAGGCGTACTTCGCCGCCAGGCCCCGGGGATCGCAGCTCGGCGCGTGGGCCAGTCCGCAGTCGGAGGTGCTTTCCGACCGGGCGGCACTCGATGCCCGGTTCCAGGTCGTCGCCGAGCGGTTCCCCGACGGGGTGCCGGTGCCCGCGCCGCCGCACTGGGGTGGCCTGCGGGTGGTGCCGGAGACGGTCGAGTTCTGGCAGGGACGGGCCAGCAGGCTGCACGATCGGCTGCGCTACCGTCGGTCCGGTGCGGAAGATTGGATCATTGAGCGGCTCGCGCCTTGACCAGTAGCGACAAGGACGCGGACCGGCTGACGGCCGGGCCGCCGGGCAGGCGTGACGCCGCCCCGGGCAAGGGTGACGCCGCGCCGGGCGGGAGGGACTCCGCCGCGTCGGCCGGGGGCTCCGGATCGGCCGCGAGCGCGGCCGCCTCCGGGGGGAGGTTCGCGCGGTGGGCGATGGACGTACGCCCGCTGCGGGTGCCGGCGTACCGGCGGCTGTGGGTCGGCAACGGCGTCTCGATGTTCGGCTTCCAGCTCACCGCCGTCGCCGTACCGGTGGAGATGTTCGCGCTGACCGACGCGTCGCTCTGGGTCGGCCTGCTGGGCATCGCCGGGTTCGTTCCGTTGGTGGTGTTCGGCCTCTGGGGCGGCGCCGTCGCGGACGCGATCGACCGTCGCCGGCTGCTGCTGGCAAGTTCCATCCTGATGTGGATGTCGACCCTCGGGCTGCTGCTCCAGGCGGTGTTCCGGGTCGGCAGCCCGGTGCTGCTGCTGGGGCTGGTCGCGGTGCAGACGACCGCGTTCGCGATCAGCTCACCGGCCCGGCAGGCGATCATCGCCCGGCTGGTACCCACCCCGCTGGTGCCGGCCGCCAACACGTTGGGCTACACCACGTCCACCGCCGGTGGGGTGCTCGGGCCACTCGCCGCGGGTCTGGTCTTCTCGGTCGGATCGGTCGAGGCGATGCTGCCGGTGGCGTACGGGGTGGACGCGGTGCTCTTCACCGTGTCGCTGTGGGCCACCTACCGGCTGCCCGCGATGCCGCCGCTGGACGACGGGACCGGCGCTCCGCGCCGCGCCGGCCTGGCCAGCGTGGTCGACGGGTTCCGTTATCTGGCCACCACGCCGGTGCTGCTGCTCTCCTTCGCCGTCGACATCATCGCGATGGTCCTGGCCATGCCCCGGACGCTCTTTCCGGAGGTGGCCGAGGAACGGTTCGGTGGCGGTGCGGCGGTCGGCTGGCTGTTCAGCGCGATCGCGATCGGATCGGTGCTGGGCGGGCTCACCTCGGGCTGGATGAGCCGGGTCCGCCGGCAGGGCGTGGCCCTGGTGGTCGCGGTGGTCGGCTGGGGGCTGGCGATCGCCGCCGCCGGCCTGGCCCGACAACTGTGGCTGGTGGTCGGGCTGCTCGCCCTGGCCGGGGCGGCCGACCTGGTGAGCGCGGTCTTCCGACAGTCGATGTTGCAGGTCTACGCGCCGGACCGGATGCGGGGTCGGTTGCAGGGCGTGAACATCATGGTGGTCGCGGGTGGGCCCCGCCTGGGTGACCTGCGGGCCGGCATGACCGCCGCCGCGTTCGGGGTCGGGTTCGCCTGGGTTGGCGGCGGCGTGGCCGCGGCGGTCCTCGCCGTGCTGCTCGTGCTCGTCTTCCCGGCTCTGCTGCGCTACCGGGCGCCGAACCCGGACGAGAGCCCGGAGGAGAAGCCGGGCTCCGGCCCGGACGCCGGACCGGCCCCGGCCTCCGCGAAGGACCCGGCCGGACCGGCCCCGGGTTCCGCGACGGAGCCGGCCGGGGCGACCGGAACGGGGTCGGTGGCCAGGGCCGGTTCGGGCGCGGCGCCCGGTCAGCCGGGCGGCGCGTCCGGGTAACGGCTATGGTCCCGGCATGGACAACGTCAAGACGGCGACCCGGCCGCTCTCTGGTGCACAGTGGACGATCTCGGCCGGTGGCCAGGAGGCCGTGGTGGTCGAGGTCGGTGGAGGGCTTCGGGCGTACCGGGCGGATGGCGTCGACTACGTCGACGGGTACGGGGAGGACGAGCTTCCGGCCGGGAGCGCCGGCCAGGTGCTGGCTCCCTGGCCGAACCGGATCCGCGACGGCCAGTACACCTTCGCCGGGCAGGCGCTGCAACTGTCGTTGACGGAGCCCGACCGGCACACCGCGATCCACGGTCTGGTCAACTGGCTGCCGTGGCGACTGGTCTCCCAGCAGCCGGACGCGGTGGTGGTGCGGTGCGAGTTGCCCGCGCAGGTCGGGTATCCGTGGCCGCTGGTGCTGGAGACCGAGTGGCGGATCGGTGCGGACGGGCTACGGGCACACCACCGGGTGACCAACGTCGGCCGCGCGGAGTGTCCGTTCGGTTTCTCGGTGCATCCGTACCTGCAACTGCCCGGGGTGGCCGTGGACGACCTGCTGCTGCGGGTGCCGGGTCGTAGCCGGTTGCTGCTGGACGGCCGGTTGTTGCCGATCGGGGCGGCGAAGGTGACCGGCGGTGAGTACGACTTCACCGAGCCGCGCCGGATCGGGGCGGCCGTCCTCGACCTCGCCTTCGGGGACCTGGACCCCGCCTTCGTCGACGAGCGGGGATCCTCCGTCACGCTGGCCAGCCCGGATTCCACCGCCGCGGTGAGCATCTGGGCCGATCCGTCCTTCGGCTGGTGGCAGGTGTTCACCGGGGACACCCTGACCGGTGACCGGCACCGGCGTTCGGTGGCGGTGGAGCCGATGACGTGCCCGCCGGACGCGTTCCGTTCCGGCCGGGACGTGATCGTGCTCGAACCGGGACAGACCTGGCAGGGCACCTGGGGCATCCGTCCCGGCGCCTGAGCCCGGAGGCACACGATGGAGTTCTCGACGGTCGTCCGGCGACGGCGGATGGTGCGCAACTACGATCCGGACCGGCCGGTCCCGGCGGAGTTGGTGGACCGGCTGCTGGACCATGCGGTTCGGGCCCCGTCCGCCGGTTTCTCGCAGGGCTGGGGCTTTCTGGTGCTGGAGGAGGCCGCGGACCGGGAGCGGTTCTGGGCGGCGGCCAGCCCGGCCGCCGGCCGCACCGACCCGGCGACCGCCGGAGCGAGCCGTTGGCTCACCGGGATGCGTCGGGCGCCGCTGATCGTGATTCCGCACGCCAACCGGTCGGTTTACCTGGACCGGTACGCCGAGCCGGACAAGGGCTGGACCGACCGTGACGAGAACCGCTGGCCGGTGCCGTACTGGTACGTCGACAGCGGGTTCGCCGCTCTGCTGATGCTGCTGACCGCGGTGGACGAGGGGTTGGGCGCCTGCTTCTTCGGGATCCCGCCGGAGCGGACCGGCTCGTTCCGTGACGCGTTCGGGGTGCCGGCCGAGTTCATGCCGATCGGGGCGCTCACCATCGGCTATCCGGCACCCGACCATCGGTCACCGTCACTGCGTCGCGGTCGTCGGCCGGTCGAACAGGTCGTGCACCGGGGCCGATGGAGCTGACATCCTGACCGGAATGGAGTCGGGTTGCCTCCGAAGGTAGTAACGAAACTGACATCCGCGGACAAACCAAGAGGTCGTCGGAGGTCGCTAGGCTGACGGGCGTCATTGGTACGGTGCGGTTGCAGGGGTGGCAGGCCGCCGGGGATAGCGAAGCAAGGGGTCAGGCCAGCACGGCCATGGGGAGGGGAGCGTGCCGTCGTGATCTTCAAAGCGGTTCGGGACGGGCGTCCCTACCCGGACCACGGGCTCACGTTGAAGCAGTGGGCAGAGATCCCGCCACGTCCGCTGCGTCTCGACCAGCTCATCACCACCAAGCGGGAACTGGCGCTGGACAAGCTGCTCGCCGAGGACTCCACCTTCTACGGCGATCTCTTTCCGCACGTCGTGCAGTGGAGCGGCGGCCTCTACCTGGAGGACGGGCTGCATCGCGCGCTCCGCGCCGCCCTGCAACAGCGAAACCAGATCCACGCCCGGGTCCTGGTGCTGCCGCCGTCCTGAGCCGACGGGCGCGCGATGATCAGCCGTTAGGGTGGCGGTCATGAGCGAGCGAAGTGCCGGCAGGAGCGAGCGGATCGCGCGAACCGGTCAGGACCGGACGGCGCCGTTGGACATGCTCGACCTCGACGGCTCGCTCACGGAGGAGGATCGGCAGATCCGCTCCGTCGTGGCCGGGCTGGTGACGACCCGGGTACGGCCGCACATCGCCCGCTGGTACGAGGTCGGCCAGGCCCCGGTCCGGGAGCTGGCGGTCGAGTTCGGCAAGGTCGGCCTGCTCGGCATGCATCTGACCGGGTACGGCTGCGCCGGTGCCTCGGCGGTCGCGTACGGGCTGGCCTGCCTCGAACTGGAGGCGGGCGACTCGGGCGTACGGTCGCTGGTGTCGGTGCAGGGATCGTTGGCCATGTACGCCATCTGGCGGTACGGCTCCGAGGAGCAGAAGCGGCACTGGCTGCCCTCGATGGCGACCGGAGAGACGATCGGCTGCTTCGGGTTGACCGAGCCGGACCACGGCTCCGATCCGGCCTCGATGGCCACCCGGGCCCGGAGGGACGGCACCGACTGGGTGCTCAGCGGCGGCAAGATGTGGATCACGAATGCTCCCGTCGCCGATGTCGCGGTGATCTGGGCCCGAACCGACGAGGGCGTACGCGGCTTCGTCGTACCCATGCGGACGCCCGGGGTGACGGCGCGGGAGATCCGGCACAAGATGTCGCTGCGCGCCTCCTCCACCGGGGAGATCGTGCTCGACGAGGTCCGGTTGCCGGCGGACGCCCTGTTGCCGACGGCGACCGGTCTGAAGGCCCCGCTCTCCTGTCTCACCGAGGCGCGGTACGGCATCGTCTGGGGTGCGCTCGGCGCGGCCCGGGACTGCCTGCACAGCGCGCTCGACTACGCCATCACCCGGGAGCAGTTCGGTCGGCCGATCGCCGGCTTCCAGCTCACCCAGGCGAAACTGGCCGACATGGCGGTCGAGTTGCAGAAGGGCTACCTGCTGGCCCTGCACCTGGGTCGGCTGGCCGACGCGGGCACGTTGCGCCCGGAGCAGGTCAGCGTCGGCAAGCTGAACAACGTCCGGGAGGCGATCGACATCGCCCGGCAGTGCCGGACCATCCTGGGCGCCAACGGCATCAGCGGCGAGTATCCGGTGCTGCGGCACGCCAACAACCTGGAGAGCGTGCTGACGTACGAGGGCACCTCGGAGATCCACCAGTTGGTGATCGGGCAGCGGTTGACCGGCCTGGCCGCGTTCGGCGGCTAGCGGCCAGCGGCGGCTAGCGGCATCGCCGACGGCAGCCGGTCAGACGACCTTCCTGGCGGAACGGACGGCGGTGGCCAGCGTCTCCAGCGCGGCGGCGCTGGCCGCGTACGAGAAGAGCGGTTCGCTGTTCCAGCCGACGATCTGGTTCGCCTTGACCGCTGGCAACTGACCCCAGGTCGGCTTGCCCGTCAGGTCCTTCGGTTGCAGCGTGGAGCTGCGGTTGTCCAGCAGCAGGATGTCGGCCGGGTACTTGCCGGCGTTCTCCCAGCTCAGGCTCTCGAAATAGCCGAGGCCGTCCACCTTGTCCGGCACGATGATGTCGAGGCCGAGCTGCTTGTAGTAGAGGATGTCCGCGTTGACGCCGGGGTTCGAGGCGTAGAAGAGGTCGGCGGCGGCCGAGCAGGCGAGCACCTTCAGGCCCGGGTTGGCCAGGACGGCCTGCCGGATGCCCTCTGCGGCCTTCTCGAACCGGGTCTTCGCCTCGGTCACCAACGCCTTGTCCAGGTCGGCACCGAGCGCGGCGGCGAGCTGGGCGTGCCGGTCGATCACCCTGTCCAGCGGTGCCCGGGAGGCCACCAGGGCGACGGTGGGCGCCAGCGGAGTGATCCTGTCCCTGCTCTCGTCCGGCACGTACCAGAGGGAGTTCTTCTCGTACTCGTGCGTGACCAGCAGCTCGGGCCTGAGCGAGACGTACTTCTCGATGTTGAACTCGCCCCAGGTGTTGCCGATCACCTCGACCTTGCCGACGTCCAGGTTGCCGGCCTGCACGTCGGGGCGGCCGTCGGCCAGCCTGGTCGGGCCGAAGACGCCGACGAGCTGGTCGGTGACGCCGAAGTCGTACAGCGCGGCGGCGGTGCCGACGAACGCGACGACCCGTCGCGGCCGGCTGGCCGTGGACGCCGTCTGGCCGCGGTCGTCGGTGAAGCTCCAGGCGCCGTCGTTGGCCGGGCGGGCGCCGGAGTCGTCCTGTCCGCACGCGCTGAGCAGGGCGCCGAGGCCGAGTACGCCGGCCGCGCCGAGCAGGTTCCGGCGGGTGAGGTGCTGGTGCTGGGGCATGGCGTGGGGCTCCTCGACTGACGCCCGGGCGAGCGTTGGCTGACGCCCGGGCGAGCGTTGGCTGACGCTCGGGCGAGTGTTGACTGATGCTCGGGCGAGTGTTGACTGATGCTCGGGCAGCGAGTGTTGACTGACCGATCGGCGCCGAGCGGCCAGGCCCCTCGACCAGAATTAGGTTAGCCTGGCCTAAGTTCTCGTTGTCAAGCCGGCCGCCGGCCAGCCGGATCCGGTGGGCACGGGCGGCACGCTGGGATTAGATCCACCGGCCAGGGGTAGCCCCTCGTGTGGGAAACGCCGCCATCGCCGACTACGGCCTGCTGGCCGACGGGCGCAGCGCGGCGTTGGTCGACCGGAAGGGCTCGATCGACTGGTGGTGCCCGGAGCGCTTCGACGCGCCCTCCGTGTTCTGCCGGTTGCTGGACTCCAGGGGCGGGCACTGGTGGATCCGGCCGACCGACGATTTCGAGGTCCGGCGCGAATACCTGTCCGACTCGCTCGTGCTGCGTACGGTCTTCACCACCGCGTACGGGGAGGCGTCGGTGACCGACGGACTCGTGCTGGAACCCGGCTCGCGGGGACACGAGATCGGCCGGCGATCCCCGGGAGTGCTGGTCCGCGTGGTGGAGGGCGGATCGGGCACGGTGGCGATGACGATGTCCTACTACCCCCGGCTCGAGTACGGCCGCCGCACCGCCTACCTCGTCCCGCAGGACGGAACAGTCGTCGCGACGGCGGGGCCGTCCAGCCTGACGATGACCGCACCGGTGCCACTGACCTGCTCCGACGGCGAGGCGGCCGCCCGGTTCACGGTCGGCCCGGGAGAGCGGAAGACGTTCGTCCTCGCGCACCGGCCGACGTACCACGACGGGCCGCCGGCCGGGCTCGACGACCGGGACCCGCTCGGCGACACCGTCGAGGGCTGGCGGTCCTGGGCGAACCTGCACACCTACCCGGGACGCTATCCGGAGCTGGTCCGGCACAACGTCCTGGTGTTGCAGGGGCTCACGTACCAGGCGAGCGGCGCGGTCGTCGCCGCGGCGACGACCTCGCTACCGGAACGGATCGGCGGGGACCGCAACTACGACTACCGGTACGCCTGGCTGCGCGACTTCAGCCTGACGCTACGGGCGCTCTGGGTCGCGGCCTGCCCGGACGAGGCGAACCGGCTGTTCGGCTGGGTGGCCTCGGCGGTCGGACAGGTCGACGGTGAGCCGGTGCCCGTCATGTTCGGGGTCGAGGGCGAGCGGGACCTGACCGAGCGACGGATCGAGACGCTGGGCGGCTACGCGGACAGCTCGCCGGTCCGGGTCGGGAACGAGGCGTGGCGGCAGCGCCAGCTCGACGTACTCGGTGAGGTGATGGACGCGGCCTGGCAGCTGCGGGACTACCTCGACCCGATGTCGCCGGAGATACGCGACCTGCTGCGTGCACTCGCCGACCAGGCGGCAACGAGTTGGCGGGATCCGGACGCCGGGATGTGGGAGTCGCGGGATGCCGACCGGCACTACCTGTCGTCCAAGGTCCTCTGCTGGACCGCCCTGGACCGGGCGATACGGTTCGGTGACCGGCTAGGGGACGCCGCGGACCTGGCCCGCTGGGCGGCGGCCCGCGACGAGGCCCGGGAGACGATCCTGCGGGACGGCTGGAACGCCGGGGTCGGCGCCTACACCGGCGCCTTCGGCTCCGACAAACTCGACGCCAGCGTCCTGCTGATGCCGATCGTCGGGTTCCTACCGGCCACCGACGAGCGGATGCGGGCCACCATCGCGCTCATCGAGGAACAGCTGTCCCACGATGGCCTGCTCCGGCGTTGGGACACCGATCCGGCGGCCTTCACGCTCTGCTCGTTCTGGCTGGTCCACTGTCTCGTCCTGACCGGCGAACGGGACCGGGCCGCCGCGCTGTTCGAACGGATCGCCGCTACCGCGAACGACCTGGGGCTGTTCGCCGAGCAGATCGATCCTGACACCGGTGAGCACCTCGGCAACTTTCCGCAGGCGTTCTCCCACATCGGACTCGTCGTCGCCGCGTGGGAACTCACCGACGCGCCCGAGGCGGCACTGACCGAAGGAGAACCCTGATGACCGGACGCCTCTCCGGCAGGACGGCGCTGATCACCGGTTCGGATTCCGGGATCGGGCAGGTCACCGCGATCGAGTCCGGCAAGGCGCCTGATCGCGACAGGAGAACTCCGTGACCGACTATCCACGCACGATCGTTCCGATCGACCACGTCGAGCCGGCGGCCCGCCGGATCCGCGCCATCCTCAACGGCCAGTGGGTGCTGGACACCACGGACGCCCGGTACGTCTGGGAGTGGCCGCACTATCCGCACTACTACATCCCGTTCACGGACGTGAACCAGGAGATGCTGGTCGACGAGCACGACGTCCAGGAGTACAGCCGGGGAACGGCCCGCCAGTACGGTCTCCGGGTCGGCGACACCTACCGGCCGGGCGTCGTCCGGGTGCACACCGAGAAGTCCGTCGAGGGACTGCCGGACATGGTGCGCTTCGAGTGGGACGCCCTCGACGCCTGGTTCGAGGAGGACGAGGAGGTCTTCGTCCATCCCCGGGATCCGTACACCCGGGTGGAGGCGTTGCGCTCGACCCGGCACGTACGGGTCGAACTCGACGGTATGGTCCTGGCCGAGACCTCGTCACCCGTGCTGGTGTTCGAGACCGGCGTGCCGGTCCGCTACTACCTCAACCGTACCGAGGTGGACCTCGGCCGGCTGATCTCCACCGACACCATCACGGCCTGCCCGTACAAGGGGAGGACCAGCAACTACTGGTCGGTCCGGACCGACGGCGCCACGCACGAGGACGTCGCCTGGGCGTACGACTTCCCCAGCCACGTGTTGCAGCCCATCGCCGGGATGGTGTGCTTCTTCAACGAGCGGACCGACCTGATCGTCGACGGCGAGCGGTTGACTCGGCCGCAGACCCGCTGGTCGAGGTAGGCCGGGCCCCGTTGCCCGAGGAGTGGCTGGGCCGCGTCGTCCAGATACTGGTCACCATCGTCGAGGCGGTGGGTGCGGCGGTGATCTTCATCGGTGCGGTCTGGACGGCCGCCCGGTTCGTGCTGACCGGGATCCGGCGCCGCTCCGCCGCCGTGTTCACCCCGATCCGGCTGTCGCTGGGTCGGTTCCTCACGCTGGGGCTGGAGTTCCAGCTCGCCGCGGACATTCTGCGTACCGCCGTGTCGCCGAGCTTCGGGCAACTCGGCCGGCTGGCCGCGATCGCCGCGATCCGGACCGCGCTCAACTACTTCCTCGGTCGGGAACTCCGTTCGGAACAGCGCCAACTCGACTCCCCGGCGGCCGATCGACAGCCCGACTCCCCGGCGGCCGATCGACAGCCCGGAGACCCGGCGGCTCGTCAATGAAACCCCTGGGCACCCTGCTCACCGCACTGGCACTGGGATCCGCGGCCGTGACACTGCTCACGACCGGCTCATGGCGGACGGCGATCCGGCTGCTGCTCGACCTGCTGACCGCCGCCGGCCTGATCCGGCTCGCCGCCGCGCAGAGCTGGATCGATCTTGCCAGCGCCGCCGTGATCGTCGCCCTCCGCCAGCTCATCTCGGCGGTCCTGCTCGGCCGGGGCGGCGATGCCGACGCCGCCAAGCCCGAGTGAGAAGGAAGGGCCCCTTCTTATCGTTTTCTGTAGAAGAAGGGCCCCTTTTTAACGCTTGTGACACGGGTGCGGCCCGCCATCGAGCAGGTGGGGCTCGACGGCGGGCCGCTGGTGGTCGGGGACGGGCATCGCCGGGTGCCCGCTCCCGACCCTTTCTCAGAAGCCGCGCCTGCTGTTCGGATCCGAGGCGACGGCGAGCACCTGCTGCAGGCCCCGGTACGCCGGCTTGGGCTGGAAGTTCTCGTCCATCGGGGTGGCCGAGCCCTGGCCCTCGAAGAAGCCGGGAACCCAGGAGTACTTGTCGCTGAAGCCCCACACGGTGAACATCACGCAGCGCGGGGTGAGCAGGCACGCCTGCAGGAGGGTGTTGAAGCTACCCACCTGTCCGGCCGTCTTCCAGTTGTCGACCGGCAGGTCGAACCGGACGTCCACCTCGGTGAACGCCGTCTGCAGGCCGAGCTTGTCGAACCGGCGCAGGTTCTCCGGCGCGTCGATCGGCAGCGGGTACTGGAGGTCCAGGTGGCCCTGGAAGCCCATGCCGTGCAGCGGGGCCCGCTGCTTGAGCAGCTGCTTGGCCAACTCGTAGTAGGCGGTGCTCTTCGGGTTGATGTTGTCGATCGCGTAGTCGTTGAGGAAGAGCTTGGCGTTCGGGTCGGCCGCGTGCGCCCAGCGCAGGGCGTCGGCGATGTAGTTCGGGCCGAGGTGCTGCCGGAAGATCGTGTCGCGCAGCACCGGGTTGTCGCCGTCGGTGAACGCCTCGTTGACCACGTCCCAGGCCCGGATCTTGCCCCGGAAGTGCTTCACCACCGTGGTGATGTGGTCTCGGACGATGGTGCGCAGCTCGGCCGGGCTGATCGAGCCGTCGGCGACACCCTCGTTGAGCCAGGCGGGCGCCTGGCTGTGCCAGAGCAGGGTGTGACCGTGCACCTTCTGGCCGTTGCGCCGGGCGAAGTCGACCAGCTCGTCGGCCGGGCCCCAGTTGTATTCACCTCGGGTCGGCTCCAGCGACTCCCACTTCATCACGTTCTCGGCGGTCACCGCGGAGAACTCCCGGGCAACGAGGGAGCGGTACTGGGGGTCGGCCTCCAGGGCGGCCATGTCGACCGCGGTGCCGATGCCCAGGCCATGCTTCCTGGCCAGGGTCCGCAGCGGCAGGTCCGTGGACTGGGCCGGGGGTACGTGGGCGACGCTGCCGCCGGTCGCCACCTTTGTGGCGGTCCCGCCGGTCACCTTCGTCGGCGCGGCGGTGGCGGTCGATGGTCCGATCGAGTAAAGGGAGCCGGCGGCCAGTACGCCGACGAGAACGATCCGAAGCTTTCTCATCCGTTCGAAACCTCCACGGGTGTGGTTCGTAGTCAGTCGCCGGAGGGACCGGCCTTGTCACGCACGGGGGGACGGGTGCGCGTGGATCTCCCCCGGAACGCGAGCCGGGCACCGTTTTGCTGCACGGCGCGCTGTCGGAGATCCGACATCTCTCGGAGGGGGTCGTAACCTTCTCGAACGGCGTCGATGGTGCTATATGGTCCATCGACAGCCTGTTAGTCGCCGGTCATCGCCGCCGCGAACTGTTCCGGGGTGAGTTCCGATCTGAACAGCCGTTGCAGGTTGGCGTTCAACCTCGTCGCGGTGGCCGGATCCAGCGCCTGATCCCAGGCCAGGCTGTACGAGGGGGCCTTCGCCACCAACTCGTGTACCGAGGTGGCGAATCCGGCGTGGTCCGTACCCCGCAGCCGGTCGGCGGCGTCGGTGACCGGGGGCACCTCGCCCTCGGCGACCAGATCGTCGAGATAGGCGTCGCCCGCGACGTCCTGGACGAACTCGATCGCGGTCTGCCGGTGTCGGCTGCCGGCGGTGACCGAGAAGTACTTGGCCGGAATCCCGACCAGGTCCGCCGGGTTCCCGGCCCCGCCGGCAACGGCCGGGAACGGCACCCAGCCCAGCCCGTCGCCGAGGACGAAGTCCGGGTTCCGGGCGAGTTGGGTGGGGTACTCCCAGGTCCCCATCAGTTGCATCGCGGCCCGACCGGTGGCGAGCAGGCGAGGTGCGCTGCCGTCGTCGTAGCCGAGCGAGGAGAAGTCGTCGCCGAACGCGCCCCGCTTCGCGAGGTCCTGCGCATCCCGCAACGCCTGTGACACCGCGGGCTTCGACCAGGCGCCCGGTCTGCCGAGCACGATGTCGGCCGTGGTGCCGGGGCCGCCGATCCGTTCGGCCAGGTACATCACGTACATCAGCTCGGCCCATCCCTGGGCACCGCCCAGCGCCAACGGGGTGATCCCGTCGGCCTTGAACGCGTCCACCAGGGATAGCAGTTCGGCGTAGCTGCGCGGCGGAGTCAGCCCGGACCGGGCGAAGACGTCCTTGTTGTAGAAGAGCACGGTCGGATGCGTTCCGCTCATCGGCAGTCCGTACTGCCGGCCGTCGACCATGCCGCCGGCCAGGGCACTGGGCAGGAACCTGCCGGCGGAGGTCGGCGGCCCGGTCAGGTCGGCCAGCCGACCGTCGCGGGCGAGTCGGGCGAGGGCGGCGCCGCCCCAGGTGACGAAGACGTCCGGGGCGTCCGGCGAGTCGACCGAGGTACGCAGCTTCTCCTTGTAGTCGTCGTTGGCGAAGGTGAGAAGTTCGACGTGGACCTCGGCCGACCTGTTGTACCGGTCGACCAGTTGCCGCAGGGCCGAGTCCTGGCTCGGTGGCGTGATGGCCCACACCCGGATCGTCGCCGTGCCGCTGTCCGCCGGTGGCGCCGGCGACAGTCCCCGGCCACGGGTCAGTTGCGCCCCGGTCAGGGTCACCGTCAGGACCAGGATCGCGACCGCCGCGCTGGCGAGCCGGCCGCGCTGCCGTCTCCGCCGGTAGCGCTCGCGGATGGTCGTGATGGCACCGGGGGCGGCCGGTGGCAGCGCGGCCTGCGCCTCCGCGAGGGTGGCGCCGACCTCCTCGGCGAGCATCCGATCGTCCACAGACCTGATCTTGTCAGCCACGTACGCTCCGAATCGCTGGCTGGGCGGTCGCCAGATGTGCCCGAAGGGCCCGTCTGGCTCTCGCGTACCGGCTGGAAACCGTGCCCGGTGGATCGCCACAGATCGCCGCGATCTCGCTGAACGTGTACCGGTAGAGCACGTGCAGCACCACGACCGTGCGTTCGGGCTTGCCGAGTTCCTGCAACGCCTGCCACAGCGCGCCGTTGGTCACCACGGCCCCGGCCGGATCGTCGGGCCGGTGGTCCACGTCGTCGCTCGGCACCTCCCGGCGCGACCGCCGCCACCGGCTCACGTTGCGGGTCACGATGACCTGCCGGGCGTACGCCTCGGGGTTGTCCCGGGCCTTGCGCCACCGCTGCCAGACCTCGACCACCGCGATCTGGGCCAGATCGTCCGCCTCGGCGGCACTACCACTGATCAGGTACGCGAACCGCCGCAGCGCGTCCAGCCGCGCCCGAGCGAACTCCTCGGCGTCGCCGAACGCAGCACGGGCCATCAAGGTCCTCCTCCGGGACGCCGGACGCCGGGCGTCGTCGACTCCAGACGCCGAGCGTCGTCAATCCGCTGCATCGAACCTATCGGCTGTGGCCCGCCACATCACCGGTGTGCACCGTCGGCCTTCCGGTCAGACCTGCACCGGCGCCCGGTCAGTAGGCTGACCGGGCGGTCAGCCGTTCGGCGAGTTCGACGGCGTTCCGGAACAGCATCGCCACCGTGGTCGGACCGACGCCGCCGACCCGGGGCGTGATCGCCCCGGCCACCTCGGCGCAGGTCTCGTCGAGGTCGGGCAGCAGCCGGCGGCCCGCGTACCGGACCCCACCGCCGATCGCGACCGTGCCGGGCCGCAGGTGTTCCGGCCGGACGATTCCGGGTACGCCCACGGCGGCGACCACGATGTCGGCACGCCGGGTGTGCCGCTCCCAGCCGGGTACGCCGCTGTGCACGAGGGTCACCGCCGCGTCGGCGGTGGGCCGCTTCTGGCTCAGCAGCAGCGAGAGTGGACGGCCGAGCGTCGTACCCCGGCCGAGCACCACCACGTCGCGGCCGGCGACCGGGATCTCGTGGAAGGCGAGCAGCGCCTCGATGCCGGCGGGGGTGCACGGCACCGGGCCGGGCTGCCCGGTGGCGAGCCGGCCCAGGTTCTCCGGGTGCAGCCCGTCGACGTCCTTGTCCGGGTCGATCGCCGAGATGGCCGCCGGGTAGTCGATCTGCGGTGGCGTCGGGTGCTGGACCAGGATGGCGTGCACCCGGGGGTCGGCGTTGTAGTCGGTGATCGCCCGGACCAGGTCCACCTGGCTGGCGGTGCCGGCCAGGTGGGTGTGCGGCGAGGCGAAGCCGAGTTCGGTGGCGCGCTGCTGCTTCATCCGGATGTATCCGGCGCTGGCGGAGTCGTCGCCGACCAGGATCGTCGCCAGGCTCGGCACGACGCCGGCCCGGCGGAGCGCGGCGGTCCGGCTGGTCACGTCCGCGAAGACCGCGTCGGCGACGGGGCCGCCGGGCAGCAGCCGGGCGGTGTGTGCGGGGTCGGGGTTGGTCACGGGGCCTCCACCGGTACGTGGGAAGAGCCCCGGCACCCAGGCGTACGGCGACGGAGTCGAGCCTGCGGCGCGCTTCCCGGTGGTGCTCCACCTTCCGCCAGTCGCGTACCGCCGTGGGCAAGCCTAACCGGCGCCGGGAGCGGGTCGTCCGGGCTGGTCTCCCGAGCCCGGCCGGTACCCGGGACCACCTCGCTGACCTGCGCGGACACGAGTCCATTTCGGGCCGGTACGCCTCGACTCGCGCCTGTCGTACCCGGGCCGTACCGTTCTATTCAGGTACTTCTGGAGACAAGGACGGTGAGGGCGGATGTCCCGAGAAGGCGATGTCAACCAGCCCACTCGTGAGTACCCCGGCTACGCGAAGGGGCGGGCAACACCCGACCCCGCCGACCCCTGGGCGGGTGGCACGACGGAGCGCACGGAGCCGTTCGACGCCGACCGGCACGACGACCGGGAAGCCTCGGCGCCGGAGCCGACCGGCGGCGGCAACCGGGGTCGGGGCCGGGGCCTGGTCCTGCTGGCCGGGATCATCGGCCTGGCGGTCGTGCTGGTGCTCGGCGTGCAGGTCAGCGGGCTCCTGCCCGACCTGCGCAACCCCTTCGCCAAGGAGGAGACCGACCGCAGCCAGCCGCCGCTGTTGAAGTCGATCCAGGACCTCAGCCGGTACGTCGCCGCGGAGGGCAACTTCGAGGTCGTCGTCGACCTGGAGAAGAACCGGAAGTACGTTCCGGAGTTCCTGCTCGGTGAGCGCACCCTGTTCGTCGGCGCGGGCACCGTCGACTCCTACGTCGACTTCGGAAAGATCGCCGAAGGGGCCGTGGTCGAGTCGGCGGACCGGAAGTCGGTGGAGATCAAGCTCCCGGCGCCACAGCTCGGGGAGATCAATCTGGACCTGGAGCGGAGTTACGTCTTCGCCGAGAAGCGCGGTGTGCTCAACCATCTCGGCGAGGTCTTCGGCAGCGACCCCAACCGGCAGCGCGAGGTCTACCTGAAGGCCGAGCAGAAGATCGCGGACTCGGCCAAGAGCAGCGGGCTGACCGAGCGGGCCCAGGAGAACACCCGCAAGATGCTGGAGGGGCTGCTCCGCTCGCTCGGCTACGAGAAGGTGACCGTCACCTACACCCAGCCGTAACAACCGACGAGGTCCTGCGGCGCCGTCCAGGCCGGCCCCGGCCTGGACGGCACTCCGTTCGGTCAGTGCCGGTACTCGGCGATGTTCGGTCAGTGCCGGTACTCGGCGACCGGCGAGGACTCCGACGGCATGATGATCCAGAGCGCCAGGTAGATGACCACCTGCGGGCCGGGCAGCAGAACGGACAGCACGAAGAGCAACCGCATCATCCCGGCGGACATGCCGAAGCGGCGGGCCAGACCGGCGCAGACACCGGCGATCATTCGGTTGTCCCGGGGGCGGGTCAGCTTGCGACTCATCGTCGTCTCCTCACTCGGCGCCGGAACTCCACCACATCGGGTTCCACGGCGGCTGTTTTCAACGGTAGGAGCGCCACGCCTGCGCGCCCTCGGTCCGGAGGTGGATCCGGACATGCGGTACCCGTAGGTAGGTACCCGGGCGGGCCACCCCGGATTCCTGCCCGTCGACTCCGGGTAGGCTCGCCGATCGGCAGCTCAGAGGCGATGCTGGGGGGAACCGGCGGAGTCGCCGGGCCGACAGCCGGCAACGACGCCGGCTCGGAAGGGATATCGATGATCAGCGCTTTCGACCTGTTCACGGTGGGAATCGGTCCGTCAAGTTCACACACCGTCGGTCCGATGCGCGCCGCCCGGACGTTCGCCGCCGGGCTCAAGGCCGATGGCCTGCTCGCCGGCACCGCCCGGGTGCACGCCGAACTCTTCGGCTCGCTCGGCGCGACCGGGCACGGACACGGAAGTGGACCGGCCGTACTGCTCGGGTTGCTGGGCGAGGCGCCGGAGACGGTCGACCCGGACCGGGTCGCCGAGACGGTGGCCGGGATCCGGGCGGCGGGCCGGCTGGCCGTACTGGGGGCGCACGCCGTCGACTTCGACCTCGACCGCGATCTCGTGCTGCACCGCCGCCGGTCGCTGCCGTTCCATCCCAACGGGATGACCTTCACCGCGTACGACCCGGCGGGTGAACCCGTGCGGAGCCGGACCTACTACTCCGTGGGCGGCGGGTTCGTGGTGGACGAGACCGCGACCGGCGCGGACCGGATCAAGCCGGACACCACCCGGGTGCGGTATCCGTTCTCGACCGGCGCCGAGCTGCTGGCTCTCACCGCGGAGACCGGGCTGTCGATCAGCGGGATCATGCTTGCGAACGAGCGGTCCTGGCGGAGCGAGGCGGAGATCCGTACCGGCCTGCTGGAGATCTGGCGGGTGATGCGGGAGTGCGTCGACCGGGGCAGCCTGCGGGACGGGACGCTGCCGGGCGGGCTGCGGGTCCGGCGCCGGGCGGCCGAGCTGCGACGCGGCCTGGAGGCGGATCCGGGAGCCACCGACCCGCTCCGGGTGATGGACTGGGTGACGCTGTTCGCGCTCGCGGTCAACGAGGAGAACGCGGCCGGCGGCCGGGTGGTCACCGCGCCGACCAACGGCGCGGCCGGGATCATTCCGGCGGTGCTGCACTACTACACCCGGTTCGTGCCGTCGGCGTCGGACGACGGCGTGGTCCGGTTCCTGCTCGCCGCGGCGGCGATCGGCGTGCTGTTCAAGGAGAACGCCTCGATCTCCGGTGCCGAGGTGGGCTGCCAGGGCGAGGTCGGTTCCGCCTGCTCGATGGCGGCGGCCGGGCTGGCCGAGGCGCTGGGCGGTACGCCGGCCCAGGTGGAGAACGCGGCGGAGATCGGCATGGAGCACAACCTGGGCCTGACCTGCGATCCGGTCGGCGGGCTGGTGCAGATCCCGTGCATCGAGCGGAACGCGGTCGCCAGCATCAAGGCGATCACGGCGACCCGGCTGGCGCTGCGGGGCGACGGTGAGCACGCGGTTTCGCTGGACAAGGTGATCAAGACGATGCGGGAGACCGGCGCCGACATGAAGGTCAAGTACAAGGAGACCGCCCGGGGCGGTCTCGCCGTCAACGTCATCGAATGCTGACCCGCACCACCCGGCTTCCTCCCGTGATCACGTAACGCCCGGCCCGCCCTGGACGCGCTCTGGCCGTGCCTGGCCAGGGCGGACTCTTCGTGATCATCGGACTCTTCATGATCGATGACGGACGGGTGTCTGGCGGATGGCGGGTCGGCGGCCGTCCGGTAGCGTTGGGCCGTCGTCGGGTTGTGGGTCGCGGCCGGAAGCCGGAGCCGGCGCTGGGTCCGGTTAGTCGCTTTTTTGGAGATTTTCCCGACTGGTACCCTATTGCGCGTCGGCGGCTGCGCCGGAGCGGCTCGACCGGAACGAGCGGGAGGCGGCTGTGACGTCTGGCGTGGTGGCGGTGTGGTCGCACCGCAACACGCTCCGGCTGCTCGTCCGGCGGGACCTGGCCGTGAAGTACCAGCAGTCGGTGCTGGGCTACCTCTGGTCGCTGATCGAGCCGCTCGGCATGGGCGCGATCTACTTCTTCGTCTTCGGACTGCTCTACAAGTCGGCCACCAACCGGCACCTCGGCGACGCCGCCGACTCGTACCCGCTGTTCCTGATCACCGGCATCTTCGCCTGGATGTGGACCAGTTCGGCGATCGGCGAGGCCACCAACGCGCTCACCGGGCAGGCCCGCCTGATCACCACGATGAACCTGCCGCGCGAGGTGTTCCCGATCGGCAGGGTCGCCGGCCGGTTCGCCGAGTACGTCGCCGGGCTGCCGATCCTGGCCGCCGTCGCGATCGTGTACGCCTCGCTCGGCAAGATCGATCTTGGTGTTTCGCTGCTCGCCCTCCCGCTCGCGGTGCTGATCCAGGCGACCCTGCTGATCGGCATCGCGCTGCTGCTCTCCTCGCTCAACGTGCTGATGCGGGACATCGAACGGCTGATGCGGCTGGTCACCCGGGTCCTCTTCTACGCCACCCCGATCATCTATCCGCTGACCCTGGTACGGGAATCCTCGATGCCCGACTGGGTCAAGATCGTGTACGAGCTCAATCCGCTGGTCGGGATCTTCCAGCTCCACCACGCGGTCTGGTACCCGGACGAGTTTCCCGACGCGCGGCTGCTCGGGGTGGCCGCCGGTGGCAGCCTGCTCGTCCTGCTTGCCGGCTGGTGGGTGTTCCGCCGGCTCGAACCCGCCGTACTCAAGGAGCTCTAGTGGGCGGGGCGATGATCGAGGCGGACAACCTGGGTATCCGATTCGTCCGGAACCGGCGGCGCAACCTGCGGCTGCGGGAGATGTTCATCCACCGGGGTGGGCGGCAGCCCGCCGCCGGGGTGTTCTGGCCGCTGCGAGGCGTCTCGTTCGCCGTCTCCTCGGGCGACACCGTCGGCATCATCGGCCGCAACGGCACCGGTAAGAGCACGCTGCTGCGCCTGATCGCCGGGGTGCTGATCCCCGACGAGGGCGAGATCCGGGTACGCGGTGCGGTGGCACCGCTGCTGGAACTCTCGGCCGGCTTCTCCAACGACCTCACCGGGCGGGAGAACGTCCACCTGGTCGGCTCGCTGCACGGACTGAGCCCGAGCTTCCTCCGGCGGCACTTCGACGAGATCATCGCCTTCGCCGGGGAGCAGATCGAGAAGGCCATCGACACTCCGGTCCGGCACTACTCGTCAGGGATGAAGGTCCGGCTGGGCTTCTCGGTGATTGCCCAACTCCAGCATCCGATCCTGCTGATGGACGAGGTGACGGCGGTCGGCGACGCCGACTTCCGGAAGAAGTGTTACGAGACCATCGACGGACTGATCGCCGAGGGGCGGACCGTGATGCTGGTCTCGCACAATGAAAACGATCTCACCCGGTTCTGTACCCGGGGACTCTACTTCGACGGAGGACGATTACGGGTGGACGGCACCATACGCGAGGCACTTGACGCATACCACGACGTGGTCAGGCCGTGATGCTGGCGATTCTGCTCACCCCGACCCGGCC
>NZ_JBHSPR010000017.1:0-107796 GCF_042658085.1 Plantactinospora solaniradicis | reverse complement strand
CGCGCCGCCGGTGCCCGGGACGTCGTACTCACCGATGACCTGGCGGAGTTGGCCGTGCTGGCCGGCAACGCGCGGGAGCCGGTGCTGCTCTGCTCCGGCGACCTGGTCGCGCACACCGCCGTACTGCGTCATCTCGGCACCAGCCCGATGCCCGGGACGGTGGCCCTGGTGCTGCCCGACCCGGACGCCGGCCCGGTCGCGGTGCTGGAGGACCGGGGCCAGGTGGTCGCCGCCGGGCCCGCCGGGGCACTCGGCGCCGCCCCCACGGGCGCCTCCGGCGGGGCGGTACGGGTCAGCGTGGCCGACCTTCCGGCCCTGGTCGCCGCGGCCCGCACCCTCGCCGAGACCGAGGCACACACCCCCGCCCACCCCGAAAGCGGCGTCGGAACCGTCGCCGTCGGGACCCCCGGCGGTACGGCGCCGGCTCTGGACCGGCTGCTCGCGGAGCTGGCCCGCCCGGACTCCGCGACCGGGCCGGGGATCACGATCTTCGCGTCCCGGGTACGCCTGCTCGTCGCCCGTCGGGTCGCCGATGCCGCCGAGCTGGCCGGCGCCGAGGCCGCGGTGGCCGCGGTCGACTCCGACCGGGCCGAACTACGGCTCTCGGTCAAGGAGAAGGACGACTTCTTCACCACGTACTTCGTCAGCACCTGGTCGCCATGGGTGACCAAGCTGAGTGCCCGGCTCCGGCTCACCCCGACCGGGGTGACCGCGATCTCGGTCGCCTTCGCGGTGGCGGCGGCGGTGCTCTTCGCGCTCGGCGGCCGTCCGGCCCTGGTGACCGGGGCGGTCCTGCTCTACCTGGGCTTCATGCTGGACTGCGTCGACGGGCAGTTGGCGCGCTACACCCGGCACTTCAGCCCCTGGGGCGGCTGGCTGGACACCATCGCCGACCGGGCCAAGGAGTACCTCGTCTACGCCGGCCTCGCGGTCGGGGTCGAGCGGGCCGGTGGCCCCGGCTGGGCGCTGGGCATCGCCGCGATCACCCTCCAGACCGTCCGGCACATGACCGACACCTGGTACGGCGCGTTGCACGACGAGGCGGCCAAGCGGCCCCGTACGGCCGGTCCGGGCGGCACGGGTGGGCTGGGCGACCGGCTCAGCCAGGCGTCGAACCGGGTGCAGGCCGACACCGGCTCGCTGACGTACTGGTTGAAACGGACCGTGGTCTTTCCGATCGGTGAACGGTGGGCCCTGATCGCGCTGACCGTGGCGATCTTCAGTCCGCTGGTCAGCCTGGTCGCCGTACTGGTCTGGGGTGGGCTCGCGGCGGCGTACACGCTGGCGCTGCGTACCCTGCGGGCCCGGTCGATGCGGGTCCCGGTGCTGACCCGGGTGGACACCATGCTGCACCGCGACGACGGGCCGGCGGCGCGCTGGCTGGCGGCGCTCGGCCGGAGCGCGGGCCTGTCCGGGCCGTTGCCGCTGGCCGTGCTCGCGGCCGGAGCCGGTGCGGCCCTGCTCGGGGCGGGCCTGTTCGGGCTCGACAGCGGGTACGCGCGCTGGGCGGTGCCGCTGGCGGTCCTGGTCGTCCTGCTCGCCGGGCTGCCGGCGGCGGCACCACACGCCGGAGCGCTGGACTGGCTGGTGCCGGCCGCGTTGCGGGCCGCCGAGTACCTGTTGGTGATCGCGGCCGGCGTACTGGTCGACGCCGACGGTGCGGTGATCTTCGCACTGCTCTTCGCGCTGGCCCTGCGGCACTACGACCTGACCGCCCGGCTGGAGAAGCGGGAGCGGGCGCCCCTGCTCCGGTCCCTCGGGCTGGGCTGGGACGGACGGCTGATCGTGCTCTCCGCCGCCGTGCTGGTCGGCCCGGCCGCCGGCCGGATCGTGATGCTGCTGCTCGCCGGGTACCTATTGGCGATTTTCGTAGTGAACGCGCTCCGTGGCTGGGTACCCAGGGACGTCCCCGGCCCACGACAGCCGACCGCTGTCGAGACCAGGACGGACGGACAGCCCGGATCCGGCGACGCACTCGCGGTCGCCGGGGCACGCGAGGGCTACGTCCCGGCCTCCGGGGAATGGGACCGGGGTGCCTCCCCGGCGGAACGGGACCGGGACGGATGACGCCGCCGCCGGGGTGATCGGCCACCCCCGACTGGCGGCGCGGGAAAGGGACGGATGACGCTGCCAGCGGGGGACCGGCGCCGATGCCGCTGATCAGCTTCGTCGTGCCGGTCTACCGGGTCCAGGGCTACCTGCGCGAGTGTCTCGACTCGATCCTCGGCCAGCCGGTACGGGACGTCGAGGTGGTCGCGGTCGACGACTGCTCGCCGGACAGCTGTGGCGAGATCATCGCCGAGTACGCCGCCCGGGACCCCCGGGTCCGGGTGGTGACCCTGGACAAGAACGTGGGGC
The DNA here is from genome assembly GCF_042658085.1 of Plantactinospora solaniradicis. Taxonomy (NCBI): domain Bacteria; kingdom Bacillati; phylum Actinomycetota; class Actinomycetes; order Micromonosporales; family Micromonosporaceae; genus Plantactinospora; species Plantactinospora solaniradicis. Next base: position 105,438 of record NZ_JBHSPR010000017.1, on the reverse strand, counting down.
TGGGCGAGGCCCGCAACATCGGCCTCGACCTGGCAACCGGCGACTACGTCTGGTTCCTGGACAGCGACGACTGGCTGGTCGAGGGCTGCCTGGCGGCGGTGGTCGAGCGGCTGCGCCGGGTCGAGCCGGAGGTGCTGATCGTCGACCACGTGCGGGCGTACTGGAACAACCGGACGCTCGGGAGTGGCCTGGACGAGACGATCCCGGACTCCGGTGGTGCCGTCTTCGGGCTGCGGGACCGGCCCGAGGTGATCGGGGTGCTGCACACCGCGTGGAACAAGGTGGTGCGCCGCCGGTTCCTGGTCGACCTCGGCCTGCGCTTCGGTCCCGGCTGGTACGAGGACGTCTCGTTCAGCTATCCGGCACTGCTCGCCGCGCGCCGGATCAGCGTGCTGGACGTGGTCTGCGTCAACTACCGGCAGCGGCGTTCGGGCGCCATCACCCGGACCCTGGACGACCGGCACTTCGAGGTGTTCCCGCACTGGCGGCGGGTGTTCGACCTGATGCGACGGTGGGGACCGGAGTACGACGACCTGCGGCCGATGATCTTCGAGCGGATGGTCTGGCACTACCTGATCGTGCTGGGCAACGGGCGGCGGGTGTCGCCGGAGCTGCGCAGGGCCTTCTTCGAGCAGGTGGTCGCGGACTACCGCCGCTGGCTGCCGCCGGGCGGGTACCGGATGCCGGGCGGGGTGGAGGGGGTGAAGCACCGGCTGGTGGCCGGCGGCCACTGGCGGGCGTACGTCCTGCTCCGTGCACTGCACCGGTCCCGGGGCAGCGCCCGCCGGCTCGCGCGCCGGCCGCTGCCGGGCCCGCGGTCCCGGGCCGTCCGACTGGCCGTGCCACCTTCCCGGGTCACCCGGCTGCCGCTGCCGGCTCCGCTGTCCCGGCTCGTCCGGCTGCCTCCGCCACTGTCCCGGGCCGCCCGGCTGACCCGGGCGGCGCTGCTGCGCGGCTACTACCACGCCCAGTTGCGGGCGCCGCTCGATCCGACGCTGGCCCTGTACGCCTCGTACTGGTACCGGGGCTACGCCTGCAATCCGGCGGCGATCTACGCCAAGGCGCGCGAACTGGCTCCCGGGATCCGGGGTGTGTGGGTGGTCCGGCGGGACCGGGTGTCGAGCCTGCCGGCCGGAGTGCCGTACGTGGTGGCCGGGAGCCGGCCGTACTTCCGGGCGCTGGCCCGGGCGCACTGGCTGATCAACAATGTCAACTTCCCGGATTACGTGCTGAAGCGGCGCGGCTCGGTGCATGTGCAGACCCACCACGGGACCCCGGTCAAGGTGATGGGGTTGGACCAGCAGCGCTATCCGCGTGGTGCGGTCGGGTTGAATTTTCCCGGGCTGCTGCGCCGGATCGACCGCTGGGACTACAGCATCACCGCCAACACCTTCTCCACGCAGATGTGGGAGCGGGCCTATCCGGCGGACTATCTGACCCTGGAGGCCGGCTACCCGCGCAACGACCGGCTGGTGAACGCCGGGCCGGCGGAGGTCGAGGCCGTCCGGGACCGGCTCGGCATCGCACCCGGCGACCGGGTGGTGCTGTACGCGCCGACCCACCGGGAGCACCGTCCCGGCTACTGGCCGCCGTTCGATCCGGGCGCGCTGCTCGACGTTCTCGGGCCGGCAGGCCGACTGCTGATCCGGGGCCACTATCTCGACCCGGGTGCGGTGACCACCGGAGGCGGCGGTTCCGGGACGCCGACGCACGCGAGCGCGCCGGACGTCCGGGGTCGGGTGACGGACGTGACCGGCCATCCGTCGGTAGAGGACCTCTACCTGGCCGCCGACATACTGCTCACCGACTACTCGTCCGTGATGTTCGACTACGGCACGCTGGACCGGCCGATCGTGATCTACGCCCCGGACTGGGACGACTACCGCCGGGAGCGCGGGGTCTACCTGGATGTCCTGGTCGAGGCGCCCGGGGTGGCGGCGACGAGCCTGCCGGACCTGCTCGGCCTGTTCGCCACCGGCGCCGTCGACGGCGCCGGGGCGACCGAGGCCCGCGCGCGGTTCCGGCACCGGTTCTGCGATCTGGACGATGGCCGGGCGGCGGAGCGGGTGGTCCGGCGGATCCTGCTCGACGAGCCCGGCTGACCCTGGACGCCGCTCAGGCGCCGGCCAAGGCCTGGGTGGTCAGGCTTCTTCCTCGGCGGGCAGGTGTTCGGCGGCCCACACCGAGATCTGGCGGAGCGCCGGCATCAGCGCCATGCCACGGTCGGTCAGTTGGTACGAGACCGTGACGGGGGGCCCTTCGTCGACGGTCCGGGCGACGAGCCCGTTACAGGTCAATTCCGACAGACGGTCGGAAAGTACCGAGTCACTGACCCGACCGACGGCCCGGGAGAGCTCACGGAATCCGGCCGGCCCGGAGTTCAGGCTGCCGAGTACGACGGCCGTCCAGCGCTTGCCCAGTACGGCGAAGGCCCGGGTCAGGGCGGCGTCGCTGCGTACGCAGGCCTCCGGGGCCTCCGCACTCGTCCTGGCAGCCATGTCTCCAGCCTAGCAACGGAATGTCGCTAGCATTTTCGAAGTTGCTAGTCTAAGCACTGCAACTCTGTATCTAGTGGCAACTTCTGATCTAGGTACAGCTTCTACTTTGCATACGAGGAGTCTCATGACTGAGCACATCGACTCGCGGCCCAGCGTGGTGGTCGTGGGTGGCGGATACGGCGGGATCAATGCCGCCAAGGCCCTGGACGAGGTCGCCGAGGTGACCCTGGTCGACCCGACCGAGGCGTTCACGCACAACGTGGCGGCCTGGCGGGCGCTGGTCGAGCCGGAGTGGCTGGACCGGATCTTCCTGCCGTACGACCGGCTGCTGAAGAACGGACGCTTCGTGCGGGACCGGGCGGTGGCGGTCGACGGCCGGCAGGTCACCCTGGCCTCCGGCGCGCGGCTCGAGCCGGACTACCTGATCCTGGCCACCGGCTCGTCGTACCCGTTCCCGGCGAAGATCGACGAGATCACCGTCGACACGGCGCGGGCCCGGTTCCGGGAGGCGCACTCGGCCCTGCTCGACGCCGAGCGGGTGCTGCTGGTCGGCGCCGGCCCGTCCGGCCTGGAACTGGCCGGTGAGATCAAGTCGTTCTATCCCGACAAGCACGTGACGGTCGCGGACGTCTCCCCGGACATCCTGCCCGGCCCGTTCGACCAGGAGCTCCGGGAGGAGCTGCGTCGCCAGCTCGACAAGCTCGGTGTCGAACTCAAGCTCGGCAGCCGGCTGCGGGCGCTGCCCGACGCCGCACCGGCCACCCTCGCCCCGATCTCCATCCAGACCGAGGCGGGCGAGGAGTTGACCGCCGACATCTGGTACCGGTGCTTCGGGGTCGCTCCGGCCAGCGACTACCTGGGCGCGTCGATGGCGCAGGTGCGCGACGAGCGGGGCTACCTGCGGGTCGACGGGCAACTGCGGGTCGCCGGCCAGGACCGGGTCTACGCGATCGGCGACGTCTCCGACGCGGACTACAACATGGCTGGCCGGGCCGGCGCCCAGGCGGAGGTCGTGGCGGCCAACATCAAGGCCACGATCACCGGCGACGGCGAGATCGCCGACTACCAGCCGATGCCACCGGTCATCCTCGTGCCGCTCGGGCCCGAGGGCGGCGCCGGACAGCTTCCGGGGATGGACGGCATCGCGGGCCCGGAAGTCGCCGCCGAGTACAAGGGTCGGAACATGCTGGCCGACAGGTTCGCGGTCCTGTTCGACGCCGAGCCGGCCGAGGGTCGCTGACGATCATCCGTGGTCCGATCGGTCGTACACACGTTCTATCCACAGGCTGTGGATAGAACGTGTGTACGACGGTGGACGGCGCTTCAGCCGGTGGGCGGGGGTGGTCGGCGTACCCGCTGCCGGACCCGGTCGGCGGCCAGCCCCGCGTACCGGCCGGCGACGAACCGGGTGGCGGTGGCGAGTGACCTGATGCCGCCGACCGGGATCGTCTCGACCCCGATCAGCGCCGCCCGCCGGGACCGCTTCGCGGGCCGGGTCACCAGGCGCGGCCGGGGCGCCACCCACTGGTTCTCCGGCAACAACCGCAGGTCGAGTACGCCGAAGTCGTTCCCGCTGACCCAGCGCCGGCCAGCCACCTCGGCCACCACCTCGTCGAGTTGCTCCCCGGGCCGCCGGACCCGTCGCGCCCGGGACAGCGCCGAGGTGCGCCACAGCGACATTCCGTCGTCCGGGGAGACCGCCCCGGGCGGCAGCAGCCGGACCAGTCCGACCTGCCACTCGTCGGCGACCGCCACCAGTCGCCGCACGCTGTCCGCGTCGACACCGAGGTGCGGGGCGAGTTCCAGCAGGTACGGCGACGGATATGCGGTCTCCGGAGCCCGCCCGGCCAGTTCCACCCGGGGCTCGGACCGGTAGGTGGCGGCGAGGAGCCGGCGGTCCAGCAGGGGATCGGCGAGCACCGAACGGCGGTCGTCGGACAGTTCCGTCCAGTCGGCCACCAACAACACCCGCAGGTCGGTCTGGTCGCCGGCCAGCAGCCGGTCGACACAGGTCCGGACCAGCTCGTACGGGCCCTCGGCCGGCACCACCGCGACGACCAGCGGTACGGCCCAGCAGCGGTGTGCGGCCGGCCGGAGGTAGCGGGGCTGCGGCATCAGGTCGGCCAGGAACGGGCGGTTGTACCGGCGTAGCGCCTCGCCCCTGGTCATCATGTGCGACGGACCCAGGTGCCAGCTCCGGGCCCGGGGCTCGGGCACGAACACGGCGCCCGCCTGCGCGAGCCGGTAGCCGAACTCGGTGTCCTCACCGAGCCGCAACTCGGGGTTCAGTCCGCCGGTCTCCTCGTACAGCGCCCGGGTGAGCGCGGCGGTGGCGCCCACGTGCGCCCGGAAGTTGAGATGATCCCCGGCCCGGAGCTGGTCGGTGTCGTCGATCAGCCGCTCGACGTACTCGTGGGGCTCGGTCTCCTCGAACCGGAAGAGTCGGTCGAGGGTCCCGGCGACACAGCACTGGGCGACCTGCTCCGGATCCGGCCACTCGCCGTCGGTGAAGCGCTTGTATCCCAGCGTCACCGCCTCGTCGCTGACGTGCTGCCAGCGGGCCTGCGCCGCCACGTGTTCGGGAAAGACGACCATGTCCGCGTCCAGCCAGTGCAGGATCTCACCCTCGCTGCCCAGTGCCCCGGCGTGCAGCGCGGCGGACCGTCCCCAGCCGGCGGAGTGGTCGGCCATCCGTACGACGCGGCAGTTGTCCGGCCGGATCCTCGGCAGGGTCAGGGGTGGATCGCTGCCGTCGTCGACCACCACCACTTCGAGCAGCCCCGCCGGATAGGTCTGGTGGCGCAGGGCGGCCAGGGTGAGGTCCAGGGAGCGCTGACAGTTGCGGGCCGGAACGACCAGTGAGACCGACCGGCTCGGCCGCCAGTCGTCGGGGTCGGGTGGGCGAAGTGGACTCCAGTCGTTCCGGAACAACCGGACCTGGGAACGGGCCGCCGTGGCCCGGGCGCGACTGGACACGCGGCACAGTGTAGTCAGCCGTTCGCCCAGTGCTGACGTTCCACGCGACATGCTTCCGATGTCAGATGAAATCACCGCAAGATGCGGCTACGGTAAGTACCTTCGCGATCGCGATACGTAGGCTGAGGTTCGCCCTCGGTCGATGAAGGGATCGACGTGCCAGGCAGCGTGCGCCCGGAGAGGTACCTCCGTTGGCGGGTCCGGGTCGGTGATCCGGGTGACCGGCGGCACCGACGGTGGCCGCTCGGTCTGCTCGGCTCCGGTCTGACCGAGGTGCCCGAGGAGGGACCTCAGACGGAGTTGCCCGACGGGGGACCTCTGACCGAGGTGCCCGACGGGCAGAGCGGGTCTGCCGGTGGAGCCGGAAGCCGTTCCGCGCGGGCCGGGCGTCGGCGACGGCCCGTCGGGCCATGGCACCAGGTCTTCGTCGGCCGGATGGCCGTCACCGCCCGATCGGTGGACCGGCTGCGCCGGCTGCTCGACCATCCGGTCTCGCTGGCCCGGGTACGCCGGCTCACCGTCGTGGTGGAGGACTGGCGGATTCCCCAACGCGGCTGGTCCGGGCGGCTGGGTCCGCTGCCGCACCTGCTCACCTCGCGGATCGGCACACCCCGCAGCGATCGGGGCCGGGTGGTGGTCGAGATCGAGGTCAGGTGGTCCGTTCCGCTCCGCTCGATGCTGGTCGCCGTCCTGCCGCTGCTCACTCCGATACGCCCGATGCCGACACCGGGCGGCCCGGAGGTGACCGCCCAGGACGTGTTCCCCGACTGGCTTGGCGCGGGGCCACGGCTCGCCGCGATCGCCGGTGAACTGCCCGGCAGCGACGACATCCGCCCGTACGACATCGTGCTCCGGCCCGACGACGCCCCGCCGGGCGCCGCGGGCGGGGCGGCCGGTGCTCCGTACCGGGCGGTGTTCACCGTCGACCGGCATGGTGCCGGTGCCGGTCTCCGGGCCGGCGACGGGATCGGCGTGGGCCGGACGTCGGTGCTGGTCGACCTCGAACACGCCGTACCCGTCGGGCGTTACGGACCCTTCGGCCCCGCCGCGCCCCGGGCGGAGTTGACCTTTCCCTCCGAACCGGACGGTCGGGAGTGGCGGATCGTCGGCCCGGACGGGCCGGGCCACGGCGGCCGGCTGGATCGACCGTGGCTGACCGAGGAGATCCACACGGCGCTCGCCGGGATCGGGCTGGTCGACTGCCGTGCGGTTCCGGGGCGGTACCCCGAGGCGGCGGCGACGCTGCTGCTGCACCTCGTGCTGGCCGGCGTACCGGTGCACGCGCCGGAGCTTCCGAGGGCCTGTGCCGCGCACCTGGCCGACGAGTTGGTCGAGCTGCTCGGCGGCCCGCTGCCCGACCGGCCCGGCGCGTCCCCCGACCCGCACGCGGACCTGGAATGGGAGGCACGGGCGGTACGCCAACGTCGCGCCGCGATGCGCCGGCACGGCCGCGAGTTCGTACTGCCCCGGCTGGCGGCGGGTGCCTTTCCGGGGTTCGGGCGGCTGCCCTCGGTCTCCGCGCTGCTGGTCACCCGTCGGTTGGCGTACGTCCTCGACGCGGTCGCGGCGATCGAGGCGCAGAGCTATCCCGAACTGGAGATCGTGCTCTGCCTGCACGGCGTGGGCCTGCCGGCCGACCTGCGTACCCGGCTGGCGCGCTGCACCCGGCAGTTGGAGATCGTCGAGGTGCCGGCCGGGCAGAGCTTCGGCGAGGCGGTCGGCGCGGCCACCGCCCGGGCCCGGGGCAGCCTGGTGACCAAGTTCGACGACGACGACACGTACGGGCCGGAACACGTCTGGGACCTGGTGCTCGCCCGGCACCACTCCGGCGCGACGCTGGTCGGCAAGCCGGCCGAGTTCGTCTACCTGCAAACCCTGGACACCACGGTCCGGCGGGACGCGGGAGCGCCGGAGAGCTTCGCCCCGGTGGTTGCCGGCGGCACGATGCTGATCGGCCGGGGTGACCTGGAACAGGTCGGTGGTTGGCGGCCGGTGCCCCGGTCGGTCGACCGGGGACTTCTCGACCGGGTCCGGCGGGCCGGTGGACTGATCTACCGGACCCATCCGCTCGGCTACGTCTACCAGCGACGGTCGGCCGGGCACACCTGGGATCCGGGGCTGGAGTACTTTCTCCGGGACGCGGGGGCGCAGTGGTCCGGCCTGCCCCGGCACGGCGAGTTCGGCACCGAGCCCGCCCGGGAGACCACGCCGGACTGCTCCAGCGCCGGTCCGGCCGGTCCTGTGCCGTCCAGCCGTGGCCCGGCCGGACCCGTGCTGACCCGCGCCGATCCGGCCCGGCCTCCCCGGGGCGGCGTCCCGGCCTCCACCGTTGCCGGTGACGAGGGGCCGCGGCGTCGGGGCGGCAGCACGGTCGGTCACCGTCGGCTACTCTGAGGCAAGGTAGCCCCGGCACAGAGCACGTCGCCTGTCGCAACGAGTCTGGTAACCGTTATGTCACAACGTGAACATGGCACGTTTACCCGATGGGCTTTGCTGATGATGCTCGTCACAGTCATTCCGGGGCCGGCCATTACGCTGCGGGGAGGTGACGGTGACCACCGTCGCGCTCAAAGACGTCACGAAGGTGTTCCCTGATGGGACTGTGGCTGTCGACAAGGTGAGTCTCGACGTCAACGACGGCGAGTTCATGGTGCTGCTCGGCCCCTCGGGCTGCGGAAAGTCCACGGTGCTCCGGATGGTTGCCGGCCTGGAAGATCCGACCAGCGGTGCCGTGCTGCTCGACGGCGAACTCGCCAACGACCTGCCGCCGCGCGAACGCGGTATCGCGATGGTATTCCAGGATTTCGCGTTGTATCCGCACATGTCCGTCGGGGCCAACATCGCCTTTCCGCTCCGATTGTCGGGAGTGGAGGAGGGGCCGCGCGGCGAGCGGGTGGCCGACGTGGCGAGCGCCCTGGGCATCGGTGACGTACTCGGGCGCAAGCCCAGCCAACTGTCCGGTGGTCAGCGGCAGCGGGTGGCGATGGGTCGGGCCATCGTCCGCCGCCCGGGGCTCTTCCTGATGGACGAGCCGCTGTCCAACCTGGACAGCGGACTGCGGGCGGAGCTGCGCGCGGAGATCTCCGGACTGGTCCGCGAACTCGGCGTGAGCACGGTCTACGTCACCCACGACCAGGCCGAGGCGCTGACCATGGCGGACCGGGTGGCGATCATGCGTAAGGGCGTACTCCAGGACGTCGGCACGCCGACCCAGGTCTACGGCCGCCCGGCGACGCTGTACGTCGCCGCCTTCCTGGGCAGCCCCCGGATGAACCTGCTGGAGGCGACGGTCTACGTCCACCTGGACCGGTACGTCACGCTCAACTTCGGTGAGCAGGCGCTCTACCTGCCCTGGGACGACATCCGGGCGCGTGCGGTGGCGCACTACCACGGCGAGCGGATCGTGGTCGGGATGCGCGCGGAGGCGCTGACCCCGGTGGCGCCGGACACCCCGGGCGACGTACTGCAGGGGCGGATCCGCTACCTGGAGCATCACGGACACGAGTCGCTGGCCTTCCTCGACATCGGCGCGACCGCGATCGTCGTCGACGATCTCGGGGGCCCGGTGACCGAGGAGCGCACGGCGGGCGCGGGACGGGGGCTCCGCCGGCTCGGACAGGTGATGCAGCGGCTGACCGGGCGGGCGATCAGCGGAGCGGGGCAGCCGGCATCCGAGGCCCGGGGCGGGCGTACCAGCGTGCTGAACGATCCGGGTCGGCACCACCGGCGACCGGCCGAACTGGCGGTACGGCTCGCCCCGTACCCGGCCGTGACCACGGGGCATCCGATGGCGGTCTCGGTACGGATGGACGCGGTGCACTTCTTCGACGAGCGCGGGGACCGGATCGACGTGGGATGGCGGTGAGCACCGGTGTCGGTCCGGCGGCTCGGCGACGCATCCCGGGGGGAGTCCGCTGAGGCCCGACCGGCCTTGCCGGAGCAAGTTACCAACGAGTAGCGTACGGCCATGTCTCCCGACGTGCGGCAGATCGCCGCTGGCCTGCTCGGCTCGGTACCGTTCGCCCGGACCCTCGGCTTCGAACTCGTCGAGGTGACCCCGGACGAGACCGGTGGGGTACGCGCCGTCGTCCGGCTGCCCGACTCGCCCCCGGCGCACAACCATGTCGGCGGTCCGCATGCCGGCGCGCTGTTCACACTCGGCGAGACCGCCTCCGGGGCGGTCGTACTCGGCACGTTCGGTCAGCTCTTCGACCGTGCGGTGCCGCTGGCGGCGCAGGCCGAGATCCGCTACCGGCGACTGGCGATGGGTGCGGTGCGGGCGACCGCCCGGCTGGGTCGCCCGGCCGGCGAGGTGGTCGCCGAGTTCGAGGCCGGCAGCCGGCCGGAGTTCCCGGTGTCGGTCGAGATCGGCACCGAGGACGGCGAGGTGACCACCGAGATGACGGTGTGCTGGACGCTGAAGCGACGGTAGTCGAGGCTCTTCCCGGCGACCCCGGGGCCGGGTACGGGTTCCCCTGAACCGCCCCTGAGTTCCGCCGCCCGGCATGGACGCGCCCCCGATAAGAAGGCAGCCTACATGTAGCTGTCGGAGCTATCGGGGAGGTGCCGGAATGGCGGGCGAGGGATCGCGGCGCTGGAAGAGAGTGCTGGTCGGAGTGCTGTCCGTGGTGCTGCTGCTCTGCGGGGCCGGCGTCGCGTTGGGCACCTGGGCGTGGACCGGCACCGTCGTCGACACCACCGGAAAGGTCGACTTCGTCAACCGGCTCGCCGTGCCACCACTGGCCGAGTCCAGGATCGACGCCCAGGGACGGCGGGTCTTCGACCTGCGCGCGCAGACCGGCGAGCGCGACCTCGGCCAGGGCGGCCGGACCCGTACCTGGGGTTACAACGGCGACTACCTGGGCCCGACGCTGCGGGCGAAGCGCGGCGAAGAGGTGCTGGTGAACGTGGTCAACGGGCTCGACCGACCGACCAGCGTGCACTGGCACGGCATGCACCTGCCGGCGGTGATGGACGGCGGCCCGCACCAGATGGTCCGGCCGGGCGCGACCTGGTCCCCGCACTGGACCGTCAACCAGCCGGCCGCCACCCTCTGGTACCACCCGCACCCGCACGGCGAGACCGAGGAGCACGTCTACCGGGGACTGGCCGGAATGTTCATCCTGGACGACGAGCCGGCGTCGGCGCTGGCGCTACCCCGGCGGTACGGTGTCGACGACATCCCGGTGATCGTCCAGGACCGCGGGTTCGACTCCAACGGGCAGTTCGACGACGGACACAGCCTGCTCGGCGGCGTCGGCATCCTCGGCGACACGCTGCTGGTCAACGGCACCGTCGGGCCGTACCTCGACGTCACTACGGAACGGATCCGGCTGCGGCTGCTCAACGGCTCCAACGCCCGGTCGTACGACTTCGGGTTCGCCGACGGCCGTGGGTTCGCGCTCATCGGCACGGACGGCGGGCTGCTCGCCAGCCCGCACCAGACCGGCCGGATCCGGCTCTCTCCCGGGGAGCGGGCCGAGATCGTGGTGACGATGCGGCCGGCCGAGCGGGTCGTGCTGCGCAGCTTCCCGCCGAACGTGGGCGACGACCTCTTCGGCAGGTTCAGCGGCGGGGACGACTCGTTCGACGTGCTGGAACTGCGGGCCGCCGGAAGCCTCGCACCGGCGCCCGAGGTGCCGTCCCGGCTCGTCCCGATCGACCGACTGGACCCGGCGACGGCCGCCACCACCCGCCGGTTCCAACTTTCCGACCGGAAGATCAACGGCAAGGCGATGGATCCGGAACGGATCGACTTCGCGGTCACCCGGGACACCACCGAGATCTGGGAAATCACCAAACAGGACGGTACGCCGCACAGCCTGCACGTCCACGACGTGCAGTTCCAGGTGCTCTCGGTGGACGGTCGGGAACCGCCACCCGAGCTGCGGGGCTGGAAGGACACCGTGCTGGTGACGCTGAACCGCCCGATCCAGATCATCGCCCGGTTCGCCGACTACGCCGACCCGAACATCCCGTACATGTTCCACTGCCACCTGCTCTACCACGAGGACCAGGGCATGATGGGCCAGTTCGTAGTAGTCAACCCCGGCCAGTCCCCCGGTCGCCCCCCGTCCCATGGGCACCACGGTTAAGAAGGGGGTTAAGAAGGGGCCCTTCTTCTACAGAGAACGATAAGAAGGGGCCCTTCCTTACAGCCCGGCGTGCCCAGGTGCCGGTTGGTGGGGGTGCGGATAGGTTGTATGGGTGTTGGGGCTACCCGCGCAGGTGACCGCCTGCCTGTTCGACCTGGACGGTGTGCTGACCCAGACCGCCCGGGTGCACAACGCGGCCTGGGCGGAGACGTTCGACGACTTCCTCCGGCGGCGCGCGGCGGAGACCGGTGAGCCGTTCCGGGCGTTCGAACCGGGGGACGACTACAACCGGTACGTGGACGGTCGACCCCGCGCCGACGGGGTTCGGACCTTCCTCGCCTCGCGGCAGATCGTCCTGCCCGAGGGGAAGCCCGACGACCCGCCGAGTGCCGAAACCGTGCACGGGCTCGGCAACCGGAAGAACGTTCTGCTGCTCCAGGTGATCAAGCGGGACGGCGTGCAGGCGTACCAGGGGTCGGTGGACTACCTGCACGCCGCGCAGGCGGCCGGGCTGCGCCGGGCGGTCGTCTCGGCCAGCGCCAACGCCGGTGACGTGATCGCGGCGGCGGGGCTCGAGCCGATGGTGGAGGTCCGGGTGGACGGTGTGGTGGCCCGGGAACGGGCGCTGCGCGGCAAGCCCCGTCCGGACACCTTCCTGGCCGCCGCCGACCAACTCGGGGTACGACCCGAGCAGGCGGCGGTGTTCGAGGACGCGCTGGCCGGCGTCGAGGCGGGCCGGGCCGGGAAGTTCGGGTTCGTCGTCGGGGTGGACCGGGTCGGCCAGGCCGACGCGCTGCGCGAACACGGCGCCGACGTGGTGGTCCGGGACCTGTCCGAGTTGCTACCCGGTTCGGTGCCACTGGCGAGGGAACAATCGTGAGTGCGAGGAGTGGGCCGGGTCTGCGAGTCCCGCGGTCACGAACCGAAGGCGAGAACCGATGATCAGGGAACGGGCGTATCCGGTCGAGCCGTGGCACGTCCGGGAGACCCGGCTCGACCTCGACGTGCTGGCCCAGTCCGAGTCGGTGTTCGCGCTCTCCAACGGGCACATCGGGCTGCGCGGCAACCTGGACGAGGGCGAGCCGCACGGCCTGCCCGGTACCTACCTGAACTCCTTCTACGAGCTGCGTCCGCTGCCGTACGCCGAGGCCGGATACGGGTTCCCCGAGTCCGGTCAGACGCTCGTCAACGTCACCAACGGCAAGCCGATCCGGCTGCTCGTCGACGACGAGCCGTTCGACGTCCGGTACGGCGAACTGCTCCACCACGAGCGGGTGCTCGACATGCGGGCCGGCACCCTGCAACGGTCGGTCGAGTGGCGCTCGCCGGCCGGGCGTACGGTGCGGATCCGCAGCACCCGGCTGGTGTCGTTCACCCAGCGCTCGATAGCGGCGATCGAGTACCGGGTGGAGCCGGTCGACGGTCCGATGCGGCTGATCGTGCAGTCGGAACTGGTCGCCAACGAGCAACTGCCGACGCAGAGCCGGGATCCCCGGGTGGCGGCGGTGCTGGAGTCGCCGTTGCAGGCCGAGGAACGCCTGGTGAACAGCGACGGGGCCCTGCTGGTGCACCGCACCAAGGCGAGCGGGCTGCGGCTGGCGGTCTCGATGAGCCACGAGGTGCACGGGCCGGAGCGCAAGGTGGTGGGCAACGAGGCGTACGAGGACTGGGCTCGGACCACCGTCACCTGCGTACTCAAGCCGGGCGAGCGGCTGCGGATGGTCAAGTACGTCGCGTACGGCTGGTCGAGCCGGCGGTCCCGGCCGGGGCTGCGCGATCAGGTTGCGGCGGCGCTGGCCGGTGCCCGGTTCTCCGGCTGGGACGGGCTCTGCGCCGAGCAACGCGGCTACCTCGACACCTTCTGGGACGACTCCGACGTGCAGGTGGAGGGCGACCCGGAGGTGCAGCAGGCGGTCCGGTTCGGGCTCTTCCACGTGCTCCAGGCCGGCGCGCGGGCGGAGTTGCGACCGATCCCGGCCAAGGGCCTGACCGGGCCGGGGTACGACGGTCACGCGTTCTGGGACACCGAGACGTTCGTGCTGCCGGTGCTGACCTACACCCTGCCGTCGGCGGTCGCCTCGGCGCTGCGCTGGCGGCACTCCACGCTGCACCTGGCCCAGGAGCGGGCCAGGACGCTCGGGCTACAGGGCGCCGCCTTTCCCTGGCGGACGATCCGGGGTCAGGAGACCTCCGCGTACTGGCCGGCCGGCACGGCGGGCTTCCACATCGCGGCCGACATCGCCGACGCGGTCCGCCGGTACGTGCAGGCCACCGGGGACGAGCAGTTCGAGCGCGAGGCAGGGCTCGAACTGCTGGTGGAAACCGCCCGACTGTGGCGCTCGCTCGGCCACCACGACCGGCACGGCAAGTTCCACCTGGACGGGGTGACCGGCCCGGACGAGTACACGGCGGTGAAGAACGACAACGTCTACACCAACCTGATGGCCCAGCGGAACCTGCTGGCCGCCGCCGACGCCGCCGCCCGGCACGGCGAGCAGGCGTACCGGTTGGGCGTCGACGACGAGGAGACCGCCGCCTGGCGGGACGCCGCGAACGACATGCACATCCCGTACGACCCGGAACTCGGGGTGCATCCGCAGGTGGAGGGCTTCACCCGGTTCCAGGAGTGGGACTTCGCCGGTACGCCCCCGGAGCAGTACCCGCTGCTGCTCAACTATCCGTACTTCGACCTGTACCGGAAACAGGTGATCAAGCAGGCCGATCTGGTGTTGGCGATGCACTGGCGGGGGGACGCGTTCACCGACGAGGAGAAGGCGGCGAACTTCGCCTACTACGAGCGGCGCACGGTCCGCGACTCGTCGCTGTCGGCGTGCACCCAGGCGGTGCTGGCGGCCGAGGTCGGGCACCTGGAGTTGGCGCACGACTATCTGGGCGAGGCCGCCCTGATGGATCTGCACGACCTCAACCAGAACACCCGGGACGGCGTACACGTCGCCTCGCTGGCCGGCGCCTGGATCGCCCTGGTGGCCGGGTTCGGCGGGCTGCGGGACCACTTCGAGACGCTGGCCTTCACCCCTCGACTGCCGAGCCGGATCGACCGGTTGGAGTTCTCGCTCCGCTGGCGCGGGGTGCACCTGCGGGTGGACGTGCGGTCGCACGAGGCGACGTACGTGCTGCGGGACGGTGATCCCGACGACGTCATGGAGTTGCTGCACCACGGTGAGCTGCTCCGGGTCACCTGCAACAACCCGGTGACCCGGCCGGTGCCGCCGATCGAACCGTCCGGACCACAACCGGCGCAGCCGGCCGGTCGGGCACCGGTGCGACGGACCCCGGAGCACGAGCCGTAGGCCGACCCGGGCGCCGTCCGCCTCCGCCTCCGCCTAGAGCAGCGACAGGTGTACGTGGTTCGTGTGGTCGCTGGACGGGTCCCCGTGCGCACCGCCGTACGACTTCCAGCCGGTCGTCGGCAGCCAGATCTGCCGGTACCAGATGACGTAGAGCACGCCCAGCAGGTCGGCGTTGCGGACGAAGAAGGCGGCGAGGTTGTTGCCGTAGGTCCGGTCGGGTCCCTTGGCGTCCCCGCCGAACCCACCCGGCAGGGCGGAGAAGTCGCAGGCCCGGCCCTTGGGGTGCTCGTACGGCCCGCCGGAGCGGTAGCACGAGGTGAACCGGGTGAAGCCGGCCCGGCGGGCCTCGGTGAACGCGTGCAGCGTGCGTGGGCTGACGCAGCCCGGGGTGGTCGGATCGGGCTGGTTGCACGACTGCGGCGGCCAGGAGCCGTCGCTGTTGCGTGGCGCCGACCGGGCGACCGGTGAGTTGGCCACCACGAAGCCGCCGGTCGAGGCGCCGCCGACCAGCGCCAGCGCGCGTTCGGCCGCCTGCCTCTGCCGCAGCATGATGGAGAGCTGCCTGCGTTCCTCGACGACCTCGGCGTCGAGTGCCAGCTTCGCCCGGGCGGCCCGGTCCCGGGCCTGCCCCAGTCGACGCAGCGTGTCGTTGTCCCGCATGGCCACGACCTCCAGCCCCCGGGCGCGCTCCAGGAACTCGTCGGCCGAGCCGGCGTGCAGCAGCGCCAGCACCGGGCCGATCCGGCCGGTCTGGTACGCGTTGCGGGCGACCAGTTCGATCTGCGGCCTCAGTTCGGCTATCCGGCGCTCGACGCGGACGAGTTCGGCGGCCAGCTTCGCCTGCCGGGCCTTGGCGTTCGCCAGCGCGTTCCTGGCCTGTAGATAGCCTCGTCCGGTGGATTCGAGCACGTCGCGGAGCAGTGGCGTGTCGCCCTCGTCGCCGAGGGTGGCGGGGTTGTGTGCCGCCGCCGCGCCGGGTCGGGCCGCCGCTCCGGCGAGCGCGCCGACCGTGGCGAGCAGTGCCAGGACCAGCGGTAACCGCCGACGTCTGGATCCCGTCATGCATGTCCCTCCGTCGGCCGCCTACCGGGTTAGCTGACGGGTTCGGGACGGAACAAGTCCCTACCGCGGTCGCGGACTCACCCCACCTACCTGGGTCCCCGGCTCACCCGAAGGTGATTCGGCGGCGGTCGCGCCGGCACGGAGGGGACGCCACCGGGCGAAACCGGGGTCAGCTTACCGGACCAACCGGGTCAATGTGGTGGAAGTGAGCGGCCGGGCGTGGAAAATGCGCCTGGTTCGGGTGCCCCTACAACCCCGCCGTCCGATCAACTTTCGCTGCGGTGTGGGTCAGGCGAACGTTGTGGGGCTTGTGCGTCGACGTGGCACCCGGGGGGTGGCTTTCGTGGCGGCTGAAGGACCGAAGTTGACCGGCGCGGCATCAAACCCTCAACCAGATCACGGACCACGCGACCTGACAGCCGGTCGTCCATGGAGGGTCAAAGGGGCGTACGTACCGTTATCTCTCGATGACAGGAGGATGGGAATTGTCAGCTCCCCGCGCTAAAGGATGTCTCGCAACTCGGTGAAAGCGTTGCCTGGCAACGGTGCTGCCGTCACCCCGCGAGGATGATGTTGTGGAGGTGGGCGATACCGGAAGCGGTGTCGGCCAATGTGCGGGCGGCGCGGCGGTAGTCGCGAAGGATCTTGAAGCACTTCATCCTGGTCAGGGCGTGCTCGACCTGCGCTCGGACGGTCCGGTGCTGCTTGTTCAGGTTGGCCTTCCAGTCGGGTAGCTCCCTGCGCTTCGCCGGCTGGTGGAGCTTGAGCCGCAGCAGGCGGACTTGCTGGACAGGATCGTTGCCGGTCTGCAGATCGCCGTCGCGGACCTCACGGCTGCGGCTGTGTTCCCAGTGCCGGCTCGTAGGCCGCACAGAGAATCGTTCGAGCTGGAGACTGGTAGTGACCCTGACGCGCCAGGCCTGTTCTCCTCGCTTCCGTAGAAAGGAAAATTGCCAGGTACTCTTCTTGGACGTGAGGAAGGACTGGCGGAATTCCTTAGCTTTCGGCGAGCTGCTTGGCTCGGCTGAGCAGTGAATCCAGTTCGGCGTCGGAGAGGTTTGCCTCGACTAGGACCTTATGTACGGCGAAGGTTTGCACTCTGCCAAGCATCTCCGGCGGAGCCTCAAGATCCACCGAAGAGTCCAAGACTGCGAAGATGGCGTTCTCGGCCTGCCCGGCATCGATTTGATCGGCTACATCTGCGTTATCGGATCGCAGTTCGGCTACGAACTGCCTGATCGCACGGTCGTCACGCCTCCCGTCGAAATGTAGATCGATTGCGTAGAAGAAGGCGGCGCTTAGGAAAGCAGCAAATCCGTCCCAGCCGTCTTCGTTGAGTTGAGCTTCGATTCGATCATTTGCCGTGTAGTCATCCCGCACGAATGTGCGGATGTAATCAACTATCTGTGGCCTGATCTTCATTTGATCGTTTCCTCTCGCGACGCTTTCTTGCGCTTTGAACAGCCACTCTGGCCGCTAAGGCGATACCTGCAACTGCCAATACGGCATCCGCAATCGGGTGGCCGGACTTAGCTGTCTGTGGAGGCGACGGCGGCGGATGGCTTGGCGTTCCCGTGCTGGCCTGCGCGTCTCCCGGACGAATTCGGTCCTTGACAATCGAGATCGCTTCTCTCGCGGTCGCCTCGATCTTTTTCGCGCCTTCCTCGTGATTTGCGGCCGCCTGCGTAGCTTTCGTGTGGTACCTCGCCGCACGCGACTCTTGATCGGCTGCCTCTCTTACAAGGCGCTCGCCAGACGGCATTACGTCCGGAATCTCAGTGGCGGAGCCCGGAGCGATGGTGTTGATGTATTTGACGAGGTATTTCTGTGATTCGTTCAGCAGTCGGGCGATCTTGGCTGACTTGTCACTGGCTGTGCGCGCTTCAACCACCGCCGCACGGATGTCGCGGTGGTTGGTTCCTTTCGAGGCTTCTTCGTAGCGAAGGTGGGCCTCGTCGGCCTCGGCCTTCGCGCGAAGGGCTGTCACGACTGCGTTAGCCAAGTTGTCGCGTACGGCGAGCAGCTGGGCGACAACCGCAGCCATGTCGCCGCTCATCCGAGGGCTCGGACGTAGGCGTCCGCGTGCTCGACGGCAGCAGTAAACCGCCGAAGGGTTACTTCGACCTCACGTGCCAGTCCTGCCATCCCATCAAGCGCTTTCTGTGCATATTCATGCTCGCTGTCGTGGATGGTGACGCGAGCCAGGGCGTCAGCCTCTGCTGCCTCGGAGGCGGCCTGTTCTAAAATTTTCGCGCCGGCCTTAGCGGCGCGGCTGCCCGCGCGGATCGTCGTCTTGACGCCATCAATGTCCATCGCGGCCCGGCCCGATATCAGCCGAGGATGCCGATGTAGTCGCGCGCGGCCTGTGAGCTGCCTTGCGCAAGGGTGGCGGCCTCATCAAGGCGCTGCTTGCTCTGCTCAGCTCGGGCGATCGCCTCGCCGATCTTGGGATGACCGGTGCCGGCAGCGACGACACGGAGCCGGCTCAGCATCTGCTCAACGCCGTTCCGGGCCGCTCTGATCTGGTTAGTAGCGGTGTTGCCCTGCTCGGCGGCTTGGGCGAGCGCCGCCTTCACTTCCTCGATGCTGGCCATGTGGTCCTCCCCTGAACCCTGGGCGCAGGGCCGGAGACGGTGAACTGCTCAAGGTAAGCAGACTGCCGTCCCCCGCGCGTCTGCGTAGTCGGAGGAACACTATCGGAAGTCACTTGTAGACGCAGCCTCGCAGGGACAACCGTTCATGGAGCATCACTCGCTCAGGGTGATGCAGTCCAAGGAATCGCTATCGCCCTCGCTTCTCAGCTACGAACACGCCTCGACCGGGGCGGCCGACCAGCACGCCACGCTTTCGCAACCTGGCCACTGCCCGGGAAACAGTCGACATTGATACGTCGTACTGGTCGGCCAGTTCGCTGGTGGACGGGATCTGGGTGCCGGGTGGAAAGACGCCCTGATGGATGCGTTTAACAAGATCCTCGATCAGTTCGTTCATGGTCGGCGGGATAGGCACAGTTCGCCCCTTGCGGTCGATTGGCCTACCCAGTATCGATCGTGGTCCTCGACGCAGGCAACGCAGGTAACAATATTGACGGTGATTCCGTAGGTGACGTGCTTGACGTAGGTGACGTTGGGCTACTAACGTCGCAGACGGCGGTGGCGCGCCTCTTGCGGTCGGTTGGCACCTCCGCAGGGCAGTGCACTCGCCGGAGCACCAGGTTGGCAGCTACCTCATCCCCCGATCGCCAGCATTCCGCCCGGTCGTCAGTAGTCCGAGCGGCTACCCCGTTGCTGTACCGCCGATTGGGGCTGCGGCGGCGGGGTGGGGTGGTCCGGCCGGACCCGAAACGGCCGGGCCACCCCACCCACCGGACATCTCAGGAGAAAGGACGTACCCGACGTGCGACAACTCCTCCGGCGCATCCTGACAAGATCGAGAAAGGCCCGACGCTGGTACGCGGTGGTCGGTGGGTACCGTTCCGCGTCGTACCGGCCGATCCGGCCCTGGCAGGTGCGGGGCCGGCAGTTCACGGTCACCTGGCGCGGGCTGGATCCCGACGAGGTTGCCGCGTTCCTCGACCGGGTCGGCGACGACCTCGGCGGCGTCTACGCGGAGCTGGCCCGCAGCCGGGAGGAGACGGCGCGGATCAAGGACGCGTTGCGTCGGTGGCAGTCCAGCCAGGCGAGCATGCGTGAGATGGCCCGCCGATGACCATCAACCTGTCGCGGTACGTCATCCACCTGCCGATCGTCACCTCCGACCTGGCTCGGGCCCGCATCCTGGCGCGGACCGCCGCTCGGACGATGGCCTTTCTCGGCGCCGACGCGCGGGGGACCACCGTGTCGGAGGAGCACAATCAGGACGTACGCCATCGGGTGTTCTGTGGCCGGTTGATGGCCGACGGCCGGCGCTGCGGATTGCGGGTCGACCACGACATACCCTGCACCCGGCGGGTACGGCGGCGGTCGATATGACGGTGGTGGTCTGCGCCGACTGTGCCGGGTTGACGTTCACCCTCGACGACTGCCGGTGTATCTGGGGCGGCGACCAGTTCCTTGTCGACGAGCGGCGGCAGGGGAGCGGCGAGCCGTACCGGGAGTGCCTGCTCTGCCGGGGCGACGGCACGATCGCCGGCCCCTGCCAGCGCTGCGACCAGCGGGGGGAGATCCGGGCCCAGTTCGTGCTCACCGTGGTCAACGCCGACACCGGCGGGGTCGCGTCGGTCAGCGTCACGGCCGGTGCACTCGCACCACGACAGAGGTCGAACGAGCGCTGGGAACTCGCGCTCACCCCGGTCATCTCCGACCTTGCCGCCACCGTCGGTGCCACCGCACTGTCCGACATCTCCACCGGGTGGCGTCCGCTCGGCGACGAGTACGTCCTGCTTTCCCGCGAGTGGCGCCCCGACCTGCCCGCCGAGCGCCGGGACGCCCTGGTCGCCGCAGCCCTCACCACCTGTGCACACAACCCGTGGCGGGTCTTCCACGGTCGTAGTGTCGCCGCGCCGCCGCCCGACCTCGACGCCCGGCTCGCCAAGCTCTGCCGGCTCGCCGACCAGCTCTTTCTCGACCTGGTCATCGAGGCCCGCGATTCCGGATACGGTCGGCTGTACTGGGACATCCGCTACGAGACGCCCGGCGTCGCCGTATTACCGGCAACCTCGCGGGTACGCGGCGACGATTTGCCGGCAGCCGTCGCCGCAGTCTCGGTCGCCGACGCCTTCGACGGGTTCGAACCGCACGGCCTCGACGCCCCCGCGCACTATCTCCGGGCCGGCGCTGCGTCACCCGACCTCCCCGAACCCGTCGACTGCGACCAGGTCGAGCGGCGGATGGTCCGCGACTGCGACGGTCGGCCCGGCGCGCAGGCGATCTGGCGAAACGGCCGGTGGTGGCATACCTCGCTGCGCCCCGACCACGTCGTCGAGACCCTTACCGACGAACCGACCGGTCAGGTATCCCGCCGGGTCACCACCGCCCTGGTACGCGGTTGGGAACCGCCCTCGCCGGACTGGCTCGGTGAGCCGATTCCGTACCACGACTGTCCCGACTGCGATCCAGGCAGCCGGCTCCGCGCCTGCTACTGCACCCTCGGCGGCAGCCCGGCCAACCCGTCGTGCGACCGCTGTGCCGGGGCCGGCGCGAGCGCCCAGCACCTGTCCTGCCACACCTGCGGCGACAGTCGGCGGGTGTATCACGGTGCGGTCGTCACCGTGACCGATCTCGCCGGCCGGGTGGTCCACGAGAACTGGGTTCATCGGCAGCCCGGAAACGCACGGGTGGACGCACCACTCGTCGCGACCCAGCCCGGCGGCAAACCCGTCGTCCAACTGCCCGAACGGTACCGGCTCGCCCGCCTGGCCTGGCGGCTCGACCAGCGTCCGGACGACCTCATCGAACTCGACGGCGGCCACCAGCTCAGCCAGGACTTCCGCGACGGCATCGTCACCCTGCGCCATCCCGGCGACGACCCGCTCGCCGAGCAGATCGCCCTCGCCACCCGTGGTCGCCCCGGTGGCCGGCTGGTGCTGGCCGCCCGGCCGGCGGACGCGCCGCCGCTGACCGAGTTGATCGGAATAGCCCTCGGTCTGCACCTGGCCATCGCGATCACGGTGCAGGACCACCGACTGGAAGCTGACAACCCGTTGCGGGTGCACGGCCAGCGGTGGAACGTGGAGATCATCGCCGCAGACCCGGCCGCTCCGCTTACCGACCTGCCGCTGCACCGGAGCCTGCCGGCGGCGGTCGCTGCCTGTGTGACGTACCTCGAAGTGGCCCTCGCCGCGACCGTGCCCGACGATCCGCACCAGCCGATCCCGGTACCGCAGACCCTACGGCCACGCCCGGTCGACGACCCGGGCCGGCTCATCGCGCGGCTCGGGCATCACCATCCCGGCAAACCGGTCACCGTACGCTTCGACCGTGCCGGCTGCACCGTCCACCTGCACGAGTACGGCACCACCCAACTGCTGGCCAAGGCGGTCACCCTGGCTGCGGCGGTCAGCGCGCTCGGATTGCCCGTGACGGACCACCCCCACTGACAGGAGCCGCCTCCCAGACGGCCTACCGGTCGCGCGGGTCTTCGGTGTACCGGTCGCCGCTGGAGGGCAGTCCGGTCGAGTCGCGCGGCGGCATCCGGCGGGGATCGTCGATCGTCCTCGCCTTGGCCGCCTCGTCCGTCCACTCGCTCAGATCGGGGGTCTGCTGCTTGGCGGCATCGCCGGTGCTGGACTGGGAAGACTTCGACTTGCCGGATTTCTGGCGGGCCATAACATCCCTCACGTTCGTCGGCCGGTTGGCGGATTGTCCGTCCGGTGGCTCTCGGGCGTCCGAGGGGCCTTCCCCGGGGCCGCACCGGCAAACCCGGCCGCCGGCGCGGCGACGGTTGACCCCGCCGACGGCGGGTATGGCCGACACCAGAGGCCGGTCCCGGCGTACCCGACCGGGGCGACCGGCCGCACCGGGAACAGGCAGGGAGGCAGCCGGATGGAGATCCGGACGACCGAGACGACGATTCCGACCGGGGGCGTCGAACTGACCGGTGACCTGGTCGTCCCGGCCGGTGCGCGCGGGATCGTGCTGTTCGCGCACGGCAGCGGAAGCTCCCGGCACAGCCCTCGCAACCGGCTGGTCGCCGACGCGCTGAACCGGGCGGCCCTGGCCACCCTGCTGGTGGACCTGCTGACCCGGGACGAGGAGGCGGTCGACGACCGGACCGGCGAGCTGCGGTTCGACATCGACCTGCTCACCGGTCGGCTCGTCGGCATCGTCGACTGGCTGGGCACCGGCACCCCGGCCGGGCCGCTGCCGATCGGACTGTTCGGTGCCAGCACCGGCGCCGCCGCCGCGCTGGCCGCCGCCGCATCCCGACCGGACCAGGTGTACGCGGTCGTCTCCCGGGGCGGGCGTCCGGACCTGGCCGGCCCGAACCTGCCCCGGGTACGGGCCAGCACGCTGCTGCTGGTCGGCGGGCTCGACGACGAGGTGCTCCGACTCAACGAACAGGCGCTCGCCGAAGTGGAGAGCACGGCGGAGCTGCGGGTCGTACCCGGAGCCACCCACCTGTTCTCCGAGGCCGGCACCCTGGAACAGGTGGCCCGGGAGGCGGCCGAGTGGTTCGGCGCCCACCTGCCCGGCCAACCGTCGAGGTAGCCGATAAAGGGGTGCGCGGGGGTTCCATACTGGAAGGTATGACGGACCCATCGGACGCCAGCACGACGGACCTCGGTTACCTGAGCGGCGGCGCGTGGGCCGCTGTCCGGACCGCACTGGTCAAGCTGCACGTCCGGGGTCTGGTGGTCGCCGACCGTCCGGGTGGGCTCCGCCGGACCGGTGTCCTGCCGGCCGGCGTGGAGCCGCTGGAACGCGCCCTGTTCGGCGCGCTCTACGGCTCGATGGCGCCCCGCGAGGTCGCCAACCAGCATCGTGTCCGGCGGGCCCTGGCCGAGCAGCGCGAGGGCCTGATCGGGCTCGGCCTGCTCCGCCCGGCCTGGCACCGGTTCCTGCTTCCGGCGATGCTGGTGCTCGTCCCGCCGATCCTGGTCGGCCGGCTGGTCGCCGGTGACCTGGTCGGCGTCGGCACCGGCCTGGTCATGGTGCTGGCGTTCGGCGTGGTCGCCAGTTGGTTCCTGCCCCGCCGGACCGTCAGCGGTGCCCGGCTGCTCCGCGCCGCCCGGCGCCAGCATCCGTTTCCCGTCGGCGGCGAGCCGAAGCTCGATCCGGGGCTGGCGGTGGCGCTGTACGGCGCGGAGGGAATGCTGACGACGGTGCCGCAGCTCGCCCGGGAGGGCGGCCTGCTCGGTGGCGGCCGCTGGTCCCGATTCCTCGGCGACTCGCCGCTGGACGGCTCCTCGTTGCCGGCGGGCGCCGCCACGGGCGGATTCTGACCGCCGCGCTACCCGATCCTGGGGACCGGCTGATCCACGAGGTCGGCGCGGCCTGGCAACGGTGGCCGTCCCGCCGGTTCGGCCGGCAGCACCGGAAAGCCGTCCGAGCGGAAACTCAGCTCGTCGGAGGTGACGATGCCGACCTCGTAGCCCGGCAGGTCGGCCAGCCACCGCAGCCCGGACTGCCCCATCGCCACCCCGGCGGTGGCGTACGCGTCGGCCCGGCCGAGATCCTTGCCGACCACGGTCACCGACGTCAGCCCGGTCGCCGGCTCGCCCCGGTACGGGTCGATGACGTGGAATCCCCGCTCGTAGGTGCCGGAGGTCGCGATCGCGAAGTCGGTGCTGCCCAGCACCCAGCAGACCTTGTCCGGCTGCCACGGATGCCGGACCCCGATCCGCCACGGTTCGCCGGGGCGGGGGCCGCCATGGGCCCGGATGTCCCCACCGGCGTTGATCCAGTGCGAGCGGCAGCCGGCGGCGAGCAGCCGGTCCGAGGCCACCTGCACCGACCAGCCCTTCACGAAGCCGGACGGATCGAACCGCCCGGTCGCGTACGCGTCGAAGTAGCCGTCGGTGTCCCGCCACAGGTCGGCACAGGCCTCGACGACCAGCCGCATGTCCGCGGAGCAGTCCGCCAGGGCCAGTTCACCCCGGTCGAACCGGTTGACCTCGCTGTCCTCCTTGTAGGTGCTGAACCGCTGGTCCACCTCGCGCAGCCAGTCGAAGACCTCCTCGGCCAGCTCCTCCAGCCGGCGCGCCGGAAGTGGATCGGTGAGCTGCACACTGATCGGCGTACCCATGATCTGCTCGACCCGGCGCAGCCCTGCGGCAGCCATCGGCTCAGGCCTTCGCCTTGTCGAGCGCCGACTGCAACGACGCCTTGTACGCGGCGCTGGTCAGGCTCGCCCCGGAGACCGTGGTTATCTTGCTGGCGCTCTGCGCGGCGAGCACCTGCTGGCGCAGCTTCGGGATGGCGTTCTCGTTGATCCCGGCGCTGGTCGGATCCTCGTCCGGGTAGTCGGCATCGACGTCCGACACCTTGCCGCCCTTGACGGTGATGGTGACCTTGATGGTGCCGTAGTCGTACCTGGCGCCGGCCCCGGCGAAGGTGCCGTCGCGCAGTCCGCTCGCCGGTGGCTTCTTCGCGGGCGGCGCGGTGGTCTTCTTTCCGGCCGGGGCCTTGGCGCTCGCCGTGGGGGTGGCGGCGGTCTCGTCTGCGGGCTCCTCCAGCGCGACCTGGGTGTCGGAACCTGAGGTCGGGGTGCCGAGCTTGGCGCCGATCAGCAGGGCGGTGCCGATGGCGGTGCCGAGTACGGCGAACGCGGCGCGACGCACGGGGTCTACCTCCGTAGGGGGTGGAGCGGAAGGATCAGAATTCGAACGGGTCGAGGTGCATCTGTCGACGGGGCACCCGGAGCTTGCGCATGGTGCGCATCGACACGTCCACCAGGCCGGGCGGTCCACAGAGGTAGATGTCCCGCCGACGTACGTCCGGGACCAGTTCCCGCATGCCCTTGGCGGTGAAGAGGTGCCGGGGCGCCGGGTCCTCCCGGGATCCGATGACGTACCAGACCTGGGCGTTGCGGGCCCGGGCCAGCCAGTCCAACTCGTCCCGGAACAGCAGTTCGTCCTCGCTGCGGGACCGGTAGATCACCACGGTGTGCTCGGGCAGGTCCTCCAGCAGCGCCCGGATCGGCGCGATGCCGCTGCCGCCGGCGATGAGCAGGGCCCGGGGTCGGATCGCGCGGTCGGCGGTGAACACGCCGGACGGGCCCTCGGCGAAGATCCGGGTGCCGGGCTCCAGGTACTGCAGGGACTCGGTGTGGTCGCCGACCACCTTGACGGTCAACCGCAGCCACTGCTCGTTCGGCGCCGCCGAGAGCGAGAACGGGTGCGCCTGCCACCAGCAGCCCTTGGTCAGGAACCGCCAGCGGAAGTACTGCCCCGCCCGGGCGTCGAGCTCGTCGAGCCGGTTTCCCGAGATGTAGATCGACACCATGTCGGGTGCCTCCGGGACGACGTCCTCGACCCGCAGCCGGTGCCGGACGTTGAACGCGATCGGGGAGATGATCCGTCCCCAGAGGACACAGCCGATGACGAAGAAGTACAGGGCCGCCCAGAAGTACCGGCCGAAGCCGGGCTTGGACAACTCCTGCCCGGTGGCGAACTGGTGGCCGTACCCGAACAGCAGCACGAGGTAGGTGCTCAGGTGCAGGTAGTACCAGAGCTCGTAGTTCATCATCCGGCGGATCGCCCGGATGGCGAGCAGGGCGATCCCGATCAGGATGCCGGTGGCCAGCGCCGCGCTGAGCATGTCCTCGTAGGTGTTCAGCAGCCGCCAGGTGCCGGCCACCACCGGCTCGTTGGTGAGCTTGCTGTAGCCGACCGCGATCAGTCCGGCGTGGGCGAGGATGGCGAGGAGCAGGAAGGCGCCGAGTTCCCGGTGCCAGATGAGCAGCGAGTGTGCCCCGATCCAGCGTTCCAGCCAGCGCACCCGGCTCATCAGCAACACCTGGGCGAGCAACAGGAAGCCGCCGACCATGCCGGTGAGCCGGCCACCGGCGATCAGGATGTCGGCGGTTGTGTTGATCGACCCGGACGGGGTGTTCAACCACCACAGCTCGACGCTGGTGGCCAGCGCCGACCAGAAGACGATGTGGAAGAAGAGCCGCCCGCTGCGGTCGTACGGCTCCACCTCCGCGGTTTCCCGGTGGCGGGCGGCATCCAGGCCGCCGCCGGGCCCGGGGCGGTGGTCCGGGGCGTCCTGGGCGTACGAACGCGGCTCACGGCTCCGCGTCGTCGTCGACCACCCGCCGTCCGACCGGGGTGGTTCGGGCGATGGATACGGCTCGAACTCGGGGTCGCGGCCCCGTCCCCCCGTCGGCCGGTCGTAGGGATCTTCGGACGACACCTTTGGCAGCAGACCCGTCACCCACTCGGTGAGCGGCTCCGCCGTATCGACATCCCGACGACGAGTCACGGACAAGGTGTACAGGTTTACCGCGCGGGAAACCAGTCCGAGCGGCCCGCTTAGCCGAGTCTTAAGAATCGCTTCGCGGTGGGCTAAGGAAGTCGGGCCGCGACGATCGAGGAAGTCGGACCGCAACGGGCCGGGAAGTCGGGCCGCAACGGGCCGGGAAGTCGGGCCACAACGGGTTGGGAGGTCGGGCCACAAGCGGCCGGGGAAGTCGGGGCCGCGCGGTGCCGCCCGGGCGTGCGCCCGGTCGGTCACCACGCCCCCCGTTGACCTGGCGGCCCGCCCCCCGACGGGCCGCCCTCACCAACCGGCCGGGTCCGCCGCTTCGGGCGGTCCCGCCTCCCCGTCGGCCGGTCCCGCCCCCCGTCGGCGGACCCGTCCCCCGTGCGGGCCTCTAGCAGCTTGGGCAGGTCCGCCACACAGTTGCCACACGGCCACACCACTCCGGGCGATTTGCGGGTCGGATCCCTGTTCGGGCCCGTAGTACGGTTTCATGTCCGTGATTTGCCGATGGCGGTGCGGGGAGACGGCGAGTGAAGTTCGGGGTTCTCGGGCCGCTGCGGGTCTGCGCGGACACCGGCGCCGAGCTGGTGTTGCGCAGTCGGCACCAGCGGACGGTGCTGGGCGCCCTGCTGGTCGGCGCCGGACAGGTGGTGACGGTCGACCGCCTCGTGGAGGCGTTGTGGGCGGACCGCCCACCGGCGTCGTACGCGTCGAACCTGCAGACCTACGTCTCCCGGCTGCGGGACCGGTTGCCGGGCGCGGCCATCGAACACCGTAGCGACGGTTATCTGCTCCGGGTCGACACCGACGACGTCGACGTGCTGGTGTTCCGGCGCGAGGTCGCCATCGGGCGGGCGGCACTGGCCTCGGGCGATCCGGTCACCGCCGCGGAGCGGTTCCGGCGCGGGCTCCGGCAGTGGCGGGGGCGTCCGCTGGCCGACCTCTCGGTGCCGACCCTGGAGCCCGAACTCGCCCGGTGGGAGCTTGAGCGGGTCGGCGCCCAGGAGGACTGTGTGGACGCCGACCTCGCCGCCGACGGCGACCTCGCTCCGGTGCTCGCCGAGCTGCACCGGCTGGTGGCCGAACATCCGCTGCGGGAGAGGCCGCACGGGCAGCTGATGGTGGCGCTGTGCCGTGCCGGCCGGCGGGCCGACGCGTTGGCCGCCTACCAGCACGCCCGCGAGACGCTGGTCACGGAGCTGGGCATCGAGCCGGGCTCGCAGCTACGCGGGTTGCACCAGGCGATCCTGCGTGGCGACGAGCCGTCGATCGCCCGGTCGCACCGGTCCGAGGCGGTCGCCCGGTCACCGTTTCCGGTCTGCCAGCTCCCTCCGGCGCTGCCGGGGTTCGTCGGCCGTACCGGAAGCCTCCACCGGATCGAGGAGCTGCTGCGGGCGGATGCCGGCGCGGTGCCGGTGGTCGCGGTGTCCGGCCAGCCCGGGGTGGGCAAGAGTGCCCTGGCGGTGGTGACGGCGCACCGGATCCGGGCCAGGTTTCCGGACGGTCAGCTCTTCGTCAATCTCACCGGCGCCTCCGCCGCGCCGCGTGATCCCGCCGCCGTCCTGGCCGACCTGCTGCGCGTGCTGGGCGTACCCGGATCGGCACTGCCACAGAACCTCTCCGCCCTCGCGGCGGCCTACCGGGCCCGGCTCGCCGACCGTCGGGTGCTCGTCGTGCTCGACGACGCCGCGACCGCCGCGCAGGTCAGGCCACTGTTGCCGGGCACGCCCGGCAGCGCCGTGCTGACCACGAGCCGTCGGCGGTTGAGCGGCCTGATCGACGCCCGGCACCTGCCGATCGGTCCCCTCACCGACGAGGAGGCGCGGGACCTGCTGGCCCATGTCGTCGGCCCGGACCGAGTGGCGGAGGAGCCCGGCCACGCGGCCCGGATCGCCGCCGCCTGCGGCAACCTGCCACTCGCGGTACGGATCGCCGGCACCCGGCTCGCCACCCGGTCCTGGCCGTTGGCGATCCTCGCGGACCGGCTCGACGACGAACGGCAGCGCCTCGACGAACTGGCCGCCGGTGACCAGCAGGTCCGGGCCAGTCTCGCGCTCAGCGTGCAGGCCCTCTCCCCGGCTACCCGGGAGGCGTTCGGCCTGCTCGGCTCGCTCGGGCCGGTCAGCTTCGCCGCCTGGGCGGTCGCCGAACTGCTCGACCACCCCGACGTCGACCGCGTACTCGACGAGCTGGTCGAGGCCAGCCTGCTGGAGGTGGACCGTTCGGTGCCCGGCGCCGAGCCGCGCTACCGCCTGCACGACCTGCTGCGGGTCTACGCCGAGGAACTCGCCGGCGCGGACGAGCCGGACCGGTCGTCGGCGGAGGACCGGCCGGCGTTCCGGGACGGCGGGGCGGTGGGGCGGCGGTCGCGGGCCCGGCGTCGGGTGCTGGCGGCGGCCACCGCACTCGCCGGGACCGCCGCCCGTGGACTGCCCCGGACCCTGACCTGGGCCCGTCTGGAGGGACCGCCGGAACCGGTCCGGTCCCGCCATGCCGTCGCCGACCGGATCGCCGTCGACCCGGTCGGCTGGCTCACGGCCGAACTCGACTTCCTTCTCGGCCTGCTCGGCCAGGCAGGGGACGGTGCCGCCGACCGGGACGCGATCGTGCTCGCCGGACGGCTCGCGCCCTTCCTCTGGGTACACGGCCACTGGACGAAGTTGCAGCTCGTCCAGCGGCTGGCCCGACAGTCGGCCGAGCGGTGCGGTGACGACCGGACGGTCGCGCGTACCGAGTTCGTCAGCGGGGTGCTGCGGCTGGCCCGGGGCGATCTGATCGGCGCCGCCGAGCGGTTGGCCAGCGGGCGGGCCCGGTTCGAGCGGCTCGACGACCGGCACGGCCTGGCCTGCCTGCTCAGTGACCAGGCGGTGCTGCACGACTACCAGAACCAGGCCGAGGACGCCGCGCGGACGGCGCGACGGGCGGTCGAGCTGTTCCGGGCCGAGGGCGATCCGCTCGGTGCCCTGCTGGCCGCTCCGGTCCTCTCCGCCGCGTACCGGGGACTGGGCCGGCTCGACGAGGCGCTGGCGGTGGACCAGGCGGCGGTGGAGGAGGCCGGTGAGCTGGGCGCCGCGGAGATCGTTACGGCCCGCTGCCTGAACGCGCTCGCGGTGACCCGGCTGTTGCGCGGCGAGCCGTCGCTCGCGTACGCCGCCGCGGAGCGGGCCGTGGACCTGCTCCGGACGGTGGGCGACCGGTACGTGCTGTTGGCCGCGCTGCGCCATCTCGCCTCGGCGGCGGTCTGCCTGGGCCGGCGTACGGAGGCGGTGCACCGGCTCCAGCAGAGTCACGACCTGGCGGTGCAGTTGGGGGACCGGCCGTGGGCCACCGGTCTGGCCCGGGACCTCGCGGTCAGTTGGATCGGCGAGGGGCGTGCGGCGGCCGCCGTCGAGGTGCTGCGCCGCTGCGCCGGGACCTTCGAGCAGATGAGCATGCCGTCGGCGCGGGCGGCGACCCTCGCCATGCTGGCCCGGGCGTACGACGAGGTCGGCGACTCCGACGCCGCGCGGGACGCCCGGTTCTGGGCGGACATCCTCAGCGATCCCCGGGACACCCGGACTCCCGCGCTGGCGAACATCGTGCTGCGGCTCGCCGACGCCCCCGGTCTGGTGGGCAGCCCGGGACCGTCCTGACCGGGTCCCGACGCGGTTGGCCGGCGGAAACGTCGTACCCCATCGATAGTGTCGGCAGGTGAACCGTACCGATCGGCTTTACGCCCTGGTGGAAGAGTTGCGTGCGGTCGCACCCAGACCGCGCAGCGCGCGCTGGCTCGCCGAACGTTTCGAGGTTGACGCGCGCACGATCCGGCGGGACATCGGTGCCCTGCAGGAGTCCGGCGTACCCATCTATCCGGAACTCGGCCGGCGTGGCGGATACGCGCTGGACCGGGCCTACACGCTACCGCCGGTCAACATCACCCCGCGCGAGGCGATCGCCGCGGCCGTCGCGCTGGAGACGATGGTCGACACTCCGTTCCTCGACGCGGCGCGTTCGGTCCTCTACAAGATCCTCGCTGTGATGTCGCGGTCCGATGTGGAGGCGGTCCGCGAGGTCGCGGACCGGATCCGTCTGACCCCGTCCGGTCCGGAGCCCGCACCGGCCCGACAGGTGCTGCGGACCGCCGGGGACGCGGTGCTGAGCCGCACGGTGCTGTCGATCGAGTACGTCGACCGGCACGGAACGGCGTCCTCCCGGCTCATCGAGCCGGTGGAACTGCTCGGCGCCGGTCGCCTGTGGTATCTCGTCGGCTGGTGTCGGCTCCGGCAGGAGGTGCGGGGGTTCCGGCTGGACCGGATGCGTCAGGCGGCGGTCACCGACGAGGTCGCGCCGCGCCGGTCGATCGACCGGGTCTGGCAGGTGGGACTCGACCTGCCGGCGACCCGCCTCCAGTTGCCCGGAGGTGCGGATTCGTCGAGAAAAGCGGACAGGATGCTGTCCTGACCACCCACGAGAATGGTGCTGACGAGATCGGCCCGAGCCGCCGCCGTGACGGTGAGCCGGGCCGGACCACCGCCCACGGGAGGAACTCTCGCGATGACCATCAACACCAACCACAGCTCGGCCCTTGCTCCGGTCGACTTCCGGCCGATGCTCTGGGCGAACTGGATGGCGCTGCGCAACGGCGACCTGTCGCTCGTCGAGGAGGTCCTCGCCCCCACGGTGGCCGCCCACCTGCCGGCAACCGTTGACGGCCCGGAACACCTCGACGGGCGTCAGGCGCTCGTCACCTGGCTGTCGGCGCGACACGACCGCCACCCGGAAGCGCGGCTGACCGTCGAGGTCGGTCCCATCATCGGGCCCGAACTGATCGCCGGCCGCTGGACCCGTACCGGCGGTGGCGACGGGCTTCGTCCGGATCGGAAGACGGATGCGTCGGTCGCCGGAGTGGACATCATCCGGATCGACGGCGACCGGATCGCCGAGTACTGGGGGCACGACGACAGCTACCAGCTGGAGCGCTGCCTGGCGTACAACGCCGCGTAGGCCGACCCGGGGCGGGGCGGGCAGTCGACCCGCCCCGCCCCGTGACGGTCAGGACTGGTACGGCTCGCCCCGATAGGTGCCGAACGACCAGCGGTTGCCCTCCGGATCCCGGACCAGGAAGTCACGCGAGCCGTAGTCGGTGTCCCGTACCTCCTGGACCAGTTCGGCGCCGGCCGCGACCGCCCGCGCGCAGAGCGCGTCCGGGTCGTCCGTGACCACGTAGCCGCCGAAGGTGCCCGGCTGGAGCGGCCACGGGTCCTCCGGATCGTCGCGGACGCTGCCCAGCATGATCCCGCCGCCGGGCGGCCAGCGGAGTTGGGCGTGGTGTACGAGGTCACCCTCGGCGCTGACCATGACCTCCTCGAAGCCGAAGGCGTCGACGAGGAACCGGATCAGTCCCCGGGCGTCCCTGGCGCGGAGCGTGGGCCAGACCTGCGGAGGTGGCGGATCAACTGTCATGCCGTCGAGTCTGGTGCTCCGGGCGGCGGCTCGGCTTGGACGTTTCGGAACTCCTCTGGGACGCCCTGGTCGTCGGCGGCTCGGAACTCCTCGGCGGCTCGGAACTCCTCGGCGAGCCAGCGGCTCGGCGGACAGCCGGCGAAGACCCGGAAGTCCCGGTCGAGATGTGCCTGGTCGTAGTAGCCCGTGGTGGCGGCCACCTCGGCCAGCCCGCCGGACCGGCCCGCGCCGACCCGGCGTTGGAGCAGCCGGCGGGCGCGGTCGAATCGCACCACCCGGGCGGCCCGCTTCGGACTCAGCCCGATCTCCACCCCGAAGCACCGGCTCAGGTACCGCGAACTCCAACCGATCTCCCGGGCCAGTTCCGACACCGACACGCCGCCCCCGGTCGCCAGCAGCCGTCGCCAGGCCCACACCAGTTCGGCGGGAAGACTGCTCTCGACGTCGAGGCGTCGCAGGAGCAGCCGGTCCAGCACCGCGAACCGGTCGGCCCAGGTCCGGGCGGTACGAATCCGTTCGTGGAGTTCCCCGGCGAGCGGGCCGAGCAGGGTGCCGGCGTCGAGATCGGTGTTGGTCAGTTCGCCGGCCGGCAGACCGAGCAACGTCCGTGCGCCGAGCGGTGACAGCGCCAGCTGGACACCGGACTGGCGGCCGTCGTGTGCGATCAGCGCGGGTGCCGTGTGCAGGCCGCCGACGAGCGTGTCGTACCGGCCGGGTGGGGTGGCCGGGTCCGGGTGCGCGGCAACGACGAGCGGCTCGTCGAGGGTGACGATCATCGTCAGGTACGGCGACGGCAGGCCCCGGTGCCGGCCCGGCGGAATTCCCACCTCCCGGTACCCGACGTACCCGGCGAGGAACGGGCGCAGCGCCGGAGCCGGACGTTGCGCGACGAAGTGCGAAATCGGCTCGCTCGCCATCCGTCACCCCCTCGGCCGGCACGGGCCCGCGGCACTGCTCAAGCCTATGCGCCGGGTGGGCCGACCGCGGTGCAGGTGTTTGACCGGTGCCTGCCCGGGTAGCCGCCCGGACGTCGGAGGGAGGGACGGTCGTGCGGATCGGCATCGTCGGCACCGGCCACGTCGGGGGCACCCTGGCCCGGCTGTTCGGCAAGGCTGGCCACGAGGTGGCGGTGGCCAACTCGCGGGGGCCGGAGACGCTTCGCGGCCTGACCGAGGAGCTGGTTGGGCAGGTGCACGCCGCCACCGTCGAGGAGGCGGCCCGGTTCGGCGACGTGGTGGTGGTCTCGGTGCCGTTCGGGCGGTATGCCGAAGTGCCCGCCGATCCGCTGTCCGGAAAGACCGTTATCGATACCGGGAACTACTACCCGGAGCGAGACGGGCACTATCCCGAACTGGACGAGGACCGGACCACCTCCAGCGAGCTGCTCCAGCGGCACCTCGGAGGCGCCCGGGTGGTCAAGACGTTCAACACGATGCGCTGGGACCACCTGCGCGAGTACGGCCGACAGTCCTCCGCCATGCAGCGGTACGGCATGCCGGTCTCCGGCGACGACGTCGATGCGAAGCGACGGGTCTCCGACCTGATCGAGCAGGTCGGGTTCGAGCCGGTCGACGCCGGAGGGCTCGCCGACGGGCGCCGGCAGCAGCCCGGCTCTCCGATCTACCTCGCCGACCTGACCGGCGGCGAACTGCACGAGCGGCTCGGCGCACCCTGAACCCGGCCGGGCCTACGCCTCGCGTGCCGCCGACGCGTCTCCGTCGTCCCGCGCCGCCGGGCCGGTGGCCCGGGCACCGAAGCCGCCCGACCCGTCAGCGGCATCGGAGTTCCCGCCGGCCTCGTCAGCGGCGTCGGAGTTCTCGCCGGGCCCGTCAGCGGTGCCGGGTGCGGCTCTGGACCGGCGATCGGTGGCGATGGTGCTGACCACGTTGTAGATCACCGCCGTGATCGGTACCGAGACGAACGCCCCGACGATGCCACCGAGCAGTGTGCCGGCGGTGACCGCGATCAGCACCACGACGGGGTGCAGCCGGACCTGCCGTTTCATGATCAGCGGTTCGAGGAGGTTGCCCTCCAGTTGTTGGACCGTGATCACCGCGGCCAGGACGAGCAGGGCGGTGGTCGGCCCCTTGGCGGCGAGCGCGACGAGCACCGCGATGCTGCCGGCGACGGTGGCACCGATGATCGGCACGAAGCCGCCGAGGAAGGTGATCACCGTGAGCGGCAGAGCCAGTGGCACCCGCAGCACGACCAGGGCGATCCCGATCCCGATCGCGTCGATCGCGGCGATCATCATCGTGCCCCGGGTGTAGGCGCCCAACGTACGCCAACCGGCGCGGCCGGCCCGCTCGGTCCGGCGGCGGATCCCCTCGGAGGTCCACCCCAGGACCCACCGCCACATCGGGCGGCCGTCCTTCAACAGGAAGAACAGCAGCACCAGGACGAGCAGGAGTCCGCCGGCCGCCTCGGCGACGGTGGCCGCGCCGCTGATCGGATCGGGCGCGGACTTCTGCAACCCGCTCTGGACCCGTCCGGCCCACTGGTCCAGTTGCTCGCGGCTGACCGGCAGCGCCGAGGTGAGGAAGTCCCGGGTCCGGTCCAGCCCCTGGTCGAGCTGCTGGGCCAGGTCGGAGAACTGGTCGGCGGTCAGCCGCCAGATCAGCACCACGGCGCCGCCGAGCAGGCCCAGCAACAGCAGCAGGGCGGCCAGCGCGGCGAGCGCGGGCGGCACCCGGTGCCGGCGCAGTCGACTGGACACCGGGTCGAGCAGCGCGGCCAGGAACAGGGTGGCGGCGAGCGCGATGCTCAGCGGGGCGAGCCGGATCGCGATCTGCGCGAGGACGTACGCCCCGGCGGTGACGATGAGCAGGCAGGCGCTGGCCAGCACGACCCAGCGGAGCAGCCAGGGGAGACGGTCCAGAGGTCGGCCGTACCCGTTCGACCGGTCGGCCGGCTCGTCCATGTCCGCCTCCTCGACGTTGGCGTCCCCGGGTACCCAGCCGACGCCCCGGCGACACCTGCCGGCTTACGCCGATGTCGGCGGTCTGGGCGGCGGCGGCCGGCGCGGGTCCCGGTGTCCGGGTCCCCGCGCAGCGTGGGGCCGTTCGGATCCCGCCCGACGCGGCGACGGCGACGGTGCCGGGCGGGGCGGGGCCGGGCGGGAGCCGAACGTGGGATGTCTGGGGTCAGGAGGCGGAGCCGGGCTGCCGGTCCGTCCAGCGGCTCTGTGCGGCGGTGAGCCGGCTCGGTGCCGACGCGTTCCGGTTCGACGGCGACTGGTTCCGGTTCGACGTCGGCGCGTTCGCCCCCGGCACCGTCGAGTTCGCGCCCGGCGCCGCGGGGTTCGCCCCGGACGTCGGCGAGTTCGCACCGGGCGTCGACACACTCCGGCTCGGCGCCGGTGCGTTGCGGCGCCGCAGCGACCGGCGGTAGTAGTCGTCCCGGTGGGCGAACTCGACCGGCAGCGCGCCGGGCAGGTCGATGCCGCGGCGGGGATCGGCGAGGGCCTCGGCGAACAGCGCCAGCCCGGCCCGGGCAATCAGTGCGTCCCACTCCGGTGGGGCGAGTTCCACCATGGCGGGATTGGCGAGCCGGAACCCGGCCACCGCTCGTCGGATCACGGTTGCCAGCCGCCGCAGGCTCTGTGCCGATCCGAGCGGACCTCCGGACAGCGCGAGGGCGGGCCGACCGGTCGCCCGGACCGCGTCGCAGACCACGAGCAGGCGTTCGGCGCCGTCCCGCCCGGGCCCGCCACCGGTCCCGGTCGTCGACGGGACGATCCGGAGCGCTGACGGCCACTGCCAGCGGATCTGGCCGGTCACCACCCGGGTGCCGACCGGACCGGTGCGGCGCCGGTGCCTCGGGTCCGCCCGGAATCCCGGCGCGGGTCCGATGTGGCAGTCCGCGCAGACGTACGTCAGCCGTCGGTCCGTGACCACGACCTCGGCCTGCCGGGGCAGGGTCCAGGCCAGTTCGTCGACACCGCCGCCGGGGGTGAGCAGGTACCCGGTGACCTCGATCTGGTCGTGCCACAGCACCTGCTCGTCGCTGTCGAGCACAAGTCGGCGGCGCCAGTCGAGGCGGGGGAAGTAGGTGTCGTCGGGGTCCGGGTCATCGAAGCGGTAGGGCCGGATGAAGAACGGGGACGCGTTCTCGGTCATTGCGGGGGCCTCCCGTTTCGGGACGTCTTACCCAATAGGCTGGCGGACTTCGGATCGCCTGTCACGACGGTTGTTAGGGGGTCGGACGCTCGGCTGATCCGGGGGACTACCGATGGGCGATGCAGGGGGGATCTACCGGCCGCGCCCGTGCTACGAAACCTCTAGTTGCCTATCTCATCGGCCCGGACGAGGCCGTCCTCGATCGCCCGGGCGAGCAGGGCGGCCTTGGTCGCCGCGGGCCGACCGGCTCGGGCGTACTTGATGCGGGCCCGGTCGACGTACTGCTTGACGGTGTGTTCGCTGATGTTCATCCGCCGCGCCACGGACGCCTTCGACATCGACTGGAACCAGAGCAGCAGCGCCTCGCGTTCCTTGTCGGACAGTACCGGTCGGCCGGAGCGCCGGTCACCGACGATCGCACCGGCGAGCGCCGGCGGCACGTACGGACGGTCGCTCGCCGCCGCGAGAACGGTCTGTACGCAGTGCTCCCGCCCCTCGTGCTTGGCCAGGAAGGCGACCGCGCCCGCGTCGAGGACGGCCAGGATGGTGTCGGAGTCGGTGTGCTCGGAGTAGACCACGACCCGCCGGCCGGCGCCGCTGAGCTCGGCGACCTTGTCGATCACCATCCGCCCGTGCAGCCGCAGGTCGAGCAGGATCACGTCGGCCTGCGGCTGGCCGGCGGCCAGCACCACGTCCGGGTCCTCGCCGGTCGCGACCACCGCAAATCGGGACTCGGTGGCCAGCCACGAGCGGATTCCCTCGATGACCACGGGATGGTCGTCGACGATCGCGACGGTGATCCGCGATCCCTCCGGGGTCACGCCCGCCACCGGGTCTGCACCCATACCAATTCCTCGTCCTCCTCGTAGACGTACTCGACCTGGCCGCCGGACTGATCACCGTCGGGTGTGCCGATGGTGTCACCGACGCCGTCGGCCGGCTCGGATGTCATCGCCGACGTGCTGGCCGTGGTCAGACTCACCACGACCTCCTCCGGCTGGGCCACCACGGTCAGCCGGGCCCACCGGGTCGCGGCGGCCAGGGTCGTGGTGAGTGGCTCGGCGAGCTGTCGGCGGATCTCCACCGGAAGCGGCGGAAGGGTGCCCACGGCCACGAAGTCGACCGGTACGCCGTTGCGTTCCGCGACGTCGGCGCAGGCCCGCAGCTCGTGCAGCAACGGATCCGGTACGTCGTCGGACTCGGCGATCAGCCGGCGCAGCCGGGACGCCTCCAACGCACACCGTCGCTGGACGACCGGGTCTGCCGGATCCGCCCGCCCTTCGGCCAGTTCGACCAGGATCGCGCCCGCGGTCCGGTCGAGTGCGGCCAGCCGGTCTCGGCGGGCCCGGTGCATCCGGCCGGCGGCGGCCCGCTCGGTCTCGATCGCCGTCCGGGCGGCAGCCGCCTGGGCGGTACTGCCGGCCAGGGCGCTGAGCAGATTCACCGCGATCATCATCGCGACGGGCAGCGTGGCGGTGCCGTAGACGTACATGGCGTACCGGCTCAGGTCGGCCGGGGCGCCGCCCCGGACGGACAGCACCGCCACCAGCGCGATGGCCGCGCCGACCGCCAGCACCGCGACCAGCGCCGGGATCCGGCGACCCCAGAGCAGGAGTACGACGAACCAGCCGAGCGTGGCCCAGCCGAAGTTCGCGGAGTCGAACAGCGCCGACGCCGGGGTGCAGGCGAAGACCGCCACGTCGACGAGGAGCAGCACCCCGATCAGTGGCCACGCCGGCGCGGGGGTGCCGTGCAACAGGTTCGCGGCGGCGATCAGCCCGACCACGGTGAAGATCAGCCAACCGGCGCCGACGACCCAGGGCAGCCGGTAGTAGGGCCACTGCGCCAGCACGGCCGGAAGGTTGATGACGACGTGCCAGCCGAAGGCGATGACCACCGCCGCGATCCGGGGTCCCCGTTCCACGGTGGTGGCGACCTCACCGGCGGCCCGCCCGGCCAGCTCAGTCGACATCGGGCCACTCCAGCCGGATCCGGGTGCCTCGTCCGGGCGCGGAATCGACCTCGGCCCGGCCGCCGACCGTCGCCATCCTGCCGTGCACGGACTCGCGTAGGCCGTAGCGGTGACGCGGCACCGTTTCCGGGTCGAAGCCGGGGCCGTCGTCGACCACCTCGACCGACACCGTGTGTCCGGCCCGGGTCAGCCGCACCGAGGCGGTCGCGCCCGGCGCGTGTCGCAGCACATTGGACAGCGCCTCGGCGGCACTGTGCGCCACCGCCTCGGCGACCGGCGCGGGTACCTCGCACGGCTCCAGTGCCACCTGCGCACGCAGTTCCGGCAGCCGGCCGAGGAGTACGCGCAGCCGTTGGTCCAGGGCGGTGACCTGACCTCCGCCCAGCGGTTCGGCGCCGGGCGTCGACCCGTACGCCGGTTCCCGGCTTCCGGCCAGTGCGGCGAGGGTACGCAGGTCGGACGCGGCCCGGTCGCGCAGCAGCGGCGACTGGCCGGCGACCGCGCCGAGACCGACCACGGTCAGGGTGGACAGGACGGTGTCGTGCAGGTCCCGGTTCTGCTGGCGCTCGGCCTCCCGGGCCGCCCGCGCGGTCAGGGCAGCTCTGGCGGCCTGCTGGTATCCGGCGAACGCGGCGTCGGCGAGCCGGCTGCTGCGCCGGGCCACGTTGGCGAGGGCGGCGGTGGAGCCGGTCTGCACGGTGAGGGTGACCAGGTGGCCGATCGCCTCGTCGTCGTTGCCCGCGAGATGCGCGCCCAGGCCGTACGCGGCGGCCACCAGCAGCCCGGCCGGCACCGACCGGCTCATCGGCAGGACGAACTGGGCGATGATGACGGAGGTGCTGGCCTGGATGGCCACCCAGCTCACCTCGCCGGGCAGCACCTCGCTGGCCACCAGGTGCCGGATCAGCAGGCAGGTGCCGACGGTCAGGCCGATGTCGACGGCCATCGCGAGACCCCGGGCGTCACGCCACACCATCCAGCCGGCGAACAGCAGCGACCAGCCGGTCAGCAGGGTCACCACGACGATCAGCAGTGGCGTGGAGACCGGCGGGGTACGCACCGCGAGCGCCACCACCGCGCAGGCGACTCCGCAGGTCAGCCGGAGCATGGCCGGGAACACCGTGTACACCCAGCCGAGGGCGCTGGCCGCCGGCATCTCCGTGACGAGCGGCGGGGACGCCTCCGTGACGAGCGGCGGGGACGGCTCCACGGGCTCCGGCATTCGGGGAGCGGGCACGACAGACATACGCCCCGACCCTCCCCGTCGAGTCCGCCACAGCAGTGCCACGTCTCCACTACGGCAGAGCCACGCCGAACTGGACCGTACCCCTACATATCGAAGCAGAAGAATAGCAGAGGCATAACGGCCGGTTTCTGGCGGATCGCTGTGGGTGGGACCGCCGTGGGCGGGATCAGCTGTGGTCGTTGGGCGGCGGCACGGCGTTGACCGCGAGCCGGTAGACCCAGACCGGGTAGTCGACGCTGGACCGGCCGCCGGCCAGGCCCGGAGTCCGGTTGAGCTGGGCGGCCGGGATCCAGAGCTGACCCGTACCGTCGAGCCACATCGCGTCCCCCCAGACCAGCCGGGGGTCGGCGATCAGCGTCTCG
Source organism: Plantactinospora solaniradicis (assembly GCF_042658085.1). Classification (NCBI taxonomy): domain Bacteria; kingdom Bacillati; phylum Actinomycetota; class Actinomycetes; order Micromonosporales; family Micromonosporaceae; genus Plantactinospora; species Plantactinospora solaniradicis. Next base: position 65,491 of record NZ_JBHSPR010000017.1, on the reverse strand, counting down.
ATCTTCCGGTCGAGCCCGATCGCCAGGATCCGGCGCCGGTCCACATCGCTCAGGTAGATCACCCCGGCGGCGTCGATCGCGGTGCCGCCGGTGGTCGGGGTGTCCACCCAGGGCTCGACCCGTTCGGCCACCACCTCGGCCGGGATGGCCGGGTCGTCGAGGCAGCGGGTCTCGATCCGGTGCATCGGTCCCGACGCGGGCTGGAAGTAGAGGTACCGGCCATCCGGCGACACCTCCAGCTGGTCGGCGTGGATGCGCAACTCCTTGCCGTCCGCGTCACGCAGCATCTCCCCGTCGGCCCGCAGTGGCCGGCGGGCGACGGTGCTGGGATGCCCGTCGAGCAGCCGCCGGCAGGTCCCGGTCTCCAGGTCCAGCACGACCAGACCGGGCGCGCCCGCGTCGGTCAGGTAGCCCATCCGGCCGTTGAAGCGGAGGTCGTCGACGTAGCTGCGGTCCCGGAGCGCCGGAGAGAGGTCGTAGATCCGGACGACCGTCGCGGTGTCGGTGTCGACCACGATCAGCCGGGGGCCGCCGGGTACGACGGGCAGGCCGATCCCCGGGCTGCCGGCGTCGATGATCCAGAGGTTACCGTCCGGCCCGATCCGCAGCCCGTTCACGTGCACGAAGGCGCCGTCCGGATTGTGGTCGTCCCGTGCCTCGTTCCAGGTCTCGTCCGGGAAGGGGGCGATCCGGCCGTCGGAGACGACCTCCCCGACCTGGACCCCGGGGCCGTCGGCGGAGGGGAAGCTCACGAACACCCGCCCGTCGCCCGTGGTCGTCACGCCGGTCCAGACCCGGTCCGCGGCGGTCACCGGGCGCAGCCGGGGATCCTCGTCGATGCTGGCGCGCACGTAGCCGAGCCTATCGTCGGAAAAGCCCCGACAAGACGGTTTCGAGGACGTACTGGCCTATCCAGTCCGCTCTCGAATGGTACCGACCGGTATCACCCTGTTCCTGGTTGACAGGGCCGGACGGCGGGACGTCAGAGCAGCGGTTCGAGCAGTCGGTGTGGCCGGCGCAGCGCCTCGGTCACCGGATCGTCGCGCAGGTCGGACTGGTCGCCCGGTCCGGGGCGTACCTCGACCTCCTCCGGCGGGGCGACCCGGCCGCACCCCCGGCAGGCGCCGGTCGGGTCGAGCAGGTCGCCGCAGGCGGCGTGCGCGAACAGTCGCCGGGGCCCGGCGGTCGAGAGGTGTCGCTCGCCCCACTGGGCCAGGGGGTAGAAGACGCTCCACAGCTCCCGGCCGCGGTCGGTCAGCAGGTACTCGTCCCGGGGTGGTGAGTCCGAGTAGCGGTGCCGGGTCAGCACTCCGGCCTCGGTCAGGGTGCGGAGCCGTTCGGCCAGCACCGCCCGGGGGATGTCCAGGTGGGCGAGGAAGTCGGCGTACCGGCGTACGCCGTAGAAGGCGTCCCGGACCAGGAGCAGGGTCCAGCGCTCGCCCAGCAACTCCAGTGCGCGGGCGAACGAGCAGTCCTGACGCTCGTAGTTCTTCCCTAGGGCCACGCGTCGATGCTACCCCGCAGTTGGTTCGGTCAGTGAATTTACCTGGTAGGGTGCGAGTTCGTTGATTGAACCTGGAGGTGGAGATGGGTGTGCTGGCGGCCGTACCCGGGCACCGGGCCGAACCCCGACGGGACCTCGCGACCCTGCTCGTGGTTTGCGCGGGCACCCTGCTGGCCCTGATGACCTACACCGCCCCGATGATCGTGCTGCCGCAGACGGCGGCCGGTCTCGGCGCCGGGCCCGGGGCACAGGTCTGGCTGCTCAACGGGATCGCGCTCGGCCTCGCGGCGACGCTGCTGGTGGTCGGGAGCATCGCGGACAACCACGGCCGGCGACGCGTCTTCGCCGTCGGTACGGCCCTGCTGGCCCTCGGCAGCGTCGGCTGCGCCGTGGCCCAGGAGCCGGTGCTCTTCACCGCCGCCCGGGTGCTCCAGGGCGCCGCGAGCGCCGCGATCATCGCGGCCGGACTCGGACTGCTCGGGCACGCCTTCCGTTCGGGGCCGGACCGGGCGAAGGCCACCGGCCGCTGGGGCGCCACGCTCGGCGCCGGAATCGCACTGGGCCCGGTCGCCTCGGCCGGCCTGACCGAGGTCGCCGGCTGGCGGGCGTACTACGTGCTGGCGGCGGTGGCCGCCACCGGCGTCGCGCTCTTCGGCAGCCGGACCCTGGCCGAGTCGCGGTCGACCCGGTCGCGCCGGATCGACTGGTCGGGCACCGCGACCCTGGCGGTCGGGGTGACCCTGCTGCTCGTCGCGTTCACCGCCGCGCGGAGCGGCTGGCTGCGTCCCGCCGTCGGGATCCCACTGGCGGTCGGCGTACTGCTGCTGGGGGCGTTCGTCCTGGTCGAGCATCGGGGGCGCCAGCCGATGCTGGAGCTCGCCCTGTTCCGCTCGCCGATGTTCCGGCTCTCCATCCTCGGCGGCCTCAGTACCGGGCTGGCGGTGATCGGGCCGATGAGCTTCCTGCCCACGCTGCTGCAACGGACGATGGGACTGGGTCCGCTGCTCACCGCCGGAGTCTTCGCCGTCTGGGCCGGTACGTCGTTCGTCGTCTCGTTGCAGATGCGCCGGCTCGGTGCCGGCCGGGCGCTGTGGGGGCTACTCGTGCTCGGTCTGCTGCTCGCGGCGGCCGGTGATCTCGCACTGCTCGGCCTGGTGGCGTCGGGCACCTGGCTGCGGGCGCTACCCGGCCTGTTCGTGGCCGGCATCGGCAGCGGCGTGCTGAACGCGACGCTGGCCAGGTTGGCGGTCGAGAGCGTGCCGTCCGACCACATCGCGATGGGATCCGGCGCCAGCAACACCGCCCGGTACGTCGGTTCGGCGCTCGGACTGGCCCTGGTCGTCTCCGTCGCGTCCGGGGGCCTCCGGCTCGGCGACCCGGCCGACGTGGCGGTGGGCGCGGGCGCGGTCCTCGCCGTGCTCGGTGCCGTCCTCGCCGCCACACAGCGCCGCCGCGAACCGGTACCCGCGCACTGACCCGGACCGCCGGCGGCCGTACGGTTGCGGTATGCCAGTTCCGCCGCACATCGCCCGGCTGCGTGCCGCCGTCGGGTCCGAGTTGTTGCTTCTCCCATCCGCCTCGGTGCTGCCGGTCGACGACGCGGACCGGCTGCTGCTGGTACGGCATCGCGGACACCACGACGGGTGGGGGCTGGTGGGCGGCGCGGTCGAGTTCGGAGAGTCGCCCGCCGAGGCGGCCGTCCGGGAAGCCCGTGAGGAGATCGGGGTCGAGATCCGGTTGCGCCGACTCCTCGACGTGCTGGGTGGCCCGGACTACGAGGTCAGCTATCCGCACGGCGACCAGGTCGCGTACGTCACCGCCGTCTACGAGGCCGAGATCGTCGCCGGAACTCCGGTGGCCGACGGCGACGAACTCAGCGATGTCGGATGGTTCGATCGGCGGGAGCTCTCCGACCTGCCGCTGAGCCGGTTCGCCGGGGCGGTACTCCGGGCCACCGGACAGTTCCGGGCCGGAACGTCGGGCGCTGTCTGACCGGATCCGGGTCGGGACCTGCCCACCGGCTCCGCGTGCCGGTCTCCGCCTCCGAACCCGCCGTGCCGGTCTTCCGCCTCCGGGCCTCCGGTCCGCCCGGCCATCTCCGGTCGTCAGGTCGGGCATTTCCGGCGTTTCATACCATCTTCTCGGGCACGATGACCAGGTGGATCTCGCAACGGCCGGAAAGCCCGCATGTCGCCGGCTGGCCGGCGCCGCCTGACGGGCGGCCCGGTTGGACGGCGTCGTCGACAGCCTCACCGCACTCTCCGGTTGGCCCGCGCTCCTGGTGGTCGGTGCGCTCGCCTTCGGGGAGTCCGCCGCGTTCATCGGGTTGTTCCTGCCGGGTGAGACCGCGTTGCTGCTCGGCGGCGCGCTCGCCGCGACCGGTCGGGTCAGCCTTCCGGCGATGGTCATCGTCTCGACGGTCGCCGCCATCGGCGGGGACAGCGTCGGATACGAGATCGGCCGCTGGTCCGGCGTGCCGCTACGACGTAGCCGGCCCGGCCGCTGGGTGGGTGAGCAGCGCTGGGCCCGGGCGGAGCAGTTCATCGCCCGGCACGGGCCGCTGGCGGTACTGCTGGGCAGGTGGGTCGGGGTGCTCCGGACCCTCGTACCGGCGCTGGCCGGAATGAACCGGATGCCCTACCGCCGGTTCCTGCTCTTCAACGCCCTCGGCGGCGCGGCCTGGGCGACCACCGTCGTGATGCTCGGGTACCTGGCCGGTGCCTCCTGGCGCCGGCTGGAGGACCATGTCGGCGAGGCCGGCGCCGGCCTCGCCGCACTGGTGGTGATCGGACTGGTGATCTGGTGGGCGATCCGTCGGCGCCGACGCCACCGGGACGCACGGCAGTAGCGGGACGCCGACTCAGCGGGCGCCGACCGGGACGTTGCTGATAGCCGCCAGCAACTCCTGTGCGCGTTGGGCCCGGTCGATGTCCTCGCGCTGGATGCGCTCGATGAACTGCCGGATGTCGTCGTGACCCTCGGCGTCGCTCTTGTACCGTTCGTACACCTGACCGCCCTTGAGGGCGTGGTACTGGATCGAGACCAGGTCGTAGACGATGTTGTCGGCGTGGCCGTGGATCTTACCCATGCTGGTTCCCCTTCCTTGACCGTTCGCTCCGGCTACCCCTTTGCTCGGGCGTTAGGCCCGACGACGTGCAGGTCAGCCCCCAATCCGAGGGGTCAGTCCGCGAGCGGCCAGGGTGCGGCGGCCACCACCGTTCCGTACAACAGGTGGTCGGCGAGCAGGGCCAGTTGCTCCCGGGTGCCGTGCCGGCGCTGGTCGATGCCGAACACCGGGGAGACACCGGCCTCGAACACGGCCCAGAAGACGAAGCCGTACACCGGGCCGATCCAGCCCCGCCGGCGGATGCGCCGGGGCAGCAGCCCGAAGAGCACCCCACCGGCCGCGCCGTAGGTCCAGTGGACGAGTTCGACCAGGGCCGGGCGGCGATGCACCGGCACCCGGCGGAACAGGTTCGGCGCGGTCTGCAGCAGCATCGACTCGGGCGGCGTCCGCTGTACGAGTTCCAGGGCGGTGGTCACCTGGCGGAAGCCGGACATGGCCATCGCGGCGACCCCGCCACGGGCGCCACCGCGCACCACCGCTGCCACGAGGGCGTGCCGTCGTCGTGGGTCGGTCACCTCGGCTCCTTCCCCGACCGCCACTCCCAGCCGTCGCTCGTGCCACGGCTACCCCGGGACGGCGCCGGGAAACCGGGCGGTGCGAGGAACCGGGCGGTGCGAGGAACCGGAACCCGGCCCCCCGCACCGTTGTGAACGGTCAGGACCGGGCGCTCGACCAGGTGGGGCCGGACGGTGGGGCGGAAGACGGGCCCCGGGTCGCGGGGGCCGGCTGCGTCGGCGGTGCGGCGGCCCGGCAGGAGGCACCGGCCGGCGGGAGCTGCCGGTCGATCAGGTACCGGTCGACGTGGCCGACGGTGCAGGGCGTACGCAGGTAGGCGCCGTGCCCCGCGCCCTCGTAGCTGACGAGCCGGCCCCTGCCTCCCAACTGGTCGGCGACGTTCACCGCCCAGCGGTGCGGGGTGGCCGGATCGATCCTGGAATTGATCAGCAACAGTGGCACCGAAGTGCGCACCCGCAGCCGGTGCTGCGGATTGTGCACCTTGCCGTCCCAGCCGGCGCAGAACATCGTGGGCTCGACGGCGCCCACCGACATCCGCAGCCGGGGTGCGGCAGCCCTGGAGATCTCGAGGTAGCGGGCCAGTTCGGCATCGTCGTCGACGGGCAGGGACCAGTCCTGGCAGAACACCGGGAAGGGGTGCTCGGTCACCGGTGGTCCGGGCGCCGGTGTCGGGGGCGCCGCTCCGGTCCCGGGCGACTTCCACGCGCCCTCGGCGGACGGCGGCGTGGACCTGGCGAGCGTGTCCAGCCGGCCGGCCAGACCGGGCCAGTCCGGCCCGTAGAGGTGGCGGAACGCCTCGCCGCTCAGGTCGAACCAGGACAGCCTGGTGCCGCGAGCCGGATCGACCAGGGTGCCGATCTCGGCCCGGCGCATCAGGTCGTCGTAGACGGCGCCGACATCCTGACCGTGTAGCGCGCAGGATCCGGTCCGGCCGCACCACGCGACGAACTCGTCGAACGAGTCCTCGACACCGGCCGCCTGGTCACGCAGGAATGCCGCGGTCCCCACGCTGTGGTCCAGCACGCTGTCCAGCGCCATCGCCCGGACCCGATCCGGAAAGCGCTCCGCGTACGTCTGGCCGAGCAGGGTGCCGTAGGACACGCCGTAGAAGCTGATCCGCCGTTCGCCGAGGGCGGCCCGGATGGCGTCCACGTCGCGGGCCACACTCTCCGTGTCGACGTGGTCGAACAGCGGACCGGTGCGTGCCCGGCAGTCGTCGTAGAGCCGGTGGTTGAAGGCGATCCGCTGGGCGTACTCCACCTCGCCGGCCGGTACGGGAAAGGGCTGCTGGGCGAGCAAGGAGTTCGAGCAGACCGCTCGGCTGCTCCGCGCCACGCCGCGCGCGTCGAAACCGATGACGTCGAACCGCCGGAGGATCTCCGGGCTGAGGTGCTGACCGGCCTCGGCGACGTGATCCACCCCGGACAGGCCGGGGCCGCCCGTGCCGAACACCAGCGGGCCGATTCGGGCCCGGGGATCGCTCGCGGCCCGCCTGGTTATCGCCAGCGGAAAGGTCGCCCCGTTCGGCCGGTCCCAGTCGATCGGAAGGTCGAGTGTGGCGCACCGTAGTCCGGCCTCGTTCGGACGATCAGGGCACGACTTCCAGTCGACGGAATGGGCCCGCCAACCGCTCGGTCCGATGTGGGCCGTGCGGCTGGTTCCGTCGCCGGCGGAGGCGGCCGTCGCGGCCGTGGAACCGAGCAGGACCACGACGACTGTTCCCATACCGACGGCAACCCGGATTGGTATTCGCATGAAGGGGCAACTCCATTCCATGATGGATGAGCTGCCGCACATTCGAGCACGCGCCGGGTCCGGCGAGAGGTAACCGCCACCGGTGCCGGGGTGATCTCCGGGATGACCCTGAGCATGACCGTCCTGACTGCTGGGAGATCGCCCTTACGACGGACGGTCGCCATTTACCCGAATGAAAGGTGCGGAGGACCGTCGTGGTCCTCCGCACCCCGGGGCCGTGCGTGGGTGTTGCGTGGGTCAGCTAGCGGTACAGGATGGTGTCATTCCCGTTCCGCTGCCGGAGCCCTGGAAACCGAACTCGGTCGACTGTCCGGCGGCGATCCGGCCGTTGTAGGCCACGTTGGTGAAGGTGACCGCGCCACTGTTGCCGCTGCGGTTAGTGTTCCAGGCGTTGGTGACCGTGGCACCGGACGGCAGCGTCACGCCGACCGACCAGCCGTTGGTGCCCGACGAACCGGCTGTCACCCGTACCGTGGCCACGAAGCCGCCGGTCCAGGAGTTCAGCGACACCGAGGCCGTACAGCCGGCGCCGCCACCACCGGGCGTGGTCGTCGGGGGGATCGGCGGGGTGGTCGGGTTGCCGGTCGGTCCGCCGGTCGGCGGGGTCGTCGTCGGCGGCGTGGGCGTGGTGCCGTTGTTCAGGGCGGAGAGCACCGCGTCGTACGCGGGCTTCTTGTTACCGCTGCCGTCGAAGAGGAGCGGGGTGCCGCTGGCCCGCCACGAGTCGGTGTCCCGGATGCCCCAGACGGTGATGCCGGTGCAGCGCGCGACGGCGAGGCAGTCGTTGACCACGTTGCGGTAGGTGTTCGCCTGGGTGGTGCCGGAGCCCTCGATGTCGAGTTCGGTGATCTGTACGTCGACGCCGAGCGCGGCGAAGCTGGACAGCGTGGTCCGGTAGTTGCTCGGGTACGGGGAACCGCTGTTGAAGTGGGACTGCAGGCCGACGCAGTCGATCGGCACGCCCCGGGTCTTGAAGTCCTGGACCATCCGGTAGACGGCCTGGGTCTTGTCCCAGGTCCAGTTGTCGGTGTTGTAGTCGTTGTAGCAGAGCTTGGCGTTCGGGTCGGCGGCGTCCGCGGCCCGGAAGGCGGCCTCGATCCAGTCGTTGCCGGTGCGCTGGAGGTTGGAGTCGCGGCGGGCGCCACCGTTTCCGTCGGCGAACGCCTCGTTCACGACGTCCCAGGCGACGACCTGACCCCGGAAGTGGGTGGCGACCTGGGTGACGTGGTTGAGCATGGCGGAGCGCAGGGCGCTACCGCTCATGTTCTGCATCCAGCCCGGTTGCTGCGAGTGCCAGGCCAGGGTGTGGCCGCGGACCTGCATGTTACGGCTGCGGGCGTGGCTGACGAGCCGGTCGGCGTTGGTGTAGTTGAACTGGTTCTGCTGCGGCTCGAGGGCGTCCTGCTTCATTTCGTTCTCGGCGGTCACGCTGTTGAACTCGCGGTTCAGGATCGTGACGTACGCGTTGTCGCTGAGCTTGTTCACGGCCACCGCCGTGCCGAAGTAACGGCCCCGCTCCGCCGCCGACGCACCGAGCGTCGTCGCGGCGCTGGCGGAGGGCGCGAAGGTGATCGCCACACCAGCGGCGAGGACGCCTACCGCGAGCGACACCAGCGCGGCGCGCGGTCCTCGTCTCGCCATCGGGCGCCATCTGTCATGGACGGTTTCGCTGCTCATAACCTGTTGCCTCTCGGTTCCTGATGTTGATGGTGGGGGTGCGTATCGAGCTACCGCCTGCCGTGGTGACGGCTCAGCAGGCGGTGTCCGCGTGGCCGACCAACCCGGGTCGCCAGGACAGTTGGGGGTAGGTGCCTCCGGCCGATGGGTCCTCCTCATGGCTGGCTCGGGTCGGGCGAGGTGGAGTACGACGGCACACCTGGCTGGTGGACCAGATCCCACCGGTCTCTGCGGTCGTGGCGCTGGCGCAGCCACGGCGCGGCCCGGTACCCGGCGCCGACCGCCGAGGCGGTGTCCGGCTGGAGGTGGGTGCCTCCGGCGCCAGCAGGACGTGAGCCCGTCTCACTGACATGAGACTCCGATCAGGCAACGACAATCTTACCGTCCGACATCGACACTATTCGATTTTGAAGGTTAACGGAAACATTCCGAAACTTCAATGACGGAACTCTAGCTGCATCGATGCCTGGTGGCATGTCGATGGGTCCGGGGGAGGCGCGCGCTCACTCGTTCCTCGACGCTCAATGCCTGGTCAAGAGCTTTGGTGACCGAAAATCACCACTTCATTGGCGGAGAGTGACTCGGCGAAACTTTCCGAAAACACTTCACACCGGCGGTGATCGGTCCACCGTGGGCGAACACCGATATAGAGCCAGGAATGGCACCGAGCCAGCCATGTCGTAGTCAACTAGTTCCCTTCCTCGACGGCCGCGAGCCGGCGTCGCAGAAACGCCCGTTCCGGCTCGTTGCCCACCAGGTCGAGCGCCCGGCGGTACGCCACCGAGGCCTCGGCCCGGCGGCCCAGCCGGCACAGCAGGTCCGCGCGGGCGGCCGGCAGCAGGTGGTACGCGTCCAGCCGACCGCTCCGGTCGAGCGCGTCGAGCAGTACGAGCCCGGCCGCCGGCCCGTCGCGCAGGGCGACCGCCACCGCCCGGTTCAGTTCCACAAGTGGGGAGGGAGCGACCCGGGCCAGCACGTCGTAGAGCGCCAAGACCTGGGGCCAGTCCGTGGTGGCCACGTCGGCGGCCTCGTTGTGCAGTGCGGCGATGGCGGCCTGTAGGGCGTACGGGCCGGGCAGGCGACCGGACGGCGTCTCCGCGCTCAGGGCGCGTACCACGAGTTGCCGGCCCTCCTCGACCTGTTCGCGGTCCCAGCGCGTACGGTCCTGCTCGTCGAGGAGGACGAGCTCGCCCTCGGGGGTGGTCCGGGCGGCCCGGCGCGCGTCCACCAGGAGCAGCAGCGCGAGCAGTCCCGTGACCTCCCGTTCCCGGGGCAGCAGCCGGTGCAGGAGCCGGGCCAGCCGGATCGCCTCGGCGGCGAGGTCGGTGCGGACCAGGTCCGGCCCACCGCTCGCCGCGTACCCCTCGGTGAAGATCAGGTAGATCACCCGGAGGACGCCGGGCAGCCGACCCGGTAGTTCGTCGACGTCCGGCACCCGGAACGGAATCCGTGCCTCCCGGATCTTCTTCTTCGCCCGCGCGATCCGCTGGGCCATCGTCGGTACGGGCACCAGGAACGCCCGCGCCACCTCGGGGGTGGAGAGCCCGGCCAGGCACCGCAGGGTCAGTGCGATCCGGGCCTCGCCGGCCAGCGCCGGGTGGCAGCAGGTGAAGAAGAGTCGCAGCCGCTCGTCCGGGACATCGCCGTCGCCGTCGCCGTCGCCCGAGGGCGTCGCCGCCGGGCCGTCCCGGACGGCCTCGGCCTGGAGTACGGCCAGCCGGACGGCGTACGCCCGATCGCGGCGGAGCCGGTCGACGGCGCGGCGGCGGGCGGTGGTGAGCAGCCAGGCCGCCGGGCGGCTCGGCACACCCTGGACCGGCCAGTGCAGCAGCGCGGCCTCGATGGCGTCCGAGGCGACCTCCTCGGCGAGATCCAGGTCGCCGAACTGCCGGACGAGACTGGCGAGCAGTCGGCCGTGTTCCTCCCGGAAGACGGTCTCGACGGTGTCCCGGCCGTCCGCCCCGGTCACGGCTCCTCGAACTCCATGATCGGTCGAACCTCGACCTTCCCGTTCCGCGCGCCCGGACAGCGGGCGGCCCAGTCGACGGCCGAGTCGAGGTCCGGCAGGTCGACCAGGTAGTAGCCACCGAGGATCTCGCGGGTTTCCGCGAACGGTCCGTCGGTCACGGTACGGGCACCGTCCGCGCCGACCTGCACCGTCGTCGCGGTGCCGGTGCCCTGGAGGGCGTTGCTGGCGACCAGCGCGCCGACGTCGGCGAGCGCCCTGTCGTACGCCCAGTAGGCATCGATCTCCGACTGGTCGGAGTCGGGCGCGGTCGCGTCGATGTAGATCAGGAACATGTACCTCATGTCGGTTCCGTCCGTTCGTCCGGTGCCGCAGGGGGCCTGCCGCACAGGATGACGACGAACGGTGCCACCGGGAATCGACAACCCGGCACAGACTTTCTCGGTGGGGCACCGATCCGAGCGCCCGGCCCTGCCGGTGCCCGGCGCGGAACCGACGGCCCGAAAGCCTGAATCGGTTAAGTCAGCGCTCCGCGCTCCCCGGACACCGAATGCGCCGCTCGCTCGCCCTCCCGGGCAACTGGCGTCGCGCTCGTGCTCATTGCGCCGAGCACGGCCCTGTCGCATTGTCAATCTTGATCTCCTGGTGACCCCATGGTTCTCTGGAGTTCTTCACTTAAACGTTTCATCAGACCCCGGGAACTGATCGGCGATGATGGATCGGTGCCGGAGCGCGGATCAGGTGTCGACCGGTAGCGGAACGGCCTTGGACAGCAGCACGGGAGGTACGACATGCGGGTGCACCCGACCCGACAGGAGATGATCGAGCTGACCGGTGCGTGGCGGGGCGACCGGTTCGACGACGGTCGTCCCCGGGTGCCGGACGACGTGCTCAAGCGACTGCGCGAGGCCACCACCGAACAGGCGTGGAGCGTGCTGCTGGACAACGGCTATCCGCGACAGTTCGCGGGCGGCTGGCGGCAGACCCATCCCGGCACCATCCTGGTCGGACGGGCGGTGACCTCGCAGTTCCTGCCGCACCGGCCGGACTACGACGCGGTGGTGGTGGCGGCCGGCGCCCGCGAGGGGCACCTGGAGCCCGACCGGCAGAACTCCTGGATCATCGAGTCCCTCCAGGAGGGCGATGTCATGGTCACCGACATCTTCGGCAAGGTCGTCGAGGGGACCGTCATCGGCGACAACCTCGGTACGGCGGTGGCCACCCGGACCCACGCCGGTGCGGTGATCGACGGCGGCATCCGCGACTTCCAGGGCCTGACCGGGCTGGAGCGGGTCAACATCTTCTTCCGCGACGTCGACCCGACCCCGATCCGCGACGTCGTCCTCGCCGGGATCAACATCCCGGTACGGATCGGCGGCGCCACCGTACTGCCCGGGGACGTCGTACTCGGCACGCCGAGCGGGCTCAGCTTCATTCCCGCGCACCTCGCGGTACGGGTCGCCGAGGTCAGCGACGACATCCGGGTACGGGACGTGTTCGGCAAGCTGCGGCTCGCCGAGCGCGCCTACACCAGCGCGGAGATCGACGTGCCGACCTGGGCCGGGCACATCGAGCAGGACTTCCAGCAGTGGAAGCGCGACGCGGATCCGGGCTGAGTCGCCGGCGCCGGAGCCGTCGACCCTGGCCACCTCGATCCTGGGAGTCACCATGATCAAAATTGCCGAGATGCTGCCTCTGGACCACTCGGCGCACCAGCTCTGGCGGGTCATCCGGCAGGCCGGCGTCCGGCACGCGGTCGGCGGACTGCCACCCGCCGCCGGTCTCTCCCCGGGCGAGAAGCCCTGGGACTACCTGCCGCTGCTCCGACTCAAGCAGCAGTACGAGAGCTTCGGGTTCCGGCTGGCGGTGCTGGAGAACCGGCCGCCCTACAACCTGGCGAAGCGCGGGCTGCCCGGCCGCGACGAGGAGATCGACGCGATCTGCGTCCTGATCGAGAACATGGGGCGGCTGGGCATCCCGGTCTGGTGCTACGAGTGGATGGCCGATTTCAACTGGCTGCGTACCAACACCGCGATCGAGTCCCGGGGCGGCTCGCTGGTCAGCGGGTACGACCACGCCCTGCTCGCCGACGCCCCGCCGGCCGAACTCGGCCCGCTGAGCGAGGACGAGCTGTGGGCCAACCTGGAATACTTCCTGCGCCGGGTGGTCCCGGTCGCGGAACGCTGGAACGTGCGGCTGGCCATGCACCCCGACGATCCGCCGCTGTCGCCGATCCGGGGCGTCGGGCGCGTCATGCGCAGCGTCGAGAACTACGAACGGCTGCTCGACCTGGTGCCCAGCCCGGTCAACGGGATCACCCTGTGCCAGGGCAACTTCCGGCTGATGACCGACGACATCCCGGCCGTCATCCGCCGGTTCGGGGACAGGATCTTCTTCGTACACCTGCGGGACGTCCGGGGCACGGCGCGGAAGTTCGAGGAGACCTGGCACGACGACGGACCCACCGACCTGCTGGAGTGCCTGCGCGCGTACCGTGAGGTGGGCTTCGACGGGGTGTTACGCCCCGACCACGTGCCCACGGTGGACGGTGACAGCAACGACCGTCCCGGATACTCGATCTTCGGCCGGCTCTTCGCGGTCGGCTACCTGCGCGGACTCCAGCAGGCCGCGTACGCCGACGTGCCGGTCGGGGAGCGGGACGGGGAGTGGTGAGATGCGGATAGCGGTGACCGGCGGCGCCGGCAGGGTCGGGCGGGCCGTGGTCGGGCTGGCGTTGGCCGAGGGCCACACCGTCGTGGAGATCGACCGACCGGAGGTCGCGGCCGGCGCCGGTGAGCCGCCACCCGATCTGGTACGCCGGCCCGCCGACGTCACCGCCTATCCCGAACTGCTGCGGGCGCTGGCCGGCTGCGACGCCCTCGTGCACCTCGCCGCGCATCCGAAGCCGTGGGACCGACCCGACCACGTGGTGCACAACGAGAACGTGACCGCCAGTTACAACGCGCTGCGTGCCGCCGCCGAACTCGGAATCGAGCGGATCTGCCTGGCCTCTAGCGTCAACGCCATCGGCGGCGGATACAGCCGGAACCCCCGCTTCGACTACTTTCCGCTGGACGAGCGGCACCCCAGCTACAACGAGGATCCGTACAGCCTGTCGAAGTGGATCGTCGAGGCCCAGGCGGACAGCTTCGCCCGCCGGTACGAGAACCTGACGATCGCCAGCCTGCGCCTGCACGCCGTACTGGCCAACCGGCCGGCGACCCCGCCGGACCGGGTTCACTCCGACTTCGCCGTCCGGGACCTGTGGGGTTACACGCTGTCCCGGCCGGCGGCCCGGGCCTGCCTGCTCGCCCTCACCGCCGACTTCACCGGCCACGAGGTCTTCTACATCGTGGCGCCGCGGACCTGGCACCCCCGGCCCACCGTGGAACTGTGCCGGGAGCACTATCCGGAGGTGCCGATCCGCGGCGAACTGCGGGGCAACCAGGCGCTCTACGACTGCACGAAGGCCGAGCGGCTGCTCGGCTGGTGCCACGACGACGACGGCCCGGCTCGCTGATCCCGCCGAGCCGGGGCGGGCATGCCGACAGCTCCGTTTTTCTTGACAACATCTCTTGTCGGTGGGACGCTGGGCCCATGTTCGACATCGCAGTGATCGAGGATCCGGCGGCGGCCGAGGCGTCGCTGGACCCGATGCGGGCCCGGCTGCTCGCCGAGCTCGCCGAGCCCGCATCCGCAACGATGCTCGCCGCCCGGGTCGGGCTGGCCCGGCAGAAGGTCAACTACCACCTTCGGGCCCTGGAGCAGCACGGGCTGATCGAGCTGGTCGAGGAGCGGCGCAAGGGCAACGTCACCGAGCGAGTGATGCGGGCCACCGCCGCGTCGTACGTCATCTCGCCGGTCGCGCTCTCCGCCGTCCGGCCCATCGCGGCCCAGCCGCCGGACCGGTTGTCGGCGCGCTGGCTGCTGGCGGTCGCCGCCCGACTCGTCCAGGACGTCGGCTCCCTGATCACCGGGGCGGACCGGGCCAAGAAGCGGGTCGCGACGTTCGCGATCGACGCCCAGGTGCGGTTCGCCTCCGCGACCGACCGGGCCGCGTTCGCCGAGGAGTTGGCCACGACGCTCACCGCCCTGGTCGGCAGGTACCACGACGAGTCCGCGTCCGGCGGCCGCGAGCACCGGGTGGTGATCGCACTGCACCCGAACGTCACCCCGCCCAGCGACAACACCACACCGACCGAGTAGCGCCGGCCCGGACGCCGGCCGGCACCGCCGAAGAGACGAACTGGAGAAAAGTCACTGTGGGACACAAGTTCGAGATGCGCAAGGACATCGAGCTGGATGCGACTCCGGAGCAGGTCTGGGAGGCGATCGCCACCGGTCCCGGTGTCGACTCCTGGTTCATGGGCCGCACCGAGGTGACGCCGGGCGAGGGCAGCCGGGGCAGCTTCACCATCGCCGGAACCACCGAGGAGATGACGGTGACCGGCTGGGAGCCGGCCAAGCGGTTCGCGTACCGCTCCGACCCGGGGCCGGACGATGCCTTCATGGCCATGGAATGGCTCATCGAGGGGCGTGACCAGGGCAGCACCGTGTTGCGCCTGGTGCAGAGCGGGGTCCTCGGCGACAACTGGGAGACCGAGTACGAGGCGATGCAGGTCGGCTGGAACATGTACCTGTCCACCCTGGCGGCGTACCTGACGCACTTCCCCGGCCGGTCCGGCGCGCCGGTCGCCGCGTACCGGCCCGGTGCCGGCGAGCCGGACCGGGTGTGGACGGCCGTGGCCTCGGCGTTCGGCATCACCGGCCCGGTCACCGAGGGCGCGCCGGCCCGGCTCCACATCGACGGGCTGCCGCCGATCGACGGCGTCGTCGACCTCGCCTGCCTGCCCACGTACCTCGGGGTGCGCACCTCCGACGCGCTCTACCGGTTCATCCACTCCGGAACGGACCGGGGCAACGTCCTGGTGCTCGGCCACCACCTCTTCGCCGACGACCAGGATCCGGCGCGGGCCGAGCAGGCCTGGCAGGAGTGGGTCACCCGCCTACCGATCGGCTGACGGCTGGCGGAACCGGCCCGTCCGTCCCGGACGGAAGGGCCGGTTCGGCTGACGGAGTGCTCCAGAGGTTGCCGGCGGTACCCCGGGACAGGTGCGCCTCGTAGACCTCGACCTTGTTCCTGATCAGGTCGAGACACTCGTGGAGTTCCGCGATCTGGTCGAGGATCCGTTGCTGGTGACGGCGCAGCAGTTCCAGGCGCTCGTCCTCGTTGCCCGGCCCCTGACCGACCAGCTCGGCGAGGCGGCGGATCGTGGCCAGCGGCATTCCGGACGCGCGGAACTTCGTACAGTTGGAGAGCCACTGCACGTCCCACTCGCTGTAGACGCGACGGCCGTTGGTCCTCCGTCGTACCTCGGTGGCGAGCAGTCCCTCACGTTCGTAGAGCCGGAGGGTGTGCACGCTCAAGCCGGTCCGTTCCGCGACCTGCCCGATGCTCAGTTCCGCCGCGGTGTCGCGCATGACGCGGAGCATACGCGTTGACCTAGACCACGCTCCAGCATCTAGCTTCGCTCCCATGGATGCGTCGCAGGTCAACAATGGTTCGACGTTCGGTGCCCGAAGCACGGCGGTGGAGGTGCTGCGGGGGATCGACCTCTCCGGGAAGACCGCCCTCGTCACCGGCGGCTATTCGGGCCTCGGGCTGGAGACGACCCGGGCGCTCGCCGGTGCCGGCGCCCGGGTCGTCGTCCCCGCGCGGCGACGGGCGACCGCCGAAACGGCGCTCGACGGAATCGACGGCGTCGAGGTCGACGAGCTGGACCTGTCCGACCTCGCCAGTGTCGGTGGATTCGCGGAACGGTTCCTGAAGTCCGATCGCGACATCGACATCGTCATCAACAATGCCGGGATCATGGCCTGCCCCCAGACCCAGGTCGGTCCGGGCTGGGAGGCACAGTTCGCCGTCAACCACCTTGGACACTACGCGCTCGTCAATCTGCTCTGGGCGTCGATCGCGCGTACCGGCGCCGCCCGCGTCGTGGCGGTCTCCTCGGGGGTCGGCCCGGTGTCGGCGATGCGCTGGGACGACCCGCACTTCGCGCGCGGCTACGACAAGTGGCAGGCGTACGCCCAGGCGAAGGAGGCGAACAGGCTGTTCGCGGCGCGGCTCGACGTACTCGGTCGGGACGTCGGGGTGCGCGCGTTCTCGGTGCATCCCGGATACATCCTCACCCCGCTGCAACGCCACCTCGCGACGGCGGAGATGGTCGCCGCCGGCTGGATCGACGAGCACGGCAACCCGACGAACGCCGAGTTCAAGACGCCGGCCCAGGGCGCGGCGACGCAGGTCTGGGCGGCCACCTCGCCCCAGCTGGCGGGAACGGGCGGGGTGTACTGCAAGGACTGCGCCATCGTCACCCCGGACCCGCCGGGAACGGAGCCCGGCATCGGTGCGCGTACGGCCGACGCGGACGACGCCGTACGCCTGTGGGCGCTGTCCGCCGAACTCACCGGCATCGATGCCTTCGCGTCGCGTACGGGTGCCGGTTGTTAGAGTCGACGCCCTGATCGGCGGGAGGGCGGCGGCAGGACGTGCGGGTGACGATGACGAGCGTCGCGGCGGTACGGACCGGACGGGTGAACGAGGACTTCACCGGCGCCGTACCGACGGCGGCGGTGCTGATCGACGGCGCCGGCATCCCCGGCGCCGAGTCGATCTGCCGACACGGCGTGGCCTGGTACGCCAGCCGCCTGGGAGGCAGCCTGCTCGGCCTCCTGTCACTCGTGCGGGACCGCAGCCTTTCGGCACTGCTTGCCGACGCCATCGAGCAGGTGACGGGCGACCACCGGGACACCTGCGACGTCGCCGATCCCATCAGTCCGTCGGCGACGGTGGCCATCCTGCGCCTGTCCGACGGTCTCGTCGAGCATCTGGTGCTCGGTGACTCCGTCCTCGTACTCGACCGGGCGGACGGTGCGCCGCTGGTCGTCTCCGACCCCCGGGAGGTGGTCATCAGCCGGTCGTACCAGGCCGCGCTCGGGGCCACCGTCGAGGGTGGCGACGAGTACCACCGACTTCTCCGGGAGCTGCGCGCCAACCGGAACCGGCCGGGCGGCTTCTGGGTGGCCAAGGACGACCCGGGGGCGGCGGACGAGGCGATCACGGGAAGCTGTCCGGTCTCCGAGCTGACCGGTGCCGTACTGCTCAGCAATGGGGCCAGCCGCATCGTGGACCGGTTCCGGCTCGCCGACTGGCCAGGGGTCATGGCCGTCCTGGCGTCGAGCGGACCCGCCGAGATCATCCGTCGGGTCCGGCAGGCGGAGGCCCGCCACGCGGTGCCGGCGGACGATGCGACGATCGCGCACTGTACCGACCTCGGCGCGGGATGACCGGCGGCATCGGAGCGTACCGCCGACGGCACCGACCACGACGGCGTCGATCCTGTCGGCGTCGGCAGTAGCGGTGAGCTGCTCCTACTCGTACGCCAACGCGCGGAGCACGTCGAGCCGGGCGGCCCGGACCGCCGGCAGTATCGCGGCGACCACCCCGATCACCGCGCCGGCCAGCAGGTAGGTCGCCATGAAGGTCCAGGGCAGCGCGAGCCGGTCGACGCCCTCGTCGGCCAGGGCGCGGACCACGGCCGCGCCGATGCCCGTCCCGACCACCACGCCGAGCAGGGCCCCGAACGTCGAGATCAGCACCGCCTCCACGGTCACCATCCGGACCGCCTGCCGCCGGCTCAGCCCGATCGCGCGGAGCAGCCCCAACTCCCGGGTCCGTTCCAGCCCGGACAGGGCGAGGGTGTTCACGATGCCCAGCACGGCGATCAGCATCGCCAGCGCCAACAGCGCCTGCACCATCAGCAGGATCGAGTCGAAGCCGCTGGTCGCCAGGTCCATCACGCCGGCCGGGTCGGTCACGGTGATCTCCGGGTTGCCGGCCAGCAGCGCGGCGATCTCGCGCCGGATGTCGGCCTCGGGTGCCTCCGGAGCCAGCCGCACGAGTGCCTCCGACGGCTCCCGTACGCGCAGATCGGGCACCACCGAGTCGGACAGGTACCAGCCCGAGCTCCAATCGCCGGCGTAGGTGCCGGCGACGGTCATGGTGCGGCTTCGCCCGCTGCCGAACTCGACGTCCACGGCGGAGCCGATCCGCAGGCCCCGCCGGTTCGCGGTGTCCACGTCCACCAGCACCTGGTCGGGGCCGAGCGAGAACGAGCCGGCCACGGGCGTCACCGCGACCATCGACGGCAGCGCCGACGCGTTGTCGACCGCCGTGACGTGGGTGACGTCGCCGTCGATGACCGCGCCGTCGTGGTACTCGCCGACCACGCCCTGCACGCCCGGCATGGCCCGGATCCGGTCCAGCACCACCCGGTCGAACGTCGGCGGACGCTCGGTGCTCTCGATCCAGGTGATGACGAGGTCCGCGTGGATCTGCTCGGGTGCGGTCGACCTGAGACTGACCGTGGCGGACGTCAGGACGATGTTCAGGCCGGTGACCAGAGCGATCCCGACCATGAGCGCGGCCGCCGTGGTGGCGACCCGGCGCGGGTTGCGGCGGGAGTTGAGCCGGCCGAGCCGGCCGGGTACCGACCAGGAGAAGAGCCGGCCGATCAGGCCCACGGCCGGGCGGGCGACGGCGGGGGTGAGCAGGGCCGCGCCGACGAGGCTCGCCAGGACGCCGCCGAGCACCGGGCCCACGGGCAACTCGTCCGAACCGCCGGCCAGGCCGTATCCCAGGAACGCGACCCCGGCCACCCCGATGACCGCGCCGGCCACGGTCAGCCTGGTGAGCGGGCGGTCCGGGGTGGCCGCCTCCTGCAACATGGCAACCGGTGGGACCCGTGCCGCCCGGACCGCCGGCACCAGGGCCGCCACCACCGTCACCAGCGGGCCGACGGTGAACGCGGCGTACGCGGCGGCGGCCGGCACGCCGAACCCGGCCACGTCCAGCGCGCCGCCGCCGACGCGGTCGAACACCCGGGCCAGCAGTGTGCCGGCGCCGACACCGAGGACCAGCCCGAGCGCCGAGGCGATCAGCCCGATCACCGCCGCCTCCGACAGCACCGATCCGATCACCTGGCGGCGACCGGCGCCGAGGGCCCGCAGCAGTGCCAGTTCCCGGGTCCGCTGGGCGATGATGATCGAGAACGTGTTGAGGATCAGGAAGACGCCGACGAACAGCGCCACCCCGGCGAACCCGAGCAGAATGTCGTTGAGGAAGCCGAGATCCTCCTCGGCCGCGGCGGCCTGCTCCCGGCGCAGCTCCGCGCTCGTACGCACCTCGTAGTCCCCACCGAGCGCCGCGCGCAACTCCTCGCGCAGCGCGGCCGGGGCCACCCCCGGTGCCGCCCGGACGTCGATCGATGAGAACACGCCGGCCCGGCCCAGCATCAGCTCGGCCGCCACCGACCCGTGGAAGGCGATCTCGTGCGCACCGCCGAGGCTGTCCCGGCCGTCGGCGCCGTACTCCAGGATGCCGACCACGGTGAACGCACGCCTGGGTTGAAGGGTCAGCACCCCGACCCGGTCGCCGACATCGAGGTCGCCGCGGTCGGCCAACGCCGCGCTGATCGCGATCTCGTCGGCGTTCACCGGACCGCGTCCGGCGCGCAGCCGGGTCAGGCCGGTCTCGCCGACCCAGTTGGTGCCCAGCCGGGGACGGCCGAGAGTGGTGACCACCTTGCCGTCCGAGCCGATCATCCGGGCGCCGTCCTCGCTCACCAGCCCGGTGACCTCGGCGACGCCGGGCAACGCGGCGGCGCGGTCGACCAGCCCGGCCGGCACCGTCACGGTCGCGGGCGCCTCCGACTCGGTACGCGGCGGCGTGGCCCGGATCCGGACGTCGGTGTCCGCGTACACGTCGGCGTACATGGTGTCGAAGGACCGGCCGAGGGTGTCGGTGAGGACGAGGGCGCCGGAGACGAACATGACGCCGAGGACGACGGCCAGGCCGGTCAGGACCAGGCGCAGTTTGCGGGACAGGATGCCCCGGAGCGTCGCGCGGATCACGGGGTGGCCTCGGCGCTGGTCCGCTGGACGTCGAGGCCCTTGAGCCGGTCGAGGACCGCGTCGGAGGTGGGTTGGCGCATCTCGTCGACGATGCGGCCGTCGGCGAGGAAGATGACGCGGTCGGCGTAGCCGGCGGCGTTGGGGTCGTGGGTGACCAGGACGATGGTCTGGCCGAAGTCGCGTACGGAGTCGCGTAGGAAGCCGAGGACCTCGGCGCCGGAGCGGGAGTCGAGGTTGCCGGTGGGTTCGTCGGCGAAGACGACCTGGGGTCTGGCGACGAGGGCGCGGGCGCAGGCGACGCGTTGTTGTTGGCCGCCGGACAGTTGGCTGGGACGGTGGCGGAGCCGGTCGCCCAGGCCGACGGTGGCGATGACGGACTCGTACCACTGCTTGTCGGGTTTGCGGCCGGCGATGGCCAGGGGCAGGAGGATGTTCTCCTCGGCGGTGAGCGTGGGTAGGAGGTTGAACTGCTGGAAGACGAAGCCGATGCGGTCGCGGCGTAGCCGGGTGAGGCCGGCGTCGGACAGGCCCGTGACCCGGGTGTCGCCGATCTGGACGTGACCACGGGTGACGGAGTCGAGGCCGGCGAGGCAGTGCATGAGGGTGGATTTGCCGGATCCGGAGGGGCCCATGACGGCGGTGAGCTGGCCTCGTTCGAATGCGACGTCGACCCCGCGCAGGGCGACGACCTGAGCCTCGCCGGCGCCGTACACCTTCCACACGTCCGTTGCACGGGCCGCGACCGGAATCGTCGATGCCGTCGTGGGCGTTCTCGTCATGTAGCCAAGCCAACCGGGCGGTGACGGTGGGCACATTGGCGCAGGGTGGAGTCCGCAGGGTATATCCAGCACTACCGTGCCGCCCGACGGCCGCCGGTACCGTGACAGGCATGCCGGCCCGTACCGCGTTGGAGGCGCTCACGATGCGTCCCGGCCGGTTCCTGCGCAGCGTGTGGCCCTGGCGATCGGGCGCGTACCTGGCCGGAGGTGCCCTGGTCGGCTGCGTCACGCTCGGCCCCGCCGTCCTGCTCGCCGACCGGGGCCCCACCCCGTCCGCCGTCCTGGCCGTCCTGGCCGCGGCGCTGGTGGTGCTCGTCGGCGGGGTCGCACTCGCCGGGCTGGAGCGTCGACGGCTGCGCCTCGTCGACCGCGACCCGATCGACGATCCGCACCGGCCGCTCGACGGTCGGGGCTGGCGGCAGCAACTGTCGGTCCGGCTGCGCGAGGACGTCACCCGCCGGGAGATCGTGTACGCCGTCGTCTCCAGCACGCTGTTGGGCTGGATGGACGCGGTCGTACTGCTCTGCGTGGTGTGGGCCCCGGTGACGTTTCTGCTGGCCCCGATCCGTGAGCCCGAGCACGCGGGCTGGCAGCAGCTCATCGTCACGGTGACGGGCGCGGCGCTGCTGGCCTGCGCGCCGTACCCGGTGACCGCCTGGGCCGGTGCGCGTGCCGCGATGGCCCGGGCCATCCTCGGCCCGCGAGCCACCGACGACCTCGGCGAGCGGTTGGTCGAGGTCACCAGGTCGCGGGCCCGGCTGGTGGACGCGTTCGAGATCGAGCGGCGCAGGATCGAGCGGGACCTGCACGACGGCGCCCAACAGCGGCTGGTGGCGCTCACCATGCAGCTCGGCCTCGCCCGGCTGGAGGTGTCACCCGACTCGCCGGTCGACGAGCCGCTGGCGAAGGCGCACGACCTGGCCAAGCAGGCGCTCACCGAGTTGCGCGAGCTGATCCGTGGCGTACATCCGCAGGTGCTCACCGGTCGGGGGCTGGCCGCGGCGGTCCAGGACGTCGCCGGTCGTTCCCCGGTACCGGTCGACGTCGACATCCGGCTGTCCGGGCGGCTGCCGACCTCGATCGAGGTGACCGCGTACTTCGTGGTCGTGGAGGCGCTGGCGAACCTCGCCAAGCACAGCGGGGCGACCCGGGCGGCGGTGACCGCGTCGATGGTCGACGGCCGGCTGGTGCTGCGCGTCCGCGACGACGGCATCGGCGGGGCGGACCCGGCCGCCGGCACCGGCCTCGCCGGCCTGGCGGACCGGGTCGCGGCCGTCGACGGAACGGTGGCCCTGTCCAGCCCGGCCGGCGGGCCAACCGTGCTACAGGTCGAGTTCGCCGGCGAGCCGTTCGCCGCCCGGCCGGCCCGGGACGGGTCGGCGCGGGGCGGACCGGTGCGGGAGGGGTCGACATCGACGGCCGGCGGGTGATCGTGGCGGAGGACGACGTCCTCGTCCGGGAGGGGATCACCGTCCTGCTCAACCGGTTCGGGCACCGGGTGGTCGCCGCGGTCGGGGACGCCGACGCGCTCGTCGACGCGGTACGGGAGCACACGCCGGACGTCGTCGTGACCGACGTACGGATGCCGCCGACCCTGACCGACGAGGGGCTGCAGGCCGCGATCCGGCTCCGGCGTGCGGACCCGGGCCTGCCGATCCTCGTCCTGTCCCAGTACGTCGAGCAGACGTACGCGGCGGAGCTGCTGGAGACGGCACGGCCCGGCACGGCCGGCATCGGTTACCTGTTGAAGGACCGCATCGGCGACGTCGCCGAGTTCGTCGAGGCACTCGACCGGGTGGCGGCCGGACACACGGTGGTCGACCCGGAGGTCGTACGGCAGATGCTCGTCCGCCGCCGCGACCCGCTCGCCCGGCTCACGCCCCGGGAACGGGAGGTGCTCGGCCTGATGGCGGAGGGCCGGTCCAACGCGGCGATCGCCCGGACGCTCGTGGTGACCGAGGCGGCCGTGGCCAAGCACATCGGCAGCCTGCTGGCGAAGCTGGACCTGCCGCCGGACGAGGACGACCACCGCCGGGTCCGGGCGGTCCTGGCCTACCTGAAAGGCTGATCCGGTGGCTTCCGGCACGGCGTCCATGTTGACTACCCGGGACAGGCGCCCGGGTGTGGTGTGAGGAGTACGGCATGTCCAAGGCGAACTGGGTCACCCGGGCGGCGATGCTGGCCTGCGCCGGTGCGCTGGGGGCGTGCGGGGACGGCGCGGGCACACCTTCGGACGCCGGGGCGGGCACGACACCCCCGACGCCGACGGTGACGACGCCACCGCCGCCCACCGGAACACCGTCGGCGCCGGCAGGTGCGAGCGCCGTACTGTCCGGCCAGCGTGAGGTCACCATCGTGCGGGTGCAGGCGTCCGAGTCCGGGCTGTCGCTCGACAACGGCGAACTCGTCGAGGTCGACGACGACAGCGGCCGCCAGTTGTTCGTTCCGACGCCGCTCGGCGGTGACAGGTACCTGATCAAGGCGTACGGCGAGGCCAACGGCCATCCCGCCAACGACGAGGCGTCGTGCTGGCAGGTGGACGACCCGGGCAGCTCGGAGTCGCTGAGTGTCGAGGGGGCCGTCTGCGACGCCGAAAACCCGGCCCAGCGGTTCACGATCAGGGCCAGCGGCAAGGGGGCGTACTCGATCAGCAACGATTCGGCCTTCCTGCAGTACTCCGCCAGGGGTGGCCTGATCCTGGAGGAGTTGGGCGACGCGCCGCTGCGTAGCACGTTCCGGTTCGTCGACAACGGCCCGGCCCGCCGTCCGGCCGGTGGCTGACCGCGTTCGCGAAAGTCCCCGGCCGAGGACGGGCGGGCGGGCCACCGGTGCGGGCGGCCCGTCAATGGTCCACGGTGACGACGATCTTCCCGATGTGCGTGTTCGACTCCATCAGCCGATGCGCGTCCACGATCCGGTCCAGGCCGTCGAAGACCTCCCCGATCACGGGGCGAATGCCGCCGTCCCGGAGACCGCTCTCGACGAACCGGTTGATCCGCCGCCGCCCGGCAGCGGTGGCGGAGAGGTGCCCGTTGGCGTACATGTGGACGGTCAGTGGCCAGTTGTGCGGCATCACCGTGGGTTTCCCGGCGAGCCAGCCGTAGAGGACGATCGTGCCCGGAGAGGCCGCCGCCCGGGCCAGCGCGGGGAGCTCGGGGCCGCCGATCGGATCAAAGATCAGCTCGGCTCCACGGTCGCCGGTCAGCCGTTGTACCTCGTCCGGCACGTCCTCCTCATGGGCGGCGATGACGTGCGCCGCGCCAACCTCCAGAAGTCGCTGCCGCTTGGCACCGGTCCGGGTGACCGCGATGGGGACGGCCCCGATCCGCAGCGCGGTCTGGACCGCCGCGGTGCCGACACCGCTGGACGCTGCCGTGATCAGCACGTGGTCACCTGGGCGCAGCCCACCGGTCTCCAGCAACCCTCCGTACGCGGTCGCGTAGGCGAGCCAGGTGGCCGCTCCGGTCACCGCCTCGACCGAACCCGGACGTGGAACCACCGACTCGACGGGGAGCACGATCCGATCGCCGTAGACTCCCTGGGCGCTCATCTCGATCTGTGGCCCGGTCAGCACCGGATCGCCCGGAGCAAACTCGGTGACTCCTTCGCCGACGGACTCGACGACCCCGGCCGCCTCGTAGCCGAGCCGGGAACCGGGGAGGGTCGGCTGGTAGTAGTAGGTGCCGGCCCGGAAGAGAGCCTCGGCCCGGTTCAACCCGAGGGCGTCCACCCGGATCCGGACCTCACCCGGGCCCGGGTCGTCGAGCCGGACCTCCTCGATCGTCAGCACGGCGGGACCGCCGGTTTCGTGGAACAGCACTGCGCGGGCCTGTGTGGTCATAGAAAGACGGTATGGAGCATTGTGGAAGATCCTCCATGGCTTCCAGTCTTCCACTTTTGTCCAATCGTCTCTGTGGATGGATGTACGGCTAAGCTGAGCCGGATGGACGTGCTCAGCGACGCGATCACCGCGATGCGGACCGGGCTGCCCCACTCCTCCCGTACCGCCAAATCCGCACCCTGGGGACTACGGTTCGGCGCCTCCGACGGGGCCGGCTTCCACGTCGTACTCCAGGGCTCCTGCTGGCTCATCCCGCCCGACGGACCGGGACCGGTCGCGCTCGCCCCCGGGGACGTCGTGTTCCTCCCGCACGGGCGCGGGCACGGGCTCGCGGATGATCCCGCGACACCTCTGGTCGACGTCGTCCAGGGACCGGACCGGGCCTGGGTGCTCAGCGAGGACGTGCCGCCGGGCGCCGGCCCGACCACTCTGATGCTCTGCGGCGCCTACCAGCTCAACCGGTCGCGGTTCCATCCGCTGCTCACCGGCCTGCCCGACGTCGTACACCTGCCGGCCCGGATCGGCGCGCATCCGGCGCTGCGCGCGGCGGTGGATCTGCTCGGCGGCGAGTTGGAGCGACCGGGGCCCGGCTCGGACGCGGTGGTGCCGGCGCTGCTCGACACGCTGCTGCTCTACATCCTGCGCGCCTGGCTCCAGGACCATGCCGTCGCGGCCACCGGCTGGGCCGCCGCCCTCGGCGATCCGGCGATCGCCGAGGCGCTGCACGCGATGCACCACGATCCCGCCCAGCCGTGGACCGTGGAAGAACTCGGCGCGCGGGCCGGTCTTTCCCGGGCGGCCTTCGCCCGACGGTTCACGACGCTGGTCGGACAGCCTCCGCTGGCGTACCTGACCTGGTGGCGGATGACCATCGCCAGCCGGCTGCTGGCCGCGAACGGCGACATCACGCTACGGCTGGTCGCCCAGCGCAGCGGCTACTCGTCGGAATTCGCCTTCGCCAAGGCGTTCACCCGGGAGTTCGGCACGCCACCCGGAAGATACCGCAGAGATCGCGACGGCCGGGCCGCGAAGTAGCTTCCCGCCAACGGTCCGTCGTTTCGGCAGCTCCACGTCCACCACGTGAGTTCGGGCCGGGTGGGCGTCATTCGCGGGGGAGGGCCTCGGGGGCCGGCTCCGTGCGGGCGGCGCCCACGCTCGCGGCCGTCACACACGCGATCGCCAGCAGTTGCAGGGGTGTGAGCCACTCGCTGAGCAGGACCGCGGCGGCGAGGGCGCCGGCGGCCGGTTCCAGGCTCATCAGGACGCCGAACACCCGGGGCGGCATGGTGCGCAGCGCCACCATTTCGAGGCTGTAGGGGACCACCGAACTCAGCAGACCGACCAGCGCCCCCCACGCCAGCAGACGAGGCTCGAGCAGCCGCTCGCCCGCCGCCACCACCGCGAACGGTGCGATCGCCAGCGTGGCGATGGTGCTGGCCACGGCCAGCCCCTCGACGCCCGCCCAGCGGCGCCCGGTGGCCGCCGTCGAGACGACGTACAGCGCCCAGCAGCCCCCGGCGAGCAGTGCCAGACCGAACCCGACGGCGTCGACCCTGGTGGGGCCGACGCCGAACAGGGTGATGCCGAGGGCGGCCAGGCCCACCCACACCAGGTCGCGGGGCCGGCGGCTGCCGACCGCGGCCAGCAGCAGCGGACCCACGAACTCGACGGCTACCGCCACACCGAGCGGGATGCGGGCGAACGACTCGTAGAACGCCCAGTTCATCGCGCCGAGCGCGAACCCCAGCGCCAGCACCGGCCACCAGTCGGTGACCGGCCGGCCGCGCAGCCGCGGCCGGACAAAGACGAGCAGGATCAGGGAAGTGGTGATCAGCCGGAGGAACACCATCCCCACCGGGGGAATCTCGCCGAACAGGCCTTTGGAGACCACCGCACCGAACTGCACCGAGAGGATGCCGACCAGAACGAGCCATACCGGAGACAGGCGTGGCGTGGACGCGCGGTTCACGCTCAAGAGCCTGCTGAAGAACGCCCGAACCGCCCCGGCACGGCAACATTCGGCAGTCCGCCGTCCGTCTCCGGGTCGAGCCACTCCCGCGCGTCATCCCACAGAAGATCAGGCACACCACATGCTGCCGGCCGGACACGCCACCGCGCAACCCGGATTCGACCGCACCGATGCCGCTTCGGACTGCGAGGCGAGCACGAGAGCATGATCAGTCGCAGCGCAATGGGCTCTGGCTAGCGGTTTCTACTGGACCAGGCGCCCGAGCGCCGTGATTGTCCCGTTTTCATCGTAACTGACTACTTTGTGCCTTCGTTACAGAGATCGGGTTCGCTAGTTCTTCTCGGTCGTCGAGAGGACTCCGATGTGATCTGAGACGAGGCAATGACGGTGCGTCCTATCTGGCGAAACACATCAGCAGGCATCCTGACCCTCGCGGTCGTCGGTGCCGTGACGCTGGGACTGGCGTCGCCCGCGCTCGCGGCGGCCGGCGACGCGAGCGCGCGTGGGGTCGTGTCCGATCTCGACGCCGCCGTGCTCGGCGTCACGGTGATCAGCGCGAACGGCACGTCCGGTACGGCGACCGCACCGGCCGGTTTCGGTACGGACAGCGAAACCGCCGTGCCGATCGCCGTGCCGGGCCCGGTCGGCGTGGTGTTCGGCGGCACGGTGGACGTCAGCGCCACCCGTGCGCCGGGCATCTCCACCGCCTCGTCCACGATCAACGGTCTCTCGGTCGGCATCCTCGGCATCCCCGCGATCACCGCGGAGGAGATCTCCGCGGACGTGACCTGCCCGGCCGTCGGCGCCCAGACCGCCGACACCCTGGTGACCGGCCTGGAGGTCTTCGGCGTACCGACCGTCGTGCCCGTCAACGCCCCGGGGGTGGTCGTCAGCTCCCCGGTCATCGTCCCCGGCGTCGCCGACGCGGCCCTCAACATCACGCTGACCAGGATCGAGACGGTGACTCCGACCGGGGCGACCGCGACCGGCATCCTCGCCACCGTCACCCTCACCGGCACGGCGGTGGTGCCGATCAACATCGACGTGGGCAGCCTGATCCTGGCCGAGGCCACCTGCGAGCGGGCGTTGCCGGTGGCGGCACCGACCGCCGCCTCGATCAACCCGAACTCCGGCCCGCAGTCCGGTGGGCAGCAGGTGACCATCACCGGCACGAACTTCATTCCCGGCGCCACCACGGTCACCTTCGACGGCGTGCCGGCCACCGACGTGGTCGTCGCCCCCGGCGGTACCTCGCTGACCGCGACCACGCCGGCCGGCGAGGTCGGACCGGCGTCGGTCGTGGTCAGCACCACGAGCGGGGCGTCCGACTCGCTGGCGTACACGTACATCGCCGACGGTAGCGACGCGGTGGTCACCGACCTGACCCCGACCTCCGGCCCCACCGCCGGCGGCACGCCGGTCACCATCACCGGCAGCGGGTTCGAGGGCGTCACCGGGGTGACCTTCGACGGGATCCCGGGCACCGGCTTCACCGTGAACCCCGCGGCCACCGAGATCACGGTGGTGACCCCGAGTAACGACGCCGGCCCGGCCACGGTCAACCTGGTCTTCCCGGCCGGTACCGCCGCCGCACCGGTATTCACCTTCGTCGCGCCGACGATCAGCGATGTCGCGCCAGATCAGGGCCCGACCTCGGGTGGCACCAGCGTGACGATCACCGGCACGGGCTTCACCGGGGCCACCGGCGTGACCTTCGGTGGCAATCTCGGCACCAACCTGGTGGTGAACCCGGCCGGCACCTCGCTGACCGTCACCACCCCGGCCGGACCTGCCGGACCGGTCGACGTGGTCGTGCTGCTGCCCGGACCGGACGCCACCGCGGCGGACGGCTTCACCTACCTGCTGGCCGCGCCGACGATCAGCGACATCGACCCGGACCGGGGGCCCGCCGGTGGCGGCACGACCGTCACGGTCAACGGCAGTGGGTTCGTGCCGGGCGGGACCACCGTCAACATCTGCGGGCGGTCGATCGCGGCCAGCTCGGTCACGGTCAGTCCGGACGGCCTGTCGCTGACCTTCGTCACGCCGCCGTGCGCCGCTGGGGACACCACGGTCACGGTCACCACCAGCGAAGGCACCTCCAACGGCGTGACCTTCCGCTACCTCGCGAGTGGGCTGCCGGTCACCGGCGCCCCGACGAGCACCCTGTTCACCATCGCGCTGGTGCTGATCGGAGTCGGTGCCATCGCGCTGGTGCTGATCCGCCGCCGCGGGCGTATCACCTTCACCGTCTGATCCGTCGATAGCCGATTCGGGCTCCGGGGCACCTGCCCCGGAGCCCGAATCGGGTTGCCGATCCACTACAGACATCACTTGATGTGTCTGTAGAACTACCAATAGCAGTGGGGGGCTTGCTGCAATAGGGTCTAACACTATAAATCGGACCCCTCCGATGGCCGACCAAGTTACAAGCAGGTGTTGCCATGCGAATCAAGCGTCTTGCCGCGATCGTTGCGTTGATGACGGTGGCCGGGCTCGGGGCGGCGGCACCCGGCGCCCAGGCCGGCGTACGCGGGGAGCCCCTGTACGGCGACTTCAACAATGACGGTCTGGTCGATTCGGCCGTCCTCGGCGTGGTCGAACCGAACCTCTGCTCGACCATCGTCGTATACGGCAGCGGACCCGGCGTCTTCCTACCACCGGTCGCCTACACCTACCCGAAGCCCGGCGGCGGCACGGTCTACACCGACTGCCCCGACATAGGCGTGGCGGTCGACATGGACGACGACCCGGAGGACGAAGTCTGGGTGGGTTGGACTCCCGGCCCACCACCCCCGGCGAATTTCACCCTGGTGGTGCTGCAACCGCCCAACTTCGCCCCGTCGGCCAGCTTCAACTCGCACATCGCCCAGCCGGTCTTCATGGGCAGTGGCAGGTTCAGTGGCGGCGGCCGGTTCAGCCCCTACACGGTGGGCCCCGGTGGGGTGCAGAACTTCATCGTCGACGGCACCTCGGTGATACCCGGCCCGATCGACTACTGCTCGGTCGACACCCCGACGGTGGAACTGGCCGACTGGAACCGCGACGGCACCGACGGCGCTCTGGTCTCCTACACCAACGGCTGCACCGACCACAGCAACGGCGTGCTGCGGATCCGCAAGGACGGCTCCATCCAGCAACTCCAGATCGACCCGACCGGCCAGACGAGCTGGGACGCCAAGGTGGTGAACGTCAACAGCGACAGGTACCTGGACGTACGCACCATGAACAAGATCACCGGCGAGGTCAACTACTTCATCAACGATGCCCTGAACATGGTCGGGGTACTGGTCCGGTCACCCGACGCCAACACCGACGCTGTCGTGCTGACCAAACCCAAGGCAATCACGATCGACGTACTCGCCAACGACTACGCCAGCCGCTACGCCGAGATCATCATCACCAGCCCGCCGCGCTACGGCACCGTGCAGGTCCTCTCCGACCGGCGGATCGTCTACCGCCCGAACCCGACCCACGGCCGCACCGACCGGTTCACCTACCAACTCGTCGAAGGCAGCCGGCGGAGCAGCGCGACCGTCAGCGTCAAGTACCCGGTCTGACCGCACCGCGCCGGGTGGGGGATGTCAGGTGGCCGGCTCCCGGGGAACACGGTGATCGACGCACGGACGGCAGACCCGGCCGTGGCTCGGAAAGACCGGGATGACGGCGGCGAGCAGCCTGTTCATCCTCGGCTGTGTCATCACGTTCCTCATCACGTACGGGAACGGTCACTTCATGGCGGAACCCGGCCAGCTCGCCCGCTGCGCGGCGATCGTGGCGATCCTGGTACTGGTCGCAATCCGCCTGCCGAAGGCGGATCGGCGGACCTCCCGGCCGGACGGTTGGGTGCCGGACCCGTGGCTGCTGTTCGCGATCACCATGGTCGCCGACGTGGTATTCCGGCCGACAGAACCGAGCCCGCAAGCGCCGGAAAGTAGCGGGCCACCACCCCGGCACCCGTCGTGGTGGCCGTTCCGCTCGACGATGGCGAGCCGCGGGACCGCTGCTTCCGGATTGGCCTTAACGGCAATGTGCCGTCGCCCGTACGGTTGACCCGTGGAAATCCTGCGCTACACGGCGTTCAGCAACGATCCGGAGGGCGGTAATCCGGCAGGTGTGGTGCTCGACGCCACCGGTGCGGACGACGCGCAGATGCTTCGGGTGGCCGCCGACCTCGGATACTCCGAGTCGGCGTTCTTCATTCCTCGAGGCACCGGGCGATTCGAGGCGCGCTACTTCAGCCCGCTCGCTGAAGTGTCGTTCTGCGGCCACGCCACCATCGCATCCGCGGTGGCGTACGCCGAGCGGCAGGGCCCCGGCCTACTGCGTCTGGACACCCGAGCCGGTCGGGTCGAGGTCACCACCACTGTTGAGCCGGACGGCACGACCAGCGCCACGCTGATCTCCGTACCCCCGCGAACCACACCGATCGCCCCCACCGACCTCGCGACGCTGCTCGAGCTACTGCACTGGTCACCGGACGACCTCGATCCGGCGCTACCACCGCGCGTCGCGTTCGCCGGAGCCTGGCATCCGATCCTGGTCGCCGCGACGCGGGAGCGCCTCGCGGACCTCGCATACGAGATGGACGCCCTCGCAACGCTCATGGGGCAGCGGGACTGGACAACCGTCGATCTGGTCTGGCGCGAGTCCCGGCACGTATTCCACGCCCGTAACCCGTTCCCACCGGGCGGCGTTGTCGAGGATCCGGCCACTGGCGCGGCCGCCGCGGCGTTCGGCGGATACCTACGCGAACTCGGACTGGTCACACCGCCGGCCACCGTAACCGTGAAGCAAGGTGAGGACCTGGGTCGTCCCAGCCTGTTGACGGTAGGTATCCGCCCTGGACAGGAGATCGGCATCGAGGTGACCGGCACCGCCGTTCCACTCGTTAGATAGCGGCGCCTGCGGCGGGGCGAAGAGGTGCATGAGCTCGACAACGGCGACAGCCTCCGGTCCGGCGCCGTCGCGCCGGGTGTCTTTCGGCGTACGGGGAACGAGCCGGGTCGGGTTCGGGAGGCGCGGCGATGGTGGGCGGACGCGTGTGGGGGACTGCCACCGATGAGTACCCGGGTTGATCCTCAATCTGCGACTTCGCCCTGGTGTTGGTGACGCTCGGCGAGGTGCTTCAGGTTCAGTAACTGCCGTCGGGCCATGATCAGATCGCCGACGGACAGCCCGAGGGCGGCCAGGCGGGTGGTCCGCATGACGACCTTGAGCAGTAACCGCGTCCTGTCCTGCTCCTGTGGCACGAGGACATAGGACATGAAGGCGCCCATGATGGTGCCCGTCAACTGCGTCCCTGGATCGACCGAGACGATCCGGCCCAGCTTCCGCCCGCCAGCGGTGGAGAACGTCTCTCCGACCTGAGGTTCGGGAAGGCCGACCAGCCTTCGAGGCGATCGGCGGCCCAGATTGTCGATCCAGTCGTACGAGTACGGGGCAAGCCTCACCTGTGCGACCCACGGCCACACCGCGTCGGCGGGCGCCCTCACACACACGGCCCGCCACGCGCGCAGTTCGGGCGACACGACAAACTCGTCGCACGGGTAGGAGCGCGATACCTCGCTGTCAGTCACTCCCCATCGATCACCGATCATGTCCCATCCTCCATGGGGCGAGCGGGAATCCCTGTTTTTGGTCGACAAACGTGTCGGGCAATCCCCGGCCGCCCAGTTGGTCCCAACCGTTCTACCTGCGATCGGCGGTGTCATCCGTCAGATCAAACCAAGACCACGTCGTAGTCGTATCCGACATCAGCCGGCCGGCGCGTCGTCGTAGTGTCCGGGTCACCGCCCAACCGGCGTAGCACGTCCTCCACTGTCAACGGCGTCCGGTGAGGGCGAACCACCGCCAACACATGGACTCCTCGAAGTCCGCCGGAGCCTCCCTGAGCTGCTCGAACATTCGCACGTAGTGGTCGATTCGCTCGGGTGTCGGACCCGCCATGACACCCCCTACAGTCAACGGTCGCCCGACCGTACCGCCGACAGTGGTTGGCCCGGCACAACGCCCACGACCAGCCTTGCTCCTGGACCAAACGCGGTTCGCCAACATCGCCGTCCACGGCGTCGACCGCCTCATAACGAAGCGGACCTCGGCCTTCAACCTCTTGTACCTGCACCGACCCGTTAATGCCTTGTTGTCATGCCGGGGCGGTGTCTACGGTCTGGTGATGCGTTCGCGACTGCTGGCAGTGACCTTCGAGGCGCAGGACCCGGCTCGTTCGGCACAGTTCTGGGCCGCTCTGCTCGGTCGGGAGGTCATCGAGGATGCCGTGGGTGTGCTCTTGCCGGGCGATGACACCCAGCTCGGTCTCTGTTTCGTTCCGGGCCGCGCGGGCCAACTCGGGGCGAACCGCATGCACCTGCACCTGACCAGCGCCGATCTCGACGAGCAGCAGCGCACGGTGGCGATGGCACTGAAGCTTGGTGGCCGCCACCTCGACGTTGGGCAGCGGCCTGAGGACGGGCACGTCGTGCTGGCCGACCCCGCAGGCTACGTGTTCTGCGTGATCGAGCCCGGCAACGCCTACCTCGCCGGGTGCGGCTTCCTCGGCGAGCTCACCTGTGAAGGCACCCGGGAAGTCGGCCTGTTCTGGAGCAAGGCGCTGGGCTGGCCGCTGGTATGGGACCAGGACGAGGAGACCGCGATCCAGTCACCGGGCGGCGGCACCAAGGTCGCATGGGCAGGCCCGCCCGTGGCCCCGAAAAAGGAGCCGAACCAGCAGCGCTTCGAGCTCATCTCGGCCGCCGGCGACCAGCAAGCGGCGGTCGACGAGCTGATCTCCCTCGGGGCCAGTCGGCTCGAGATCGGTACGGACAGCGCGGTCATGATGGCAGATCCAGACGGCAACGAGTTCTGCGTCAGGGGGACCGACCACAGCCCTGCCGGATCGTCCATCCTGCGAGTGTGACCTGTGGTGACCTGCTGCCCGATGATTTCCTCGCGTCCGGGCCGCTGCGTTTAGTGGGCAGTCGCGCCCGCCGACCTGCGGGATCTCCGAAGACGTTGCCCGAACTACGCTGAGTCCCAGCACGGTCCCGGGCCTTCAGGCACGCCCACCTTCCGCGCGCGATTTTGGAGGCACCTTGAAGCTCTTGCTTACGTCAGGCGGCGTCACGAACCCGAGCATCCACTCGACGCTCGTGCAGCTTCTCGGCAAGCCGATCGCCGAGTGCCACGCCCTCTGCGTCCCGACAGCGCAGTGGGGCCACCCGATGTGCGGTCCGACATCGGTGCGGGGCTTCGTAGCCGCCGAGCCCGAGTGGCAGCACCTGTCCGGCCTGGGCTGGGCGTCGCTCGGTGTCCTCGAGCTCACCGCACTGCCCACCATCGGCGCGGAGCGATGGATCCCCTGGGTCCGGGAGGCCGACGTGCTTCTGGTCGACGGCGGCGACGCGACGTACCTGTGCCACTGGATGCGGGAGTCCGGGCTGGCCGATCTGCTGCCTTCGCTGCCCGACACGGTCTGGGTGGGAGTCAGTGCCGGAAGCATGGTGATGACGCCCCGGATCGGAACGTATTTCGTCGAGTGGCCGTCCGCGCCGGACGACCGCACGCTCGGAGTCGTCGACTTCTCGATCTTCCCGCACCTGGACGCTTTCCCGACGAACACCCTGCCTGACGCAGAGCGGTGGGCCGCCGAAATCGGCGTCCCGGCCTACGCCATCGACGAACAGACGGCCATCAAGGTCGTCGACGGCTCCGTCGAGGTGGTCTCCGAAGGGAAATGGACGAAGTTCGGGTCATAGGGCCATCCTGATCTGCTGCCGGTAGAGCGCCCTGCGGCCAGCGCGCCCGTGACGGTTGGTAGCCGTCGATCGTGGCGCCTGCAGGACCGAGCATGCCCGGACGTGCCGATGAGCGCGAACATCACGCCGAGCCGCCCAGGGCTTGTTGCGATTGAGGATTGCCCGTCCGGATCAGTTTGTGCAGAGGCAGAAGGGGTGACCTGCCGGGTCGAGGAAGACCCGGAAAGACGTACCGGGTTGGTGTGGGTGTTTGGATGCGCCTAGATCGAGCACTGCCGCCTCGGCGGCATCGAGGTCGTCAACGATCACATCGAGGTGCATCTGCTGGGGCAGTTCCTGGGTTGGCCACGTCGGCGGGCTGTACCCGTCCACCTGCTGGAACGAGATGCACTGACCGTACTCCGCGCGGACCTCAGCCCAGTCGGAGGAGACGTCGACCTTCCAATCCAACATCGCGCCGTAGAACCTTGCCAGCGCACCAGGGTCGGGACAGTCGATGACGATGCTGGGAAAGCGAGCGATGGCCATGTCGGCCATGGTAGGGGCGGTTCCGGACGATCCACGTCCGGATTGATTCGGTGACGTCCCTGCGTTGTTGGCCGTCGAACGTCCTTCCATGCCGCTGTCCGTGCGCGCCAGCCAGCCGAGAGCCGTCACGCCGCGTGGTCGGCACCCCGTAGGGCGAGGCCGGCTGCGTTGCGCGTTGTCAGTCTGCGGGTGCCGGCTCGGTGGGCCGCGGCGTGAAGAAGCGGACGATGTCGTCGGCTGCGGTGGGGGACAGCATCATTGCTTGGACTCGTGCGGACATCTCGGCGATCGGGTGGATTCTGGTGAACATCGCCTCCTCGTACGTCTGGATCGCCGAGTCGGGGTCGGCGGGATTGGCGGCGAGTGCGGCGGCGAGTTCGGCGGCGTCGAGCATGGCTTGGTTAGCGCCCTCGCCGACCGGCGGCATGAGGTGCGCGGCGTCACCGATGAGGGTGATGCCCGGTTGGTGGGCCCAGCGTGTACCGGTGGGCATCGCCTCGATCCTGCGTGGGGTCGGCGGGCTGTCGCCGGCTTCGATGAGTGCGGTGAGGCTGGGGTCCCAGCCATCGAATATGTCCAGCAGAGCCCGCTTGCTGCGGTAGGCGTCCAGGTGGCGATCGTCCGCAGGCAGGGAGATCCCGACTCGGATGCTGTCGTCGCCGAGGCGTTGTGCTGCCAGGATCTGGCTCACGCCGATGCACCAGAGGTTTCCGGGGCCGACCAGCTCGGCGAGATCCGGGTGGCGTCGGTCGGCGTCGCTGATGCTGAGCTCGACCAAGGTGGCCACGGAGGACAGTGTCGCGTCGATCAGCAGCGCTCGGACGACCGAGCGTGCGCCGTCCGCGCCGATGAGGACGTCGCAGTCGGCGCTGTGGCCGCCATCGAACGCCAGCCCGAAGCCTCCGTCGGGTTGTGGCGTCGCCGCGACGAGCCGGTGCTGCCAGGCCACCGCGTCGCCGGGGAGCGAATCGAGCAGAAGGTCACGCAGTGCCCTGCGGTCGATCTCGGGGCGTCCGGAGAATGAGCCGGGTTGTGGCTTGTGGTGCACGAGGATGCGTCCGGCCGGATCGAGGATGCGATGTTCCTCGCCCTCCGGCCGTGCCTCGGACCGGAATCGGTCGGCGAGGCCCGCATCGGCCAGGGCCTGTTGCCCGGACTCCGGGTGCAGATCGAGCATTCCGCCCTGTGATCGCGCGGATCGGCTTGCCTCGCGTTCGTACACCACTGCGTCGATGCCGTGCCGGTGCAGTATTCGGGCCAGCGTCAGGCCGCCGAGGCCACCACCGGCGATCGCAATTCGCATCATCATCTCCGTTACCGTACGCTGTACCTCATGGATACGGCGTACGGTAGCGTACCGCTGCCCGTCTGGGAACGGCCCGAGCCTCAATCGCGGGCGGCGCCGGTGCCGCTGAGCCGCGCGAAGATCGCCGCCACGGCGATCCGGATCGCGGACGAACACGGCCTCGACGGGCTGTCGGTACGCAAGATCGCCAAAGAACTCGGCGTCGGTCCGATGCGGCTCTACGACTACGTGACCAACAGATCCGAACTGCTCGATCTGATGGTCGACGCCGTGTATGCCCAGATCGCCGAGGCCGGCCAGCACTCCGAGGCCAGCCAGCACTCCGAGGCCGGCCAGCACTCCGAGTGGCGCGCCACGGTGCTGGTCATCGTTCACCGGACCCGCGATGCCGCTCTTGATCATGAATGGTTCGCCGACCTGCTCGGCGCAAGGCCACACCTAGGACCTCACGCGCTCGCCGTCGGCGAATCGACCGCGGCGGCGCTCAGCCAGGCCCCTGGCGTGCGCGGCATCGACGATCTTCAGCGGGCCTTGGGTGCCCTCAACGCGTTCATCGTCGGAGCGCTCCGCAGGGAGATCACCGAGCGACGCACCGCCCGTTCAACCGGCACTGACGTGTCCGCTTGGCAGGCCGCCCTCGGGCCCTACCTGACACGCATGCTCGAAACAGGCCGCTACCCCACCGTCGCCCGGCTCGTCATCGACGGCACCCACCTCAACGCCGAGGAAACCTTCCACCACAACCTGATCACCATCCTGGACGGCATTACCAGCCATCCCCGCACGTGACCTACTGCCTCGCAGGCCAGTACCGGCCGAACACCGATACACCTCGCGAGATGTGTCACCCGTCGCCCCAGGCCCTGCGCTTCTACCACGCCGAGGGCTTACTCGTGCCGGCCGAGATCGACGAGCGGACCGGCTACCGCTCGTACGCGTTCGAGCAGGTGGAACAGGCCATGTTGATCGCTCTTCTGAGGGACACCGGGATGAGCGTCAAGGTCGTCCGGCACGCCCTCGACGAACCGGACCGGGTGGTTGCCTTACTCGACCGGCACAGCGACGAGGTCTACCGGCAGCGCAAGGTCCAGGACGAGGCAATCCAGGCCGCTCGGACCGTCTTCGAAACGCAGCCGGAACCGCAGTTGCGGCACGTGCCGGCGATGACCGTGGTGGCCAAGCTGGTACACGGCACACCGCTCGGACGTAACGCGCAAGAGTGGGACAAGGCCGAGGACACCATCGAGGCGAACGTGACCGAACTGGTCGAAGCGGTGCAGGAGGCCGGCGTCACGTGCCTGGGCAGGCCGTGGCGGACCCTGGCGCTGAACAGGACCGGCGCGTCCTCGACGGTGAGGGCCCCTTCTGGATCGCGAAGGTCCCGGTGACCGCACCCGCGACAGTGCTGGCCGCTCTGCCCGCAGACCTCCTCGTACAGGCGCAGGACGCACGCGACGAGCTGTCGATTTTCATGCCGGGCCGCAACACCATGGTCAAGTACTGCACGATGATCCTGCGCCTGCTCAACGCCTACCCGCTCGATGGCGAGAGGTTCGTCAACGTCGCGCGTCTGCGCCAGGAGATCCATGACGACGGGGTCTTGAGCAGCGCCCCCGTCGAGCGACGACCGGAATGACCAACTTTAGGGGTGCTCGGTGGAACGATCCTGATCCTGGAAATTTCGGACGACGTGCCCAGACCCAGACTTCGCGGGGACAGGCCCGTACACAAAGCGCCGCTCGACCAGGTCCGACGATCGGCTGCACACACCTGCCGCCGAGCGGCCGGTGACAGGTCGTCTACAAGCTACGCAGGGTGACGGCTCCCGTTGACGCATGGCAAGTTGGCTTCAATCGGTGTGCGCGATGCATGCTGCGTTGCGGTGATCAACGGTGAGTGACGTTGAGCGATCATGTTGGCTGTGGCGGTCAGTCGGACGAGATCCCGGTCGTTTGCGGTCGGTGTGCGATCCGCCGATGGCACCACCAGCGCTGACCGCCGTTGGGGCTCCCTGCGGTACGCTGACAGCCGCCGCTAGGTAGTGTGGATCACCGCGCCCTCGTAGCTCAGGGGATAGAGCATCGGTTTCCTAAACCGTGTGTCGCAGGTTCGAATCCTGCCGGGGGCACCTCGAAGATCAGCCAAAACGGCGGCCGACCAGCGGATATAGCGTTTCGTCGTTGGGTCGCTGTGCGCAGCGGAGTGCCGCCGATAGTCGCCGTTTGTCGCCATCCACGGACTATTCACGGATTGATCTTGGGGCTGTTTGCCCAGGTCACGGTGGCCGGCTCCACCAAGAATCGGACTGGCGTCCGGTGGCACGAGGCTACTCATCGGAGCCCCGCAACGCGTCCTCGATCCGCTGGTTGACCGTCGCCTCCTGGCCGTCGATGCACTTCGCGTACACCTTCAACAGAACGTCGACCGAGTGGCCGGCGCGGTCGGCGACCTCGGTTGCCGGTACGCCAGCGTTCAGCCAGAGCGACACCGCCGCGTGCCGCAGGTCGTACGGCCGACCCGCTAGCGGCGAGGCCACCTGATGTGGAGTCAGCGCCAGGCCCCGCGCCTCCTCCCACACCCGGGAGTAGGTTGACGCACCCACCACGTTGCCCCGGTCGCTGTGAAAGAGCCGGCCGTCCTTGGCGACCCCGTACCGGTCGATGTGATGCCGAAGGATCAAGACCAGGTCTGGTGGAATCGGTACGCCCCGTGGCTCTGTCTCGGCGCGATGCTTGAGCCCGCGCTTGTCGTGCGCCTCGCCGCTGTCGGTCCAGCGCTTCCCCGACTGCGGCCGGCTCCCGACCAACGTGAGCCGCCCCCACCCCTTTGCCGGAAGGTGGCAGTCCTGCTCACGTAACGCCAACGCCTCACTGGGCCGCAGCGCACCGAAGTACATGCAGGCGAAGAACGCCACCAGCCGCTCACCCCGCCGGAACCGGCCACGCTGCCCGACGTACGACAGGGCGGTCAGCAATTCCTCAGCCTGACGCGGATTGACCACCACCCGCCGGTCGATCACTACGGCAACCTTCTTTCGCGTGGACCGAACCCGTAGCTTGTCGACCGGGTTGAACTCCAGCGCCTCCAGCTCCACCGCGTATTGCAGCACGTTGTAGAACACCGATCGCTTGCGGCGAGCCGTTGTCGCGGCGGCCGGTCGACCGTCGAGGGTGAGCGCCAGGGCGTCGAGCGCTCCCCGGACCGTGGCCGCCTGGCTAACCTCGGTCAGCGGGAGCGATGCCCGACGCAGCCACCGCAGCGCGGGCGCCAACTCCGGTGGCACGTCCCGTTGCCGAAAGGCGGGCGGCAACACATAGTCGATCAGCACGCGCCGCAGGTCCGCCAGTTCGGGCCGGCTAGCCGGGTCACCTGCCAGCGCCGGGGTGACGGTGGCCAGGGCGTCGACCAGGCTCGCCCGGGACTTCGCGGCGGCGCCGGGCCACTTCATATCGAGATATTTCTGTACGAACTCCAGCCACGTCGCTGCCTCCTTGGCCTCCACCATCGAATCGGGCAGTCCCGTCGCGGGATCGAACGCCTCGCCCCGATTGATGCCCTGCATCAGGTCCGAGCGGAAGTTGTCAGCTAGGGCCCGGGTGGCGAAGTTTCGCGACTTCTCACGGCCGGCGACGATCCACCGAACCGTGTACGTCTTCTTCTTGCCGCTCTTGTTGACGCGGATGTTCCACACCCGCACAGCCCGCGACTTCACGCCGCCTCCCGATGCTGCTCCAGCCAGACCCGTAGGTCGCGCCGTTCGATACGCAGCTCACCATTCGGAAGCTTGATGCACTCCGGCGCGACGCCCAGCTCACGCCACCGGTAAAAGGTTCGTCGCGATACGCCATTGAGCGCGGCGAGCACCTGAGGAACGGTCAACAACTCGTTGTCCATAGGGGTGATGCCCTCCGGGGATCAGGCTGCGGGGGAGAGGGTTGGCGCGGTTGCCGAAAGACCGTGGGCCGCCCGTTGTCGGGCCGCGTCGAGGTCTGTTCGCCACCGGATGCGGGCGGAGACGGCGCGCAGGATCCGGTGTTCCAGCGGCAGCACGTCGGGGTCTTCGGGGCGGGCGAGTTCGAACCGGTACCGCTGCGGGTTGTCGGCCGCCGCCTGGTCGTGCTCGTCGCCCTGGCCGTCCGGGTCGGTGTCGGCCATGCCTCCGGCGAGGACGGCGCGGATCCATGCGCGGTTATCGGCGCGGTGGTCGGCCAGGGTCTTGCCGGACCATTGCCGAGAGACGAGGACGCGGCGGCCGGTGAAGCCGAGCGTGGAGCGTTGGTGGACCTTCCCGGTACACCGGCCGGGGGTCAAGCCCGCCTTTACCCCGTCGGGCTGGACGCCGTACAGGAGCCAGTTGGCGCAGGTCGGGGAGCAGGGCAGTATGGAGAGTTCGGCGTGGAGCCGGTCGAAGTGCGCCTTCTGCGGGTCGGACCTGGCTTTGGCTTGGTCGGTCAGGTCCTTGGTGACGTACTTGGTCACGTACCGGATCGACCGTTCGGCGTCACGGGTGCCCTGCTCGATCCCGCGCGCGTCAATCCGGCCGAGTCGGGCGACGTACGCCGGTCGGGAGTCGGGTTCCTCCAGTTCGTCGAGCGCGTACGCCCACGGGGTCAGCGGCTTCCGCGTCTTGGGGTCGACGTACACCTGTTGCTCGACGTCCCAGACCGGTGGCTTGTCGACGGTGTAGGTCGGTTCGTTGAAGGCTGGCCACCAGACCTGGTGGTAGGTCGCGGCGGCGATCTGCTTGAGGAGCCGCCTGGGGAGGGTGCCCCGGATGGCGAAGTGCGCGTGTGGGGCGAGTCGGCGTTGGAGTTCGACGGCTCCGGCGTATTGGACGTTCCAGCCGGCGGCGCGGCGGACGTTCTGCCACCATCGGTCCAGGACCCGGGCGAAGTGGATCGCGTCCAGGGCCGCCCGCCGGTAGTCGTAGCTGGTCGGGTCGACCGGGGTACCGAGCACGTCATCGTGTGGACCGTGGCGCTGGCCGCACTCGCAGGGGGCGGTGTAGGCGCCCCGTCGGAAGTGGGAGTGCACCGGGCCGTGCGAGTCGAGGGTGAGCGTTACCAGCATCGAAGGCCGGTACGTCTTCCCGGCACGGCCGCTGTAGGCCCGGCCGACGGTGCGCGGGTCGACGGGCAGCCGGGGCAGGTTGGGCGAGTCCTGCCGCCGTTTCGTGGACCGTTTCCGGCGTGGCCGGTCGGTCCGCTCGCGGGGGGTGAGGTGCCCCCGCAGGTCTGTTTCCCCCAGGGCCTCATCCAGCTCCGTGATACCGGCGTCGAGGTCGGCGACTTGGGCGGCCCGCTCGTCGGGGTGCATCGGTTGGTACTGGAGTGCTTCCCGTTCGAACTCCATGTGCGCCCGCACCCGGACTAGGGAGAGAACGTCCTCGCTCGGGTGCTCGGGCCGGATCACGGGTTCGTCGGCGAGGTGCCAGCCCTCCCGGATCTGCTGAATCCGCAACCGCCGTCCGCGTTCAGCGCAGGGCTTGCACTTGGCCGCCAGGGTCGCCCCGCCGGGCACCTCGACGACCTCGGTCACCCCGTTTTCCGTGTCGGTACGCCGCAACGCTAGGGGGCGAACGCAGACGCCATGCTGCTCGGCAAGCTGTCGCAGCGCGTCCTTGGCCAGTGGCTTGCGCATCCGGTCCGCGCGGGACCCCGGACGCGGTTCCATCGTGACGAGGGCAGCCGGAACGGGTTCGGGTCGCCTCATCGTTGGCCCTGCCCGCGCCGGTCCATGACAGGCTGGTCGATGTGACGGCCGATCAAGGAATTTTCTATAACGTGCGGCGCCCGCCCGAGGAGGGGCCACACCCCTGCCCATGTTGCGGATACCTGACGCTCGACTCGCGCGGCGAATATGAGATTTGCCCCGTCTGCTTCTGGGAGGACGACGGGCAGGACGAGCACGACGCCGGCCAGGTACGTGGCGGCGCCAATCGCGGCCTGAGTCTGCTCGACGGCCGCCGGAACTTCGCCGAGTTCGGCGCCAGCGAAGCCCGACGCCTCCCACTGGTCCGGCCGCCGCACCCCGAGGAACACCCCTTGAAAGATCATGACGGTGCCCCCTGACCGACCGTCGCGCCGTTACGGCTCGCAAACGCCGCCGCCGGCACGGGGACGAGCGCTGGCGGTCCGGTTCGCGGATCAGCCGCAGTAGTTCCGAAGCAGTCCCATTGGCGACCCGCAGCGCCGCCCGGAGTTCGTCGCGGGTGATCGCCCTGCCAGTCGCGGCCCGATGCTCGGTCGCGCATTGTCGGGCGAGCCGCACCAGATCGACACTCGGCGCCTGGCCGTCGTCCTGCGGCTCGTACCGGCCGTCCTGACGATCCGCCCCGCCGTCCTCACCGGCTCCGGTCCCGTCCTGGCCGTCCTGATCGCTGACCTGGGCCGGTACGAGCCGGGGACGCGTTTCGTCTTCAGCCGCGGGCGGGGTCGACTCCGGCACGACCGTCGGGGACGGCTGTGAGGACGCGGCCGAAGCGGGCTTGGTGCTGAGGACGAGCTTGGACAGGCCGAGGAACGCCAGGGCAGGGACGGCGGACAGCAACCATCCGGACAGGCCCGGCTTGGCCACCGCCAGTTGCGCCGACAGCGACAGAGCCACGGCGGCGACGAGGAGGAACATCGGGTAGCCGATTGGCCCACCCGCGCGGCGCCGACGCCGGATGGTGAGGAGCGCGGCGAGGGGGATGAGTTCGGAGATCGCGGCGTTGGCCCACCCGAACCATTTCCCCGTACCGGCCGGCGAGTTCGCCATGGTCCAGTCGTGAACATGGGTGAACGACGCCGCCCCTGCCAACCCGCCGACGACAAGGAGGATGGCGACCAGGAGCAGACCTTCCACCCGTTCGCTTCGTGTCATGCCGACACCTCCGTCTGCTGGTCGCTGTCGCAGGCCCGGCGGTAGCTGCTGCCGAGTTCGCGGATGTCGGTGTCGGTTAGGTAGGAGAAGCGGACCCGGACCGGTTCCCGGACGCCGTCCAGGGCGACGTAGCCGACGCCAGCCGCCGATTCAGGGATCTGGTCACAGACGGCTCCCCGGTCGCGGGCACCATCCGCAAGGACGAGGTCACATTGCTCCGGTTCGGTGAGCCGAAGCCCGATCCGGGTCGGGAACAGGTCCCGGAACGGCAGCACGTCCTTGCGCGGGTCCTGCAACGC
This sequence comes from Plantactinospora solaniradicis, assembly GCF_042658085.1. Classification (NCBI taxonomy): domain Bacteria; kingdom Bacillati; phylum Actinomycetota; class Actinomycetes; order Micromonosporales; family Micromonosporaceae; genus Plantactinospora; species Plantactinospora solaniradicis. The sequence continues at coordinate 21,631 of NZ_JBHSPR010000017.1, read as the reverse complement.
CGCGACCACATGCACCCCGACCGCACGGCCCTGCGACAGCAGCAGGGACAACGCGTCCTTGATCCGTTCCTTGACCTTCCGGTCGGAGATGTACGCGGTCAGCGACGCCAGCTCGTCAACGACAACGACGATCAGCGGGTCGTCAACGGTCGGGGTGTGCTGCCGGGGTCGATCGGGTTGGGAAGCGCGGGACGGGCCGGAATCTTTGGACGGACGAAGGCCCGCCCCGCGCGTTCGTTACAGGTGGTCAGGCAGCAGCGGTGTTCGCCGTGGCCGAGACGATCCCGGTAGCGCGCACCGAGTACGCCATGCGCGCCCTGCACTGCCCGGACGCCTTACAGCGCTGCGAATCCACGTACGGCGTGATGGTCAGACCCTCGAACTGGATCGCCGCCGGGTAGCCCGGCACGGCCGACGCCGGCGGGACCGGCTGATGCGGGCCGACGACCTTCACCTTGATCTCGGTGGAGCGACCGAACTTGCCCGCCTCCGGGTCCAGGTCCATCACCCGGACAACCCAGACCCGCTCCCCGGTTTCCTTGTCCCGCGCTTGGTCGTCCGACTCGCCCCGCCGCTCGAAGTCGACCTGTGGGCCGACGCCGAGGAAGAGCGCCCCGGCCGGGAACGCGTACTCGAACGGGACCGGGACCTTGATCGAACCAGGGACCACGTAGCGCCTCCCCTTCGTGAACTGGTCGAGGAGTGGATAGCAACTCAACCAGTTGACTTGTTAAGTTGCTCCAAAGGTAGGCCGGGCGACTTAACTTGTCAAGTGATCGAGCGAGGGAGTTCGATCAGTCGAGCGGGTACACGTCTTCGAGATCGTGACGGGACGCCGGCAGCAGCAGGTCAACCGCGAGTTGCGGCGCCCCGGTCCGGTCGCAAATGGACAACAGGACGGTCAGCATCGGATCGAAGCGATCGACTCCCAGTAGCGAGGCTTCGTCCTCCGACGGCAGCCGGGCGGAGATCCGCTCGGTGACATGGTCGAAGCGGACCGCCTTCCGGGCCGCGATGTGGCGCAACAGTCCATCGGACAGCGGATCGGTCTTGCCGAGATCGGTACCGTCGGCCAGGTCGATGGGCACGAATACGGTCCCCAGCTCGACCGGTCCTAACTCGTCGACGACCACCAGGCGCCGCCGGGCAAGAACCGGAGTCCCAGGCTCGATGTTCAGCGCGGAGGCCGCCCGTGGGGGAGCGGGTAGCACCTCGGCGCCGAGCACCGTCGAATCGGTCTCCTCGGCACTGTCCAGAGCCGCGTACGCCCGCTCCCGGCTCCGCTGCCCCGCCCGTCCCGGTCGCCCGAGGACAAAGCGGCCCTTGCCCTGCCGACTCTCGATCCACCCGTCCTGCCGCAGCAGGTCCAGCGCCCGGACGACGACCGGGCGGGACGCCTTGAACTCCCGGATCAGCTCCGTCTCGCTGGGCAGCGTCGACCCCAGGGCGTACGCCCCGCTCTCGATCCGCTCTTGCAGCGCGTTCACGATCACGACGTACTTCGGCGTGGCGACCTCGATTGGCACGCGTACCCACATCCCCACTCAACAACTCATCTTGCCAAGAGGCTATCGGTGCTGCTGGCGCCCTGTCCATCGCCCTCCGGTGGCCTAATGCCGTTCACCAGACCTGCTCCCATCGGCCGATCATGCGATGCGGTACCTACCGGCTCCACCGCCACAAACCGGAAGCCCTGACCAGGTCAGATCGGGATGCACCAGGCAGGCGACGAGGTAGGCGCCGGCGGTGAAAGGCAGGTAGCGTCGCAAACCGCTGCTGGCAGGGGCGACCTCTCTTCCAGAGGGACAGTGCCCGCCCACGCTCGACTCCATGTTCCGCTCAACTCGGTCTGCGGTGATTTGGCACCTTGAGCAGGCACCAAGTCATCCGCTCATGCCGATGAGCGGATGCGGGACGAATTACCGTCGATGTGGCGGATCGATCACATACGTTCGCACAGGACGCTTGTACAAGTGCATCAGTTGCGAAACCATGCGATGATTGATGATGGTATTGAGGAATGTGACTACGCGTCATAACAGGGGGTATCTTGATCAAGATCGCGGAGGAGTGGCTTCGAGTCGAGTATGCCGGCGCGCAAGTGCCGGCGCGCCTTATCATTCCCCTCGTGTTCGAGCGAGGAAAGCACAAGAATGTCAGGATTCGCATTACCCCAAGAGACGGCGTTCGACTCGGCACTTCGGTTGAAGCAGGAAGCGCCCTTCAGCAGACGTTTACCAAAGGCTGGACGAAGACTGCGGGAGCGAGTTTTTTCGGTTCTACGACCATCGAACGAGCCGACGGCGCCACCAAGCCTCAATACTCCGTCTTTTTGAGTCCTGATTTCAGGTCTGTCGTTTTCGACCTGCTCAGATTTGACACCCCGGAGCCGATCGGCATTCAGATCGCATTTCCGGTTGATCATTACGATCCGAATCCGACTGCTATCACCTTCGCGACAATTGATGTGGAGGTTGGCGGCGCCTCACTGATGCACGCGGTGGTGCCCCAGGAAGTTCACCCCAAGGCTGCGCTTGTCGGCGTAGTTGCCGGGCTTGAGGAGTCTGGCTACGCAGGGGCCCTTAACGATCGCTTGGGGCCATTCATGCTCACGGCCGGAGTACTCAACCATCCGACTTCTGACGTCGAGGTGCGGGACTTCATAGCGAGGGGTTATGACATACTTCATTTTGAATGTCTTCAAGTCGATCCAGTGACAATAATTATGAGAAACAACGTCCGCATTTCAATCAGCGAGTTCTTCAATGCGGTCGACCGGGGGTCCATCAAGGTGGTGGTACTAGCGACTTGTAATTCCGTTGCGGCTGTCACCGAATTCAGGCGATCGAATGCATTCGCATTAGTAGCGGCAACCGAAAACTTGTTCGTGGACTACTGGAGTTTCTTCGAGAGAGCTTTCTACGGTCGAATTGCCATGGGGAAGTCAGTTTCAGATGCTTTTGCTGCGACCCGCGATGAGGCTGCCGCAAATGGACTAACCCACAGGATTGCCCTTCGGAGTGGACCATACGAGCCAATGTTCCTAGACCTTAAGAGGGATGTAGCGTTTGGTGCAGAGTGGTAGAGGTCGGCATTTTTTGGTGCAGGCAACCAATTTCCCCCGATGCTCTTGAAGCAAGAGCTGTAATATCTGCGCTTAGCGGCTGGCTTCCAAGGGGATGCCGAAACAACATGCCGATCACCGATATCGCGGCACGTAACAGTCGACCGTCTTGTAGGGAGTTGGTGCCGGGAGACCATCGATGAGGTATCCGTGCAGGTGTCGGATCAGTGTGCGGTGCACGTTGTTCCGTCCAGAGCCGAACAGGTGGAGGCTATCGGTTGGTGCGGTGCGGGGCGAGGAACGACGCGCGGACGAGGATCTGTGTTGACTTGCCGGACTGGCCGTCGTGCATGATCTGGACGCCTTCGAGCCAGACCCATTCATCTCGTTCGGGCCGGTTCAGGGCGAGGCGTACGCCGGTCACCCACAGCGCGATGGGCCCCGCCTCTGGCCGGAACCGGTCTGCGGCGGTTAGTCGGATTACCGCGCCGAGCTGCACCCGGACGTCAAGCACGACGACTCTCCACCGGACGCCGCGCCGACACCGCCGGCCGGGACGGCCTCGGACTTGGAACCGGCACCAGGCCGGCGGGTTGTACGAAGATTTTCCGCCGCTCCACCGCCTCGCCTGTCCGGTTGAGGACGTACCCGGCGATCCACGCCCAGCCGTAGTACGTCGGTTTCGGGTCGACCGCCAGGACTCGGAACATCAGTGCCCGCGTACCGGCGAACTGCACCGACGTCCGGCCGGTGACGCGTACCAGGTCTCCTGCCTTCGGCACCACGGAAGGTGTCCCTTCGCTTGGGTGGCGCCGAGGTGGGCGGGTTCTATGGACCGGCCGCCGTCGGGTCGACGACACAGGTCACTGCCCAGCACCCACCCCGGGCCCATCTCACCCGGCCGGCTCCCCGTCCACGCCGGGAACCTACGAACCGCTCACACCGGTACCGCCGCAGTCGAAGCAGCGCCGCCGCTGCACCCGTCCGGGATGAGCCGGAGCACGCAGCGCACGGCGAGGACTGGCCACCTTCCAGCCGTGGCCCCCGCACCCCCGGCACCACACCGTCGGACCGACCCCGACGTCGCCCGGGGACGAGAGCCGGATCGCGGTCGGACACCGCAACGCCGGCTCTCGCATCCGGATCACGACGTGAACCCGCCAGGCCCCGGAACCGTCCTCGGTTCGGGATAGCCTCGAATCATCGGTTGCGTTGTGTGGAGCGGTCACACACAGATCGTGGATTGATCGACACGGACCGTTCGAGGACCGTATCGACATGTGTGGAGGACATCGGGCGGACACCCGAGGGACCTGTATTGATGCAAGGACCTGGGTGGGTCAGCGTAGGGACAAGCCCAACCAACGGGAGGCGGCACGATGGCCCGAGAGCGGCGCGAACCCCGCACCCTGCTGGAGTACCTGATTCAGCAGAGTGACCGCACGTACGAGGAACTGGCCGAGGAGTTCTCCCGGCTCGACTCTCGCGCGGCGATCAGCGCCCGCCACCTCGGCCGTCTGGCGCGCGGCGAACGGGACCTGTCCGGTTCGACACCGGCAACCCGCCGTGCTCTGCAAGCGATGTTCGGCCGACCGGTCGACGAGCTGCAACGCCCCTGGGCTCCCGAGAACCCCTCCAGTGTCCCGGAGCAGCGCGGCCCCCTCGCCCTGCCCGGTACCGGTCCGGAAAGGACGATCCTCGCCATGGCCGCTCAACGTGCTCGCAAGTACGCCATGCTCGCCGCCGAAGCCACCACCCCCGCCGCGATCCAACAACTCGCCGAAGACGTCCAACGGCTCGCCCTGGCCTACCCGCAGCAGCCGGTCAACCAGCTCATCGGCGACCTCGCCGAAACGCAGGACACCCTGTTCACCCTGCTGGAGCGTCGCCAGCCGCCGAACCAGTCCCGGGATCTGCACTTCGTCGCCGGCATCACGAGCGGTCTGCTCGCGAAGGTGTCGCACGACCTGGCCGACCCTCACGCCGCGATGCTGCAAACCCGCACCGCCGTACTCTGCGCCGAACAGGCCGGACACCCCGGCCTGCAAGCCTGGCTACGCGGCATGCAATCCCTCGTCGCCTACTGGGCCGGCCGGTACGCCGAAGCCGTCCGCTACGCCGAAGCCGGCCGCGAACACGCGACCGAAGCCGGCGGCACCACCGCGGTCTGGCTCCCCGCCAACGCCGCCCGCGCCTACGCCGCCCTCGGCAACGCCGAACAAGCCAAAGCCGCGATCAGCGAGGCCGAACAGGCATGGACCCGGGTACGCCCCGACGACCTGGACGCCATGGGCGGCATCTGCACCTTCAACCAGTCCCGCACCCTCTACTACGCCGCCGACGCCCTGGCCTGGCTCCCCGACCAGGCCACCGCCGCCGAGGACTACGCCACCCGCGCCGTCGCCGCCTACGCCGACCCCCACGACCCCGCATGGGCATTCGGCGACCAGGCCGGCTCCCACACCGACCTAGCCATCGCCCGGATCGCCGGCCGCGACCTCGACGCCGCCACCGACGCACTCACCCCGGTGCTGGAGCTGCCCGCCGAACAGCGGATCAACGGCATCGTGCACTCCGTCCGCCGCGTCCACCAGGCCGTCACCCGCGCGGGACTTACCGCCGACGCCCGGGACCTGGTCGACGGGATCGAGCACTTCACCCACACCCCCGCCAACGCCCTACCCCGATAGGCCAGGATCAGACACGTGTACCCGATCGACACCATCAACGGCAGCCTGGTCAACCTCCGCGACTTCCGCCCCGACGACGTAGCCGACACCCTGGCCCTCGTCGGCGACGACCGCGTCACCCGGTGGCTGTCCTACGACAGCCGCAGCCACGACCAGGCCGCTGCGATGATCGAAGGCGCCATCCAACGCGCCCAGGCCGAGCCCCGCATGGAGTACTACCTAGCCATCACCAACAAGGAAGACCGGATGATCGGCTTCGGCAGGCTCGGCCTCGGTGGAGTCAAAGCCGCCAAACTCGGCTACGCCATCCACGCCGACTACTGGGGCCACGGCTACGCCACCGACGCCGCCCGCACCCTCATCACCTACGGCTTCAACACCCTCCAACTGCACCGCATCACCGCAGCCATCGGCCCCGAAAACGCCGCCTCCATCGCTGTAGCCAAACGACTCGGCATGCAGTACGAAGGTCACCTCCGCGACCACGTCTACACCAACGGCGCATGGCGAGACTCCCTGCTCTACTCCACCCTCGCACACGAATGGACCGCCAACACGGCCCAGCCGTAGCCCTCCCCCCACCGTGGCTCAGCCGGGTCGAGACGGGGAGATCACCATCCGATGCAGGTCTGTAGCATTCGGACATGCGCGACGCAGCCACGCCCCTGGACGACGGCCACGATGCGCACCCTCACACCACGTCCCAGGAGCGCGCAGCCGCCATCCGTGCAGCTGCTGCCGAGGTCCTCATTCGTGTGCAGGAGTGGCGCCACCGGCCGAGCTGGCGTGACGATGGCACCAACCGCCGCCGGTACCAGCTCACGCAGGAATCCCTTGCCGCACTCGACAGGCTGCCCGACCCCGAAACACATGGGGCTGTCTCCACGCTAGTTGACGCCGTTCGCCCCATCCTCGCCGCATGGCGACCCGACCGCCCAGGTCCCGAACAAGCCATCAACGTTGCCGTAGAGCGCCTTCGACGTGCGGTCAGCTAGACGCCGGTAGCGCCCGTGGGTCTGTGCCTAGTGATCGTGACGATCTTCCTTACGTCTTCAAGGCGGTCCGCTTCGCAGGCCGCATGCGCCGCCGACGCCGTGCCGCTTCGCTCTCGGCGTCGGCGGTAGAGCCCCGCCGGCGGCGCGGAACATGACGAGGCTCCGGGCCGCCAGGATCAGCAGCATCGGGCGGAAGAACCAAGGCTCCGGGACGTTGGATGACCACCCCGCCTACCGGCGACCCAGGCGCGAAGCCGAGCAGGCCAGGTTCAGGGCCGAGGCCGTTCGTCCAATAGGACCCTCCACCTTGCCGCCCTAAACCTGGCCCGCTCGCACGAGGCGTGGGTCGACGGCATACGGGATGGTAACAGTTTCATCGATCGAGTACGGTAACCAAACTGAGATGTAGTACTTAGCAACAGGCAGCTGTCCATTGACTATTCGGCGGAGCCCCCGATTCGCCGAGGAAGTGTGGAGAGATATGGCTAAGCAGTGGCCGATCGAGGAACGCGACCTTGCCAACCTGGATCTTGATCTTCGCAATGTGCGAATCCCAGCCGAAGATCTTGATCAATCCGCAATCGCCAACTACCTCGTTGAGGCCGAAGATCTACTGGAGTTGATTCGCGGCATCCTTCGCGACGGCTATCTGGACAACGAGTTACCCGTGGTGGTGGCAGAAGACGAGCGGTGTGTCGTCCTAGAAGGTAATAGAAGAATCACAGCACTGAAAGCCATTCATCGTCCGGAACTGGTGGGCAAGTCCGCGCCAAGGATAGAACGATTGCTCAGTCGATATCCCGACGCTGAGACGCCGACCACGGTGCGGGTGATGTTCGCACCCTCCCGCGAGGCAGCTCAGCCGCTATTGGCGCGGCTTCACACTGGTAAACCGAAGAAGTCATGGCTCCGCGAGCAGCAGGCCGTCTTCTACCATGCGCAACTGTCCCCTACAGTCACCGTCAACGATCTGCGAAGGCTGTATCCTGCCGAGGCCCCGTCGGTGATCGCAAGCTTTATCCGAATGGGCGAAATGCGTGAGCTGATCCGCAAGATGAGGTATGACGACCCAAGTCTTGAGGACTTCGTCAAAAACAGCCAGCTAAAGATGACGTCGTTTGAATACGCCTACGAATTGCCAAAAATTCAAGCGGCTCTGGGAATATCCTTCGATAAGGATGGGCTGCTTACGTCTAAACGGCTTTCGGAAGGGCAACACCGTGGCTTGACCTACTTGCTGAACCGTTTCCGGGCCAAGCCGCCGCTCACACTTAATACCCGGTCCCCCGAACTGAAAGCTAGGAACCGCGAACACGACCTCTTCGCGGAGCAGTTGCTCCAACTGGTAGCCGGCGTCGAGGGCGGTGCGCCTGGAGGCGAGGCCACCGACAGGGGGAGTGGAGGCTCGACAGGGTCAAGCAACAGGGCCGGGGGTAACCAGCCCGATAGCTCCGGCATGGCGCCCGGAAGGCCCAGAGGTGAAGCCGGTCCTGGAGCAGGACCGACTGGCGGTGGAAACCCGACTGGCCCAGGAGTAGGCCCACCGGGCGGCGGTAATCAACCTGGTTCGACAGGGCAGCCCAGCTTGCGTGGTCCCAACCGTGGTGAGACACGATCCAGGCTGAGCATGGAGGGCTTCGAGTACAAGGGTTCTTCGTCAGGGCTAAGGCGACGGTTCGAGGAGCTGAAGCGTCTGGACGTCCGGGACTTCCCGAATGGCGCCTATGATCTATTGCGGACCGTGCTGGAATGCTCCATCAAAGATCATTTTGTAAGCGTCCGGAACAAGCGATTGACAGGTAAGCAAATTGGCGCCTGCATAATCGAACTCGTTGCGGCATACCAGCAGGATCAACGCATGACTTCGCTCATCAACGCCGTGAACCGGAAGGGCGTGATGCATGCGGGCCAGTACGCCGGAACCACTGCGTCCTTGAACGCAAGCAACCATGAACCCGACACGTTCGCCACGGCTAAGGACGTACACGAGGCATGGGACCGCATTAAGCCGATTCTAATCGAGATCGTCGGAAAGTAGACGCCAACCGACACTTATGCCGGTCCACGCTTTACCGGCGGTAGATGGCGGGAGACAGGACGTGACGCGATGAATAGTTCGTGTGCCTTACCCGTTCGGTGGGCGCTGTAACTGAGCTGAAATTCTCTGACGTCGTGTTTCCGGTAGAGCTGTCTAATCAGGTCTGACGGATCGTAGGTCACCACCCACTTCCTTTCGGGGTGCTGGTCGAGGACTGCCGCCAGTTCAGAATGATCCCGGTGGGTAAGCGCGTTCAGATAGAGGCTGCTGCCCATCTCGACATAGGGGGGGTCGATGTATATAAATGTCGAGCTATCACCCACGAACTCTTTAACGACCGACATTCCGTCGCGGCTAAGCACAGTTATGCGCGTGGCGAGCGCTCCGATGGCCGCCACGCGCTCGGCAAGTTGGTCGCGATTAAACCTGGCATCGATCTTGTAGTTGCCGTTTTGGCGAACGCCCCCGATCGGGCCAGCGTGAAGAATGCCAGAGCGATTCGTTCGGTTGAGATAGAAGAACGCAAAGCCCAACGAGAAGGGGTCCGACTCATCGCTCTCGCGGTAGATCTGTTTTTGTGCCCGCCACTCGTCCACATTCAGTGGCGTATCGGAGATTTTCGAAGCAAACTCCTGCGGCTGGCTAGTCACTGCGAGCCAGAAGCAGTAGACCGCTGGATCAATGTCATTGATAACCAGTTCCTGCACCACATCTTGCTTAAGCAGAACGATCCCCGCGCCCGCGCCGCCGGCGTAGGGTTCGACATAACGTGTGGACTCGGTGCCGGGGCGGCCGATAAGCTCATTGAAGAGGTTGGCCAGTGCGGCCTTGCCGCCCGGGTACCGTAGCGGACTCACCGCCGCCGTCCTTCCCCACGCTCTGACTTCCAGGGGTGCCGACGTCGGTGTTGTCACCTGCAACCTCCATGAGCGGCTCTGCCGCACGGGACGGCCCAGCGGCAGCCCGAGCGGTGGAATACACCGAGGTGCGGGCATGGAACAAACCCGCCTAGCACACAGACTGGTGGATCTTCCCCGGTTGCCGCAAGTGTTCGCCTCTCGAACCTCCGATCCCGCCCGCCAGCCAGGCCCGCAGGCTCGTCGAACTCCGAGAGGCCCTCCGCGCCGCCCGCCCGCACTCCCGCAGGTCAGCCGCACGGGAGGCCCGGTTCCTGTCGGTCTCGATCTCCCCGAGGTGCACGGGGTTCAAATCCCCAGAGGCGGTGTCACCGGGAGGGAGTGGGAGTCCGGGCGACCGGTGTGGCTTCGGACTGCCGAATACCTCTCTATTGGATCAAGGGCGCCGCGCAAGCGCGGCGCCGGCGCCGCCGCACTCGGCCTGCTGGCGGCCTCCGGCCGGCATCGGCCGGCGCGGCGGCCCTCGGTCCAGGCAGTACATCGCTCTAGCTCCGGATGGAGCGGAGGCCAAGTTCCCGTTCGTGCTGGCAGAAGTCAGCTAGCCGATGTACGACGGTCAGCACTCACCCGTGCCGCGGGCGAGGCCGTGACGATCGCGAGGGTGATCGGCCGGCGCTGGGGTAGGGGCGATCGGCTGCCGCGCCGCTGCGCGGCTTGCCAACGAGTGGCGTGCACCAGGCTACGGTCGCCGGGCAACAGGGAGCCTGGCTTGGCGGAAGGGTCAGGCGGGTTCGAAGAAGTCTTCGTCCACTCTCTTGATAGTGAAGGTCTGTTCGTCCTGTACGCCAACGTTGTGCAAGACCATCAGCGCGGTAAGTCGTAGGCCATCGATGAGAACCAGGCGTGCCGGCACGCGGTCTGCGTAGTCCCGTGCGTCATCCGTAAAGCGGCTCGTGGTGATGAAAACACCTCGGTCTGCCTGCGCGCCGTGCAACGCCCCTACGAAGGCTTGAATCTCGGGCCGGCCGACCGGGTGGTCTGCGCCGTATCTCTTAGCTTGTACGTAGACTCGGTCGAGTCCCAAGGCGTCCTGCCTTATGACCCCGTCCAACCCTTGGTCGCCGCTTCGGCCGAGGTGCTCAGCAGCTCCGGCCCTGCCTCCGTATCCCATGGCGGTCAGTAGCTGGAGCACCAACTGCTCCAGGAACGTCGGTTCCCGATCACGGATCCGGTTGAGTAGTTCAGCGGCGACAGCAGCGTTTGCTTCCTCTACCGCATCGGCCAGTTGCTCGCGGGGTGTTCCCGAGCTGGTGCTATGAGGTGCTGGCGTGGTGGCCGCTCCCGTGGGAACGTCCTGCTGCCTCTCTCGAGCCCGCATCTTGAACTCGAGAAACTCCGGGTAGCGGGAGAGTAGGACGTTGTCCACCGACGACGGCTCTTCGGCCAACACCTCCCGTCCGCGCTCAGTCAACTCCACCACGGCGCGCTTGGTCCGACGAAGCAGGCCCGCTTGGACCATGTACGTCACTGCCCAATGAACCCGGTTGTCGAAGACCGGGGCTCCGCTCCGGATCCTCAGGGCAAGGTCCTCGTCAGTGAGCCCGAGGTGTTCGGCCAGCAACCTTCGTACGTCGGCAAGACGGTGCTCGTTGCCATCAGCAACAGCACGAAGGACCGGCAACATCAGACTCTGGTAGTCAGGCACTGTCACGGGGATCACTCTAGGTCCAAGCCTCACTACGCCGTCTCAGCGGTGATCCGGACGACGCCTGGGAAGCCGAGCTGCACCGGTCGCTCCCTGGCTAGCCGTGATCAACTGGATTCCTATCAGGCGCGGCGTCAGCAAAAAGGTCAGCGAACGCCCTACCGTGCGGCTAGGCGACGATCGTGCGCCACGGCACGACCACTCGGTCTGACCACGCGGTCGGCACTCGATCGCACTCGACGCTACGGCTGATCACTCTCCCCCGACGGGGGTCGTCGCCATCGGGGTTGGCTCAGCACCGGCGTTGCCCGAGTCCCGTGACCGCCCTTCGACCGTCACGGACTATGTACGGACTGATCTTGCAGGTCCGAGTGCTTACCCGATTGGTCGCCGCAGGTAGGGGCCTTGGAGGCGGGCTGATTCGTACTCCATTCCTAAACCGTGTGTCGCAGGTTCGAATCCTGCCGGGGGCACCAGCATGAGGCCCTGACCAGCAGAAAGCTAGCCAGGGCCTCGACGTTTATCTATGCGATTTTGATTCGCCCCCCGAAAACCCCCAATAACACCCTGGGGCGATCGGATTATGACCGTCCCGCCGGGGGTGCCGGCCGCCTTCTCCGCGCGCCTATCCGGTCTGGCGTCGGTCGTGGTCGCGGCGCGTGGGCTCAGTTGTCGGCAGGCCACCGCCGAGCTGTTCGAGGATGCCGGAGCCGTCCGGGGCGAGGGCGGGCTTAACGATGTAGTGCTTGTTTGTGACCTGCTCGGTGGCGTGCCCGAGCTGGGCTGCGGCGCTCTTGGCGTCGGCCTCCTTGTCGATGAGGGTGGCGACGGTCTTGCGGAAGGTGTGCGGGATGACCCATTCGAGGCCGGCGTCGGCGCGGGCTTGCCGCCACTGGCGGCGCACGTTCTGCGGGGACAGCCAGGTGCCGCGCCGGGAGGCAAAGATTGCATCATGGGGGTTGTCGGCGGCGACGATCTTCCGGGTCATCAGCATCCCGACCGCGAATCGAGGCAGAACAACCGTCCGGAAACCGGCGTCGGACCTCGTCCACTTCTGGCGAAAGAAGCCCTTGCCCTTCAGGTAGATGATCGTGCCGCAGATGGTGAGTGTCGGGTGTTCGGCAGCGAGGTCCAGGTCTTCCCAGTGCAGCGCCAGGATCTCGCCGATGCGGCCGCCGGTGGCCAGCATCAGGTCAACGATGTCAGCCAGGTCGTCGGTGTGTCGAGGCCCGGGTTTACCGGGGATGGGCTGCTGCCACCTCCGGATGGCCGATCGGACGCCTTCTAGTTGCGTGACTTCCAGAGCGACCACCTTGCGGCGCGGGCGATGCCCAGTGAGGGTATTCAAGGAGATGAGTTGGCCGCCTACGTTCCGCTCGACACGTACGACAAGGACGAACGTGGGATCGCTACGGGACGCGAGTCCTATGGCGACGGAGGCCCCGTAATAGTCGCAGGAGTCACGACCTGCCAAGGAGTCCGGGAGAGCCGGAAGCAGGGCGAAGGGGCCAGGTGACTGGACACCACCAACCCGGGAGGTAGGCGAAATGCCGAGCGCCGAACGGTACTGGGTGTCCTGCGTGGAGGCGTAGGCAGCCCGCCATCACTGTACTCCCGTAGCAGTCACTGGAGAGTCCGTTGCTGGGCAATCTGGCACGGCGGGTTCGGGCCGGGGGCCGCTGGAAAAGGACCTGAGCAGGCACCTCGCCAGCGGCCTACCGGTACCGCACCTGATCTCGGTCGACGCGCGGACGTCTGACCGTTTGACCCGATGACCGGAGGCGGCGTCGGGTGCGCGTCGACCAGTGCGGCGTCCGTCGGTCGCTCTCGTGGACGGCTCAGGTTTCGTCGAAGAGTTCTTCGGCGACCGCAGCTGTGTACGGCACCTCGCTGCAGGTGAGCCAGCGCTCGATTTCGTCGGGATGACTGCCGAGGGCGGTCGCGGTGGCGACGGCGTCGACCGCGTCCGGCGGTGGCGTGACCCCGTCCCGTGTCACCAAAGCCAGTGGCCACGCCGGCCGCACTCGACGGCCGTCGGCGTAGAACAGGAACGGCGGTACGAATTGCAGTCGGTGACCGTCCGCGTCGTCGACAACGTCACCGGAGCACAGCGCACCGTATGGGCGGTGCAGCAGTTTCATCTCAATCGGGGCACGCTCCAGCCACACGTGTGCTGCGGCCGCGTAGCCGCTGCCGGCTGGCAGCAGTGCGATGCTCGCTGTGCGTCTCGGCAGGAAGCCGTCGTCCCTTGGCGGGTCGTATCGGTCGGATCGCATCACGTAGCACCGCATCGGCGGTATGCCGACCAGGCACCGGTCGCCCTCGTCGAGCTCGGCCGCCGGCGGACGCAGCTGGTACGGCCACCACGGCTCGCTGGACTCGTCGACGGGAAAGGCGAAGCTGCCGTTCGGCCGGTACGCCGAGTCGGGATCGAGCACGGCCCACGGCCAGCGCACCGCCGCGTGGTATTTGCCGCGGCGCGTGGTCACCGTGGGGGTCCACGGGCACGACACCGCCACCACGTCACCGACCTGGTATGGCAGGTCGGGCGGGGGTATCACGATCTCCGGTCGCTTCGGGTCGGCGTTTAGCAGGCCGTGGTTGGCAAGTCCGGCCGCCCATTCGGCACCGAGCCGGGCGGAGAGTATCCGGATGTGGGCCGAAGCCTCCGCCGGACGCTGCTGCGTCATCGCCAGGGTGTCCCGCTGCGCCTGCGCCTCCCGCTCGCCCCAGTCCTCGTCCTCGGGCCCCAGCTCCGACCAGAGGTCCACCGTCCACGCGACAAGCTGTTCCATGGGTCCGGCGGTGGGCTGCCGAGTAGTTTTGGCCGCCCCGACGACAGCTCCGAGGATCTGCGCCTCGATGCTGTCCTCGTACAGGTCGCGGAGCTTCGCGCCGACTGCCGCGATCCGCTCCGCGTCGGGCGCGGCGAGCTCGCCGTGCCCGGTCCAGTACGCGTCGACGCTGTTTCGATAGAACGCGGCCGCTCGTGGCGTGCAGGACGCTCGCACGTACGGTGCGAGACGCTCGAGGCAACCCGCCATCCAGAGACCCGCCTGCCAGGGCAGAAGCGTCATACCAGGCATTGCACCGCACCCCCGTGAATACGCGCGGAACAGTGGACCATGCCCGACTGGGTCCGTCAACCACGGTTCACCCTGTTCTCTGGGCGAGGCGAGCCCTTCATCCATAGGCGTCGGTTCGCTACCGACGCACTACTTTCGGCAGATCCGCTTGCTGGGGTCGCTACGTTCCGGAGGCCATGTAAGCAGCGAGGATGTAGTTGGGGTGCCGGTCGAGGTTCTTGCGGGCCCGGTCGTAGCGCATGGTGGTTCGCGGGTCGGCGTGGCGGGCGGCGATCTGCACGTCGCGCAGGCTGACTCCGGCGTCGAGCATGGTCGTCACGAACGTGCGGCGCAGAATGTGGGGGTGCATCCTCGGCATCCGGATTCCGGCGGCGTGGGCGAGGTGCTTGAGCCGGCGGGTGGCGGCGTGCCGGTCCATCCGCACGCCGAGGGTGTTGCGCAGAATCGGCCCGTGACGCGGTGGTCGACGGCCCGGTCGATGGCTGGGGCGACCGCGGGTGGCAGTGGGATGAGCACGACCTTGCCGCCCTTGCCGCGCACGCGTAGTACCCGGTGGCGGTGTTCCTCGCCCAGGTCGGCGATGCTGGCCCCGCAGGCTTAGAAGATCCGTAGGCCGAGCAGGCCCAGAAGCGCGACCAGGGTGAAGTCGTTTGGGTTGGTCGACAGCCGGGCGGTGGTGATCAACGCCTCGAACTGCAGGTGACCAGCCCGAGGGTCGGCGATTCGGCCGGCACCGTAGGTCGGCGGACGTAGTCGGCTGGCGAGTGATCCAGGATGGCGTCGATGACGCAGACCCGATAGAACCCGACCACGACGGACAGGCGCCGGGAGACCGTCGAGGGCTGGTACCGGCGTACGTCCTGCAGCCAGCGCACGTACCGCTCGATGTCCACCCGTGCCGCAGCCAGCGGGTCTAGGTCTTGGTCGGTGCACCAGCGTAGGAAGATTCGCAGGTCGGAGTCGGTATGGATGCGAGTCTGGCCACGGTAGCGGCCGAGGAGAGCCGACGCTGCGGCGCGCAAGACGAGCTGATCGGCAGCTACGAGACCGGAAGCAGGAACAGGTAAGGCAGCCATACATCACCGTGCGTCACCAGCCGCGATGAACACCAGCACACGCGGAGCGGCATGACAGTGCGTTGATCTTGTTCACGTCGAACGGCAATGGCGCGGGCCGGCCGGACTGGGCATGCCAGGGCGGCGTCGGTGATCGAGCCGACGCTCATGAGTGCCCGGCCGCCGTGGCGGTCCAGCCGTCGCCCGAGCGGTACGGCCCTCCCCGTTCCGGCGAGACGGCCCAGGCCGTCTCCCGCCGATGGGGCGTAGTGGCCATGCTCTGTGGGTGATGCTCGCGGTTGGTCAGATGGAGGGTGACGGCCGGGCTGTGACCGGGCGTGTGGCGCCCCGGCCGCCTTCGGCGGCGGCGCCACACGCCGTCGCCGCTACCCGGCGGCCAACCGGTAGGCGCGAAGAATCGTCTCGGTCACGGTGGCCCCGGTGGCGTCGGCGGCCGTGGCCCGGAGCGATGCGAACCTGGCGCCGGCCGGGTGCCGGACCATGGCGGTCCAGCCGGCCGGTGCCGCCTGGAGCGACGCCTTCGACCAGGTCGTGCCGTCGTCGTAGGAGATCTCAACGGTCAGCTTGGTGGTCCGCGCCGGGGGTGCGCCGGGCTGTCCCTCGACGGTCACCGGCAGGTTGAAGGCGCGGCCCGCCGGCGCGGCGTTGTCCGCGTCCAGGGCCGGGGTGAACCGCACCGCCGACAGGGGCAACCGGACCGGCCCGTCGCCGCCGGCGTGACCCGAGCGGAACGTCCATGCCGCGCTGAGCCGGGTGGTCAGTTCTCCGGCACTGCGGGTGTCGGCGACCTCGAGGCGGTAGTCGGCGGTCTCGGGCGGCACGGTGAAGGATCCGCGCCCGGACCGGGGGAACTCGCCGACTAGATCACCGTCGCGATACAGCGCGGTGCGGGAACTGTCGGTCGGCACGAGCGACCCGGCGTGCCCGGCCCGGTCGCCGTAAAGAGGGAGGGCCACGTCGATCTCGTCGCCGGTGCGGCTCGCCCACTGCCACGCCGACTCGCCCTCCTGCCCGAAGGCGGGACCGGCCGGGCTCGCGTTCCACTGGTCCCGGTAGGCTCGGCCGGCCTGATAGGCCGTCGGCTGCCGGTACAGCTTGCCCTGTGCGACGAAATAACCGCCGTCGTCGCGGGTGCCCGGTGACAGTTCCGCCGTCCAGCGCACGCCGGTCTGGTGGTACTCCACCCGCGTGCCGGGCAGCGTGGTCGGGACGATCAGCGCGGAGACGCCGGCAATCGGCGGCGTGAAGGACGGGGTCACCGTGCGCATCGCGGTCTGCCCCGGCGCTGTCGCGGCGAAGCGCTGGTGTACGGCTCCGAAGTCGCCGGCGCGGTAGTCCCGAGTGAACCCGTTCGGCAGGCTGCCGGGGAACGTCTCCGCCACCGAGTACAGGTAGGGGCTGTCGGTGAAGTCGTCCGCGCCATCGGGCTTCGCCCACTGCGCGGCCACGGTGCCGATCATCGCGTTGGGTGCCGCGGGGGCGCCGACCTGCCCGATGCGTACGCCCGACACGCGGTCGCCGCTCAGGAGCATGCCCGCCGGCCAGGACTGGTACGACGGATAGAAGCTGAACCCGGCGTCGAGGAAGCCCATCCGGGCGGACCGCGCGGGCACGGTCAGTGCCACCGGCCCGGCCGCCCGGGCGTCCAGGGTGACGGTGAGGTCCCGGGTCAGGTCGACTACCGGCTGGACCAGCAGGGCAGTGTCCGGCCCGGAGCCGAGGTAGCCGCCCAGGTTGTAGCGGCCCTTGGGCAGCCGCACGGTGGAGGTCCCGCCGGCGTCCACCGGGGGCCAGTCCGCCACGTTGCGATCCCAGCCCGACACGACCGCGAACGCGTCCTGGGTGGGCGAGCCGTTCCGGTCGAGATAGCGGATGGTCAGGTCGTAGCTCTCGTCGTCCGCGCCCGCTGGGGCGGGCTGGACGCCGGCCGGGACCTGCGGAACGCCCCGGTATTGGGCCCGGACCAGGCTCGCGACGTCGAACTGTCGCTTGTCGACAGCACCGGCGCGGACTTGCGCCATCGTGTCCCGGGGAAGCACGTACACGCTGCCGCCGGTCCGTACGACGGCGAACCGCATGCCGGCGCGGCCGGGGCCGGGCCGTACCGACAGGGTGCTCCCGGCCGGGTCGGCGACCGTGACCTGGTCGCCGGTCCGCAGAGTCACCGTGTACGGCCCCGAGGGGATCTCCGCCGCCGCGGGCGCCGTCGTCGTGCCGGCCTCGCCGTTACCGGCCGCAGCCAGGGCCAGCGCCGCGCCGATGGCGATCACCCCGGCCACATATTTGGTCGATCTGGTCAAGGTCAAGCTCCTTGCGAGTCGAGTGGTGAGGGTCGGTCAGGACCGGGGCGGCGCGGCGTCCGAGAACCGGGCGTCCAGCAGCAGTGACGCGTCCGACTTATGCTCGTGCGCGAGCAGCGACCCCGAGTC
This sequence comes from Plantactinospora solaniradicis, assembly GCF_042658085.1. Taxonomy (NCBI): domain Bacteria; kingdom Bacillati; phylum Actinomycetota; class Actinomycetes; order Micromonosporales; family Micromonosporaceae; genus Plantactinospora; species Plantactinospora solaniradicis. Next base: position 3,691 of record NZ_JBHSPR010000017.1, on the reverse strand, counting down.
GGGGTCGATGACCAACCGAGTCTCGACGGAGCTGCCGTCCGCGTTGCGGTAGGCGTAGCTGATCCCGGCCCCGGTCCGGTTCCTAGCGTCCCGGACGTTCTCGGTGACGGTCAGCCCCGGCAGTCCGGCCAGCATCCGGTAGGGCGCGGCGCGCACCGCTGGGGGCACCGGCAGTTGGCTCAGCAGCGTCCAGGACTGCGTGAAAAGCATCTCCACCCTCCACTTCGCGATCTCGTCCGGAGTCCAGTTGCCGTCCTTGCCCGCAGCGTCGTCCAGCTTGACGAGGTAGGCCTTGAGCTTGTCCGGGTCGGTGGGCAGCGCCCGGACCTGGGCGAACGTGAGGAGCGAGCCGCCGATGTCGAAGCTGACGCCGGGCACGGTGGAAACCTTGCGCGGACTGGGCGCGGCCGGCAGATCCCGGCCCCCGCTCTGCTTACCTTCCGGCCCGGTCAGGGACCACGTCGTCGGCGACCCCGCGGCTCGGCAGGCGACCTTGTCGGCGTCGGTGGCCGGGGCTGCGCCGAGCCACCGGACCACGGAGACGACGTCCCCGCCGGATCGCAGCGAGTACCAAGTCTCCACCTCGCTGCGCCCGAGGACGTGGTAGTCACCGACGTCGTAGACGTGGTCGAGTTCGATCTTGGTTACCCAGTAGCCCTCGGTCGCCGGGACGGCGGTGGCGGTCTTCTCGGCCGCGGCCAGCAGGATGCCCCGGGCCGTGACCGGCTGGGCCGGCGCGTTGGACCGGGCCGTGGGCGGCGACTCGGCCGGCGGGTTCGACGTCGACACGATGACGGCCACCCCGGCGACCACGGCGACGGCGACCGTGGGCACGAGCCCGGCCAGGAACAGTCGGCGGCTGGCGTGCCCGGCGGCGGACCGCATCGGCGCGGACTGGTCGGGCAAGGCCGGAGCAGGCCGGTCGGGCGCGTGGTCGAGCAGCGCGGGGCGCGCCTCGGCAATCAGCTGCAACGCGCGATGATGGCGGTTCATCTGCGGACCTCCTCTGCGGAACGGGACGGGGCGACGACGGCCGACTGATCGGCGAGAGCGTGCTCGAAGCGCTCACGGGCCCGGTGCAGCCGCACCAGGAAGGTGGCCGTGGCGCAGCCCACCACTTGCGCGGCCTCCCGAGCTGCCAGGCCATGCCACCCGACCAGCGTGAGAAGTTCCCGGTCCGCGGCGCCGAGCGCGTCAAGGGCCGTAAGCGTCGCCGCCCGTTCCGCCACCGCCACCGCGACGTCGCCCTCGACCGCAGCCGGGGCCGGTGCCAGCGTCAGCAAGCTGAGCTGGCGGGCCGCGTCCCGGTGCCACTGCAGCACGACGTTGCGCGCCACGCCAAGCAGCCATGGGAGTGGGTCGGCGGGGACGGCGTCGAGCCGCCGCCACGCCACGAGGAAGGTGCCGCTCACAATGTCGTCCGCGAGGTCGCGCCCGGCCCGGCTCACCGCGTAGGCGTACACCTGGCAATGATGCTGGCCGAAGAGCGCGGCGAACCGGTCGCGCGCTGAAGGGTGTGTCACTGGCGCCGCTCCTTGGGGAAGGTCAGCCGTCGACCAGTAATGACAGCGGAAGCGCGATTCTTACCGGCGATCGCAAGAAAAGTCGTCAGAGCACGGTGTGCACGATCGCGGCCCCGACCAGCGTGCCGGCAGGGCCGGGCCGGCGCCCAGATCGTGGGGTAGATTCCGCCGGCTTCGCGACTCGACCGGGCCGGTGCCGCGACCCCGGCCGCCGTCACGATCGCCCTACGGTCGCTGGCCCGCTCTGCGGCGTCGCCCCAATCCCCGCCTCCTCCGAGATGTCCGCCCGGCACCGACTCAACCGCGGCGCCGGGTCACCGGCGGTGTCGACACCCACAAGGACACCCCACCACGGCGCTGTGGTTCTCATGAACGGTCGCCGGCTCGCGGACGCGGAGTTTCCGGCCACCGCGGCCGGTCACGCGGATCTCCTGAAGTGGATGCGATCGTTCGGCACCCTGCATGCCGTCGGCGTGGAGGGCACCGGCTCCTACGGCGCCGGCCTGACCCGGCACCTACTCAGCAACAAGATCCAGGTCATCGAGGTAGATCGCCCGGTCCGGCGACAACGCCGGACCAAGGGCAAGTCCGACCCACTCGACGCGTACGCCGCTGCCGACGCTGTGCTCTCCGGCCGGGCGCGGGCTTGACGAAGACCCGGTGCCAGCCGGCGGCCCGCATCGGGCGGCCGGAGCATGTCGTGGTTCGGCTGGGAGGCAGGACGTTCCGTCGCCCTCGGCGAGTATCCATCACGAGCGTCGACCAGCTTCCAGCGTCCGCTCGTGCCGAGTTGAGGGCGGTATGCAGCTGTGTGGAAGGGACGGCATTCACAGGTAGCTTCTCGAGTGATGTATGTGGTAACCGGGCAGGGAGCCGGGCCGGTATAACCCGGCTCCCTTGCTGATCAGTACGGGCGAAGCGAGGTGAAGAATTGCGTCAGTTCGGCGGCGAGCAGGTCCGGTTCCTCCAGCGGCATGAAGTGTCCGCCCCTACCTGGTTCGCTCCAGTGCCGGATATCGGTGCAGGCGCGTTCGGCGATCTCGCGGGGGAAGTTGGCATGCGAGGGTTCGGTGCTCACCGTGAACGCGGCGGGCACGGTGATGTTGGGTCGTGGGCTGTTGTGGTGGAAGTCGAAGTACTGCCGGAACGACGAGCCGATGGCGCCGCTGGTCCAGTACAGGGTGATGATCGTGAGCAGGGTGTCCCGATCGAAGCGGCTTTCCAGGTCCCCGTGGTTGTCGCTCCAGTCTCGGTACTTGTCGACGAGCCAGGCGGCCAGCCCGGCTGGAGAGTCATTCAAGGCTGCGGCGATGGTGTCCGGCCGGGTTCCCATGATGGCGCCGTAGCCGCCATCGGACTCGTCGTACGCCGCTTCGGCATCGAGATATGCCTGCTCGGCGGGTGACATCGGGTGGGAGTCGAAGCTGGCCGGGAACGGTGGGTGGATCATGTGAACGCCCGCTACCTGCTCGGGGTACAGCGCGCCCAGCCAACCGGTGACCACGCCGCCGACATCGCCACCGAAGGCGCCGTAGCGCTGGTAGCCAAGCACGTCGGTCATCAACAGGTGCAGCGTCTGCGCCATCGAAGCTCGGGTGAGCGGGCCCTTCGGCAGTTCCGAGTAGAGGAAGCCCGGCAGCGAGGGAACCACCACGTCGAACGCGTCGGCGGGGTCGTTCCCGTACTTCGCGGGGTCGGTCAGGCGATCGACCAGCGGCAGCATCTCCACGAAGCTGCTGGGCCAGCCGTGGCTCAGGATCAGCGGCAGCGGTGCGGGTGCGCCGGCCGGACGCGCGCCGGGCACGCGAAGGAAGTGCATGCGCCGGCCGCCGATCTTTGCCTGGTAATGCGGCAACGCGTTGAGTTCGGCCTCGCGAGCCCGCCAGTCGAACCCGTCGACCCAGTAGGACACCAGGTGTCGCAGGTAGTCGGGGTCCGCGCCGGCCTGCCACGGCTGATCGCCGCTGCGGTCCGTGAAGCGGGTTCGGGCCAATCTTGCCCGCAGGTCGTCGAGTACCTCGTCGGATACGTCGATACGGAACGGGGAGAAGGTCATTGTTCCTCCGGTTAGGCGGGCGCAACGGTGACGCCGTCTGGGTTCTCTGCGTAAGCTGACCGATAATCTGTGGTGTTACGATCGATAATCTGGTTGTTATGGGGGTTGGGGT
>NZ_JBHSPR010000016.1:0-4097 GCF_042658085.1 Plantactinospora solaniradicis | reverse complement strand
GGCGCGGGAGGCGTGGCGGCTGGCGTTGGCCGGCGCCGACGAACCCACCCTGGTCGCGCCGACCGGCCCGGCGGCGTCACCGGCCTTCTCACGGAGGGTGTTCGCGCGACCGGACACCGCACTGACGCGCGCCGTCGAGGACCTGGCCCGCGGGTACGGCCTGACGGTGAACACGGTCGTACAGGCGGCCTGGGCCGTGGTGGTCGGCCAGCTGACCGGGCGCAGCGATGTGGTATTCGGTGCCGCGGTGGCGGGTCGTCCGGCGGATCTGCCCGGCATGGAGAACATGCTCGGGTTGTTCATCAACACCGTTCCGGTACGGGTGCGGTTCTCGCCGGAGCAGACCGTCGCGCAACTGCTGCGCGATCTGCAGGCACAGCAGACGGAACTGCTCGACCACCAACACCTCGGACTGACCGAGATCCAGCGCCTCGCCGGAGCCGGCGCCTCCTTCGACACCCTGATGGCCTTCGAGAACTACCATGCCGGCGAGAGCGGCCCGCCCGAACCGCTGAGGCTCACCGAGTCCGACATCCGGGAGGCGACCAGCTTCCCCCTGACCCTCGACGTCGCGCCGGGCGGCGGCCTCCGGATGCGGTTGAGCTACCGGCCGGACGCTTTCGACGAGCAGACGGTCCAGGCCGTTCTCGACCGGTTGACGCGGCTGTTGTGGCAGATGGCGGAGCATCCGGACACTCGGATGAGCGGGCTCTCGACACTCGACCCGGCCGAACGGTCCCTGGTGGTCGAGCGGTGGAATGACACCACCACGCCGGTCCCGGCAGGCACCCTGGTCGAGCTGGTCCAGGCCCAGGTGGAGCGGTCCCCGGACGCGATTGCGGTCATCGACCAGGGACAGCGGTGGTCGTACGCGGGGTTGGACCGTGCCGCGGGACGAGTGGCCCGGGGACTGTCGGACCACGGCGTGGGTCGCGGCGACCTGGTCGGTGTGGTCATGGACCGGTCGGTTGAGCTGATCGCGGTGCTGCTGGGCGTGGTGAAGGCCGGTGCGGGCTATGTACCGGTCGACCCGGGGTGGCCCCCGGCCCGGGTGGGGCTGGTGCTGGCCCAGGTCGCACTCGTGGTGGGGGACCGGAACGTTCCCGAGGTGCCGGTGGTGCCGGCCGCAGCGCTGCTGGCCGGACCCGACGGCGATGTGGTGCCGCAGGTGTCCGCCGAGGACACGGCGTACGTGATGTACACGTCCGGATCGACCGGCGTCCCCAAGGGCGTGGCCGTCAGTCAAGGCGCTGTGGCGGCCCTGGTGACCGACTCGTGCTGGAGTGCAGCGGCGCGTAACCGAGTACTGATGCACGCTCCGCACGCGTTCGACGTGTCGACGTACGAGATATGGGTGCCGCTGGTGCACGGCGGCCAGGTTGTGGTGGCGCCGCCGGGGCGGATCGACGCCGGGCGGCTGGCAGAGATCATCCAGGCCCACGATCTCACCGCGGTACACGTGACGGCCGGTCTGTTCGGAGTGTTGGCGGAGGAATCCGCGCGGTCACTGTCCGGGCTGACCGAGGTGCTGACCGGCGGTGACGTGGTACCGGCAGGTGCGGCGGCGCAGGTCATGGCGGCGAACCCGGGACTCGCGGTGCGCCACCTGTACGGCCCGACGGAGGTGACGCTGTGCGCCACGACGTACGGGATCGAAGCGGGAGCCGAAGTGCCGGCGGTGCTGCCCATTGGTGGGCCCCGGGACAACACCAGGGTGTTCGTACTGGACGAGTTCCTTCGGCCGGTCGCGCCCGGGGTGGTCGGCGAGGTGTACGTGGCTGGTCTCGGCCTGGCGCGGGGATACGTGGGCAGGCCCGGATCGACCGCGGAACGGTTCACGGCCTGCCCGTTCGTGCGCGGAGCACGGATGTACCGGACGGGCGACCGGGCTCGATGGCGGGCCGATGGCCAGCTGCTGTTCGCCGGCAGGGTGGACGAGCAGGTCAAGATCCGTGGGTTCCGGGTCGAGCCGGGCGAGGTCGAGACGGTGCTGACCGGGCACGGGTCGGTGGGCCAGGCAGTGGTGGTCGTGCGGGAGGACCGGCCAGGTGACAAGCGGCTGGTGGCCTACGTGGTACCCGCCGACGGCGGGGTGGAGGCGGACGTACTCCGGGAGTTCGTGGCGGTCCGGCTGCCCGACTACATGGTGCCGGCGGCGGTGGTCGTGCTGGAGTCCCTGCCGGTCACGGTGAACGGGAAGCTGGACCGGGCAGCGCTGCCCGTCCCGGAGTCGGCCGGGCAGGCGGAGGGTCGGGCAGCGGCCACACCGACCGAGGAAGTGTTGTGCGGGCTGTTCGGCGAGGTACTGGGCGTGCAGCGGGTCAGCGCCGAGGTGTCGTTCTTCGATCTGGGCGGGGATTCCCTGTCGGCGATGCGGTTGATCGCGCGGATCCGCGCGGTGCTGGATACCGAGGTGAGCATCGGGGACCTGTTCACAGCGCCGACTGTTGCCGAGGTTGCCCGGCTGATCGACGGTGACGAGTCGGCCACGCAGGTGGCGTTGGTGCGTCGGGAGCGGCCTGAGGTGTTGCCGTTGTCGTTCGCGCAGCAGCGGTTGTGGTTCCTGAACCGCCTGGAGGAGGGTGATTCGGGCGCTGGTGCGGCGTACAACCTTCCCTTGGCGCTGCGGTTGTCCGGTGGTGAGGTGAACGTGGCGGCGCTGCAGGAGGCGCTCGCAGACGTCGCCGATCGGTACGAGAGCCTGCGGACGATCTTCCCCGACGACCACGGGAGCGCGTGTCAGCGCATCCTCGAGGGCGCCGATGGACGGCCGGCGCTGACGGTTGTGGAGACGACGGAGGACGGTCTGCCGTCGATGGTGGCGGAGCTTTCCGGTCGTGGGTTCGATCTGAGTGTTGATCTGCCGTGGCGGGTGTGGTTGTTGACCGTGTCGCCGGTGGAGTCGGTGTTGTTGATCGTGGCTCATCACATCGCGGTCGACGGTTGGTCGATGGGTCTGTTGGGTCGGGATCTGAGTGTGGCGTACGCGGCTCGTCGGCAGGGGAGGGCTCCGGGTTGGGAGCCGTTGCCGGTGCAGTACGCGGACTACTCCCTGTGGCAGCGTGAGGTCCTGGGCGACATCGACGATCCCGGCAGCCTGATCAGCGCCCAGATGGGGTACTGGCGGGAGGCGTTGGGAGGGGCGCCGCAGGAACTGCTGCTGCCCACCGACCGCCCCCGTCCGCCGGTGCCGTCATTCGACGGTGCCACGGTGCTCTTCGAGGTGGGTGCGGATGTCCACGTCGGGTTGGAGCGGGTGGCGCAGCGTGGTGGCGCGACGATGTTCATGGTGGTGCACGCGGCGTTGGCGGTGTTGCTGTCGCGGGTGGGTGCGGGTACGGACATTCCGATGGGTACGGCCATCGCCGGTCGTGGGGATGCGGCGTTGGATGATCTGGTCGGGTTCTTCGTCAACACGTTGGTGTTGCGGGCTGATCTGAGTGGGGATCCGTCGTTCGGTGAGGTGCTGGCCCGGGTACGGGAGGCGGACCTGGCGGCGTACGCGCATCAGGACCTGCCGTTCGAACGCCTGGTGGACGACCTCAGCCCGGTCCGTTCGCTGAGCCGCAACCCGTTGTTCCAGGTCATGTTCGCCGTACAGAACATGCCGACGGGTGGTGGGCGGTGGGAGCTGCCGGGCCTGCACGTGCGCCCGTTCGGTGGTGGTTTGCAGGAGACGGTTGCCCGATTTGATCTTTCGGTGACGCTGGCTGAGCGGCGTGATGACGAGGGCACGCCAGCGGGGCTGCTCGGGCGAATCCTCTTCGCCACTGATCTGTTTGACGAGTCGACTGTGCAGGGGTTGGCTGCTCGGTTGGTGCGGGTGTTGGAGCAGGTGGCGGCGGATCCGGGCCTGCGGCTCAGCGATATCGAGGTCCTGGACGACGCGGAACGGTCACTGGTCGTCGGCCGGTGGAACGACACGGCGGTGCGGGTTCCCGACCAGATGGTGCCGGAGTTGTTCGAGGCACAGGTCGCGGCGTCACCGGACGTGGTCGCGGTGCGCTGCGGTGCAGACGTGCTGACCTATGCCGAGTTGGACCAGCGGGCGAACCGGCTCGCCCGGTACCTGACCGGGGTGGGGGTGGGGGCGGAGT
>NZ_JBHSPR010000015.1:0-29367 GCF_042658085.1 Plantactinospora solaniradicis | reverse complement strand
AACCCTCTGACGCCAACCAGCGTTGGCTAGCCACCACTCCACAAAAGCGGGGGAACCTCATCCTCACCGAGCTGCGCGAGCAGGTCCGCCTCGCCCACGACCGCGAGGCGGAGCCGACGGCGGGGATCATCGACTCGCAGAGTGTGAAGGCCGCGGACACCGTTCCCGCGGACAGTCGTGGCTACGACGCGAACAAGAAGATCAACGGCAGGAAGCGGTTCATCGTCACCGACACCCTCGGGCTGCTGGTCACCGTCTGGGTCCTGGCCGCCTGCTGGCAGGACCGCGACGGCGGCAAAGCAGCGCTGCTCGCCGCGTACGCGACCACCCCGATCCGGCACGTCTTCGCCGATCAGGGGTTCACCGGCCGGTTCGTCGACTGGGCCAAGAGTGTCCTGAGTACCACGGTGGAGATCGTGCGTAAGCCAGCTGACCAGCGAGGCTTCGCCGTGCATCCGCGCAGGTGGGTGGTGGAGAGGACCCTGGGCTGGTTGATGCTGCACCGCCGCCTGGCCCGCGACTACGAGACCGATCCCGCCACCGCTGAACACATGATCCGCTGGGCCGCGATCACCGGCATGCTCAACCGCCTCACCCGCGGCGGACCCGCCACCCGCCAACCCCGTCGTACCTTCAACACACCCGAGTAACCCACATCTAAACGCTCACTAAGCATGCCGATCTCGGCCCGTCGCGCAATGGGCCCTTGCAGCTGAGGATGCCCCTCCACGCTACGAGGGGAAGGGCACGCACGCGTGCAACCTGATCAAACCGGCGCTACCGTCGGCCGCCTCGGCGATCGGAACTAGGCCTGGCGTCCCGACCACCTGGATGCTGACCGTTTCTTGCGGAGGGTCCGCCACTGCACGAAGAACTGGTGGTGAGTGCAGCCGTTCATCATGGCCCCGGGCCCGTCGGGGAGCGTGCGCGCTGGCAGCCGAGTACCTCTGATTCTGGCTACTCCGGCGTGCTTCCGTTCGTCAGGTCCACGAGGAGGGTCTCGATGAGGCTCTCCTCGTAGGCAGCCAGCCCGCAGTGCTCCATGGCGTACCGGAGTGCGGGGTCCCACGATGTGGCCGGCAACGCACCGGGTCGTAGCCGGGTCCGGTCATCGACGGGCGTGGTGGCGAGACTCGCCTCGTAGTCGGCGGCTCCCATGCGCCACGGCCGAGCGGCCGGTACACCTTTCAGGAGGGCGGCGACATGCTGGAGGCCTGCCTGGTCGAAGTCCGCGCGCGCGGCGATCAGCCAACCGGCGTCCGCGAGCCTGCCGATAGCGGCGATTTCGAGCGCGGACGGTGTCCCGACGGTGCACAGCAACCGGACAGCAGCTGCCGTCTTGGCCGCCGCCGCAACGCGGTCGGCGGCTGCGGTGACGACGGACGGGTTCTCCGTGACGAACACGCACCCTCCGGGTCCGGACGGTGCCGGCCAGGCGCAGCGGGCAAGTTCGCGGGGTGGCAGGGTGACAACGGCCTCCGCAGGGATCGACCAGCCGGCCGGGTAGATCCCGAGCGCGAGGAGCCCACCGGTCAGGTCGTCGCAGTCGACACCGACGGCTGCCCAGGCGGCGCGGGGCGGCAGACCGGCTTGCACCGCGCCGGCTGCGGTGAGAATGGCCAACACCAGCCCGGGCAATGGCCCGGTGTCGAGCGCGTGCGGGAAGCGGGTGACCCCATCAGCGAGCCGACGTCGGTCGACCCGTTCACCGCCGGCGGGCAGCGCCGCGATGACGGCTGCGGCCTGGTCGATGAGGAGCCGGCCGTCGTCCATGCCGATCAGCCGGCTGATCCACCCCGTGCGCTGCAGGGCAGGCCACACAGTCGCCATGTCGGGTCGGACCGGTGCCGGGCCGGGTATCCGGTCGAACGCCTCGACCGCCTGTTGTCGTAGCTGGGCGAGCGCGTCGTGGCGTCTGGCCTTGTCGCGAACACGCTCGCCAAGGCTTTGTTCGATGACGTGGGCTGCGACCATACCCGGTGTGAGCCGGGTGTGGTGTGCCGTCAGCCGTGCGGTGAGGTCGGCGAGGTTGACTCTGATCTTCTGACCGCTGCGAGGGCTTCGACCGCCGAGCAGCCCGAGGGCGGCGGCGCGTTCCGCCGGGCTGCTGGGGGCGGTGACGGTCACGGTGCCGCTCGCGAGATCTCGGTCGCCGCGTCGGTCGCCGATGTCCGCGAGCTGCTGCCAGATCCAGTCGATGTGTGGACCGCGCACCGTCCGGAAGTCGATCCCGTCGCAGTTCGCCCCGCACCATGGACAGGTCCCGTCGAGTGCTGTCACCCCGCCTCCCGCGCGGTGTCGCCGGGCAGGGGGTGGAGCCCGCGGACGAGCATGGGGAACGCGACGACCGTCGTGTCCGGGCCGGCTTCCAGGTCCCACGCGTCGATGCCGTCCCAGGCACCCGGTGCCCCGTCCCAGAGATAGCTGGTGCAGATCAGGTCGAGGTCGAGTTCGGCGATGTAGCGGGCGAGCCCTTCACGACCGCGTTCGTCGACCTCTGCGGGCACCTCGTCCAGGGCAGCGAGCCGCAGTCCGGCCAGGTCGAGCTGGTCGTAGTAGGCGGCCACCGCGGCGAGCATCGGGGCGAGGACCACCAGCCGGCGTTCGCCGCCGGATAGGCCTGTCTTGGACGTCCAGCGGCTGGTCTTCCCGTCCGGACGCACGATCTCGTATGAGATGTCGAGCCACTTGCGCACGTCGATGGCATTGGCGAGCCGCTCGGTCATGGTCGCACCGGCGGCTGCGGCGATGAGGTCCTGCAGCGCCTCGCCGACCTCCGCCTGTTGGGCGGCGGTGAGCGTAGTTTCCTTGCAGGTCAGCCGATGTACGGTGAGTTCGGCGGCGCTGAGGTCCTTCACCAACGCCTTGCTGATGCGCACGCCCACGCCCGAGGATGCGGCCGCCTTCTGCATCTTTCGGTTCACGTCCTTGACCCAGTCTTCGATGCTCACCCACGCGGTGCCGATCGCCAGGGGCAGGCGGCCGATCACGAAGTCGCGCAGCGCGGACTCCTCGGCCTTGTTCAGCGCCTGCTGGGCCCGGTCGCGCAACCGGCGGCCGGCCTCGGCAGAGGCGGGCGGGGTGTAGGCGACACCATCGTGGGTCAGGATGAACGTGTCCAGGCCCTCGTACGTGTCGCCGGGATCAAGCGTCCACAGCCCGGCGAGCTCGGCCCGGCAGGTGTCGTACCGCTCCCGCAGCAGGCGTCGGCCGACCGTCCGCTTGCCGGACAGTGCCTGCCCTATTCGCGGAACAATCGTGTCGTCCTCTGCGCTCGGGGTCGGCGGCGCGGTGGCCGGTTCAAATAGGACGTCTGCGACGCCGGGTACGTCGATGAGGGTGTGCAGGTGGCGTTGGGCCGCCGCAACGGGTGGGTCGGCGTCGGTGACGCGCTGTTCGGCATGCTGCCAAGCCAGCTCCAACCGCTGCACGTCGCCGCGCGTGCCATCGTGTCGGTTAGCGGCTTCGACAAACTCACCCTCCAGAATCTCGCGCTCGGACTTGGCTGCGGCGTGCTGGGCCAGCGCGTCTCTGGCGTTCAGGCCGACGGCGCGGACCAGCGCCTCGTGTTCGGCCGCGAGTTTGGTGGCGCGTCCCACCGCTGCCGCGGTGCGGGCGTGCTGACCGGCCAATTTCGCGGTGTCGCGGCTGTCATCGTCGGCCGCTGCGGCAAGCCGGGTGAGCCGGGTGAGCAGGCGCGTGCCCAGCTTGGCTCCCAACATGTCGAGGTGCTTGGCCGTCCGAGCGCCGTCATCGCGGAGGTGTTCCAGGTCTTTGACGTCGATGGGCAAACCCGCCGATCGCGTTCGACGTTCCCATTCCAGGCGCTTGCCCCGGGCCGTCTCGGCCAGCTCTGCGGCTTCCCGTGCCGCTGTTCCGGCCAGTTCCTGAAGTGTCGCGGCTTCACCGGCAGCCGCCGCGCGGGCCGCTTCGGCGCGGGTCGTCGCGGAGCGGGAGGGGAAACTCCGAATCGCGTCGGTGATCTTCGTGGCGTTCTGTCCGTTGGCAGTGGCGATGCTGTGCTGGCGGTGCGCCTCGTCGTCGAGCGCGGCGGCCTGTGTGTCGAGTTCCGCCGCGCGGACGAGAGCTGCGGCGCGTCGTTGTGCCGCACCGACGTATTCGGCCGGGCGAAGCGATTCCTCGTTATCGACCCCGGGTGGCCGTCCGCGAAGCGGCCCGGCGGCGAATGTACCGTCCCGGCCGATCACCAAACCGGCCCCGCCGGCCGCTTCGTCGCTTGTAGCACGCAGCAGGATTCGTCTGAGGACTTCCCGCGCGGTCGCGGCGTGGGGATGGGCTGCGTCGATGACCAGCACGGTCGACAGGTTGGAGTCCGCGTGGCTGCTGCCCGAGGCATCGACATACCAATGGTCCGTGCGGACACCGTCAGGCACGAGTGCGGCGCCGAGCAGGCCGCTCGATACGAGGGCCGTCTCGATGCGGGCGCGGGTGGCCGGATCGGTGACGGATGGATGCCACTCGACCGCGTCGGCGAACGCGGCGCCCTCCGCCACGGGTTCGGCCCAGTCCGGCCGCGGGACCGGCAGCAGTTTGCCGTCCCGCAGGACCTGTGCCTCGGCCCTCAGCCGGTCGCGTTCGGCACGCAACCGCACGCCCTCGTGGCGTGCGGAGTGGGACCGGTGGCGCAGGATGGCGGCCGCGGACTCGCCGACGGTCCGGACGAGGTTCGCGCTGCGGTCGATCTCGGCGATGGCCTGGGCCGGTTCGTCGTCCGTGAGGGTGCTGAGGTCGGGCCCTTGCCAGGCCATGCGCTCGTCGTCGGCAGCGTCCGGGTGCTCATCCCGGTACGCCGCTTCGGCGACCGGGGCAAGGACGCTGTGATCGGTGAACCAGATGTCGACAGCGTCGACGAGTTTCCGGACGGCTGCCCGGGTCGCGTTCGTCTCCCTGGCCAGCCGCCGCTGCCCCTCCTCGGCGCGCAGCTGTGCCGAGCGCGCCGATTCGGCGGCGTCCCGCGCCTCCCGTTCAGCGTCGTTGGTCTCTGTGCGATCGGTGAGCGCGAGCAGCGCCGCGGATGCCCTGGCCCGATGCTCCTTCGCGAGGCCGCGCCAGGAGTCGACCACGACACCAACCTGGTCGATGCCGACGTCGAGGACGGTGCCCGGCCCTGGGTCGATGGACACGTCGCCGACAAGATACGCGGCTCGCGGCCGAGTGCCGCACCGCAGCAACGGGTGGTCGGGCCGGGCGCGGGGATCGAGCCCGGCCGCCTCTGTGACGAGGTCATCCAGGTCCGTGGAGACTTCGCCGGCGGTGTTCCGCAGAGCCGCGGCATGGTCTCTGGCGGACTCGACCGCCGCTCGGAACGCGGCGATGGCGATCGATGCAGTATTCTGCTCCGCTTTGACTCGCTCCTGGAGGTCGGTGAGGCGACCCGCGGCCTTGTACGGCTCCGACTCCTCCAGCGCGCGGATTTCGGCGTCGAGATCACCGGCCCGCCGCTTCACCGTCTCCAGATGGGTCATTGCCTGCCGGTCAGCCTCGCGGGCGGCCCGCAGCTCCCGGTCCACGCGCGCCTGGGCCTTCCTCGCGGTGTCGGCGTCGGCCACCGCCTTCTTCGCGGTGGCGTGAGCGGCGGTGACAACGTCCACGACGTGACCGGCCCACGCTTCGGCGAACCGGTCCAGCGCGACGGCGGCATCCCGGTCTTTCTGGAACGCCTCGCGGGTCGCTTCGGATTCGGCGAGCGCGTCGGCGGTGGCGCTGACCACGTCGTCGGAGATGCCCGGTAAAGCGTCCCGCAGCGCGTCGGCGGCACGCTGCGGCGACACATCACCGAGCAGCGTCGGGTTACGCACCGCCCGGATCCGGTTGGCCAGCTCGGTCAGCTCCTGCTCGTTGGCCACCCAGATCCGTGTCGCCAGGTGCGCGACGTAGGCGTCTTCGTGGGGAAAGACCGTGCCGCCGTGGCCGGTGACCGTGTCGGTGAACTGCTCGGCGGACAGGAAAGCCCCGCCGGAGCCGTACAGCGGCACGTCGTCCAGCGGTACACCGGGCACCATGAACGGCGTCACCCGCACCGCCGGCGAGCCGCTCTCGCTGTAGAGCAGCCTGGCCCCGTAGGAGTACCGGCCCTCGTCGTTGGGTGCGGCGAAGGTCAGCCACAGGTATCCGCACCGTCGTTTGGCGCTGCCGGCGCCTTCCCGCATCAGCAGCGCCAGCGTGGTGGGCCGGGCCTTGCCGGCCGCCAGCCGTTGCGGGTTCAGGTCGAGCAGGTACGGCCACAGCGCTTCCAGCGCAGTGGTCTTGCCAGTACCATTCGGTCCGCGCAGCAGCAGCCGGCCGCTGGGGGCGTCGAGGCGAAGGTTGCCGTAGCGCCAGACGTTGGACAGGCCGGCACCCACCAGGTGCCAGCGGGTGGTGAACCGCTCGGCGTTACCGGCCGGTTCGACCAGGTCCTCCACGTCATCGAACAGGGTGAGCGCGTCATCAGCCGGCATGTGTGTCTCCCGCTCGTTGATCGACTGCCTTCCGCGCCGCCGCGCCGCGACCGCGCCGTGGTTCCGGCGGTCGTTCCCACCGGCCCGCCGCCGGAGCAAACCACCAGACGTCGCCCACGACCCGCAGCAGGTTGGCGCCACCCAGCAGCGCGGCCACCTCGGCGGCCAGGCCTGGTGGGTTGGCGACGTGATCTGCCGACCACCCCTGATCGGCGTACCGCTGCGCGCACACCACCAGATACGCGACGACCTGGTCCTCCGGCACGCCACGCCAGCCGGGCCGGTTGCCGTCGACGTTCCCTTCCGCCTCGGCCATGTCGCACAGCAACAGGCCGGCGTGGGCGACGGTGCCGCCGCTGGGGAACGGGCAGTCGCCGAGTTCGCTGCGGGACCGGTTGGCCTCGGCCGGGACCACGAACGCCGCCCCCTCGGCCCGGCGCTCCAGATGCAGTCCGAACGCCTCCGCCAACGGCCCGCCGTCGTCACCACGCACCCGCCGCGACAGCCAGTCCGCCTCGTCCACGTCCAGGTCGCAGGTGTAGACGGCGGTGTCATCGACGAGCCGCCGACGCATCCGCCGAGCCGGGTCGGTCTCGCGTTCCACCTGTTCCAGCCACCCGGCCGGGTCCGCCACCGGGTCGGTCACCGCGAAGTTCGCGATCACGTGGACCAGCCGGTGATGGTGGATCGCCAGCAGCACCGGCGGATCGTCATTGCGCAGGAACTCGGTCATGTCGCCGTCCAGGCTGTCCACCACACCGCGCTCGTCGAGCATTTTGAGCGCGGCAAGGATCGCGTGCCGCTCCGGCCGGTCGTCGGGTGCCGGTATCCCGGCCTCTGCCGCGGCGGTACGGGCCGCAGACACCAACTGCCCGATGCTGACTCGCGGTGGCATCGACTCGGCTGCGGCCACCAGCAGGAAGAACCACGAGCAGGTCAACGGGCTCGGTCCGGTAGCTGCCCACGCGTCCCGGCGTACTGGCGCAGTCTTACGCAGACGGACGAAGTCCCGGTCGATGACCAGCACCCAACCGAGCCGCGCCAGCACATCACGGACATCCGACTCGTTGCGACGAACCGTCGAGATAGCACTGTCGTCGCGGCCTGCGATGAGCCAGGGCCGCACCATGAGCAGACGAAGCACGGCGGCGGTCTCGGCCGCAGCCTCGGGAGTCTGCCTCGTCCGCTGCCGCCACGCCTTCGCCCCGGCCGGCGTCGCGCCCGTCATGCTGCACCCCGCAACGGTTCGAGCATGGCAACGGCCCGACCGTGTGGGTCGACGCTCGTCGGACGCGGTGCGGGGACCCACTGCCTCGGCAGATGAAAGACCGGCAGCCGTCCCGGCAGCAGCACCCGCCACGTCGGAGCGGTCAGCACACCGACACCGTCGCCGGTGTGGAACAACGTGCACGCCAGGCCATCCCGCGTGCCTGTACGCCGGTCCGTCGTGCCCGGGATGAGACCGACCCGGACCGCGGTCATCAACGACGCCAACGCCACCCGCGCCGCATGCGCCGACAGCTTCTCCCCGGGAGCTGCCGCGAGGATCTCCTCGATGGCGGCGGCGTGCTCGGCCAACCGGTGCTGACGGGCAGCGTGCACGGCCGCCCGGGCGGCCGAGTCGTCGCGGGCGGCCGGCGCCCGGCCCCGCGCTCCGGTGCGGCCCGTCGAGCGCAGCAGCTCGGGCAGTTCCACCGGCGGCCCGCCCCGCCAGGTCGGGTTGTGGGTCAACTCAGTGTCGTCGGCCTCGCCGTACAACTTGCGCCACTTGTGGTCACCCGTGGCCGCCAGCAGGATCGCCGTCCCGTACCGCTCGTCCAAACACGCCCTGGCCAACAGCAACGCCCGCGCTCGCCCGGTGGCGTACCCGGCCGAGCTGTGCAGCCGGCGCAGGTTGGCGTGCATGCCCGGCAACGCGCGGACCAGTCGCAAGGCGAACCGGCTGGACCGGCCGCTGTGCGGATCGCACCAGGCCGTCAACCCGTCCCAGTCCGCGACCCGGCCGCCCTTGGACGCGGTTAACGCACCACGCTCGATGAGCGCCCGCGCCTGCGACTCGGCCACCGCGATCCCGGCCAACGTTTCGAAGTGGGGGCGGAGGTGTCGGTGAAGGACGTCGAAAGCCCGGTGGGCGCCGCGCTCCAGCTCCCCAGCGACGTGGGTCGCGTAGTCGACCAGCAGACCCTTCAGCTCCGCGGTGGCGTCCCGGTCGAGGTCGAACCGGTCGGCCAGCCCAGCAAGGCTGTCCTCGGCCCCGACCAACGCCGCGTCCAAGTCGTCGTGCCCGGTGAACAGCCGGCCGATCAGCTCGGCGATCAACGCATCGTCGCGTCGCGGCATGTTCAGCGCCGGCGCCAGGTCCTCCAGCGAGTCGACGATGCGGGCCAGGCTCGGCAACGGGATCTCCCGCATCGTTGGCGTACCCGCCAGCACCGACGTGTAGAACCGGTGTACCTGACGACCGGCCGGAGTCGCCGTCCAGCGCCAGTTCCGCGCCAGGATGTCGGCATGCCGCCGGATGCGGGACGGGTCGCTGCGACCGGTCGCCGCGGTCCAGTCCTTCAACTTGTCCAGCCGCGTCTGCACCAGGCTGTCGGACATGGGCGGCCCTGTCGCCGAGACCAGCGCGGCGATCTCCGCTGGCGTCAGGTCGGTCACCGATGACTCCAGCACCGCCATGATCCGGATGTAGTCGTCGGAGCCGGGCGCGACCAGGTAGGCCATCGCCCGTCGGGAGTCCGTGACCCCCACCTCGAACATCTGGGCTTCGTCATCGTCCGGACCGTTCGCGCGGTTCGGCCTGTGAGTCACTACGGCGCACCTCCCATCGCCGTGGCGCGGCACCGCGGCGCACGCCGCCACAGCTATGAATGCGAGGGTATCGACGCGCTGCGACAACTTGTCATCGCACAAACGCACTCTGCCTCGATCCGTTCACCCGATGGGGGGACCGGATCAAGAAGCATCTTTTGGTGCAGGCAAGATCAGTCGGCCGGGTGCGCCTATCGCTGCTTGCGCCGTCGGCTTGCCGACAGTGATCGCCCGGCGCGTCGACTGGACATGAGTCGCCGCACAGGTCGGTTATCTCCTACGACAAACCGCCCTGGGTTGTGTGTCGGCTCTACAAGGACCAGAGCGGTTCAGAGCGCCGGTTGCCGATCGGAAAGGCGCCGAGGAGAACTTCCTCACGGCAGAGATCGGATGGGGTAGGGCGTACCTGGCGCGGTCGTGCCGTCGGGAAAGTCGTAGCCAGAACGCATGCTCGATGGAACACCGGCAGAGCCAGCATAAGTCGCGCAGCCGGTCGCACAGCCGCCCCACAGTAGCCCGGTCGGTGGGTAGGTGCGGGTCTCGTCGGTGCCCGGTTGTCAAACCGGACCTTGGCGTCGCGGGCCGGTCCATCGGAAAGCCGACAAACATGCCATCTCGAGCATTGACCCTTCGTAATGTTTTCGCCGACCGCGATGAAGGGGGCTTGATGCCACAGATCCTCGTTCAGGTGGGTTTTACGCCGCTACCCGAGGACGACGACTTCGTCCTCGACCAGCTGACTGAGGAGCTGGCGGACGATCTCCGTGGCATCGGCGAGGTGCACCGCGTCGAGAGCAGCGTCAGGGACAGGGACAGCAAGGGCGTCGCGGAGCTTGTCCTCGGCACGGTGACCGTGCTGCTCGGCACCGATTCGGGATATGCGCAGGCTCTGGTTGAGCTGGTTGTCTGCTTCATCAACCGCAACAATGGCCGCCGCGTCCAGCTCAAGGTCGGCGACATCGAACTTTCCATCGACCGCCCGACGAAGGCCCAGAATGACGAGCTGATCCGGATGGTGCGAGACGCGATCGAACGGTCCCGCTGATGGGCCGGCACGCGCTGCTGCTCGGCACCGCCACCTGCCTAGCTGACCGGGACCTGCAACCGCTGCCCGGCGTCCGCCAAGACGTTGCCCAACTCAAGGTCGTCCTCGGTACCGACGGGGACTTCGACAGCATCGACGCCTTCATCGACCTGCCGGCGACCCAGTTGCGCCAGGTCGTCGAGGACTTTTACGGGACCCGGCGTACCGACGACCTTGCCCTGTTCTACTACTCCGGGCACGGCATGCTACACGACGACCGACAGTCGCTCTTCCTCGCCGCCACCGACACCGTCGCCGGCAACCTGCACGCCACCGCCTTTGACGTCGATGGGATGCTCCGCCACCTCCTGAATCACACCAAGGCCAGACAGAAGGTAGTACTGCTCGACTGCTGCTTCTCTGGAGCGTTCACCGCGCGCCATCGCTTTACGGGCGGCGTACGCCAGGAACCCCGCCGCTCCCGTCGAGAGCGAGGCACTTTCATGCTCACCTCGAGCGATCACATGAAGGCGTCCAAGGCGCAGGGTCCCGACCGACCCTCCGTCTTCACCGAGGCGCTGCTCGACGGCCTACGCGGGGCGGCGCAGCCGACTGCCGACGACGGCTGGATCACCACGAACGACCTTTCCCGATATGTGCTGACCGAGATGGCGCGCCGCCAGCACAACACCCCGGTCGAGTCGAGTGAGGGCGTGACGGAGCCCATCCGGCTGGTTGCCGGACCTGACGTGGACGCGCCAGCAGACGACGGGAAGTATCGCGCGGAGAGGCAGACAGGAGACGACAACGCGCCGTTCGACGCCGACCAGTGGCGGCGACTACTTACCTACTACGCCGACTGCATGCAGCGCACCGCCGTTCTGCAGTTCTTCATCGACCCGCAGAAGAACCACACCTACATTGCGGCTCCGGCGGGTCATGAAGCCATCTTCAGGGCCACCGCGCCGGTCCTGCTGCGCGACCGCGGACGTCGGCTGGCAGAACAGGCGCGCGTCGAGGACAAGAAGCTGCAGTACGGCTACCCGGTAGTCGCCGTCCATCAGGGCCGTCAGCGACGGGTGCGGCTGGTGCCGCTGCTCGTCTGCGACCTCACCGTCGGCGATGACGGTTCGCTGCATCCCGAGCCGCCCCGGCCCAGCCCGGCCCTGGTCGACCACGCCCAGCTTTCTCTGGGCGAGGCCGACCAACTGGCACAAGAAGTCGCTAGACGGTTCGTTCCCGGCGACCGGGAAGCGCTCGCTGCAACCGTCAATTTACTGATGACCACCTTCGGCCTAACACCAGCGGGTGACCTCGATTCCGACCATCTCGTTGGTGTCGTTCGCCCCGCACCGATCGACCGGGTGCAGAACGCCGGACTGCTCTTCGCCGCCGACAGCACCGAGGCGCCGGAGCGACAGCTCGTCGACGACCTGCGCGACATGGCCAGGAACCCGCACCAGATCGCCCGGACCGCGTTGGGCGTGCTCACATCGCTCCCGGACAGGACGCCGCCGGTAGACATCGTCCTGGCAGCGCTGAGCCCGGTAAACGAGACCCAGGAGGAGATCATCCGAGCGGCCATGAGCCAGCCGCTAACCGTCGCCCAGGGACCACCTGGCACGGGTAAGAGCCAACTCGTCACGGCGCTACTGGCTACCGCGACGGCCACCGGGCAAAGCGTGCTGATCGGCTCGACGAACAATCGGGCAGTCGACGAGGTCGTCGAGCGGATCACTGGATTGCTAGGCCCGGGGCTGCTGCTGCGCACCGGTAACAAGGAGTACCGGCAGCAAGAGCCGAAGTACCTCGCCGACGTACTCCAGGCGTACCCACCATCGGCCGACGACCGAACCATGCCGGACGATCGTACGCCGCACCATGAACTGCGCATGATCGATGACGAAGCCCGCCGGTTGCGGGCCGCCCTCGACGCTCGCCGGCTGCTGGAACGCGATCTCGTCGATCTCGCCGCCGAACGTGTGCCGCCCGTGCCCGGCGGTCCTGCCCTCCCCCACGACGACACGGCACTCGCCAAGCTGGTCGAGCTGACCGACCGCGCGCTGGGCAGCCGGTGGTTCGGCTGGTGGTATCGGCGGCGACTGCGGTCCTACGGCGTAGCCGACCCGGATGCGATCGCCGCGCTCAGCGAGCGAGCCGTCGTCGAACTGCGCTGGCGCAATGCACAACGGCAGCTCGACGCGCTACCCGACGACCCAGACGAGACCTGGCGGCGCCTTCGGGCGCAGGTAGGCGACGAGCGGCCCGCCCGCAGCGATACGCTGCTTCGCGCGCAAGTCGCCAAGCGGGTCGCAGCTGACGCGAAGCTGCTGCAGGACCGAGCCGACGAGATGGCCAAACCGGACGGCAAGAGCTGGGCGGGCCTGCCGGAACTCCTGCGCGTGCTGCCCGGCTGGGCGATCACCGCCATGTCGGCGCGTCGGCTGCCGCCCCGACCAGCCATGTACGACCTGGTGATCATCGATGAGGCGGCCCAATGCACGGTGCCGGCGATCCTGCCGATGCTCTACCGCGCGAAGCGTGCCCTGATCATTGGCGATCCGCGGCAGCTCACCCCGATCGTCCAGTTGCCCGGCGACGAGGATCGCGCCGAGCAATCGCGTGCCGGCCTGGGCCACGGCTGGCTCACGGCGCGTCGGCTCACCTACGCGGGCCACTCGGCGTACGAGGCATTCGCCACGGCGGCGAAGGACACCTATCTGCTTGACGAGCACTACCGGTGCCACCCCGAGATCGTGGCGACGCCGAACCGGGAGGTCTACCAGGGCCGGCTAACTGTACTGACCGACCCGTCGCGGCTGGCTGCCCCAGCCGATCCCGCAATGCGCTGGGCCGACGTGGCAGGCCGGTTCAGTCGGGGCGCGACTGGCTCTGGCCGCAACGGCGCCGAGATCGAAGCCGTGGTCGACGAGGTACGGCGGCTCCGCGCGACGTACCCGGACGCTTCGATCGGCGTCGTGACGCCCCTCGCCGCCCATCAGCGGGACCTGAAGCGGGCGCTACAGCGCGCAGGACTCGCCGAAAACCTGCTGTGCGCCACCATCCACAAGTTCCAGGGCAGCGAGCGGGACATCATGGTCGTCTCACCCGTCGGTGCGCAGGGCATCAGTGAAGACACGCGAGGTTGGCTGGTGCAGCAGACGAATCTTTGGAACGTCGCCATCACCCGTGCCCGGTCACAGCTCGTCGTGGTGGGGGACCGATCATGGTGGTCCGGGCAACGAGGGCTGCTCGCCGCAGTGGCTGGGAATTTCACGTCAACCGGGAACGGCTCCGGCACGGCAGCCGGAGCAGCGGACCGGCTACACCGAGCCCTACGCGAGGCCGGGATCACGGTACGTCGGGACACCCTCGTGGCGGGATACCCGGTCGATCTGACCGTGACCGTCGGCGTTCGGGATTTGGCCCTCGTAGTGGACGACCCGGCCGGCGACCCGGACGGACGGGTGCTGCGCAAGATCCTGGCCCGGCTAGACATCATCGCGGGCGCGGCGGAAGTGCGGCGAGTGCCGGCGTGGCGCTGTCTCGCCGAGCCGGAGCAGATTGTGACCGAGCTGCATGCCGACCAGAGGGCCTGATGTCACCCCCATCCGCTTCAGATCGCCGTTGCTGGATGATGTCGCCGAACATCACATCGATCACATCCAGGGTCCATGGCGACGGGAGACGTAGGTCCGACCCGAGATTATGAGATAGGCATGGCGATTCAATAATCTTGATTTCCACGAGGCGGCAATCGATCAGCGGACCGACGTATGAGCAGGCCAACCCCGAGAGAGGATCGCGCGGTACAGGCTGACAGCTACAACGATCGCACCACCACTATCGGCGAACGAGGTTCGACTGCTCTTCGCCGCAAAGGAGGGCGTGGATCTGGCCCCGGGGGCGTTGGTGAGCACAGGCGGTTGATTCCGGGCACACCGCGCGCCATGTGGGGACCGATGGCCACGCCGGGGCGTCTCTGGTGCGCAGACCTGTTCGTCCTCCACGGAATGAACTGAGATTCCCCCGATAACGCGAAGGGCTGGTTAGCAGGCTCGTGCCTGCTAACGAGTGTTGGTGGTGAGGTTCGGCGTATCGACGTTCTTTGCGTACCAGGCGGCCTCATATTCGTCTGGCGACAGCCAGACGAGGTCCCTCTGGATGCGTTCGCGGTTGTCCCAGCCGTCGATGTAGGTGAAAATCAAGTTCTCCGTCTCGTTGCAGGTATGCCACGAGTTGCGGTAGACCAATTCGATCTTCAGGGTGCTGAAGATGTTTCCATCAGGGCGTAGCGTAGGAGTCACCCACGGATCCACCGAGGGCAGGATCCCGTTGCCTGCCGGACGTTGTTAACCTAACAAAGCACTACTAAGAGGCGCCCTCGGCGCGCAGCGGCAGGATCCGGGCCTGGGCGGAGTCCAGCAGCGACCGGAGTACCGCGACGATCTTGTCCGACGGCATCGGCCGGAAGAAGTGGGGTACCCCTGGGCGGCCGTACAGCCCAGCTCGGCGAGCGCGGCCCGCTGGTCGGCGGGCTCCACCCCCTCGGCCACCACCCGCAGCCCCAGTTCCCGACCCGAGATCCACAATGGTCCGAACGATCGCCGCCACCTCCGGCGACTCCGCCATTCTCGCCACGAATGACCGGTCAATTTCGAGCTCGTTCGCGGGGACCCGGGTCAGGAAGGTCAGCGAGGAGGAGCCGGTGCCGAAATCACTCAGGGCAAGTTGCACGCCCATCGTACGCAGCGCGGAGAGCACCTCGTCGATGACCTTCAGCTCGCTCATCACTACCGTCTCGGTGATATCCAGCACCAGCCGGTGCGCCGGCACCTGGTGCCGGCGCAGCGACTCGGCCACCTCGGCCGGCAGTCGCGGGTCGAGCAGGCTGCGCGCGGAGAGGTTGATCGAGATGGGTACGTCCAGACCGTGCCGGACCCACTCGGCGGCCACCTCGAGCGCCTTGTCCACCACATATCGGGTGAAGGCGCCGAGCAGTTCGCTGCCCTCGACGGTTCGAATGAAGTCCGCCGGGGTGAGCCGGCCCCGCCTCGGGTGCCGCCAGCGGATCAGCGCCTCCACCCCGGTCGGCTCCCCGGCGACGAGGTCAATCATCGGTTGCAGCGCCAGTTCGAGCTGGTCGTCGACGTCCAGCGCCTCGCGCAGCTCGGCGAGCAGGGCGATCGAACGCCAATACGGCTTACGGCACCGCCCGCACCTACGCCGGCCACACCGACAGCAGAGGAACCTCCAGCACCACCTACATCAAAGCCGACCGCCACGCCATCGCCCTCACCGCAATGACCGGCCAACCCCACCCACTCGCCACCACACCCACCCCATAACAACACCAGCCACTTGAAGAAATCGACAGCAGCGGCGAGCACCGACCACAAGGGAACGACTCGCCGCCTGCTAACAATCCACCTCACGGCTGTGGCACGAGGCATCGCTGTATACGTGGAGTCCCGGCGCCGGTGTTGCCGAAACAGGCGCAAACCCGAGGTCGACTGCGGCCCGTAGCAAGCTGTAGTATCAGCGCATGCGCACTCAGAAGTGCGCATTGGTGCGGACTGTGAGGGTTTCGGACACGTTAACCCCCACGGGTGGTCTTCACGGCCACTGAGGATGGCTCGCTGGGGGTTCTGCCGCTTAGCGCTGGTGCGGGATCGCGGATGATCAGTATATCGCCACCCAGGTGGGGATCTCGGTGATGGTCAGCGTTCCGCCGATGGCGCAGGCGACGTGGACATCATGTTCGAGTAGCGCGGCTACGACGGCGTTGGGGTCGGCGGCCGGGATGCCGAGCCACTGGGCAACTTGTTTGATCGCTGGCTTCGTGGATGTAGACGTTGCGCGGCAGGGCCATCCCACCTGCCGTCGCCTTGCGATGGCCGTGGCGGCAGCGGTAGGCGGCGTGCTTGTTGACCCAGTGTGCGTCGAGGATCCGGCCGCATTCCCGGCAGCGGATCAGGCCGGTGAGCAGGTAGCGTCCGCCTGCACCGTCCAACGGTGCAGGCCGGGCGTTGGCCTGTTGGGCGGCGACGAAGTCGTGTTCGCTGACCAGCGGCGGATGGGCGATGTCCCGGGAGATGACCCACTGTTGCATCAGGTTCCAGCGGCGTACCTCCGCTTGACCAAGAAGATCATCGGCGGCGTCGAGCGGGCCGCGGTCGGTGTGCTGCCGGTTCCAGACTTGCCGGCCGGTGTAGCGAGGGTTGGCCAGGATCGACGCTACTGTGCGCAGGGTCCATCCCGCGCCGCTGCGGTGCGGGTTGCGGCCGGGGTCAACGCTGGACGGGCATGGAACGCGCCGGTCGTTGAGGGCGCGGGTGATTCCGGCGACGCTGCGCCCGGTGAGGCGTTGGGCGAACATCCACTGCACGTGCGGCGCGGTGGATGGGTCGGGTTCCAGTCGGTGGGCCACGCGTCCCCACTTGGCGTGGGCCGGGTACGGGTGCGGTCCTGCCGCGACGAGGCGGTATCCGTACGGCGGCCGGCCGCCGAGATGACGGCCCTGCTCGATTGCCTGGGCGCACATGGCCGCTTTCGCCCGAAACCGGGAGCGCTGGACCTCCCGTTTCGAGTGCACGCCGAGCAGGGCCAGTAGTGACAGGTGATGCTCGTTGCCGGTGTCGACCGGGCCGTTGAGCTCGGGCAGCCACAGCTGCACGCCGTACAGCTTGAACAGCGGCGCGAGGTCGCGGAACTGGTTGCCGTAGAAGGCCCGCTCGAACTCGCCCACGACCACCGCATCGAACCTGCGGCCGGGATCGGCCAGGGCTGCCAGCAACCGCGCGGCTTGCGGGCGACGTGTCCAGGGCACCTGCCGGGAAAAACCGACGTCGAAGAACTCGGCCACGATCACGCCCCGCCCGTCGATCACCTCCTCGGCGAAGTCGCGCTGCCACCGCGCCGACGACAGCCGATCCTGGAACTCCCGGGTCGACATCCGCCCATAGAAGGCGAACCGTATGCCCACGGGCTCTGGTGCCGGCGTGCGCCGCGCCCGCAGGCGGCCTCGCCGGTCCGGCTGCCGGAGCCACCAGCCGAGCAGGTCAGGACCGTCCAACTCCGGCGCATACCGCATCAGAACTCTCCCCCATGTCGAGGCTTCACTAACAGCCGCAGCCGTCGATATGGATAGACAACGATGCGCCCCCGTAGGACTCGGCCACTCGCACGATTGTCGGCCTGACCTCGCCCGCCCAGAGGGGGTTGCCGCGCATTTAGGGCGACGCGAGGTACCCCCCCGGCACGGCACCAGCCGCTACTACATTGTCAGGGCTCCGCGTAGCCCCGTTTCAGGATGTCGACGCGCTCATTGCTGGTGAGCCCGTCGGCTCGCTAGCACCGCCATCAAGGTCGGCTGCTTCCCTCAGTCCCGCACCACGGTCTCGGTCACGTCGAAGTCCTTCGCGCCCTAACCGACCGTCCGGCCCCGCAGCTGTACACCTCAACGATCTTGGCCTTGAACTCCGGCATGCACGCCTACGAGGCCGGCGCCGCTTTTGTCCATGCCTACCATGATGAACATCTTCCCCGAGGAGCACACAGGCCCTCTGAGCTGGGATGTCCATCAAACCGGGTCAGGCCCACCGCCATTGCCTGGACGAACGCCAATGTGGTTGGCCGGTGGTGGGATGCGGTCAGGTCAGGCTGTTGAGGAGCTGGCCGGCCACGGCGTTGCCTCGACCGTGGAGGCGGGCGAGGATTTGCCGTCCGTTGTCTGGGGTGGGACCGGAGCCGCGCAGCGGGTTCGGGGTGCGAGTGGAGATGGTGACTAGGAACTCGGTGACCGCAGTATCCACCCGCCCACTGGTGCGGTCGGAGGATCGTTCGCGGTCGGCGAGCCAGCCAACGGCGTCGTGGACGAACGCTGCTGCGGCCGGCTCTTGAAAGAAGCGGACGGCCGCGTAGGCGAAGTCGTCGTGACCCATGTGCTCGCAGAACCACGTCGACCACGCCGGCACGGCTGCGCGGATGGCGGCTGTCTGCTGCTCGCTGACCGGCGAGTGCCCCCACTTGCCGAGGCCGGCGACGGCGAGCGCCAGGACGCCGGTGCCGGAGTGGCCCTGCCAGGTGCTGGCGGTGGCGGCGAAGCCCAGCATGTCTGCGACCAGGGCGGGGAACGCTGCTGGCCACGGGTCCTTCGTGCAGGCGGTTTTCCAGACCTGGCTGAGGTAGTTGTCCACCCAGGAAGTCGCGGTGGCGCCGAGGGTGAGGATCGGCTCCCAGATCGTACGGGCCTGTGCGGCGTCGGCGCTGATCGTGACGTCGGCGAGAAGCCCAAGAGCGCGACGTTCATCGTCGTTGGGGTAGCGGAAGGAACGATTGGCGGCCCTGGTCGGGGTCAGCCCGGAGGCGAGGAACGTCGCAAGGTCGGCGGCGAACTCGACCGCCCGGGCTCGCGTGAGCGTATCTGCCGCAGCGGCAAGGGCCGTGAAGTGCGGGCGGGAGGCGACGAGGTAGCCGAGGTCGAGGGTGCGCAGTATGCGGGAGCGGTCGTCGTGGGCGTCGGGGAATCTGGTCGCGACGGTGGTGGCGATCCAGTCCGCCAGCCGGGGCACCTCGGCGGGCAGGCTGCCGCCGGCGAAGGCGTCGAATGCGGCCTCGGCGGCTGCCTCCAGCTCCGGGAGGCCGTCGATCGGGCCGTGACCGGGCTCGTAGTCCTCTTGGTCCACGTCGAATCCATCGGCTTCCTCGGGGTCGATGTCGGTGTCGAAGTCGAGGTCGTCGGCTTCTTCAAAGTATGGGTCGATGTCGTAGTGCAACATCGACAGCCGCGCGCAGTGCAGCGTCAGGTGCTCGAGCCGGCGCAGATCGTCGGCGAGGCGCGGGTGTGCGGCGGCGAGTCGCATCACGGTGGTGACCGTGATGCGACGGACAAAGAGCAGCCGCGCGACGGCCGCGCGCACGGCGACGTCGTCGGGGGTCTCGGCCCACAGGGCGGTGAGCGCTTCGGCGCAGAAGACGTCCCATTCATCGTCGGAGGGGCTGTCGGGGTATGCGTGGGACCGCGTGGCGGTCGGGCTGGTGAGGGGGCGCAGTAGCACGGCCCTGCACCACATCTCACGGTCGGGGTGGTTCCGTAGCCAGTCGCGGGCGCACAGCACCAGCCACGCCGCGTACCCGCACCGCAGGTCCTCCACACCGCTGATCGAGCTCGGCGACTCGGCGTCCGGGCCGAGAGCGTCGAGTTGGGGCTGGACGGTGGCCCACTGCTCCTCAAGCTCGGTGTCGCTGGGGCGGACATGGTCGGTGATGTTGCGGCGCATGGTGTGGGCGAACGTCATCCAGGCGCGATCGCGGTCGAGATGGTCCCGCATCTCGCGGGCTTCTTCCTCAAGGGCCGCCGGCGGGGTGTATACGAGGTAGGGTTTTCCGTCCGTGGCGCGGACCGCGTGGTAGTTCGCGATGTCGGTCGCGGCGAGCATCACCCGCCACCGGTGCGCGTCTGTGGCGGCCCAGTGCTGTCGGGCGGTAGTGAGCTGCTCGGTGAGCCGGCCGGTGACGAATGCGTCCAAGCGCACCAGATCCAGGAGTGGGATCTTGCGGTGGTCCATGGTGTGCCAGTCGCGGGCTCGCTTCGCTCGGGTGGGATCCATAACGAGCGGGAGCACATTGAAGGAGCGCATCTGCACGCTCATCCGGTCGTCGTCGAGCAGGTCGGCGCTGGTGACCAGGGGCGTAAGCGGGCCTTCCAGCAGTGCAGGAGTGTGGCGGGCGATATCGGCGAGCAGCCCCCACGTCGCGACCGATCGGCTGCCGGTGAGCTGGACGAGGAGCGTGTTGATGTCGCGGCCGTCGTCGAGGGCCTGGTAGAGGTGGGCCTCCAGGGCCATCATCGCCGCCGCCAGGATGTCCGGCACCTGGTGGCCACCGTGGCTCCAGGCCAGGACGGTGGCGTCACCGACCAGCGCGACGGGCGCGCCGTCGATGAGCAGCTCGAACGCCGACCGCTCCTGCGTGCGTTCCTGGCCGCCTGACACCGGGGCGTTGCGGGTGTGTCTCCAATGGGCGGTCGCGCGCTCGACGAGGGCGAGCACCACGTCGACACCCTGCGGTTCGGCGTTGATGAGCATCGCGCGGAACGGCCCGCACTCGGGAATCGGATCGAAGGAGCGCGGGGCGCTGGCGATGCCGAGGCCGTCACGCAGCCGGTGATGGCGGTGATGGCGGTCGGAGTCGATGGCAGCCCGCAGCACCAGATCCCGGGCCATCTGCGCGGACGCCGGCAGCAACGGCACCACGGTGTCGACGTCCAGCAAGGCTGCACGGAGTCTCGTCTGGCCGCGACGCTGGCGGCCCCTGACCTGGCCGCCGTGGTCGAGCTGGCTGTCAATAGGGGGCAGCAGCGTGTCGAGGAAGGTAGCGACGGCGTCAGGTTCGACCGCGCCGGCGGCGATTACGCACCGCCACAGCACCGGCTCGACCGTGTCGTCGAAGAAGCCTCCGCCGTCGATGTGCGCGACGATGTGCCGTCCGACCGCCAGGCCGATCACGGCAGCCTGATCGCGGGCCGGCCACGTGTCGGGGGCGCGTCGCAGCCACAGGTCGGCGATCGCGGCGACCTCCGGGGCGGCCGAGGCGACCGCGGTCTCGTGCTCCGCCGCCAGGACGCGTAGGACCGGAAGCCACAGCGGCCACACCGGCAGCCGCGACTGCGCGGCGGCGTACACCGCCACGTCCGGCGTGTCGGCGAGCACAGTGATCCAACCGGAGTCCGGCACGGTCGCGGAGAACCTGAACCTGCGCAGCAGCCGTGCCAGCAGAGCGCTGTCGGCGGCGAGGCGCGACCACAGCTCGCCCAGAAGCCGGTCGGCGTCGTGGGCGTAGAACACCGCGTCGAGGTACAAGTCCGCCACGAGCGGCTGGTCGGCGGCGTCCAGCGCAGACCGGTCGGCCTCCCACCGGTCGACACCGTGCTCGCGGAGCACGCCGGCGGCGTGCAGGCGGATCGCTCGGTGCCACGACGGCAGCGCCGACCTCTCCGCGATCACGCCGATGACGTCGTCACGGGAGCGCAGGTAGTGCAACAGCGTCCAGTCGTCGAACAGGTCGTGGGCGAAGGAGACCCGGCCGTCGACCTCGGAGAGGATCCCGTCGACGCGCAGCTGGTCGACGAGCCCAACGGCGTCGACCGGGAGGTCGTCCAGGGGAGTGTGGGCCCGCAGATGGTCGGCCTGCTCGACGGCGATCCGCCGCAGCAACGTCTGGCGAGTGGCGCCGTTCGGGCCCGCGCCGGCCAGCCGCTGCCACCACAAGCCAGCGATCGACGGCTCGTCACGGATAGCGGCAACCGTAGCCCCCGGCATCCGCAGCACCAGGTCGAGGACCTTCGGGCGTCGCAGGACACCACGGAGCCCACCGGCGACGACCACCGCGACCAGGTCCGGATGCCCGCGCAACACCAGACTGATGTCGGCGTCAGACAGGTCCCCCATCACAAGCGGGGCGGCCTGCGGGCCGTTGACCTGCACCAAGTGCTCCGACACTCGGGGAAACTCCGATTGCTGCGAGGTGATCAACAACCGGATCCGGCCGCCGGTGGCGGCCGCGAGGCGTGCCAGGGCGGCCGTCGCGGCGAACGGCTCGTCGGTGTAGACCCGGTCGAGGCCGTCAACGACGACGCGGACCTTTCCGGGGGCAAGCGTCAGGACTTCCTCCAGGCTCCGAGTCAGCCCGAGTCGCGCGCCGACGCCGGCCTCGAGGTCCGCGGCCGACAGCCAAACCGCCCGGTGCGTGCCCGTGGCGGCCAGCCACCTCTTGGCCGCCACGGTCTTGCCGCACCCCGACGGCCCGGACAGCACGCTGACCGCTCCGGCGTCGGCCAGCACGGCGGTCACGTCCTCACGGACCAGGACCACGTCGTCGCCGAGCCGGTCGCGGACCCGGGCCGTCATGTTGGTGGTGTGCGTGGCGAGAAGGCGCCAGTCGGGGGCGACATCCGGGCGCAGCTGGAACGCGAACTGCCCGCCCAGCCGGTCAGCCAGAAGCTGCCAGGTGACTGCCCCGCCTTTGGGCCGCAGGTCGGCGACCACCTCGAGCAGCGCCGTCCACAGGTCCACGACCCTCTCGGCCTGCTGCGGCACGAGCGCGGCGCGGCACCACCGGATCGCGTCCGCGATCGCCTGGGAGGTAGGGGTGAGGAAGTCCAGACGCAGAGGCAGGAGCGAGGCCAGCAGTCGGGCGGGAGAGGAGTCCACGTTGACCCCGTGCTGCTCGGCGAGCTCCGTCGGGCACTTCGCCGACTCCCACAGCGAGCGCTTCGCCTCGTTGAACGCGCCAGGCACGCCGATCCGCGAGGCGATGCCAGCCTGGTCGGCGGCGGCCTCGCCGATCAGCTCCCCGAGCTCGACCCAGGTACCCTGCGCCGCTGACCCTGACACCAGGCCGACCCGGTCTGCAGCGGGCCGGAACCTGTCGGCGAGGATGTCACGCCAGGCGGCCTGCACGAACTCCGTGTGCAGCCTGGCTCCGGTCAGCATGTCAAAGGACTTCACCGACGCCGACCACCGCGGCCTGCGGGCCGCATCACCGATGACGACCATGTCGTCGAGGAAGAATCCCGACGCACTGCCCTGGAATCGCACCTCCACCGGGACCGCCACCCCGACGCCCAGCGGCATCTCGCCAGCGGCCATCCCAGCGGCGAGCCACGCACCAACATGGTCTTCGAAATTGAAGCCGCCACCGCCCGTGATGAACGCCGTCGCCACCGACCGCCCGTCCGACGCCTCGCCGCTCGACATCGCCTGAGGCTACCGGCCTACACCCCACCCGGCCGCACTCTCGCGCCGGAAGCGCGGAACAAAACCCTGGTATCGGCGGGTACGGTCAGCGTTGGCGCAGACCCAACATCGGGTGCGACGTTACCGGCGTCGAGGTACCGGGGTGGGCGCTCCGGCTAGGCGCAGTGATCGGTGGGCGCCGTTGAGGAGTTCGGAATATGTAAGGACCTTGATCCGGCTTAGGTGCGAGTTGTAGGTGCGGATGGCCTCAGCGACTTCCTCGGTGGTGAGCTGCTCTCGGACGAACGCCGGGTTGCCGATGATAACGGTCATTGAGGCGCGGCGGCAGTCCACTCCGTACTCGTTGAGCAGCGTATGGCGTTGCTCGTCCAGGCCGCGCAGGTAGTTCATCGCCTGCACGACGGCCTCGTGGACGGGTGCTCCGACGACGGGCCGACCGCGGTGGACGACCACGAGTTTCGGGATGTTCGCCCGTTTGATCTCGACGCCGTGCAGGGTGCCGTCGCCGCGGATGAGCGGGATGTCCAGCTGGTCACTAAGCGACAGTGCTCGCCGGGCGGCGGCCCCCATGTACTCGCCGCCGAAGACCCAGGTGTGCTGTTCGAGCAGTCGCTGGATGGCTGGTTCTCGGGTGTCCGGGTCACGGATGAGGCGGCGCAAGTCGCCCAGCCCGGCGGTCCGATGTCGGCGGATTACCAGATCGGCGAGTTCCGCGGCGTCGGTCAGCTCCGGCACCGCGCCGTCTGGCACCGCGCGTAGCCGGTTGGCGGCATGCTGGATTGCTTCGGTGTCTGACAACCGGGTAGCCAGCGGCTGGGTGGCTGACTCGGCGTCGTTGACGGACCGGGTCACACCGAGCCGTATCGTCTGGCGCCGGCGCCGGGGCTGTTGTTCCGGTGACAAGAACGGGGCGAGTTCGGTAACCGGATGCACACGCAACAGTGGTGCCCGGAAACGCCGCTGCTCGTGGGCGCGTTCTTGGGTGCCGCGGCGTGGAGACAGTATCGGCGGCGGAGGCGCCGAGACGTCGATCCAGTCTTCGACCGGGCGCTCCTGGTCAACGACCACCTCGCCGAGATAGATAACTGGCTTCCTGCCGCTGCTGTGAAAAATCCGCAATGGGATTCCGGAGCGAAGGTGTCGCAGTACCAGCCGGTTCTCGAAGCTCACCGGCTCCCCAGTGGAAGCGGTGAGGGTGCCCTCCTCCGGCTTTCCAACCAACGCCAGCGCACCATCATCGGCCCACCGATAGGCGAACGGCGCACCATTGAAGCCCGCACCGAGGAACACGAAGGTGTTGGGTGTCGTGCCGCAACGCACGATGGCGCCCTGACGCTGGCCGCCGTAAGTGTCGTGCACGTCCCTGCGGCTGACCACTGCGCCCGGCTCGAGATTCCAGGCGACCGGCCATTCGTACGGCCCAGGTTTTTCAACCGCCCGCACCAGCGCCTGCCATGCCTCGTCAGAGATCTCGAGCAGCGGCACCGGCCGATGTGGAGAGCTGCGGGCGTACCGAGCCTTCGTGCTGGTGGCGATGCCGGGTAGCAGCCGCAGCGGGACGGGTGCGCTCAGATAGGTCTCGTCGAACCGGACGCTGATCCTTCGCGGGTCGCAACGCAGAGAAAAGCGCTCCCCACCGGAACTGTGGTCGGCAACTACAGCCGTGGTGTAACCGTGCGCGACGACGCCGCCATGGCGGCCCACACGGACCAAGGCGACAGCGTCGCCCTCTGCGACCTCGGCTACATGGTGGTCATCTCGGCTGGTGCAATGGGATGTCTCCCAGTCGACCGGGATCGGCTTCGGCGGTACCTCGTAGGCCTTCGGCCCGTTGTCCGCCGCCATCAACCAGTACGCCACCGAATCTCCTCGCCGTGCCGTGCCAAGATCCGTCACCACCGCTGCGGGTGCAACAGTCCGCTGACAAGGAGCCACGATATCGGCAGGCTCCGACACTCCGGAGGGGGCAGATGTGGCCCGGTACCGCAGGGTGGATCGGCCTGCCGATCGGGCCAGAAGCAGCCAACCAAGCTTTTCTCAAGGATGGGGGCACTCTGTTGACCAGCATGACAAGGTAGATGCCTCCGCAGAGGCCTCCAGCCTGAAGGGCACACTCAGGAAGTTAACTGCGGCATTAATGTCTCAGATGACGGACCCGCAGAGGGACTTCAGCCCGCTCACCTTCGACGCTCTCCATCGATTTACAGCACACCTGCAGGCGCAGCGTTGAACGACCCGAGGCGCCGACCGGCGCCAGCCGTAAGAGCAGGTCAGGGTGGCTCAATCGGCCCGCGTGAACCGGACCGTCTCGCCGCGCAGCTGCCAAAGCAGGACGTGTCCCAGCTTGTCGGACCCAGGGCGTAGCGTCTGGGAAGTGGCGATGAAGAGCGAACCGGGTTACGAGCTGTATCGGGGTGCATTGAGCCGAGCGGCCACCCTTGCCAGCGATCGGCGCGACAGCCGAGACCGTAGGCACTGGTGGCAAGGCGTTCATGGACTACTCGTCCGGCATGACCGGGGCGAAAACGGCAAATGCGGAGATCCCGAGTGTGGGGAAGAGTGGCCTTGCTCGGCCGTTCATGGCGCAATCGCAGACATGAGTTCGGGTCCGGCGGGCTGGTGATCGTCGGCTCGGTTCCGTCGCGCCAGCATGTCATCATAACGGGTGCCCGGCGCATGCTAGGCCCTACTAACTAATTTGCGGCTCGGGTTGTAGGTGAAGGGCTGTTGGGACGAGCGAAGGCGAGCGGTGAGCAGGATTCCGTCCGTGGCTACGGGTACCAGTACGACCATGTCGCCGCTACCGCCCCGCTTTCATGGAGCTTTTGAGGCCCCTCGGTTCGCATGCCCTGGCCGGGCTCATGCTCACCTCCCAGCGACTACCAGCGGAGACGGTCAACGACCTGCTGGTTCAGGCGGGACATCACGTTCCGGCGCCTGACTCGCATCGAGCAGGGCCGGGTAGTTACCGTCCCGGTCGCGGATCAGGTACTTCACCTGGAATCTCGCGTCCTCCAGGTCCATCACCGGGTTACGGGCGGCGCCGCCGGCCTGGCAGTGGTCTCAGCGTTCCGGTGACACACCCTTGGTGCGCCAAGCTGCGTCGACGTGGGCCTGCCAGTACGACAGCGCCAGGCGCATGACCGAGACTTCGAAGTGGTCGGCGCCGAAGACCTGGGCATAGTCATCGACCAGCGTCCGGCACGCGTCGGCCGCACCTTCCACGTCACCTGCCGCGCCGATGGCGAAGGCGAGATTGGCCCGGGTGGCGAGGGTGAGTGGGTGGTCCGGGCCGAATACCCGCGTGTACTCTTCGGCAAGCTCACGGAAGCCGACGGATGCGTCGAGGGGCGATCCGGAGTCCTGCTGGACGCACAGAAGGTTGTTGCGGGTGCGCAGCGTGGTGGGGTGGTCGGGGCCGAATATGTGGGTTTCCGCTGCGAGGACCTCGTGGTACACCTCGTTCGCCGCGTCGAAGTGACCGGTCTCTCCGTGCCAGTTGGCCAAGGATGCCTGCACGCCGAGCGTGACTGGGTCGTCTGGTCCGAGGATGCGACGGCAATCGCCGAGCAGTTCCTCGAAGCGGGCCAGGGTGTGCTGAGGATCGTCGTGGTCGGCGTCCCGTTTCACGACTTCACAGCGGGTGACCAGTGTATAAGAGTGTCCCGGGCCCATGATGCGTACGCAGTCGTCGAGCAGCCTCCCGTAGGCCGCCGCAGCTTCGCGTGGATCGTTCTCTTCCATGGCGCTGGCAAGGTGTCGGCGGGTGGTAAGCGAATCGGCATGATCGGCGCCGATCAGGCGGGTCTGTTCGGCGAAAAGCTGTCGCAGTATGGCGGTCGCAGCACCGTGGTTCCCAGCTTCGACAAGACTGTCGGTAGTGCGGAAGTGCAGCCGGTGAGTGCGAGGTTCGATCAGGGAGCCGCGCGCCGCCTCGAAGAGGACGAGCGCGTTGGCGCGCAACATCTGTTCGCGTAGCCGATCAGGCTCGACCTCCGGCCAGATCTCCAGCAGCGCGTCCGCGGCGATCCACGCCAGCCCGTCGAGGCTGTCCGCATCCAGGTCATCGCGAATGGCGCGCTGGATCAGCACATGCGTCTGCACCAGGGCAGTGCGCTCATTGCAGGTGACCAGGTTCAGCCGATCGAGAGTGTGCAGGGCGTCGAGGATGTCGCTTTCCTGCCCGAGTTCGCCTTCCAAGGTTATGTAGTCGATGGCGGGCCCACTCGTGAAGAAGGCCAACGGGATCGCCTCGGGTTGCAGGAGGCAGGCAAGGTTGAGGATGGAATGTGCCAGGCCTGGCGGACCGGCCTTGTCGGCCGCCTCGATCGACAGCGCCCAGGTCGCGGCGAGCGTCGTCCGCTGGTTGTCCGGAAGCCCGTCCTCAGGCGGGACCACGTCGGCGAGGCCGAGCCTCACGTCACCGAGCCTGCGCCGATAGGCAACACAGTCCAGCTCGCGGTCTCGGATGAAGGCGGCAGCCTGTGCCAGAGCGAGCGGAAGATGATCCAGGTCCTTGGCCAGGGCTATGGCATGCTGGCGTTGAACGGGCTTGCCGACAGCGCGCCTGAGATACGCCACTGACTCCTCGGCGGTGAACAGGTCGACGGTGATCAGGATACGGCGTCCCGCGTCGAGCACGGCATCGCGGCGTCGGGTGGTGACGACCGTCCGGCCATGCCTGCTCACAGGTGGCCACCAATCGGCGGCGTCGGCAGGGTTGTCGAGTTTGTCCCAGACGATGAGCCAGTTCTGATCAGTGTGCTCCAGCCACACCATCAGTTGGTCGGCCGCCTGTTGCGGATGGACCTGGTCGTCGACGAGTGCCAGGGCCCTTGCAGCCTCTGCGTACGCGGTGATGATCGAGTCTTGGCCGCACACGGGTATCCAGACCAGCAGCTTCAGGTCACCGCGGGCGGCGGCCTGACGGGCAAAAGCTGCGGCAATCTGGGTCTTGCCGACCCCGCCCAGGCCCGAGAGTACCTGCGTAGGCCCGGGGTTCCGGCTGCGCCACCGGGCGCCGGGTTGACCGAGCAGATCGGGCCGCTGTTGAAACCAGGCTGGCTCTGGGGGGATTCGACCGATGCGGACTGACATCTGCCGTCGCGTTCTTCGTTTCAGCAATGCTGTGCGGCCTGCGACCGCGGCAGGAACGACGACTGCCACCACCGCAGCGATCCATGAAACGCGCTCGAGCACGTTCCAGCTCAGCGCGGCCAGGGCATTCGCCAGTAGATACCGCCCCCACATCACCATCACCATCACCAGGACTGTGGCAACAGTCGCTGCAGCGGCCAGGCGAGCTGGACGGCGCAGTCGAGCGCCGGAGTACCGAACCATGTGGCCATGGTCGCAGTGACTCACAAAATCCTCTCCGCGACTGTCCACATACTTACCTCAGCTGCCAACTCCAACCCCCTCGCAGGGCTGGGGTTGAGCGTGGAACGTCGATTCGGTATTCGGTGGGTGGGACGTGTCGGATAGTTGAGTACAGCCGCTGGTTGTTGTACCAGTCGACCCACTCGGCGGTGGCCAGTTCGACCTGGTAAGGCTGCGCCGTGGGCCAGGACACTGCCCGACGGTGTCCGGACTCATCCTCGCTGATCCAGCCGTGGCGATCCTCGACCAGACCACCGCCGAGGCGGGCCGTGGGTGCCTGGGAACTTAACCATGCGTCCGTAGCGGCCACTGCGGCCCTTGACTGCTACGCCCGCACCGCCGATCCGGAAATTATGAAATTCCGATTCTGGTTTCGTGTGGGGCTACGGTATCGATCACCCCTCGGGCACAAATTTTCCGCATTGGTGCGCACTTTGAGTGCGCATGCACTGATACTACAGTCCGCTGCCACAGCAGCGGAGCATGCATCGGGTGAGCATTCACTCAGCAACCATGCGCTGGTCATCCACGGCACCATCCCGACCGGCACTACCATCACCACCCCTTGGGATGGCCCGTACCGACCTGAGTCAGATCGTCAGCGCGCAGGCTCGACTCATGGGCAGGGGGCCCAAAGGATTCGCGACAATTGCTGAGCTGAGCAAACCTGTGTCTGTGGATCGTCTCCCGGTACGGCCTGCCCTCGAAGTAGGTTCCTTCGTCGTGACACGTAGTGCGCCCGGTCGGCGGAGCCGGCGCCACCGGCCGGGCTGGGCGGTGGAGGCTCGGGTCGGTGTTTCGTCCATTTCGGTCCCCAACGCCGAGCGCATCGGACAAGGATGTCGGTACCCGCTTCTACACTGCCGGTGATGGTCTAGTGCCTCGTCATGCAGCCTTGAACGGGTAATCCGGGTGTCGGATCTTGGAGTTGATA
>NZ_JBHSPR010000014.1:0-6904 GCF_042658085.1 Plantactinospora solaniradicis | reverse complement strand
GGTGGGGGTGGCCCGGGGGTATGTCAACCGGGCCGGGTTGACCGGTGAGCGGTTCGTGGCCTGTCCGTTCGGTGCCGGTGAGCGGATGTACCGCACCGGTGACGTCGCGAAATGGACCGCCGATGGGCAGTTGGTGTTCGCCGGTCGGGCCGATGCGCAGGTCAAGATTCGCGGGTTCCGGATCGAGCCGGGTGAGGTCGAGGCCGCGGTGCGGTCGTGTCCGGGTGTGGACCAGGCCGTGGCGGTGGCTCGCGACGACCGACTGGTCGCCTACCTGGTCGCGGACGCGGACGTGGACGTGGACATCGAGGCGCTGCGGGAGCGGGTGGCGACCCGGTTGCCGGAGTACATGGTGCCGGCCGCGGTCGTGCTGCTGGACGAACTGCCGCTGAACCCGAACGGGAAGGTGGACCGCGAGGCGCTGCCCGCGCCTGACTTCGCCGAGGCCTCGGTGGTGAGCCGGGCGCCCGCCACCGCGCAGGAGGAGTTGTTGTGCGCGGCGTTCGCGCACGTGCTGGGCATCGACAGCGTCGGCGTCGACGACGACTTCTTCCGCCTCGGCGGCCACTCCCTGCTCGGTGTCCGGCTGATGGCCCGGATCAAGGCGGTGCTCGGCGCGGAACTGCAGCTGTCGGCATTGTTCGACAGGCCGACGGTGGCCGGACTGGTGGCCGAGATCGCGGTGTCCCGGCGGGGCACGCCGGCTCTGGAACCGGCGGTGCGCCCGCAACGGGTGCCGCTGTCGTTCGCCCAGCGCCGGCTCTGGTTCCTGGCCCAGTTGGAGGGACCGAGCCCGACCTACAACATCTCGATGGCGCTGCGGCTGTCCGGCGAGCTCGACGCGGCAGCACTGGAGGCAGCGGTGCGGGATGTGATCGTCCGGCACGAGTCGCTGCGCACCATCTTCCCGGTCGAGGACGGCGAGCCGTACCAGCAGATCATCGACCCGGGGGAGCTGCGCTGGCAGCTCCAGGTCAGCCAGGTCGAGGCCGGGGAGATCACCGGGGCCGTGGAGCAGGCGGGTAGGTACGCGTTCGACCTGTCGGCGGAGATACCGATCGGTGCCTGGCTCTTCCAGGCGGGACCCGCCGAGCAGGTTCTGGTCCTCGTGGTGCACCACGTCGCCAGCGACGGCGGATCGATGGGCGCCTTCTGCCGTGACCTGTCGGCCGCGTACACCGCCCGGGCGCGCGGAGCAGCGCCGGACTGGCGGCCGCTGCCGGTGCAGTACGCCGACTACACGCTGTGGCAGCGCGCCGTGCTCGGTGACGAGACCGACCCGGAAAGCCTGCTGTCGAGCCAGATCGCCTACTGGCGGCGGGCGCTGCACGGGGCGCCGGAAGAGCTTAACCTGCCGGCGGACCGGCCGCGTCCGGCGGTCGCGGGTCGCACAGCGCACCGGGTGCCGGTGCGGGTGCCCGCCGACGTCCACCGGCGCCTGCTGGATCTGGCCCGCGTCGCCGGGGTGACGCCGTTCATGACCTTGCAGGCTGCCATGGCGGTGCTGCTGTCCCGTCTGGGCGCCGGTGAGGACATCCCGATCGGCTCCGCGGTCGCCGGCCGCACCACCACGGCGCTGGACGATGTCGTCGGGTTCTTCGTCAACACGCTGGTGATCCGGACCGACCTGTCGGGTGACCCGGCCTTCCGGCAGGTCCTGTCCCGGGTCCGGCAGGCGACCCTCGCTGCGCTGGCAAACCAGGACGTCCCGTTCGAGCGGCTGGTGGAGGAGTTGGCGCCGACCCGGTCGCTGGCCCGCCACCCGCTCTTCCAGGTGACACTGAACCTGCAGAGCGCCGAACGTGCCGCGATCGAACTGGGCGACCTGCGGGTCGCGTGGCAGACCGCCGGGTCCGCCACGGTGAGCGCGAAGTTCGACCTCGAGGTCGCGCTCGGTGAGACGTTCGACCCGCAGGGACGCCCGGCCGGAATGCAGGGTGCGGTGATCGCGACAACCGACCTGTTCGACCTGACGACCGCCGAACGGATCGCCGGGTGGTTCGAGCACCTGCTCGGTGTCCTCACCGCCACCCCGGACCTGCGAGTGCGCGCGGTGGACCTGCTCGATCTGCGGCAGCGTGAGCGCATGCTGCGGGAATGGAACGACACCGCGCGGGAGCTGCCGACCACCACGGTCGTCGACGCGTTCGAGCGGTGGGCGGCCACGGCGCCGGACACGGCGGGGGTGGTCGCCGGCGACGGCGAGTTGACCTACGCACAACTCGATGCCCGCGCCAATCAGGTGGCCTGGTACCTCCTCGACCGGGGGGTGGGCCCGGAGACGGTGGTCGGCCTCTGCCTGCCGCGCGGCATCCACATGATCAC
Organism: Plantactinospora solaniradicis; assembly: GCF_042658085.1. NCBI lineage: Bacteria > Bacillati > Actinomycetota > Actinomycetes > Micromonosporales > Micromonosporaceae > Plantactinospora > Plantactinospora solaniradicis. Next base: position 4,579 of record NZ_JBHSPR010000014.1, on the reverse strand, counting down.
GGCAATCCTCGGCGTATGGAAGGCCGGAGCGGCGTACCTCCCCATCGATCCACAACTGCCGGCGGACCGGATCGGGTTCATGCTCACCGACAGCGCGGTGCGCCACGTCCTCGCGACTCGTGCGGCCGCGGCTGTCCCGGCCGGCGGCGTGGCCGACGTGACGATCTCCTGGCTCGACGAGCCGCAAACGCTGGACGGCCGTCCGCAGACGCCGCCGCCGGGACAGCATCCGGCCCGGCTGGCGTACGTGATCTACACGTCCGGATCGACCGGGACGCCAAAGGGTGTCGGCGTGGCGCACGACACGTTGTCGAACCTGATGGCCGAATTCGTGCCGCTGATGGGTGCGGCACCCGGCGTGGGCATGCTGCAGTTCGCCTCGTTCAGCTTCGACGCCTCGGTTCTCGACGTGGCCGTGACGCTGTCCACGGGGGCCACGCTGCTGGTCGCCGACGACGAACAGCGGGCGCAGCCCACACTGCTGCGGCGACTGCCGAATCTGCGCGCGGCCAGCGTGGTGCCGTCGCTGCTGGCCGTCCTGGACCCGGACGAGGATCTGACGGGCGTCGAGACCATGATCGTCGGATCGGAAGGCATCGCGGAATCGCTGGCCCGGACCTGGTCGGTTGGGCGGCGGCTGATCCACGCGTACGGACCCACCGAGACGACCGTCATCTCCGCGGTCTGGCCGGTCGACGCCGGACGAACCGGTCCGGTGCCGTTCGGGCGCCCCATCGTGAACACGCGGATCTACCTGCTCGACGCGGCGATGCGGCCGGTGCCGGTGGGTGTGGCCGGCGAGGTCTACATCGCCGGTGCGGGCGTCGCCCGCGGCTATGTCGGCCGGCCCGGCCTGACCGGGCAGCGGTTCGTGGCCTGCCCCTACGGCACCGGCGAACGGATGTACCGCACCGGTGACCTGGCGAAGTGGACCGAGGACGGCCAGCTGGTCTTCGCCGGGCGAACCGACCACCAGGTGAAGATCCGCGGGTTCCGGATCGAGCTGGGCGAGATCGAAGCGATGCTGCACGGGCACCCCGACGTGGAACAGGTCGTGGTCGTCGCCCGCGAGGACCGGCTGGTCGCTTACGTGGTGACCGAGGCGGGCACGCCGGAGCTGCGGGAACACGTAGCCGCCCGCCTGCCGGAGTACATGGTGCCGGCCACGTTCGTGGTGTTGCCGGAACTGCCGCTCAACGTCAACGGCAAGCTGGACCGCGAGGCTCTGCCGGCGCCGGAGTACGCCGGCGGCGACCCGGAACGAGGCCCCGCGACCGAGTACGAGGAACTGCTGTGCTCCGCCTTCGGTGAGGTTCTCGGCCGGGAGACGGTCGGTGTCGACGAGGACTTCTTCGAACTCGGCGGCCACTCGCTGCTGGCGGTGCGGCTCGCGTCGTCGATCCGGAAGGCCCTCGGCGTGGAGATGCCGTTGCGGGTGTTGTTCGAGGCTCCCACGGTGGCGAGCCTGTCCGCGCGGCTGGACGACATGCGGACCGCGCCCACCCGGCCGGCATTGCGGCCGAGACCGCGCCCGGACCGTGTGCCGCTCTCCTTCGCCCAGCGCCGGCTCTGGTTCCTGGGCCAGATGGAGGGACCGAGCCCGATCCACAACATCCCGTTCGTGGTCCGGCTCAACGGCCGGTTGGACGCCGACGTGCTGGACGCCGCGATGCGCGACGTGCTCGTACGCCACGAGTCGCTGCGTACCGTCTTCGCCACCGCCGACGGTGAGCCGTACCAGCGGATTCTGGACCCCGCCGAGGTGGACTGGCAGCTCACCGTGCGGCAGGTGCCCGTGGGGGGACTCGCCGAAGCGGTCTCGGAGGCGATCCAGTACCCCTTCGACCTGTCGGCGCAGGTGCCGATCCGCGGCTCGCTGTTCGAGCACGGGCCGGACGAGCAGATCCTGGTCCTGGTGGTGCACCACATCGCCAGCGACGGCTGGTCGCGCCGCCCGCTCACCCAGGACCTCTCCTCGGCGTACGCGGCCCGGCTGCGCGGCGCGGCGCCGGAGTGGGAGCCGTTGCCGGTTCAGTACGCCGACTACACGCTCTGGCAGCGCGAGCTGCTCGGTTCCGACGATGATCCGGAGAGCCTCGCCTCCGCGCAGGTGGAGTACTGGCGGCGGACTCTCGAGGGTGCACCCGATGACCTGGACCTGCCGCGTGACCGGCCGCGACCGGCGGTGGCCAGCGGCCGCGGGCACCGGGTGCCGCTGCTGGTCTCGGCCGAAGTGCACCAGCGGCTGGCGGACCTGGCCCGTGCCGAGGGGGCGACGCCGTTCATGGTGTTGCAGGCGGCCCTCGCGGTGCTGCTGTCGAGGCTGGGTGCGGGCACCGACGTCCCGATCGGTTCGGGAATCGCCGGGCGCACCGACGAGGCACTCGACGATCTCGTCGGTTTCTTTCTCAACACCCTGGTCATCCGCACGGACCTGTCGGGCGACCCGCAGTTCCGGCAGATCGTCGCGCGGGTACGCGAGACCAGCCTGAGCGCGCTGGCGCACCAGGACGTGCCGTTCGACCGCCTCGTCGAGGAGTTGGCGCCGGTCCGGTCGCTGAGCCGCCACCCGCTGTTCCAGGTTGTGCTGACCCTGCAGAACATCGAGCGTGCCAACCTCGAACTGGAGGGTACGCGGATCGGCGACGCCGCCTCCGTGCTGGAGGAGGTGGGCGCCGCCTCGGTCAACTGCGATGTCGACGTGATGGTCGGCGAGGTGTTCGACGACCAGGGACGCCCGGCCGGCCTGCGCGGTTCGATGACCGTGGCGACGGACCTGTTCGACGAGGCCACCGCCCAGCGGTTCGCGGACGGGCTCGCCCGGGTGCTGGAGACCGTCGCCGCGAACCCGGGCGTCCGGTTGCACGCCGTCGACCTGCTCGACGCCGCCGAACGCGACCGGATGCTGCACCACGGCAACGGCGCCGCGCTCGCGCCGTCGGAGGGAACGGTCGTAGACCTGTTCGGCCGTTGGGTGGCGGCAACACCCAAGGCCCCGGCCGTCATCGCGGACGGCGTGCGGCTCACGTACGCGGAGTTGGATGAGCGGGCTGGCCGGTTGGCCGGTCATCTGCGTGGTCTGGGGGTGGGCCGGGAGTCGGTCGTGGCGGTCGTGATGGACCGCGGCGCCGACCTGGTGGTGGCGTTGCTGGGTGTGTTGAAGGCGGGTGCGGCGTATCTACCGGTGGATGTGCGGTATCCGGCGGAGCGGATCGAGTTCATGCTGGCCGACAGCCGGGCGATCGTGGTGCTGGGTGTGTCGGACGTCCTGGATGAGTTGCCGGTGCGTGGTGTGGTGCCGGTGGCGTTCGACGATCCGGCGGTGTTGGCGGCGGCGCCCGTCGCGGGGCCGGTGCGGGTCGAGGCGGAGAGCTTGGCGTATGTGATCTACACGTCGGGTTCGACGGGTCGGCCCAAGGGTGTGGCGTTGACGCATGCGGGTGCGGTGAACCTGGCGCGGGCGCAGATCGACCGGTTCGGCGTGGGCGCGGGCGACCGGGTTCTGCAGTTCGCGGCGGTCGGGTTCGACGCCGCGACGTCGGAGTTGCTGATGGCGTTGTGTTCGGGTGCGGCGTTGGTGGTGGCCGCGGCCGACGACCTGTTGCCCGGTGCGGGACTGGCCGAGGCGGCGGAACGGTTGCGGGTCAGTCATGTGACGCTGCCCCCGGCCGCCCTCGCGGTGCTGGGCGACGAGGATCTGTTGTCGGTGCGCACGGTTGTCTCGGCGGGCGACGTCCTGAGCCGGGATCTGGTGGATCGGTGGGCGCTGGGGCGGCGGTTGTTCAACGCGTACGGGCCGACGGAGACGACGGTGTGCGCGTCGATGTCGGTGCCGTTGGCGCCGGGTGACGAGCCGACGATCGGTGTGCCGATCGCGAACGCGCGGTTGTTCGTGCTCGATGACCGGTTGGCGCCGGTGCCGGTCGGGGTCGCCGGTGAGTTGTACGTGGCCGGGGTGGGGGTGGCCCGGGGGTATGTGAACCGGGCGGGGTTGACCGGTGAGCGGTTCGTGGCGTGTCCGTTCGGTGCCGGTGAGCGGATGTACCGGACCGGTGACGTGGCCAGGTGGACCGCCGACGGGCAGTTGGTGTTCGCCGGTCGGGCCGATGCGCAGGTCAAGATTCGCGGGTTCCGGATCGAGCCGGGCGAGATCGAGGCGGTCCTGCGGTCCTGCCCGGGCGTGGACCAGGCCGCCGTGGCTGTCCGCGACGACCGGCTCGTCGCGTACGTGGTGACAGAGGCGTCCGTCGCGGGATTGCGCGAACTCCTGGCCGCACGGCTGCCCGAGTACATGGTGCCCGCGGTGTTCGTGACGCTCGAACGGCTCCCGCTGAACCCCAACGGCAAGGTCGACCAGGCGGCGCTGCCCGCACCCGACCACGCCGCCACCGGCCGGGCGCCGCGCACGGTGCAGGAGCAGAACGTCTGTGCGGCCTTCGCCGAGGTGCTCGACCTGGACGCCGTGGGCGTCGACGACAACTTCTTCGAGCTCGGCGGCCACTCCCTGCTCGCCGTCTCCCTGGTGGAGCGGCTCCGCCAACGCGGGCTGTCGGTGGCGGTGCGGGCTCTGTTCGAGTCG
>NZ_JBHSPR010000013.1:268701-412912 GCF_042658085.1 Plantactinospora solaniradicis | reverse complement strand
GCGGGGGGTGTGTTCGGTGTCGGTGGGCGAGCAGACGCTGCTCGCGTCTGCCAGCGACGATGGGACGGTGCGGCTGTGGGATGTGACTACCGGGCAGCACGAACGTTCGCTGGAAGGTCACACCGACTGGGTGCGGGGGGTGTGTTCGGTGTCGGTGGGCGAGCAGACGCTGCTCGCGTCTGCCAGCGACGACTGGACGGTGCGGCTGTGGGATCCGGTCACCGGCCACCACGAACGCATCCTACGCGGTCACCTCAGCCGAGTGTGCGGAGTGTGTTCCCTGTCGGTGGGTGGGCGGACGCTGCTCGCCTCCGCCTGTAGCGATGGAACGGTGCAGCTGTGGGATCCGGCCACCGGCCACCACGAACGTTCGCTGGAAGGTCACACCGGTTCGGTGGGTGGTGTGTGTTCCCTGTCGGTGGGTGGGCGGACACTACTCGCCTCCGCCAGCATCGACAAGACGGTGCGCCTGTGGGACCCAGCTACCGGGGACCTCGTACCTGCCTGGAACGGAATCATCGGCCGACTGAGACAACTACGCCATCTACACAGCGACCGGGTGCGTGGGGTGTGCGCGGTGTCGGTGGGCGAGCAGACGCTGCTCGCGTCTGCTAGCGACGATGGAACGGTGCGACTGTGGAATCCGGCCACGGGGCGGCACGAACGCACCCTGGGAGGTCACACCAGCCCCGTGCGTGGGGTGTGTGGGATGTTGGTGGGTGGGAGGACGCTGCTGGCCTCCGCCGGCGACGATGGAACGGTGCGACTGTGGGATCCGGCCACCGGCCAGCACGAACGCACCCTGCGCGGCCACGTCGGCTGGGTCACCGGGGTGTGCGCGGTTTCGATAAGCGGGCGCACCTTAGTCGCCTCCGCTGGCGAGGACCGGACCGTACGACTGTGGGACCCAGCAACCAGCGAGCCCATCCTCACCGTGCCGCTTCACTACTCCGCATTGAGCATCAGCTCAGAGGGTGCCGCTCTGGCCGTAGGAATCACGACCGGTTTGATAAACATCGAACTCCTCGAGGCAATCGCAGACAAGGCACAGTGAGACGTTTCTATTGTCAAGAGGTGCTGGTGGCTGGGCGTAGGCTGGTCAGGACGGCGCTGTTGCATTGAGCTGTCGTCAAGATCGTCTGTCGCAAAGTTCCTGCAGGATCGAAATCGGCCACTCCTGTGGGGCTCGAAAATTCGTGTACCGTGCCAAAACTCGTTCAATGGCGGTGAGCTGGCGTTTTGAAGATCAGTTCAGGCTGCCCGGTGGTACTCGTTGATCACCCCGTTGAGTCTTCTTCGGCGGCGTATGGGCTTGTCGATGGGGATGACGACGGACGGGTCATGGTTGGGTGGCCGCTTTAGAGCGACCGGCAGTAGGTGCTGATCCGGGCAGATAGCGGGACGGGGATAGCGAACAGGCACGGGACTCATCGATCATCGGAGTTCTCTACGCTCAGTGATCGACGGGAGTCCCGTGCCTGCCGTGCCATCATCGCTGTTGGACCCGGTCTGGGTCGAGTTCGCCGCGCTACTTCCGCAACGGCCGACCTACGACCCGGCCCACCCGCTGGGCTGCCACCGCCGACGTATCCCGGACCGGGTCGTGTTCGAGCACGTCATCGACGCCCTCGTCCACGGCTCCGGCTATGAACGCAGCGCCAGTTCCCGCTGTTCGGACCGGACCATCCGCCGCCGTGTCAAAGACTGGGCGGAGGCCGGTATCGCCCAACAACTCCACGCCTTGGCGCTGGCCGCCGACGACCGCATGATCGGTCTGTCACTCCAGGACCTCGCCACCGACGGCGCGATCACCAAAGCGCCCTGCGGCGGCGAACGGTCCGGCCGGTCACCGGTCGACCGCGGCAAAGGCGGTCTGAAACGCTCCACCAGCGTCGACGCCGACGGCATCCCCCTGGCCATCGTCTCGGCGCCAGCGAACCGCAACGACAACGCACTGTTCGAGGACACCCTCAAAAGCCACCACCGCACAGGCCGGGCCGCTACCTGTCGGCGCCACCATGCACCTGGACCGTGCCTACGACAACATGGCCACCCGCCAACGACTGCACGAGCACCACCTCAACGGCCAGATCGCCCGCAAGGGACTACCTGCCCCCATTCAGGCCGGCAAGCGCTGGGTAGTGGAGCGCACGAACTCCTGGATCAACGACTACGGCACAATCCCCCGGCGGCAAGCGTGCCGCGATGGGGTAGGCGCAAGTTGGTCGTCTTATGAAGGGCGCGCCCTGGTCGTGGGGGAGCGGGCGTGCTGCCGCTTGGAAGCGTCCCGGCGGCGGCCCCCGTTTACCCCCCGAAAACCCCGGCCCGACGATGACAAACAGTGACAAGAAGCGATCATCGGCTAAGCATGTTTGTGCAGCTCAATGCCTACTTTCGACAAAGAGCGACAAGCTCAGGTTGGCTACGGTTGGTAACAAGGGGTAGTCGGTTCTAATCCGGCCGTCCCGACGGAGGTCAGAGGGCATATCTCATCGATGGATATGCCCTCTTTGTCGTCTCTGAGTGTCTAACTGAAGGACTACGCTTCCGACTTCGGCGGCGCCGAATCAAGGATCCGGTCCATGGCTACCGCGCCGTCAGGGCCGTGCGGTCATTGGCGATGGCCCTCATCGTCGTGGTTTGACGAGTCCTGCGTCGTAGGCGAAGACGATGGCCGCGGCGCGGTCGCGGGCGCCGAGTTTTTTGAAGAGGGAGCCGACGTGGGTCTTGACCGTGGTTTCCGCGACGAACAGTTGTTCGGCGATTTCCCGGTTGGAGGCCCCGCGTGCCATCAGGCGGAGGACGTCGAGTTCGCGGTCGGTGAGCGCGTCGAGCTTGGTTTCGTGGCTGGTCGCCGGCCGTGTCGACTGTCGGTAGGAGTCGAGGATCGGGCCGAGGAGGGTGCCGTCGATCCAGGTGCCGCCGGACGCGACGGTGCGGACTGCCTCGATGAGGTTCTCGGGGGTGGCGGATTTCAGTTCGTATCCTGGATGTCGGGCTGGCTGCGCAGGATCAGTCCGAGCCCGGCGCGGACCATCGGCTGGTCGTCGACCAGGAGTACGCGGATCACGCGGACGCTCCGGCGAGGCGGCGGGGCAGCCGTGCCTGGACCACCCAGTGTTCCCGGTCCGGCCGGGCCTGGAAGGTCCCGTCGATGGCGGCCACCCGGTGTTCGAGCCCGGCCAGTCCCATACCGCTGCCGGCACGTGAGGAGGTCGGACCGAGCGCGCTTTCGACGCGTACCTCGACCTGGTCGTGGTCGACGCCGATGCGGATCGTCGCCTCGGGGGAGCGGGCGTGTTTGACGACGTTGGTGAGGGCCTCCCGGAGCACGTCGTGCAGGACGATGCGGGGCGCCGCCGACACGCCGCCCATGTCTCCGGCGACGTCGATGTCGATGTGCATTCCGGCGTCGCGGTACGTGCCGAGCAGGTGTTCGAGTTCGCCGGGTCGCAGTGGTGTGAGGGAGTGGGAGCCTTGGTGCATGAGCATCAGGGCTTGGCGCAGTTCGTCCATTCCCTTGCGGCCCACGTCCTCCGCCTGCCGCAGCGCCTCCGCCGCCTCCGCCGCCTCGGCGGTCTCCGCGATCTGCGTGGGCGAGGAGGTGAGGATCATCCGCGCTCCGGACAGGTGGAGCAGGACGACGCTGAAGCTGTGCCCCACCAGGTCGTGCAGGTCCCGGGCGATGCGTCGCCGTTCCTCGGCCACGGCGGTCTCGGCCAGCCTGGTGCGGGTACGTTCCAGCTCGTCGATGAGCGCGAACTGCCGGCCGACGACATGGCCGAAGGCCCATCCGATCAGCAGGCCGCCGAACCAGAGCCATGCGCCGATTCCCCGATGCCAGTTGTTGGTCTCCAGCAGCCAGATCAGGAACGGTGACAGCAGGCACAGACACATCACGACGGTGTCGAGCCGTCGCGGGCGGCTGGCCGCGACGACGGCTAGTGCGGTGACGACCACGAGGTAGGCGCTCTGGGTGACGACCGCCGCGTCGCCGACGAGTGTCGGGATCGTGACCCACGACAGCAGCAGCCAGCCCGGCATCGACCGCCAGGCCGCCCGGACGATCAGCGCCGGAAGCATCAGCAGCGCGAGGATCCAGCCCCAGTCCGAGGTGTAGGCGAGGTTGAGCACTCCCAGGCCGGTGCCGAGCACGGCCGCCCCGATCACGAACTCGTCGCGGTCACGCAGCAGTGCGGGCATGCCAGGAATATAGGTCAGTACCGGCGCCGTCAATTCCGACCACGGTGCCCGAACGCCTCCTACCGAGGTAGGAGCCGGCGCCGCCTCGCCCGTCCGGGGGAAGGACCGGATCGACACCCCACTCCGAGGACACCGGGGGGTCGCCGACTCCAGACTTCATCGGCAGGCGTCCGGACCGACCGGACCGCCGAGGAGGTCGTCGTCATGTTCACTGCGCTCGGGAGGCTGGTCGTCCGACGCGCCCGGCTGACCCTCCTCGGCTCGCTGGTCGTGTTCGCGCTGACCGTGATCCTCGGCGGCGGCGTCTTCGACAGCCTGTCGACAGGCGGCTTCGACGATCCAGATTCGGATTCCGCCCGGGCGAGCAGGCTCCTCGAAGACGAGTTCGGTGCCGGTACCCCCAACATCCTGCTCGTCGTCACCGCGGACGGTGGTGACGTCGACGCCCCCGACGCAGCGGCCGCCGGCCAGGCGCTGTCCACGGAACTCGCCGCCGTGGCGGGCGTCGACGAGGTGATGTCCTACTGGACACTCGGCTCGCCGCCGTCCCTGCGCGCCGACGACGGAGCCTCGGCGCTGGTCCTCGCCCGCGCCGGCGGCGAGGACGCGGACGCGGAGGCGACGGTCCAACGAGTACGGAAGCGGCTCGACGGAGACCGCGGTGCCGTCACCGTGCAGATCGGCGGCGCCGCGGCCATCGGCGAGGCTCTCGGCCACGGTCTGGAGCAGGACCTGGTGCTCGCCGAGATGATCGCGATCCCGCTGACGCTGCTTCTGCTCCTGCTGGTCTTCCGTGGCGTCGTCGCGGCGCTGTTGCCGCTCGTCGTCGGTGGCGCGGCGACCTTCGGCGCGTTCTTCGTGCTGTGGGGGATCGCCCGATTCACCGACGTCTCGGTCTTCTCGACCAACCTCGTCATGGCGCTGGGTCTCGGCCTGGCCATCGACTACTCACTGCTCATGGTCTCCCGGTTCCGTGAGGAACTGGACGCCGGGCACGGAGTCGGCCTGGCCACGATCCGCACCGTGGAGTCCGCCGGCCGGACGGTCGTGTTCTCCGGGGTGACCGTGGCCGTGGCGCTGCTGGCGCTCGCCGCCTTCCCGCTCTACTCCCTACGCTCGTTCGCCTACGCCGGGGTCGGTGTCGTACTGGTCGCCGTACTCGCCGCGGTGGTCACCCTTCCCACGCTGCTCGTGCTGCTGGGTCATCGGGTCAACGCGTGGTCGTTGCCGGGCATGCGGCGGGGCGGGGAGAGCGGGTCCCGCCGGTGGGCGGCCGTCGCCGAACGGGTGCTTCGCCGGCCGGGCCTGGTCACCGGCGCGGTGATCGCGCTGCTGGTGCTGCTCAGCCTCCCCATCCTCAACATCCAGTTCGGCAATCCCGACGCCCGGGTACTTCAGGCCGATGTGGCCGCCCGACAGGCGACGGAGAAGGTGCAGCGTGACTCCGGCTTCGCCGCCGAGGCGCTCCCGGTCGTGGTCAGGGGGTCGGCCACGCCGGCCGACATCGAGGCGTACGTCGTGGCCGCGTCCCGGGTCGAGCACGTCGCCGAGGTCGTCACCGCCCAGGGAACCTGGGCCGGCGGGCACCGGGTCGGCGGCCCCGCCCCGGACTCGGGCCGGTATGTCGCCGACGCCGGCCAGTGGTTCGAGGTCGTGCCTTCGGTGATGCCGGTGTCGTCGCAGGCCGAGGACCTCGTGCACGGCCTGCGGGACCTCGACCCACCCTTCGAAGCGCTCGTCGGCGGCAGCACCGCCCGACTCGTCGACACCAAGGCGGCGATCTCCTCCGTCGCTCCGTGGGCCGGGCTCTGGATCGCCCTGGCGACGTTCGCCCTGCTGTTCGCGATGTTCGGCAGTTTCCTCGTACCGCTGAAGGCGATCGTCCTCAACACTCTCAACCTGACGGCCATGCTCGGCCTCATGGTCTGGATCTTCCAGGACGGCAGCTTCTCCGGCCCCCTGGCATTCACCCCGACGGGTCTTACCGACACCGCGATGCCGCTGCTGATGTTCGCGGTCGCCTTCGGCCTGTCGATGGACTACGAGGTCTTCCTGCTCGCCCGGATGAAGGAGGAGTACGACCGCACCGGCGACAACCACGCATCGATCGTCACCGGACTCGCCAGGACGGGACGGATCGTCACCGCCGCGGCGCTGGTGCTCTCGATCACCTTTTTCGCCTTCGCCACCAGCGGGATCACCTTCATGAAGATGTTCGGCCTCGGCCTGGGCATCGCCGTGCTGATCGACGCCTTCATCGTCCGAGCGACCCTGGTTCCGGCGCTGATGAAACTCGCCGGGTCGGCGAACTGGTGGGCACCGGCGTGGGCCCGGCGCCTGCACGCACGGATGGGACTGGACGAGACCGGCGCCACCCTGTCCACCGAACCGCCTGGCGCACCGGCGGCCCGCGAGGAGCCCGGCCGCGTCCCGGAACACATCTCCTGACGCGCCCGCCTGCCGACAGCCGAACAGTGTAGGGAGTCCGAAATGCAGTCGTACGACGTCACAGCCGAATCGACGGCGCCGCCAGATGCAGTGTGGAAGTTACTGCTGAATCCGAAGAGCTGGCCCGAATGGTCGCGCATCGACGCGCTGGAATCCGACCAGTCGCGCGACCTTTCACCCGATGGACGAGACGACGTCGGCGCGACCCGCGCCTTCCGCACCGGAAACGTCGTCACCACGGAACGGATCACGGTCCTACAGCCCATACACCGGTTCGCGTACGAGGGTGTGGAGAACCCACAGATGGCCGACTACCGCGCCGTTGTCGAACTGCACGAACTGCCCGGCGGCGGAACACGGATTCGCTGGCACGGCACGTACGTGGCTCGCCGAGGGATGGGTTGGGTCTTCCAGTGGTACCTCCGCCGCTTCATGCGGGCCATGGTGACCGGACTCGCGGAGCACGCCGCCGGCCTGGACACTCCACCGGCCCGTCGTGGTCGGGAACTCCTATAGGGCTTGACGGCACTGATGTGCAACAACCGCGCACGGATGGCCAAGGAGCCAACCGTCCGCTCGAGTACCTTGCAGGCTGACAACGCGGAAAGGTAATTACATGCAACACTCGGTCGAGGCGATCAGCGCCATCCCGGCCCGGATGAACGAGGCCTGGAACCGCGGTGACGCCACCGCATTCTTTGCCGACTTCGCGGACGACGCTGAGTTCGCGGACTTCGAGGGAACCGTCTACCGGGGACGCGAGCAGATGATCGCCACCCATCAACCTATTTTCGACACGGTGATGAAGGGGTCTCGGCTACTGCACGGCGAGGTGCCGTTCGCCCGGATTATCGGGTCGGGCTGCGGCGTCGTACACCACCGCGTCGGGATCGCGATGCCGGGCGAGAAGGAGCCGCCGCCGAGTCGCTACTCCATGCAACTGTTCGTCGTGGGTTGGCAGGACGATCACTGGGAGGTTGTCGCCCTGCAGAATTCGCGGCTGATCTCGCTGGAGGCCGTGGCGGCCTTGGAGTCAGTGAATCTCCAACGGCCGTTAGGATCGCAAACCATCTAGTGGTGGGGCGGGCCACCGCTGGCCAATCGACCCGCCTACCGCCCTGCTGCATGGAGGGCGGCGGGGGGCATGTCGGGACCGGCCGGCGCCGGGTAGGTGCCGGCCGGCTCGACGGTTGCGCCGGTATTAGGCGCGACTCTCGGTGTCGTTGCGCAGTTGGACGATGGCCATGATGTGCACCGATGTCGCCGATCAGCCGGGCGGCGCCCGACGGGCCGATACCGTTGAGCCCGTCGGGATTCCTCGTCGAGCAGTCGGATTCAGTCGAGGGTTTCGGGGTGCGGCTGGGGCGGCACGCTCGACCTCACCCCCGACCACCTGCCACTGCTCGGCACACCGTCCGGAGTGGATGGCTACGTGGTCGCGGCCGGCTTCAGCGGTCACGGCTTCTGCCTCGGCCCGGCCATCGGCCGCACCGTCGCCGAGATCGTGACCGGGCAGCCGACCTCGGTCGACGTCACGGCCCTGCACCCGGACCGGTTCGCGGCGTGCTGAGCATCGAGCGGTTCGCGGCCGAGCTGCATGCGTTCGCCGGCACCGTCAGCGGCGCGGAACGTTCGGCCGCCCGTGTCTGCCTCGCGGACGCGCTCGCCTGTGCCGCGACCGGGGTGTCCGCGCTCGCACACACCGCCGCCGCGGCTGCGCTGAGCGACCTGGACGGGTGCGGCGACACCCGGCCGGCCACCGTCTGGTTCACCGGCGCCCGGGCCGGTGTCCTCGCCGCCGCCTACCTCAACAGCGTCGCGGTCAGCGCCCACGACCTCGACGACGGGCACCGAGGCGCCATCGGGCGCCCCGGCGGCGCGGTGATGCCCGCCGTGCTCGCCGAACTCGAGTCCACCGGCTCTGCGGTGAATGCCCTGGACGCGATCGCGTTCGGCTAGGAGGCGGCACTGCGGGTGGCCGAGCCGCGCGACCCGGCCCGCTTCGAGCGCACCGCCACCGGCCGCTGGGCTAGCCACGCGGCGGCGGCCGTCTCCTGGCTCGTCCACGGCGACCCACCCGACGCACTGGCCCACGCTCTCGCCCACGCGGGCTCGCTCGCGCCTCAGCTCAGCCCGCCCGACCCGCGTGCCGTCGACGGCATCAAGGAGGGCACGCCATGGGCGGTCGTCGCCGGGCTCATGGCCGCCCGCCTCGCCCGGGCCCGGGTACCCGGCCCGCTGTATCTGCTGGAGCGGGACACCGCGTACCGGCCGGGCGACCTCGACCGGATCACCGCCCGCCACCCCGGTGCCGTCACCCAGACCTACTTCAAGCGGTACGCCTGCTGCCGGTGGATCCACCCGGTGCTCGACTGCCTCCTCGACATGTACCCCGGCCTGCCCCTGGCCCCGGACGAGCTCGCCCGAATCGACGCGATCGAGGTGGTCACCTTCGAGCGAAGTCTGCGCCTGACCAACCGGCCCGACCCGCGCACCCTCGAAGAGGCCCACTACAGCTTCCCGTTCTGCGTCGCGCTCGCGCTGACCGCCGGCGCCGACGCACTGCTGCCCATCCACCCCGAGGCACTGCGTCGTTCGGCCACAGTGGACCTGGCCCGGCGCGTACACCTCGCCACCGATCCGGCCCACGATGCCGCCTTCCCGGCCCGCACGCCCGCCACCGTCCGAGTACACACCGCCGGTCGCACGCGGGAACGGTCCGCGCCGACCGCTCGGGGCGACCCCGGGCTGCCGCTGGGGGCGGAGGCATTGCGTCACAAACACCGCCGGCTGACCGCGCGGCACGGCCCCGCCGTCGCCGCCACACTCGCGCGGCTGCTCGACCCGGACGCGCCGGTCGACGTCCACGACCTGACCGACACCATCTTCTGCCCGCAGGAGGAGCGATGACCAGCCAGCACCCCCCTGTCGCCGACGAGGTACACCACCGCGACCCCGCTCGGCCGGGCCGACCCGCGTTCAGCCCGGACGAGTACGCCCGCCGCCTCACCGCCACCCAGCACGCCATGCGGGCCCGCGACATCGACGTCCTGCTCGTGCACGCGCCCGAAAACATCTACTACCTCGCGGGGTACGAGACGTCCGGCTACTTCGAGTACCAGACGCTCGCGGTGCCCGCCGACGGCACACCCGAACTACTGGTACGCAACGTGGAACGGCTCAACGTCGACGAGTACTCGTGGCTCGACCAGGCACACGTGTGGAAGGACGGCACCGACTACCTCGCCGCCACCGCGGCGGTCGTACACCGGATGAGCCCCCGCGGGACGGTGGCGCTGGAGCGGCACTCCTGGTTCGTACCGGCCGACACCGCCGCCGCCCTGGAGGCGCACCTCTCCGACCATCGAGTGGTCGGTTCGGAGCGGCTCGTCGAGCGGCTGCGGCTCGTGAAGAGCCCGGCCCGAGATCGGATACGTGCGCCTGGCAGCCCAGCTCGCCGACCTCGCGGTTGCCGCCGCCGTCAACGCGGCTCGCGACGGCGCCACCGAGAACGACGTCGCTGCCGCCGCGCACGCGGCTCAGATCGGAGCCGGCGGAGAGTACCCGGCGCTGCCGCACTACATCTCCTCCGGCGACCGACTGGAACTCGGCCACGCGCACTGGACCGATACCCCACTGCACCGGGGGAGCCTGGTGAAGATGGAGTACCTCGGCGTGCGTCGCCGCTACCACGCCGGCCTGACCCGCATGGTGTCGCTCGGCCCGCCCGACCCGCAGGTAGCCGCCGACGTGGAACTGTGTCTGCGGTTGCAGGACGAGACCTTCGCGTCGCTGCGCCCTGACACCTCCGTGGACCGGCTCAGCCGCGAGGCCCGGCAACGCCTCGCCGACACCGGCCGCCCGGCGTATCGGATAAGGCTCGGCTACTCGATGGGCATCGGCTTCCCGCCCATCGCCGGCGAGGGCCAGACCGCCGACTTCCGCGAAGGCGCACCCTGGCTGCTCGCCGCCGGCATGGTCTTCCCCATGCTCTCGGTGCTGCGTGTCGGGCTCGTGGTCAGCGACACCGTCCTCATCACAGACGCCGGGCACGAACGGCTGACCGCCACCCCGCGGCAGCTGCTGATCGCCGAATGATCCTCGAGCTGACCGGCGACGCAGGGCAACGTGGACGCCAACACGGCGCACGCCTGCGGGAGCAGATCCATGCCCGAATCGCCGGAGCGGTCGTTCTGGAGACTCCCGACACCGCCGCCCGTGCGGCGCTGGCCGGGCCGTGGCTCGCCGCTATCGACTCGGTCGACCATCTCGGCGCGGAGCTACGCGGGATCGCGGCCGGTGCGGGCGTGCCGCTGCACGACGTGGTGCTACTCAACGCGTTCGAGGCGGTCGAAACAGCCCGGCAGGTCGAGCTTGGCGGCTGCACGGCGATCTCGCTCGCCGGCCCCTCCGGCCCGGTTGTCGCCCAGAACTGGGACGCCAACCCGTCGCTCGCCGCCACGGTCGCTATCCACCTCCACCGCGGTCCGGACATCCCCACCACAGTGCTGCTCGCCTCGCCCGGCGGCCTCGGCTGGATCGGACTCAACGCGCACGGAGTGGCGCTGGTCAACAACGACCTGCTGACCCGGTCCGTACGCCCCGGCCTGCCGAGCCAGGCGGTCCGCCGCGCCGCACTCGCCCAGGCCACCGCCGCCGACGCGGTCCGCGTCATCGTGTCCCGTCCGGCTGTGGGCGGGCGCGCCTACCTGCTCGCCGACGCTAACGGAGCCACCATGACAGTCGAGGTGTCGGCCGAGGCGGGGCCGGTCGTGACCCGACACCCCGGGCGCACCGCGGTACACACCAACCACGCGGTGTCCCCGACCATCGCCGTGCACGAGGACCGGGACCTGCTCGCGGCCACGTACCCGTCGAGCCGCTTCCGCATGCGCCGCGCCGCCGACCTCGCGAGCCGGCCGGGCACGAGCCCGCGAATCCTGCTCGCCGACCACGCCGGCTACCCGCTGTCCATCTGCCGGCATCCGTCGGACCGCGAGCAGACGGTGACCGCCGCGTCGGTTGTCCTCGACTGCGGCCGGCGGCATGCGGCAATCGCGCTGGGAAACCCGTGCACCGGCAGCCACGTTGAAATCAACCTCACGGCGTGGTGAATCAAGGAGTTCGGGCGGTCGGCGAGCGCTCCCCGGCGGGGGAGCATCGGTCACGCACCCGGCGGACCCGAGTAGCGGAGATCGGAAGAAAGGCCCGCGCCGCACAGCCGGCGCGGGCCCTTCGGATTCCTACCTCACGCGGTGAAGCGGAGCTTCGCGCGGCGGGCGCGGAGGAAGAGCACCGCGCCGGCCGCGATGACGGCCGCACCCGTGCCGGCGATCAGCAGGGCCGGTGCGCCGGTCAGCGGCAGGCTGCCGCCGTCGCCCGTGCCGCCGCCGGCGCCGCCGGTCGCACCCGGCGTGAAGACCTTCTTCGCCGGGCCGAGGCGCATGAAGACGGTCTCGCCGGTCGCGTCCTCGACGCCGTCGTTGTCGGTGACCGCGTAGACCTGGCCGTTGCCGGCGATGGTCAGGCCCTCGACCTTGTCCTGCACCCAGCCGTTGTCGGTCTTGAGCAGCGGCAGCAGGTCGACCGCGAGGGTCTTCTTCGCCGTCGGCAGCGACGCCGTGCCGAAGTCGGCCGGCACGTCGAAGGAGTAGACCTTCTTGACCGCCGCCTTGGGGCCGCGCTGGTTGTCGCGCTCGATCACCGCGAAGGTGTCACCGTCGACCGGGACCAGCTCGGAGAGGCCGATCCAGGCGCCGGCGGGAGCGGCGTCGAGCTGGTAGGCCAGCCACGTCCACTTCTTGTCGGCGACCGAGTAACGGCCGATCCGTACGGTGCCCTTCGGGTCGCCCTTGAGCTCACGCTGCACGGCGACCCAGACCTGCTCGCTGTCGCCGACGCCGGTCAGCGCCACGCCCTCAAGGCCGTTGCTGGTCACGTTGGTGGCGACGTCGGTCGGCAGCGGGATTTCCTCCTGCACGGCACCCCTGGCGTCGAGCCGGACGATCAGGTTGGGCTTCGCGGCGGTGCCGTCGCCCTCGACCGCGATCCAGTAACCGCCGGTGGCGCGGGCCGCGAGACCCTCGGCGTCGTAGCCGACCGGCTGGCCGCCCTTGATGACGGTCAGCTCGCTCTTGACCAGCGCCGGCTCCTGGGCCGTGTCGATGGTCAGCAGGCGGGTCGGGGTGTAGACGTTGTCGGTGATCGACACGACCTGGTCGGGCTGGCCTGGCACGGCGCTCAGGCCCGAGAGGGCGCCCCAGGAGATGGGCGCCTTCTTCTGACCCGGCTCGTACGCCGAGCGGATCGTCGGGAACGCGCCCTTCTGCTTGCCGTACTGGAAGATCGTCACCGACGCGCGGATGCCGTCGTCGAGCAGGTCCTCCTCGCTGGAGACCACGAGCAGGTCACGTGACGGCACCGTCGTGATGCCCTCGGGGCCGTTCGTGGTCGGCAGCATCTGCAGGAACTCGGGCGCCTTCGGCCTGCTGATGTCGTACGCGGCGACGAAGTTGCCCCGCTCCGAGTTGACGAAGAGGACCGGCTTGCCGTTGAACTTGCCGTACGCGACGCCCTCGGGCTCGGTGCCCTTCGCATCGGAGCGGCTCTCCGGGTAGAGGCCGTGCGCCGCCGCGAGCCGGTCGAACGAGTTGCCGGCGTCGTAGAGGATCTCGCCGGTGCGCTTCCACACGGTGAAGCCGCGGGAGCCGCCGACGTAGTCACCCTCGTTGGCGGTCGCGAAGGTGTTGTTGTCGATCCAGACCACACCGTCGGGCTCGCGGCGTACCGTGATCGACTTGTCCTGCGCGATCGTACCGTCGTCCTCGGTGTCCACTCCGGACAGTCTCACCTGGCCGGCGCCGATGCTTCTGACGACCTTCTTCGACTTGAGGTCGACGATTGCGATGTGGTTGTTCTCCTGCAACGTGACGACGGCCTCGTCCCTGCCGTTGATCGACACGTACTCCGGCTCCGGATCGCCGGGCGCGACCATGGTCAGGCCCTTGAACTCGACCCGGTCCAGCGTCCAGTTCTGGGGCTTCTTGCCCAGGTCGACCACTTGCAGGAAGCCGGCCGGCTTCTGCGGGAGCTTGCCGTCGTTGAGGTCCTCGTCGCGCTCGTTCTCGATGGCGATCGCGGCGTACCTGCCGCTCGGCGCGATCGCGATGGAGTCCGGCTGGCCGCCGAGTGCCATCGGCATCCGCACCTCCTTGCGGGTGTCGAGGTCGAGGACCACGAGCACGCCGGAGGTGTTGACGAAGTCCGCGCTGGTGTTGACCACGGCGAGCACGTAGTTCTTGTAGACGGCTACCGAGGTGGGCTCGCCGGGCAGGGCATAGGTGCCCGTCGGCTTCGGGTTGGCCGGGTCGGAGATGTCGATGAACCCGAGGCGCTTGCCGGGGCTGTCGGTGGAGATCACCGTCTTGCCGTCGGTGCTGACCGCGCTGATCTCGGCAACGGTCTCCTGGTCTTCGGCGCTGTTGAGGTAGACCGGCACGGTGGCCAGCCGGGCGAAACCGGCGTCGTTCGCGGACGGTGCCGCCGCGAAGGACGCCTGCCCGAACAGTGCCGGAACGGTTATGAGGCCGGCGACCATGGCCGTCCGGACGAACCGGCCGGTCGCGCGTGGAACCTGCATGCTGAAACTCCCTGATTAGCGGACTTGATCTGCTTAGTGGCCGGTGCTGGCCGGAGCGCGACCGGAGAGCCAACAGGCGGTGTCGTACGGGCTGCGGAATCGCGCGGCGGCCGACAATTGCCCAGACCGGAGCCAGGCTGAAATGATCTTCCCGATTGGCCGGGATCGAGGGAGAATCTCGCGGCCGATGACACTTCGTCCTGATCGGCCACCGAGATCGACCGCGACAAGCCGGACGCCGCCCGGGTCGTTCCGGTCGCGGCGGACCAGCGGCGGGTCGAGGCGCCGTCACGTCCCGTACGAGAGGGCTGTACCGGTCGGGCTCGCCCAGGCCCTGGATGCGACGGGTCCAGTTCGACGGTGGTCACCGGAACCTCCGGTGCGTAATGTGACGAGAATAAGTCCAAGAATTGGACCGTCCAAGTATCGGACTATCATGATGGGGGTTACATGGGACGGAGCACCCGCACCGCGGATCTCGGCGTGCTGGCGGCCCGGCTGTTGTTCGGGTTGCAGTCCGAACTGTTCCGGCGCAGCGCCCAGGAGGGCTTCGACGACCTTCGGCCCCGTCACGGGGCGGTGATGGCCCACCTGGACGAGAACGGTCTGCGGCAGACCGACCTCACCCGGCTGGCGGGCCGCAACAAGCAGACCATCGGCACGATGATCGACGAGCTGGAGAAACTCGGCTATGTCTCGCGCGTACCCGATCCGGCCGACCGCCGGGCCAAACTGATCGTGCCCACGGCGCGCGGCTTACGGCTGGCGGAGCTCTCCGACCGGATCGTCGCGGACATCGAGAGCAGGTACGCGGCGAAGATCGGCCGGGAGGCGTACCAGCAATTCCTCCAAACCCTGTCGGCGATCACCGCAGACGCGGAGATGGACGAGGAATGACCCACCCGGGGACGAACCTCCGGGGGCGCTGGCTGACCGACAACCGCTACTCTGCCGCAGACCGAGGGTGACCAGCGCGACACGGACAGATGGTCCAGAAACTTGACGGTCAAGTTTTCGGACTATTATGGTTGGCGCACGGAGGTCCGGCGGCTCCAACGCCGGACCAGTTACGAGCGGAGACCGTCTCATGTCCGGCAACAAGATGATTTCGGTGATGGGCGCGACCGGCGTGCAGGGCGGCGCGGTCGCCCGGGCGCTGCTCGCGGACGGCACATTCGGGGTTCGCGCGATCACCCGCGACGCTTCCTCGGCGAGGGCACAGGCGCTGGCGGCGCTCGGCGCCGAGGTGGTCGAGGCGAGCCTGAACGACGAAGCGAGCCTCCGGAAGGCGTTCGACGGAGCGCACGGCGCGTTCCTGGTCACGCCCTTCTGGGAGCACATGTCCGCAGCCAAGGAGCTGATCGAGGTGGAGAACCTCATCGGCGCCGCCAGGGCCGCCGGCCTGCGGCACGTGGTGTGGTCGACGCTGGAGGACACCCGGGAGGCCATCGGCGTCACCGACGACCGGATGCCGACCCTCGACGGGATCTACAAGGTGCCGCACTTCGACGTGAAGGGCGGTGTCGCCGACGCGATGTTCGCCGAGTCGGGCCTGCCCACCACGTACCTGCAGGTGTCGTTCTACTGGGACAACCTGCTCACCGACGTGAAGCCGCAGCGCGACCCCGACGGGGTGCTCGCCCTGCACCTGCCGATCGGCGACACGCCGATCGCCGGGATCGCCGCGGAGGACATCGGCCACGCCGTGGTAAGTGCCTTCCAGCGGCCCGCCGAGACGATCGGCGTCACCCTCGGCATCGCCGGCGAACACCTCACCGGTGACCAGATCGCCGCCACGTTCAGCAGGGTGCTGGGCGAGCCGGTCGTTTACCGGCCACTCACCCACGACCAGTTCCGCGGGTTGGGTTTTCCGGGCGCGGTCGAGTTGGGGAACATGTTCCAGTACTACGCCGAGTTCCCGGAGTCGTACCTGGGGCGGCGGGACGTCGAGCTTATGCGCTCGATCAACCCGGACTGGCGCAGCCTCGCCGACTTCCTGGCCAACCACCGCGACCGCCTCGCGGGCTGAGCCCCTGTTCTACCGGCGGTGGAGGAGCCGCTCCGCGAGGGTCTTCCGCAGATCGTCGGGCAGCCCGTCGATCTCGATCAGCTCGGGCAGCAGCTCCGGCTCGGTCAGGTACGCCCGGAACGCCTGCGCGATCGTCACCCCGTGCGCCGGACGGTCCTCCACGGTCACCGGATCGTTGGCCCACACCTCGCCCGGCTCCAGCACGCGTAGGTACGCGCCCGGGCGGTCCGCCCGGGTGAAGGTCTTCACCCAGCGCGGCTCGCCCATCTTGTGCTGGAACGTGGCGCACGGGATGCGGCCGAATGTCGGCTGGAGGACCAACCGTGGACCGATGCGCCACCGCTCGCCGATGACCGCGCCGTTGACATCGACCCCCTCGGTCGTCAGGTTCTCGCCGAAGAGCCCGTTGGCCAGCGGGCGACTCAGCCGCGCCTGCCACCAGTCGTAGTCCTCCCGCGCGTACGCGTAAACGGCCTGGTCGTCGCCGCCGTGGTGCTCGATGTCGAAAATCTGGTCACCGACCAGGCCGCTGTGCAGCCCGGTCGTCTTGGGCCCCGGCGCGCGCACGGTAACCAGGTGATCAACCGGCCGCTTGTTGATACCCGTGACGCCGACGCCCTTGGCCGGGTTGGGCTCCGGCACGGCCAGATTGACCGAAACGATCCTGCTCATGTCCGGCAACCTAACCGCCCCTGGTGCTGGGCGCTGTACGCGCTGTGGTGGAAGTGGCAGAAGGGCCAGAAGCAGTCGGTCATCGAGCCACCGCCCGGATTCGACTCCGCCGCGTACGCCGAGGCGGTCACCTCGGTGCTCCCCGGGCTGCTGACCACCGACGCCCAGCGGGTCGCCGCGCTGCGTGGCGAGGTCCCGCAGCCGGTGGTACAGGCCGGCGACACCAGGCAGGACTCGTTCCAGCGCGGGATCGACCAGGTCGCGGCGGCGCGGAACCTCGACCCCGGCAAGGTGCTCAAGCCGGTCGGCGGGCCACGGTCGTGGCGCACCGCCGACCCCGTCGTCCTGCTGTCCGGGCTGGACAGTGCCCCGGCTCCCGACCCCTCGGCGCAGCTTTCCTGCCGGCTGGTCGGTGCGCTCGTCACCAGTCTGGCGGTCGGCGGCACGACGCTCGGCGCCGGACAACTCGGCGCGGCGACGCCGGCGCTGCCGAACGCCGCCGCTGTGCCGCTGCCGGTGGCCGCGCTCGTCCTCGAAGCGTTCCTCCTGGACCCGGCGAGCGCGCCGGCGATCGCCGCGGCCACCGGACTGAACCCGAACACGGTCGCCGCGGCCATCACCGGGCACCGCGCCGAGTCGTACCCGAACCAGGTGCTGCCGGCCGCGGGACTCGACGGATGGCAGGAGCAGCCCTGGCGACCGCTGATGATGGAATGGCAGATGGGCTTCGTCCCCATCCCGACCCAGACCAACGGGATCGACAACTGGACCTTCGACGGTCTCGACTACCGCTACACGGGTCCGTTCGGGCCGTTCCCCGCCGACCCCGACGGGCAGACGCAGCTGCTCGGCGGCATCTCGCCGCTGACTCCGGAGGTCCAGTCCACGTTCCGGCACCAGTTGCAGCGCTTCGTGACCAACTACGTCGCCGGCGATCCGGACGCCGATGCCGACCTCGCGGCCCTGGCCAAGCTCCAGGACTCGATCGAGTCCGTGGACTCCTGGCAGTTCGTGTCGCAGGCGCTCACGGGCCTCGGCGACCTGCTCGCGCTGCGCGACGCGCGCCCGCAGACCGGCCCGGACGCGACGGTCGCGACGGCGGTGGCGGGCCGGACCGCCGGCGTGCCGTGGATACCGAACGGCCCCGTCTACCCGTTCCAGGACGTCCGCCAGGGCCAGTTCGCCGTACGACTGCTGCTGGTCTACGACACGTTCGGCCAGGTGCTCCAGGTGGTCGGCGGTACCGGCACGACCGACCCGCAGAACTTCGCCCCGGCCCGCGACGCGGCGCTCGTTCCGGACAAGCCGGTGGTCAGCAGAAACGAGGGCTTGCGGGTGGTCAGGGTTTCCGTCCAACGGCGCAGACGCGCCATGGAGCGACGTCACGGTCGGGGTCGGCCTCGCGGAGCTCGGGCCGCCACTGGGGGCAGGGGACCACCCCCGGCTCAAGTAACTCCAGACCGTCGAAGAACCTGACTATCTGCTCAGGTGTTCGTAGCGCCTGCGGCGCGGAACCGGTCTCGTTCCAGAGCCGCACGGCCTCCTCCAGTTCCGCGCTCACTCCGACGATCGGATGGGCGATCGCCAGGTAACTGCCCGACGGCACGGCGTCCATGAGTCGTTTCACGATCGCCCGTGCCTCGGCATCGTCGATGACGAACTGCACGACGCCCAGCATCATGATGCCAACCGGCTGGTCGAAGTCCAACGTCCGGCCGGCGCCCCGCAAGATCGCGTCGGGGTCGCGTACGTCCGCGTCGATGTAGTCGGTCGCTCCCCGCGCGGCACCGACCAGCAGGGCACGGGCGTGCACCAGCACGATCGGGTCATTGTCGACGTAAACGATGCGGCTCTCCGGCGCCACCGACTGGGCCACCTCGTGAGTGTTGTTGGCGGTAGGCAGACCGGTGCCGATATCGAGGAACTGGCGGACCCCTGCCGCACCGGCAAGAAACCGGACCGCCCGGATCAAGAAGGCCCGATCGGCGCGAGCAGCCTCCACAACGTCCGACAGGACGCCGCGGATCTGATCACCAGCCTTCCGGTCGGCGGCGAAGTTGTCCTTGCCGCCAAGCCAGTAGTCCCAGACCCGAGCCGAGTGCGCGACACCCGAATCGAGCGTCGCCTTTTGACCGGCCACATCGGAAGAGCTGTCAGTCACCGGGAACCCTCCGCACCACGGGTAGGCGTCGATCGCTGGTCAGCCTAGACCGCCCCGATCGTCCACCGCCACCTGCCTCGAGCCTGCCTCGATCATGCCGACACCCAACGCACCGGGGCCCCAGCGCCACTTCGGTGGCGATCGTGCAGTTGGCGTGCGGCTACTGTCCGGAGCCGGTTTTTCCGGCTCCGGACAGTCGGAAACAGCGCGGATCAGGGAGTCAACGTAACCGCGTAGGCGTCGTTGGCATTGGTCCAGTTGACACTGACGAGGATCGAGTTGCCGCTTACTGCGGCCCGTGTGGTGGACACGGTCGTCGGCGCGCTTACATACGCATTGGTCGACGGCATGCGCTCCACGCGGACGTTCACCGAACCGTTGGCGACCAGCCACGACGGGATGTTGTTGTAGCGCACGTCAATGGCGCCGGTCGCCGCCCCAACTTTGGCGCCGAGGACGGCGATCGACCGGCGCGCGCCGGAATCCTGGAAAACCGTGCCGTCGTGGGACGAGCCTGCGGAGATCTGGGTGCGCTGGCCGGTCTGGTCGGCATAGCGTTTGTACACCCACCACTGGCCCATCGGCTGTCCCGCGTTGGGTGTGGTGAGCCAGCCCAGCGTGTCATGTAGCGACGGCGTCTGACCCACCATGCCCCAGTTGGCCCGAGCGCCGTCACAGCCACACCGCTCCAGGCGTGCGATGTACCAGGCCGAGGGACCCGGCTGTTGTTCGTCGCCAAAGGCACCGTACTCGTTGACCGAAAAGCCCTGGACCGATATGCCACGCGACGACAGCAAGCTGTCGATCCGTCCTCGGTCGGCCGCCGGGTCACCTGGCAGGTTGTGCCAACTGATGATGTTCGGGACGACGTTGTTGGCCTTCACGTAGTCGAGGTAGGTATTCCACCAGGAACCACCCGGCCCGCCGGCGTAGCTCGGCCCCACGATCACGGCCCCCGGAATGGCGGCACGGATCAGCTGTGTGCCGCGGCGGATCATCTCCAGATACTGGGACTGGGTACGACCCCAGAAGAAGATGTTCGGCTCGTTCCACATGTCCCAGCGGACGTTCGACCCGGTCATCCCGGCGGCGCGGACATCGGCGATCATCCGGTTGATGAAGTTGGTGTAGTCAGTCCAGTTGCCGTTGTCCCCGGGCCACCGCGGCACGTTGCACACACCGTCCGATCCCCACAGGCCGGCGATGATCATCTCTACCCGGGCACCCGTACGCTGGGCACGGTTGTAATAGTTCCGCATCCACGTCCAGCGGCGGTCGTACTGGCCATTGACCCAACCGCCGTTCGGGCAGCCGAGCTGCGACCCGCCGCCACGCATGAGCCTCACCTTGATCTGGTCCGTGGTGGACAGCGGCGGACTGGAGGCGTTCTCCGAGACGCCGTAGATGAAGCCGGTCGCGCGGTAGGTTGGAGTGCCGCCGTAACTTGCCATGTCGATCGTCATGCTGTCGACCGCGGCAGCGGCGGGGCTTGGCGCCTGTAGCAGGGATGCCACCCCTACGGCGATGCACGTCGCTAGGTACATACCGATTCTTCGGGACTTCCGCACGAGCATGATGGGTCTCCTTATGGGGGAAGGCATGGCTCGGTTCGGCCATGTGGGCGTGCCTCGATCAGCCGCGGGGGACGGGCGAGGAGGACGTATCGCACCGGCTCACCGCCGTACGGAGGCGGCTTTCCGGCGGCGACGTGGCTGACGGACCGGAGCGGGCTGGCCACGTTCACTGTGAGCGGAGTCGGTGGCGCGGGCCGTACCGCCGGTCAGGGTGACGCAGGCGTCGGCCGTGGTCAGCGCTGCGGCGGACACACGGGAGTGGGTGATCGCACGAGAGTGCCTCCTTTGGACGGGCTCAGCGCCTTCGGGGGATCGTCGCGCTGAACAGGAGTCGATCGTGGTTTGTCGATGACGGGACGTGCCGGGAGCGTCTGCTTTGACGGTCTCGACGCTTTCCCGCGCCGATGTGAGCGCCAACGCGTGCTCGCGGGTAAAGTCTCGATCGAATCCGGAAAATATTTTCCGTGATCCGCGCGCCGCTGTTGTGCGCTCCTGCGGGGCTTGCGCCCGTGTAACAGGTGGTTTCGCGTAGGTTACGGCTCGCCTAGGAGGTACGTCAACGGTCGCCGATGCGACCGCTTGAGGCAAAGGTTTTCCGTCGTTATGGTCGTCCTGTGGCAGACAGGCGGGCGCGGGTGGGCATTGTCGACGTGGCGGCGCGGGCGGGGGTGTCGGTCGGCACGGCGTCGAAGGCGCTCAATGGCCGGGGGCAGTTACGGGAGGAGACCCGCGCCCGGGTGCGGTCTGCGGCGTACGAGCTTGGATTCATTCCCAGCGCTGTCGCCGCCAGCCTGCTCACCGGTCGGACATACACCGTCGGCCTGATCATGACGGACCACCATGGACGGTTCAGCCTGCCCATTCTTCATGGCGCCGAGGACGCTCTGGGCTGGGATGAAGCGCTCGCCTTCGTCTGCGACACGCGGGACGACCCGATCCGCGAGCAGCACTATGTACGCAGCCTGATGCGTCGCCGGGTCGATGGCATCATCGTCGCCGGCCGCCGCACCGAACCGCGTCCGCCGCTGTCCGGCGCGCCGAGGGTGCCGGTCGTCTATGCCTTCGCTCGCTCGGCGGACCCCGCCGACTGCAGCGTCGTCGTCGACGAGGAGGCAGGTGCGGTCCTGGCCGTCGAGCACCTGGTACGCACAGGCCGCCGGCACATCGCGCACGTCACCGGCCCACACGGTCACGCGTCTGCGCGAGCCAGGGTGGACGGCACGGCACGGGCGCTGCGCATGGCCGGACTGGAGTTGCTTGGGGACCCCTGGTACGGCGGCTGGAGCGAGGTCTGGGGTCGCTTCGCCGCCGCCGCGCTGGTCCGGGCACACCCCGAGGTCGACGCCGTCTTCTGTGGTAGTGACGCGATTGGCCGCGGCGTCGCCGATGGCCTGCGTGAGTGCGGCCGGCGGGTGCCGGACGACGTCGCCCTGGTTGGCGTGGACAACTGGCAGCCCACCGCCGAGGGGTGCCGGCCGCCGCTGACCAGCGTCGACCTCAACCTCCAACAGGTGGGGCGGACCGCGGGCACCCTACTGCTCGAGGCGATCCAGCACGGCGGAGTGGCCACCGGCATACACACCGTGCCGTGCCGGCTGGTGGTGCGCGCGTCTTCCGCTCCCCTGAGCGGCTGATCCCGCCTCGGACTGACCACCTCATCCGCCTCACGTGCCAACTCTGCCTCGGCCCCGCAACCAGCTACGCAACGGAGCCGGACGGGTCGCGACTAGTACGGCGAGGCTTGGTACGAGGAACATCGAAGTGACGAAGGCGCAGATGATGATGCCGATGGCGATGGCGAGCCCCATCTGGGCGAGGAGGCCGCCGGCCAGTACGGTCGCCGCGAAGAAGCCGGTGAGCAGCAGACCGGCGGCGCCGATCGCCGGCCCGGCCTGGGCGATGGTGTGGTGGGCGGCGGTGCGTGGATCTCTGCCGAGTCGCGTCTCCTCTCGGAGCCGGCTGAGGGTCAGGATCGTGTAGTCGGTGCCGGTCGTGACGACGAACAGGAAGACGATCAGCGGCAGCAGGAAGGAGAGACCTGGATGGCCGCCGATGTGCTGGAAGACGTAGGTGGTCATGCCCAGGGTGCCGGCGGCGGCGAGGGCGGTCGCGACGGCGACGTACAGGGCAGCGGTTAGGTTTCGTAGCAGCAGCGCCACCGCGAGCGCGGCGAGGATCCCGGCAGCGGGGAGGACGAACCACAGGTTGCGGTGGTTGGCGTGGCGGATGTCGGCGAATGTCGCACTGACTCCGCCGACGAGCGCGGTGGTGCCGGGTGGTGCTGCGGTGTGGGCGGTGTCGCGCAGTTCACCGCCGACCAGATTCAGCGACTGGGGGGCGTACGGGGCGCTCTCGAGGAGGAGGTTGATCCGTGCGGCGGTGCCGTCTTGGCTCAGCTCGACCGGTCCGGCGTCGGGGTCGGGGTCGGCGGGCAGGTTGCCGCTGATGCCGGGGACGGTGGCGAGGCGGTCGGCGTAGCGCCGCAGCGCGGCCGGGTTCAGTGGCTGGTCGGCGGCTGCGGTGACGTACACGGTGACGGGGTTTAGGGCGTCGGCGGAAAATCCGGCTTGTACGGTGTCGAGGCCGCGTGCCCATTCGGTGCCCGAGGGCAGGTGCCGGGTGGGGTTGTAGTCCGGCCGCATTCCGAGCAGGCCGAACGCGAGGACGGCGAGCAGACCGGTCGACGCGGCTGCCACGACGGCCGGCCGTCGGCTGGTGAACCGGCCGGCCTGGTGGAAGCCGCCGTCGCCGGGCTTGCGTCGCAGTTTTGTCAGCCAGGGCATTCGCTGCCGGAGGCGGGTCGACCAGGTGGACGGGGGCCGGGTGCGCGGTCGGCTGGCCCAGGCGAGCCAGCGGTACCGGCGCAGCCGCTCATGCATGCCTCCTGTCGGATTGGGCTGCCATGATCTGGACGGCCAGAAGAGCTTGGTGCCCAGCAGCGACATCACGGCCGGCACGAGGGTGAGCGAGGCCGCGGCCATGACGGCGACGGCGGCGACGATGCCGGGAGCGAGGCTGCTGGCAGCGTCGTATCCGGTCAGCGGCAGCGCGGCGAAGAGTATGGCGAGCGCCGCCGTGGAGGGCGGGACGATTCTTCCGACCCGGACGGCCGCGGTGACCAGTGCGGTCCGGGGTTCGTCGCCGGCACGTAGCCGTTCGCGGTATCGGAACCAGAGGAACAAGATGTGGTTGGTGGCGACGATGTACAGCACGATTGTCATGATGATCGCCAGGGACGGATTCGCCGGGAGATCAAGGGCCCGGACGATCCAGGCGGCGATGCTGGTGGCGAGCGCGCCGACCATGCCGACGACCGCGACCGGGAGCAGTGCGCCTACCGGGCTGCGGTAGATGATCAGTTGGTCGGGCAGGAGCCGCGCGATGGATACCACGCCGGCCACCAGGAGTCCGGCCTCGAAGGCGGATGCGTTGTCGACGAACATGGCGGCGTCCCCGGTGACGGCGGCGGTGAGCGTGGTACCGGCCAGCGTCGTGCGTACGGTGTCCCGGAGCCTGGGAACCGTGTCGAGTTGGGCGTGGTCCTCCGCGGGACCGGTCAGCCCGACGGTGACCATCTGGACTCGTTGGTTGGTGGAGATCGTCGGCGGGCCGGTGACCCCGGTGACGTGGTCGATTCCGCCGGCGACGATCCTCCGGGTCAGGTCATCGACGTGGGTGCGGTCGGTGGTGGTGAACGGACCGCCGTCGACACGCGAGAGCACGATGGTCGCGGTGCTGTCGGCGGACGGTGGGAACTTCGCCGCGGCGACTGCGGCTGCCCGGGTCGACTCGTAGTGCTCCGACAGCAGGCCGGCCGGCTTGGCTTCGGTCTGCTCGTCGAGGGTGGGCGCGAGGGCGACGGTCGCCGTCGTGAGGACCAGCCAGACGAAGACAACTTTCCATGGGTTGTGGACCACGAGGCGGGCCAGCCGATCGAACACGGTTTCTCCTCCTGCGGCCACTGGGTGGCGGATCGACATGAAGTTGGGAGCTTAGGTTACTGCCTAACTTTAGCGTGCAACGAACAAGAGTAATTCACTTACCTTATCGGAATGCCGATCGCCGGTGCGATCAGGTCGAGGGCGGCGCCTCGCCCCTCCCAATTCGCTAGCTGATCTCCCGTCGACCCTGCTCGCCGAGAGCGTCGAGCAGTTGCTCGGGGCCGCGCGGGGACAGGAAGACGGCCTGAGCCTGCTGGGTTTCCTCGATGGCCGTCCGCATGCGTCGCAGCATGGTCGATTCGTAGGCGCGGATCGCGGCGTCGATGGTCGGGTATTGGTCGCTGGTGAGTGCGTTGACGAGTTCGACGGCGTCGAGCAGGGCCATGTTGACGCCTTGTCCGGTGAACGGAGGCATGATGTGGGCGGCGTCGCCGACGAGGGTGAGCCGGTGGTGTTCGTTCCACCGTTGTTCGGCAGGGACGCCGTACAGCGGCCACCATCCGAAGTCCCGATCGATCTGGCCGAAGAAGCTGCGCATGTCCGGTGAGAAGTCGGAGAACGTCGTGTCCAGGCGGTCGGCGACCTCGACCTGGCTGGCGGCCATGTCCTCGTCTCGGGCGGGAGCGGTGTCGCTGGTGAACGCGTAGTAGACGCGGATCGATCCGTCGCCGTGACGCTGCGCCATGATGACCTTGGCATGGCCGAGCGCGAACATCGTTCCGGTCCCGGTGAGCCTGTCCAACAGGCCGCCTGGTTCGGGATGGGTGACGTCGCCGCCGACGAATGTCGCCCCGGCATAGGTGGCCGTCTCCTGCGTCACCAGGGGGCGCGCCTTCGACGAGTGTCCGTCGCATCCGATGACCAGATCGGCCTCGACGATGGTGTGGTCGCTGGTTTCGATGCGGTAGCGGTCGGCTCCGGTCGGGGTGATGGTGCGGACGGCGCGACCCCATTCGACGGCGTCGTGGGGTAGCGCGTCCAGCAGCATGTCGCGCAACGACGCACGGTCGATCTCTGGACGGGCTCCTTCGGCCTCGACGCTGGACGCGGCGTCCTCGTCGATGAGGACGGTGCCGTTGTGGTCGAGATAGCGGGTCGCCTGCCCGGCCGGGCGGGAGAGCCGTTCGAATTCGCTGAGCAGTCCCATCCGGTCAAGGGCGAGGATGCCGGCGTTCTCGGCGAGGTCCAGACTGCCGCCCTGCCGTCGGGCGTCCCGACCGGCGTCACGTTCGAGGACGCGGGCGGGAATGCCCTGCACCTGCAACAGTCGAGCTACCGCGAGGCCGGCCGGGCCGGCACCCACGATGGCGATGTCACGGCTGCGGAGATCATCGATAGACACGGAAAACGCCCTTCATGAGTGGCTATGAGACTTTTGTCGGTCTGGCGGGTATGGTCGCTGGCGGTTCGCGGGTAAGCGGTGCCCAGAGGCTGCCTGCGGCGGCGACTCGAGGCGGCATTGACCGAGGGAGCCGGCCCCAGGTGGTCGCCTCGCGATGAGGGTCAGTACTCGGGCACCTCGGTCTTGCCCTGAGCGACTTCGATCATTTCCTCTGACAGCGGCTTCTCCCGCATCACGAGCCCGAGGACGAACGACACGACCATGAAGGGAACGGTCCACAGGAACACCGTGTGGAAGGCGTGCAGGGCCCCGCCGGGCAGCCGGGCGGTGAGGATCGCGCCGAACAGCGCCGCGCCGAAGGCACCACCGATGCTCTTGAAGAAGTTCAGCGCGCCGGTGGCGACGCCGAGATGACGATGCGCGACGGCGTTCTGCCCGGCGAGGAGGGCCACCTGCACCAGTAGGCCGATGCCGGCGCCGGCGAGGAACAGCGGCACGATGATCGCCAGGCTGCCGGTGGTCGTACCGGCAAGGCTTACCACCCACATCGACACGCCGGTGAGTACCGCGCCGACCACCGGGAAGACCTTGTACCTCCCGCTCCTGGCGATAACCGGACCCGCGACCGCGGTGGCCGCGATAAGGCCCACCAGCAGCGGGATTACGTACAGGCCGGCGACGAAGGCGCTGTGGTGCTGGACGGTCTGCATGAACAGGGGCACGTAGAGCATGCCGACGAACAGGGCCAGGGTGGCCAGGAGGAACTGGGCGCTGGCGATGGTGAAGACGCCGTTGCGGAACAGGCGCAGCGGAGTGATCGGCTCCGCCGCGCGGTGTTCGGTGATGACGTACGCGATGAGCAGTGCGACGGCACCGGCGATCAGCGCGATGATGGTCGGCGAGGTCCAGGCGTAGGTGCTGCCGCCCCACGTGGTGACGAGCATGATCGCGGTGGTGAGCAGGGCGGCGAGGATCCCGCCGAGGATGTCGACGCGGGCGTCGCTCGTGGGGCGGGGCAGATGGAGGCGGGCACCGACGGCGACGATGGCGGCGACACCGATCGGAACGTTGATGTAGAAGATCCAGTGCCAGGACAGGTGGTCGGCGAAGAAGCCACCGAACAGTGGGCCGGCGATCAGGGCGACCGTGGCGACGATGCCGGTGTAGGCCTGGTACTTCGCGCGTTGCCGGGCCGGGACGAGGTCGCCGGTGATCGCCATGACCAGGGAGTTGAGTCCGCCGCCGCCGATGCCCTGCAAACCCCGGAAGAGGATCAGCATGAGCATGTTCTGGGCCAGGCCGCAGAGGATGGAGCCGATCAGGAAGACTCCGATGGAGATCTGGAAGATCCTCTTCCGGCCGTACATGTCCCCGAGCTTGCCGAAGAGCAGCGTGGAGATCGCGCTGGTCAGCAGGTAGGCGGTGGCGACCCAGGACAAATGGGCGGTGTCGCCGAGGTCCGCCGCGATGGTCGATAGGGCGGTGGCCACGATGGTGCCGTCAAGGCTCGAGATGAACAGCACCATCATCAGCGGCACCAGGACCACCATGATCGCCCTGTGGGCCAGGCGGGAGATGTGCGGACCGGCGCCGGCTTCCGTCAGTGGCGGCGTCGAGGCTGGCATGGACATCAACTCCTCCAATCACTACAGCAGCTTGCGAAGGTAAGTGACTAACCCGAGGGTAACCCCGACTCGGTCGCCGATCAACGAAAAGGTGAGTGACTGTGAGATTGGGTATGCTGGGAATATGTCAGCATCGGAGCGACCTGCGGCGCTTCCCCTGCGGGAGCGCAAGAAGGCCCTGACCAGGGCGGCGATCGTGGAGGCGGCGACTCGCCTGTTCGAGGAGCGGGGCTTCGACAACGTGACCGTCGCGGAGATCGCCGACGCCGCGAATGTGTCGGTCAAGACCCTCTTTGTCTATTTTCGCTCGAAGGACGAGTTGGTCTTCGCCGACAACACTCTCTTCGACGACATCATCGCGGCACTACGTGACCGGTCGGCCGGCGTCAGTCACGCGAAGGCGATCGCGGACGTGTTGGCCGCCATGGCGCGGTCACAGGAGGATGGTGGCGAGGGCATCGAGGCGTTCCACCGCGCCTACGGCGAGTCTCCCGCCGTACAGACCGGGCTGCTGCGACTCTGGGCCGACCTCGAAGACAGGGTGACCGCTTTCCTGGCCCACGAGGCCGACGTGCCGGCCACCGCCCGCCTCCGGTTACACGCCATCCAACTCGTGGCCATCGTCCGCAGCGTCGTGTCCCCCGAGACCCGCGCGATGATTGCCGCCACACCGCCGGGCCGGCGCAGCGCCGCTCTGACCGACTGGTTGGCGGCCGCCACCGCCGCCACCCCCGCCGTCGAGCCGTAGCGGCGCACCGTAGCGGGCGCTGTTGCATCGAGCGATCGTTAAGATCGTCTGTTGCGAGCGCGGTTCCACCACGATGGAACAAGCAGCCGACGAGCGGACGTACCGATTCTGCGCCGGGGACCTGGGACGGCGCAGGAAGAGGTTCGCTAGGAGGCGGTCGATGCGTCCACCCGTCGAAGGATCTCCTCGATGAACGGCGCCTTGCCGGACCGGTACTTCGGTCGGTCGTGGTCGTCCGCCGCAGCGAGTTCAGCCTTGATGCGCGCGTACTCCGCGGCGAGGTCCGGATGGCGTCGTAGGTGGTCGCGGAAGTTCAGCAAGCGGCGCCAGTCCGGTGACCGGATCTCCCGGATGTGGAGATGATGGGTACGCCATGCCACCTCGGGAAAGCAAAATGACCACTTGCGCTGCTCATGGTCACCCGGCTCGGGGGCGTGGACCCAGCCGATGTCGCGCAGATCCGCCACGATGTCGGCGGTCTTGTCGAAATCTCTGACCAGGGCGAGCATGTCAATGATCGGCTTGGCGGCAAGGCCGGGGATCGCGGTGCTACCCACGTGCTCGACGCGACCGACGAGGTAGTTCTGGAGCGCCGCCTCGACCCGGGTCCGCTCGTAGGCGAAGCTGGTCGGCCAGTGTGCGTCGTAGGGAAGGATCTTGATCGGATCTCGTCGTTGAGGTCCCTCGTCAAAACCTGGATCCGCCGCCACCTGCCTAGGTTACGGCGCATCTCCTTGAGCAGGAGGTCCTGCGCTGGCAGGTGTTGCGGTTGCAGGGGGCCGTCCAGTCATTGCGGAACAGCGCGGCGGTGACCCGGTTCCTTGAGGTCGCACGTCACCGGACTCATGGTCGATGCCAACGCCCTTTGGGCGGAATGAGAGGTGAGTGCGGCCGCTGAAACTGCCCTACCGGAGTCACAGCTGCCACCGGCGGTGCGGATATCGCACCGCGAGTCAAGGCGGACGGCGCAGGAGAGCGATTCCCTTGCACGCTTTTCGGACTGGCGGCCTCGCCGCGGCAGGGGCTGTCGTTGGCCGGGGGCTGACAGGCTAGTTTGCTCCGATGAGTCTCCTCGATGACGTCGCGAGGCGTGACAGTTGGCGATGCTGGGTGTGCGACGAGCCGGTCGACGCCGACATGTCGGTGAACGACCCGCGTGGTCCCAGCGTCGACAGCCGCACCGCCGACAAGAAGGCCAAGGTCGCCGAGCGACTTGCGCACCGCGCCTGCAACAGCCGCAAGGGTGCGGTCAAGGTGGTCATCGCCTGGCCGGACCGGCTGAACGTGGTGGAGCCCGCGCCGTTGATCACCGTCGCCGAGCGACTCGAACGCAAGGGCGGCCGCGAGCTGGTTGCGCGCTGTCCGAGCAAGAAGGACGCCCAGGAGGCGGCGGACTGGCTGGTCGACCGGTTCACCCGGCTGGTGCCCGGACTGCCGGTGACCGCAAGCGTCGACGCAGGCGGCGGACAGTACCTCGTCGCCCTGGCCACCGGCCGCCGCTGACCGTTGGCCCTGGTCGGCGGGCCGCCGCTGACCGGTGGCCCCGGTCGGCGGGCCGCCGCCCCAGGCAGCGGTCGCCGTGGTCGAACCGGGCCGGCGGCCAGTATGCGGAAGACGCCGTCGCCGAGTGGCAGCACGGTGAGCAGCCTGAGCTGGTGCGCCCGCTTCGGCCCTGGTCCTGGCCTCCGCAGTGTTGCGTCCAGTCAGAATCCAGTCGCGCTTGGCAGGCTTGCCCGGCAATCGGCGCCGCGGCAACGGGCTCGACCCTTCGCGGCCACAGCGGAGGGAGACTCGAGTTGCGAGCCAGACTGTTGCGCGGCGTCGCCGCAGCGGCACTAGCGGTGGTGGTGGCGTTACCTGGTGCGGCCACCCCGGCGCAGGCCACCAACCCCGACACAATCAAGAGGGTAGGTGACCTGGCCTTCAGCCTGTTCCTGAGCTCCCGCTCGGGAGAGTTGACCGAGCAGCAGCTCGTCCAGGCGTTGCAGGAGTTCGTCGGAGCGGTAGGCGCGGCCGAGAATGCGATCATGTCGCATCTGGACGCGGTCGCCGCGGCCGAGTGGGTCGGCGCCGCGGAGCACGCGATCCTGGAGGTCCCGAGCCTGCCCAACCTCAGCGAGGACACGTTGCAGGAGTTCGCGCTGCGGGTCGCCCTGCACGCGCGTCAGGCCAAGCAGGTCTTCGAGGCCGTCGAATCCGACGCCGAGGCGGACCACCTCGGCTTCGCCATCTACGCGCTCTTCGCGGTCGGGCTCGAGGCGCGGGTCGCGGCCGGCATCGGCATGACCACCTACCTGCCGAGCTACCGGGCGGCGATGGAGGCGATCATCAACCGGCTGGAGCCGCGATGCACCTCCCGGGAGGGCGACATGGACTACCACCCGTCGATCTATCACGTGGTGCACACCTGCACCACGCCCAACGGCCCCCGCACCTTCCAGGACTACCAGGTCAACGGCGACTGGCAGCAAGGACCCTGGACCGAGGAGACACTCAAGGCCGCAGCCGGCGCCACCACGAGCTGGGCACTGGCCAGGGACACCCTGCGACGGTTGGACGAGGGAGGGCACCGCGCATGAGGGCCCGACTGAGGGAGACGGCGATCCGGGGAATGGTCGCGGCGGTGGCGGTCACCGGGATAGCGGTGCCGGCCGCCCCGCGGCCCGCAGCGGCCGTGGAGCCGGCCACGATCGCCGCAGTGGCGCAGTTCGCCTTCGCCGCGTACTCCGCCTACAACAGCTCGCGGAGCGGTGGACTCACCCTGGACCAGGCGGTCGGCATGATGATCAGCGCGGTCCGCCGGTCCGAGGAGGCGATCAGGAACCACATGGACGCACTGACCGTCGCCGAGGTCCGGGGCTGCACCGAGCACGCCATGCTGGAGTTCGTCGAGAGCCCGGACTTCCCGCTGAGCCTCAGACAGCGGTTCGCGCAGGACACCACCGCCTGCATCACGGCCATCAACGTCCGTTACGACGTAGTCGCACAGAACTTCAACCAGGCGGCAATGCACGACCTCGGCATCCTGCTCACCTCGCTGGGGCCGGTCGCCTTGGCGGCGCGGGCGCAGGCCAACCTGCAGACCGCACAACTGGAGCAGTACCTGATCACCGCCCTCACGAAGTTGAAGACTTCGTTCCAGGTGGGGTGCGGCGAACACTTCGACCGCTGGTACCTGCCCATCCCGGACGAGGAGACCGTGTGGCAGGTCTACCCCGAGCTGTACATCCCCGGCCACTTCTCGTGCGCGGAGTGGGGTGGTTACTCCTCGGTGACGCGGCATGAGTGGGCGTGGTGGCGCTGGGGCGTACTCGCCGGGTTCCCCGACCCGGCCAACCCAGGTCAGATGTTGACCTATTACCCGCACTACCAGGAGCTTCGGAACGAGCTCGCGCAGCGATCGCTGTCCGGGATGATCGACGCGGGCCTGGCGCAACTTCGGTCCTAGCCGAACGATCCGAGCTGGCGGCGGGCTCCCTGGCGAGCGCGGGGAGGCCCGCCGCAGCACGACTCCGGACAGGAGCTGGTCAGGGCTTCGAACTGGAGGTGGTCCAGATCCTGGGTCGGTGCACCAGCTCTGAAAGACCCGTGGGTCGGAGTCGGTGTGTAGCCGCCGCCGGGGCAGGTAGGTGTCAAGACTCCCCGATGCTCAATCGCTGTCAAATTCTGGCCGACTGTTGGGGATCGAGCGACCTTGCCGGTCTTTATCGCGTCACCGTAACGTCACTGACAGACATCGATCTTTTGGTCTCCGGTGGCCGGTCCGCGACCTGGAGTCCCGGCACCAGCCCGGCCAGCACCTATGTCGGAAGGACAAGCATGGCAACGACGCGTCCGCGCACCCATCGCACGGCAATCGAAGTCACGCTGGTGGCGGCGCTGTCCGCCCTACTGGCCCTCCTGACGGCGAGTCCAGCCGCCGCGGCCCCCGTCTTCGCCGACGGTTTCGAGAGCCCCGCCATCGGCAATGACTTCACCGAGTTTGTCGCCGGCCAGCAGTTCGGCCCGTGGACCGTCACGACCGGCACCGTCGGCCTCACCCGCGACTGGCAGGCCGCGGAAGGTAACCAGTCACTCGACCTCAACGGGTTCAGTCCGGGTGCGGTCGCCCGTACGCTGCCCACGAAGCTGCTCACCACCTATCGAGTGAGCTACGCCCTCGCCGGCAACCCCGACAACGGCCCCATCATCACGGCGGGCAACGTCACGGCCAACGGCCGGACCGTCGACAGTTTCACCTTCGACACCGCCGGCCACACGCCATCCGACATGGGGTACGTGTACCGGACGTTCTATTTCACCAACGTTTTGTCCGCCGCTACGGTCCTGCAGTTTGCCAGCACCACGGCGGGCGCCTTCGGCCCGGTCATCGACGACGTACGGGTCGAGAGCTGCCTGCTCGTCATCTGCCCTGCTGGCACGGCCACGGCCGTCTGAGTCGCCTAGATGTACCGCCCAGGGAGGTTGGTCGAGATTGGGTGACGACACGATCTGATGTCGCAGGTAGGTAGGTGAAGGCCTCCGGTTGCGGAGCGGAGCTGTCTAGGAACCGCTCCGACAACAGGAGGCCTTCGTGTCCCACGCTGACGCCGCCCTGACCCCTCGCGCACGTCTGCGCTTGGCGCGTGGTCGACGGGCGGTGGCGAATGTGCACGGCTTCGTCGCGAACACCGCGAACTACTCGGTGCTGCGCGAGGAGTACTTCCGCGCCGACGACGTCGTCAACGGCCAGCCGGTGCGCCTGTCGAGGTGGGTCGACGGGAATCCGTTCGTCGACGAGGTGCCGTACGCGAAACACATGCGCGAACTGCTGGCCTGGAGGGCCTTCCCGGGACGTCCTTGGCGCTGATGTCGGCACGGATTTCACCAGTCGCTGTCGCGGTTTCGAGCGGCGAACGACATGTGCGGCAACGCCAACCTGGACGGTGGTGCCCGGCGCCAGGCTGGTCTCCGCCCGCCTGTACCTGGGGCTCTGGCGGCACCTTCGCCGCTCTCACCGACGGCACCCCGTCCGCCGTCGAAAGGTCCGGTCTGCGCCGTCCCTGACAGCGGCCCGTGTGGTAGCGAAACTAACGCAGGACTGATAGCACCTTGACGGCATCAGCGTTACCTCATATGGTGGTATCACCGCTACCGCAATGTAAAGGAGCGCTGCTCGATGTCTGTCGTCCTCATCACCGGAGCCGCCACCGGGATCGGCAACCTGGCCGCCCGCGCCCTGGCCGGCGCCGGTCACACCGTCTACGCGAGCATGCGGGATGTCGGCGGTGGTAATGCCGCGCATGCGGCCGAGATGCGGGCACACGCCCGGGAGTCCGGCGCCGACCTGCACGTCCTCGAACTGGACGTCACGTCGCAGGACTCCGCCGACGCCGCCGTGCGCAGTGTCAGCGAACGGCACGGCGGCCTCGATGTGGTGATCAACAACGCCGGGCACCTGTACGTCGGCTACGTCGAGGCGTTCACCGACCAGGACGTCACGCGTCTGATCGACGTCAATGCCGTCGGCGCGCACCGTGTCAACCGTGCGGTCCTGCCGCACTTCCGACGGCGGCGAGCCGGGGTGCTGATGTACGTGGGCAGCACCATCCCCGTCACGACCCCGCCGTTCCTCGGCCCGTACGTGGTGAGCAAGGCCGCCATGGACGCGCTCGCCGTGACGACCGCCTACGAGGCCAACGCGTTCGGCATCGAGACGGTCATCGTCATGCCGGGCGCCATCACCGAAGGCACCGAGCATTTTCCGAACGCGAGCCGGGCGAGCGACCGGGACGTCACGGCGGCCTACGCCGGGCTCGATCGGCTCGTCGAACGCAATGAACGCGCCACTGCCGCGCTGCTCACGCACCCGCTGATGGGTGCGGCCGGCGTCGCCGAGGAAATCGTGCGCGTCCTGGACCTGCCCTTCGGCGAGAAGCCGTTTCGGACCGTGATCGACGACGCCCACGCCGGCGTGGAACACGTCAACGACGTCGCATACCAGACCCGCGCCGACTTCGTTCGGCGGTTGGGTTACCCCGAGCTGCTCGCTCCGGCCCGTTCCTGACCTACCGCTATCAGAGAAGGAGATCACTGTGCCCTCCAACCAGAGCCGGGCTGCCGTCGTGACCGGCGGATCCCGCGGGATCGGCCGCGCCGTCGCGCTGAGGCTCGCCGTCGACGGCCAGGACGTGGTCGTCGGCTACGTCGACAACGAAACTGAGGCGAAATCCACCGTCGAGGCGATCGAGACCACCGGGGGTCGCGCCGTAGCGGTGCAGGTGGACGTGGCCGACGAGAACGGCGTCAGGGCACTGTTCGACGCCGCCGAGCGGTCGTTCGGCGGCGTGGACGTTGTCGTGAACGCCGCGGGCGTCATGATCCTCAAACCGGTCGTCCAGTTGGACCTCGACGAGTTCGACCGGATGCACCGCACCAACCTCCGCGGCACCTTCGTCGTCGCCCGCGAAGCGATCGGTCGTCTGCGTGCGGGCGGCGCGATCATCAACTTCTCCACCTCGGTCACCCGCCTCAACCTGCCCAGCTACGCCGCGTACGCCGCGAGCAAGGCAGCGGTGGAAGCCCTCAGCCCGATCCTGGCCAAGGAGGCGCGCGGCCGGGACATCACGGTCAACGCCGTGGCTCCTGGACCCACGGCCACCGCCCTGTTCCTCGAGGGCAAGAGCGACGACCTCATCCAGCACATCGCGAAGCAGAACCCGATGGAACGGCTCGGCCGCCCGGACGACATTGCCGAAGTGGTGTCCCTGCTCGCCGGCAACGGCCGATGGATCAACGGGCAGACCATCTTCGTCAACGGCGGCGCCGCCTGACGAAGGCAGACCACCCAGTTAGCCGCCCTCGGCGGCACGAGGAGGAGAAGACAGATGGCTCAGCAGATCCACGGTTCCGCAACCGCACCGACGCCGGCCACCCCGGCCACGCCTGCCGTGCACGCCACAGCATCATCCTCTGGCCAATTCGTACGCTTCACTCTCATCGCAGCCGTCATCGCCGCGGCCGCGGCGTTCCTCAGCGAGACAGTCGGGCTACACGCCTGGGCGATGTTCGTCGGCTGGGTGGCCTGGTTCACCCGCCCGGCCTCGGCTCTGCACGGCGTCCACGCCGTCATCTGCCTGTGGGCGGGAATGCTGCTGGCCGTGGCCGGGCACCTCATCGTCGCCTTCCTGTCCCCGTCGATCGGGGTGGCGGCGCTGCCCGTCGCGGTGTTCGTGCTCGCCTGCGTCGCCGTCGGCATGCGTACCACACCCGTGCTGGACAACATGCTCGCCTGGTTCGTCGGCCTCGTTGCGTTCTTCGCTCTACACCCCGAGAACATACTGACCGGGCTGTTCACGTTGATCGCGGCCAGCGCCGTCGGCGCGGGCGCCGGCTACGCCTGCCAGCGCCTACAGCACCGATTCGCCGCCTGAGTGGCGCAGAGGAGCCGGCACTGCAGTTCGACAGGCCGGTGCAACCCGGCCCGGTGACGCGGTGCCGGCTCGATCGCCCACCACAACAGCTACGACCGGCCAGGGGTGCGGGTCAGGTGCCTGGATCTGGCAATGAGCCGCGCTGCCGCTCGCGCGGCGAGTCGGGCGACAAGACCCTTTCGAAGGAGAAAGCCATGTTCCATCGACCGCTGCGACGCGCCGCGACGGGCCCGAGCCTGATCGCCGCGCTCGCCCTGACGGCCTGCTCGCCCGATCATCAGCCGATGATCAACCCCGGCGACGGGCAGCCGAGCGCCACGCGCGGTGACGGCCCGGTCGCGACGCTCGGCGAACCCACCGAGATCGCCAACGGCCTCAACGCGCCGTGGGGGTTGACCTTCCTGCCCGACGGATCCGCGCTGGTGTCGCAGCGGATCAGCGGTGACATCGTCCGCGTCCCGGCTGACGGCGGCACGCCGCAGACGGTCGGCGCGGTACCCGGTGTGGTGGCCAGCTCCGAGGGGGGCCTGCTCGGCATCGCCGCCTCGCGCGACTTCGCCACCGATCACACGGTCTACGCCTCGGTCTCCGGTGCCCAGGAGAATGCCATCGTCGCCCTGCGCGTCGCCGACGACTTCCGATCGCTGCGGCAGGACCGGGTGCTGCTCGACGGCATCCAGACCGCCGACCGCCACCACGGCGGACGCATCGTGATCGGCCCGGACGGCAACCTGTGGATCGGCACCGGCGACGCGTTCGAGCCGGAGAACGCCGCCGACGACACCACGCTCAACGGCAAGATCCTGCGGATCCGCCCGGACGGCTCCATCCCGCGAGACAACCCCTCGCCCGACTCCCCGATCTACTCCTCCGGGCACCGCAACGTCCAGGGGATCGCCTTCGGGCCCGACGGCACGGCATACGGTTCCGAACTGGGCCACCGCACCTGGGACGAGGTCAACGTGCTCCGGTCGGGGCAGGACTACGGCTGGCCGGAAACCGAGGGTGTGCAAGGCAGCACCGGAGTGCCGCCGATCTTCACCGTGCACCCCGACGACGCCTCGCCCTCGGGTGTCGCCTACGCCGCCGGATCACTCTGGATCGGCGCGCTCGGCGGTCAACGTCTGTGGCAACTACCGGTCGCCGGCAACGGCGCGACCGGGGACGCCGTCGAGCACTTCGAGGGCGACCACGGACGCATCCGTACCGTCGAAGTGGCCCCCGACGGGGCGCTTTGGCTGGTCACCTCCAACACCGACCGCGCCACCTGGGGCGGAACCGATGCGCGTCCGGGTGACGACCGCATCCTGCGCGTCGAGGTGCGACCACGCTGAGCACGTGCACTCAGCCCACAGGACCAGCGGTGTCGGTCGGTGACGAACCAACCTCCACCGGTGTGAAACACAACAATCCCGGCGGCGCTCCGCAGCTCGTCGACGTGAGGAGGTAAGGGCCGATGTACATTACGGCCATGCCCGCCAAGGCCCCCCGCGAACGCATCATCGAGGCCACGGCGACGCTACTTGCCGAGGGCGGACGCGACGCCGTCTCCACGCGCACCGTCTGCGCGGCGGCCGGAGTGCAGGCGCCGGCCATCTACCGGCTGTTCGGCGACATGCAAGGCCTGCTCGACGCCGCCGGCAGCTTCGGTCTCGCCAGCTACCTGGCCCAGAAGACCGCGATCGAGGACAGCGACGATCCCGTCGAGGATCTACGCACCGGATGGGATCTCCACGTCGAATTCGGCCTCGCTCGGCCGGCGTTCTACACCCTCATCTTCGGCGACGTGCGTCCCGGCCACGAATCCCCGGCCGCAGGACAAGCCGCCGCCATCCTCGCCCATCGGGTCAATCGCATCGCCCAGGCCGGCCGGCTTCGCGTCACCGAGGAACGCGCCGCCCAACTCGTCCACTCCACCGGCAAAGGCGTGACGCTCACGCTCATCGCCACCCCACCGGAGAAACGCGACCTGGCTCTTTCCACGATCGCCCGCGAGTCGATCCTGGCCGCCATCACCACCGACACCGTCACCGGGGCCGCCACCACCGGTCTGCTCAACGCCGCAGTCTCGTTACAGGCCCACCTCGACGAGGCCACCGTCCTCACCGAAGGGGAACGCGTGTTGCTCGGCGAGTGGTTGCACCGCATAGGCAAGCACTGAGGCTGGCGCGACGCGGCCAGGAAGGCGCTGCCGAGTTCGGCGCGGACTCCCCGGTGGGGGCGGTGCTGGGCTGGGCAAGCACGGCCGACCGGATTGGCAGGTCACCCCTGCCGGCGACGGTGTTCGCCGTGGTCGGCTGCGGCGCTACCGCAGATAGTCACCAGCCTCGGCTCCAAGTACATTCAGCAGCGCCAGAGCCTCGGCGCCAGGGGATCCCGGCGGCGCGCTGTAGAGCACGAGGTGCTGGTCGCGGTCCGTGAGCGTGAGCGAGTCGCAGTCGACGGTGACCTCCCCGACGACCGGGTGGCGGAAAGTCTTCGTGAGTGTCGGCGCGGCCTGTACGTCGTGCCGCTCCCAGAGCCGGGCGAAGTCGGGGCTGGCGTCGCGGAGCTCGTCGACGAGGCCGGTCACTGCGGGATCCGTCGGGTAGCGGGCGAGGGTGGCCCGGAGCTCCAGGACGACGTGATGCCGGAACTCGGCGGCGTCGGAGATCCCGTAAAGCGTCGTGTCAGGTCGCGCCGGCCCGAGGAATGCCCGGCGCGCGAGATTGCGGTCCTTTGGGGCGAGCCCGGCAAAGTCCTCCATGAGCGCGGCCGCAAGGTCGTTCCACGCGAGCACCTCGAACGCGGCGGACACGACCAGAGCGGCCGTCCGCGGCAGCCGTTCGAGGAGCGCCAGGATGCTCGGGCGGACGTCGCGCCGGTGCAGCCGGGTACGGGTCGGCGCGGTACCCGCCAGGACGTGGAGGTGGTCGGACTCGGCGTCGGTGAGCCGCAGCGCGCCTGCGATCCCGGCGAGGACCTCGCCCGACGGCCGCGGCGCCCTGCCCTGCTCGAGCCGGACGTAGTACTCCGTGGAGATGTGCGCGAGGACCGCGGCCTCCTCACGGCGTAGACCCGGTGTCCGACGCCGCGGTCCGGAGGGGAGGCCGACGTCCTCCGGCCGGAGCCGCTCGCGACGGCTACGGAGGAACGCCCCGAGCTCCTTCTTGTTCATACCCCAAGTCTGCACGTGGCGCGGCCACGGATCCTGGTACCGCCTGTGCCTGTATCCGGCCTGGAGGCCAGCC
Organism: Plantactinospora solaniradicis; assembly: GCF_042658085.1. Lineage (NCBI taxonomy): Bacteria > Bacillati > Actinomycetota > Actinomycetes > Micromonosporales > Micromonosporaceae > Plantactinospora > Plantactinospora solaniradicis. Next base: position 373,888 of record NZ_JBHSPR010000013.1, on the reverse strand, counting down.
TGACACTGTCGTCATGACGAACACCATCGACATCGCACCCATCGGCCTGCTCAGCGGCAAGGTTGTGTTCATCACCGGCGCCAGCCGCGGCATCGGGGCGGCCGCGGCCCGGCTCTTCGCCTCCGAGGGTGCCGCCGTCGTGCTCGCCGCCCGCAGCACGGATGCCCTCGACCACATCGTCGCCGAGGTCCGCGCCGACGGCGGCGTCGCCGACGCCGTCACCTTGGACCTCGCCGACCGTGCGAGCATCCGGGTGGCGATCGACCGCGTCGAGGAACTGCACGGACGGCTCGACGGCGCCTTCAACAACGCCGCGGCGATCCAGCAGCCCGGCCCGCTCGACACCACGAGCGACGAGGACATCGACGAGCAGTTCGCCGTGAACTTCCGCTCACACTGGACCGCCATGACCGCCGAGGCCGCACTCATGCGGCGGAACGGTGCCGGGGCGATCGTCAACACCTCGAGCATCGGCAGCCGCCGCGCGAACCCCGCCCTCCCCGCATACGGCGCCATGAAGCGCGCGCTCAACAGCATCACCGAGACCGCGGCCGTGACCTGGGGCCGTCAGGGCATCCGGGTGAACGGCATCACCCCCGGCGGCACCGCCACGGCGATGATCGACGCGTGGGAGGCGGTATCCCCGGGCATCATCGAGCGCAACATTGCGGTGACCCCACTCGGCCGGATGGCCGAGCCCCGCGAGGTGGCCGAGGTGGCCGCGTGGCTGCTCAGCGACCGTGCCTCGATGGTGACCGGCGCGATCGTGCCGGTCGACGGCGGCGCCGGCGCCTGAACGGGAGCCCGGGCAAGGCGTGGCGGCACCGCGCGCCCTGGCCGCAGCCGGCTGATTCTGTCTGCGGTGCGTGTTCAGACGCCCGGACGGGCTGTTCCAGCCGTGCGGCCCTCGGGGAGGGTGACGCTCGGACAACCCAGGTGTCACGGGTGCTTCCGGACTCGGCCCGTCCGTTATGGCGCGACCGCGCGGATGCGGTCCGCGATCGATGCGGCTTGGTCGAGTCCGGCGCGGGCTGCCGCCCGGCGTCGCGTGGGGTCGAGCATGTTGTTACCGATCGCGTCGCGGGCCGCGGCGTTCGGTGTCACGACGACGTGCGGTACCCCGAGGGCCGCTGCTTGGACCTGGGGCCGATCGGAGCGGCGCAGGGCCGCGGTGCTGGGTGCGATCACGATCACCTGGCTGTGACCGGTGGCCAGGTCCACGTTGGCGATCGAGCGTACGCCGCCGTCCATGTACCGCCTTCCGTTGATGGTGACGGGTGGCCAGATCAGCGGGACGGCGCAACTGGCCGCGACCGCGTCGATCAGGGGCACGCCGCTGTCGGCGTGGAAGACGATGTCCGCGCCGGTCTGGGTGTCGACGGCGGTCAACAGAAGCCGGCGGTCGGGCCAGAGCCGGTCGGGTACTCGTCGTTCGATGACCGCTCGCCGCTCGGCTTCGGAGATGGTTTTCGCCCGTAGGGCGGCTCGGCCCAGCCAGGCTCGGCCGTGCCGTCGGTCGCCGGGCCACGCGGCCGCGACGAGATAGTGGAGGACAGGTCCCATGCCGATCCGGGCGGGGAGTTCGCCGGACTGATTGTTTGTCTGGGCGGCGTAGATGTCCGCGAGGGGAGTTGTGCCGGTGAGTTGCGCGGCGACCGACGCGCCCGCGGAGGTGCCGATGACGGTGTCCGCGACGGATAGATCGACACCGCACTCGGCGAGGCCGTACAGCAGGCCGATCTCCCACGCGACGCCGGTCACGCCACCGCCGCCCAGAACCAGGGCCCATCCATCGGTCGGCATCTACGCATCCTCGCACGGCGCCACGCCGGGCTCGTGCTGAGCGTTCCAACCGAGGTGAGCCCGTTACGGACGGCGTCGTAGTCTCCGAGCAGCGCTGCGGCTACGCCGGACATACCTGTCGGCCGAGATCGGTTGCGATTACCTTGCCGAGTGGGTAGGTCAATGGTCATCGTGGTCTCGCCGACTCGTCGGGTCGGTGATCGAAAGCGATTCCGAAGGAGCTGGACATGCGCAGAACCTCCCTCGCGGCGGCCGGTACGGTGTGCGTCGCACTCGCGGGCGTACTGCCGGGGCTGCCCGCGACGGCCGCGCCCGTCGACCAGGTGACCGTGTACGTGAATCCGGCGGCTGACACCGGCGCCGGAGCGCCGGAGCGCCGTACCGGCCGGACACTCGACACCGCCGTGGCCTCGATCGAGGAGGCGCAGGACGTCCTGCGTGGCCGGAACGTAAGGAACGCGACGGTGCTCCTGCCCGCCGGCACCTACCGGCCGGCGTCGACCATCCAGGTGACCTGGTCGCCACCGGGTGGACGGATCACCCTCGGCACGGTCGGCGCAGCGGCGGTGACCATCGACTGTGGCACCTTCGAGGACAGCAGCGCCAACACCGAGTACGGGATGACGGTCACCGCCGACAACGTCACCGTCTCCAACTACGTCTTCCAGAACTGCCGCAACGGTGGAATCCGTGCCGCGGGTACCTCGGCGAACCGGCTCGACGGGTTGACCGTCACCGGCAACACGTTCCGGCGGCTCGGCGGCAAGTACCAAAGTGGACCCGGCAACGGGTACGGCGCGGTGCACGCCACGTACACGACCGGGCTCAACGTCGAGGACAACCTCTTCCAGAACCTGGAAAACACCGAGAGCCCCGCCGCGATGCACGGGGTCTACGTCGCCAACTACGCGAGCGACACCGTGATCTACAACAATCGGTTCGAGCTGATTTCGGGCGACCCGGTGCGGACCCGGAACCGGGCGGACAACACCACCGTCGACCTCAACAAGTTCTGGCGTACCGGCGCGTACGCGATCTTCAGCGACTGGCGGTTCGACAGCGAGGGATGCAGCACGAACGGCTTGTTCGACCGGAACCAGGTCGGCACCACCTCGTACAACAACGACAGGTGGAACGAGGACGCGCAGGGCAGCATCAACCCGGTCCGGGTCCGACTCTGGGGGCACGACGCGGCGACCAACGCCAACCTGTACGGCTGCTCCAGCGACCCGGTCAGCTTCGGCGGGAACAACGTCTACGTGACCAGCAAGCCCTGGTAGGACGTCCCTGCCCCGGGCCCGGGGGCGTGGGGCAGGGCCGCGCGGGAACTCAGGAGGGAGAGCCCGGTGCGGTGACTGCCAACGCGCATCGGTGCCGTCTTCGACCGACCGCAAAGCGCTACGTCGGAGACGAGATCACCGGGTGATGTCGGCGGCCGCGCCGCCCTCGTCGCCCGGCCCGGCCCGTTCCATACCGATCGCGAGGGTCGCCAGCTTTTCCAGTGCGCTGTTGAGGTGGACGATCTCGTCCTCGGTGAGGGCGGAGAGGAAGGCGGTGTTCCGGATCCGCGCCGCGGCGATCAGCCCTCTGTAGGTGCGCCGGCCGGCCGGAGTCAGGGAGATGGGCGAACTGTTGCCGGGGCCGCTGGAGCGGACGACGAAACCGCGGTCGACGAGCTTCGTGACGATACGGCTCATTTGAGCGGGGTCTATGCCCGCGAGTCGGGCAATGCGATTCGTGGTGCTCGCCACTCCGCCTCCGAGTAGCGCCAGGGCCCGCCATTCACCCAGGCTGACGTCGAATTCCCGACGGAAGAGCAGGGCCGCGCTGCGCTCGAATGCGTTGACCACCCGGTGTAGCCGAAATGAGAGCAGTTCGGTTATCACCATATCCGTCGCCAGCGTCTCCCCGCCTGCGGTCGCTTCCACCATGCGCGCAAGTTTGCCACGCCGGATCCGGACCACCCCGGGCCGGCCGTGCCGCCGCGCCGGTCCGGCCGGGGGTTCCGGTCGATGTTCGTGGCGTCGGCGCGGGTGGGCGTGTCGGTGTCCGGGATCGAACGTGGTTCGTGCCGTTGTCGCGGTCGACCCGCCGACGACCGACGTCGCACCAGACTGTTGACAATCACAACACCCGGTACACATACTCTGCGATCATCAACGTCGGCCGTGGCCCCGTTCGTCCTGGCTGCGGGCGGTGAGCTCTCGGAACGGAGAACCCATGCAGACTCTGCGGTACGAGTCGATCCGCTACCTGTTGCGGCCGTCGAGCATCGCTGTCGTCGGCGCGTCGGACCGTCCGGACCGGATCGGGGGCCGCCCGCTGCGCATACTCGCCGACCGTGGCTACCGCGGGTCGATCTACCCGGTCAACCCCAAGTACGAGTCGGTGCAGGGCATGCGCTGCTATCCGGACATCGCCTCGCTGCCGGCCGACGTCGAGCTGTTCGTCATCTGCATTCCGGCGGAGGCGGCGGTTGCCGCGCTGGAAGAGGCGGCCGAGCGTGGTGCGCGGGCGGCCGTGGTGTTCGGCGGCGGATTCGCCGAGACCGGCGCCGATGGAAAGGCGCTACAGGATCGGTTGTCCCGTATCGCCGAATCGGCCGGAATCGCGCTTGCCGGACCGAACAGCCTGGGACTCGCGTCGTTTGCCCACCGCTCCTTCGCGACGTTCGCGACGACCCTGGAAACCATGCCGGCGATCGAGGCGGGCGGGGTGGCTCTCGTCTCGCAGAGCGGCGGCACCGCCTTCAACCTCCTGACCGAGGCGTACTGGGCGGGCGGGCGCTTCTCACACGTCATCGCCACCGGCAACGAGGCGGGTGTGACGTTCCCCGACTACCTCCGCTACCTTGCCACCGATCCCGCCACCTCGGCCGTGATCGGGTACGTCGAGGGCGTCGCGAGCGGCGAGCAGTTGGCGGTCGCTCTCGGCGAGTTGCGGTCCGCGGGCAAGCCGGTCTTCCTGCTGAAGTCCGGCGCGTCCGAGCGGGGGAGCAGGTCGGTGGCCTCGCACACCGCGCAGTTTTCCGGTGTGGACAGTGCCTTCGACGCCGTCTTCGACCGGTTCGGCGCGGTCCGGCTGCGTGGAATGGACGACGCGGTCGACATCGCCCGCGCCCTGACCATCGACACGCCGGTCGACGGGCTGGCGGTGGCGACCAACTCCGGCGGCGCCGCCGCGTACCTGTCGGACGCGTGCGACCGGTTCGGCGTACCGCTGACCGACCTGTCCGACGACACGATGCGGGACCTGCGGGCGGCGCTGCCGGCGTTCGCCGGGCTGACGAACCCGATCGACTTCACCGCCCAGGTGATCAACGACGTCGACCTGATGGCGAACACCCTGCGGATCCTCGACCGCGACCCCTCGGTCGACACGTTGCTGGTCTTCCTCGGCAGCATGGAGTACCTCGGGGAGAAGCTGATCGACATCCTCGTCCGGACGCGTGCCGAGCTGCGCAACCCCCTCGTGCTGTCCTGGCTCGGCGTGAGTGACCGAGTCCGCCTGGCGGCCGCCGAGGCTGGCCTGGTGGTCGGCGCCGACCCGGCCCGGGCGTTGCGCGGGATGGGACTCGTCCGGGCCGGTCGACAGGGCCAGCGGCAGGCGCCGGGCCGGACCGGCCCGGCGCCGGCGGTCGACCTCGGCGGGGCGATCGGCGACGGCCTGACCGGGCTCGGGACCGGCCAGCGGCAGGGCCTCGACGAGGCGCGGGCGATGGAGCTGCTGGACCGGCTGGGCGTACGCACGCCGCGCCGGGTCGAGGTCGGCGGCGCGGAGGACGCGCTGGCGGCGGCCGAGCAGGTCGGCTACCCGTGCGTGCTCAAGCTCGTCGAGCCCTTCCTGGCCCATCGGGCGCGGCAGGGCGCGGTCGAGGTCGGGCTCGACGGCCCGGACCGGTTGGCGGCGGCGTACCAGCGGATGGCCGGGCAGTTCGGCATGACGAAGGCGCTGGTCGTCGAGCAGGTCCCGGCCGGACCGGAGCTGATCGTCGGGGTACTCGCCGACGCCACCTTCGGCAGCCGCGCCGTACTCGGCAGCGGCGGAATCTGGGCGAACGAGATCGACGACGTACGCACCCTGGTGCCGCCCTACGAGCCGGCGTACGTCGCGCACGAGTTGCGGCGGCTCAAGCTGGCGGCACAGTTCGAGACCCGGCCGCCGGTCGACGTGCCGGGGCTGGCCGAGGACCTCTCCGCCGTGCTGACCCGGCTCGACGCCGTCGTCCGGGACAGCGCGGTCGGGATCGGGGAGATCGAGTGCAACCCGATCCGGGTGGTCGACGGTGGGACCGTGGTGCTCGACGCGCTGGCCTTCACCACCGAGGCCGGCCGATGAGCGAGACGGCGTCCGAGCCGGTGGTGCACCGCCCTGGCCTGGGCATCTCCACAAACGTCGGACACGCGAACGCCCAGCGGATAGAACTGCGCCGGTACGACCTGGTCGACGAGCTGATCGGGCACACCTCGTACACCGAGACCCTGCTGCTCACCGTGACCGGCCGGCGGCCGTCGGGCGCGCAGGTCCGCGCCGTGGACGCCGTCCTGGTCAGCCTGGTCGACCACGGGATGCAGCCGAGCGCCCTGGCCGCCCGGCTGACCTACTCGGCGGCGCCGGACGCGCTCCAGGGCGCGCTGGCCGCCGGCGTGCTGGGCGCGGGCAGCTCACTGCTCGGCTCGATGGAACAGGCCGGCAAGCTGTTGGCCGGCATCGGCGCCGAGGTACGGGCCGGCACCGATGCCCGAGGCGCGGCCGAGCGGGCGGTCGCGCGGATCCTCGACGACGGCCGGCGGGTGCCCGGGTTCGGGCACGGGCTGCACCGCAGCGGTGATCCCCGGGCGATCCGGCTGCTCCAGGTCGCGACCGAGCTGGACGTCGCGGCCGACGAGACCGGTTGGCTGACCGCGGTCGGCACCGCGATCGAGCGGCGGGTCGGTCGCCGGCTCGTGGTGAACGCCACCGGCGCGGCGGCGGCGATCCTGCTCGGCGTCGGCATCCCCTGGCACCTGCACCGCGGAATGGCGATCGTCAGCCGCACCGCCGGACTGCTCGCACACATCAACGAGGAACTCGACCAGCCGATCGCCCCGCAGGTACGCAACGCGCTGCGCGAGGCCAGTTGGCTGCCGGAGGACCGCCGCCCGGCGGGAGGCTCCGATGCATGACCCCTCGGCGATCGTCGGCAACAGCACCGGTTGGGCGCCGTTCCACTGTGAGCGCTGGCGGGCCGAGCGGGTCCGAGAGGTGTCCGGACTGGCCCAGCACCCCTACCTGCCGGTGGACGGCCGGGCCGAGCTGGTCCCACCGTCCTTCCTGAGCGCGCAGTACGTGGACGCCTTCGCCCTGGGCATCCCGGACGCACCCGCCCGGCTCAACGGCGGGAACTCGTGCCGCTGGCGGGCCGGGGTACGGGTCGGCGACGCGCTCGAACGCAACTCCACGGTGGTCGACGCCGAGGTCAAGAACGGCCGGACCGGGCGGCTGGAGCTGTACACCGTCGAGACGGTGTACCGGCGGACCGACTCCCTGGCCGAGGTGGCGGAACTCCGGTACACCGCGATCCGGCGGTTCCCGGAGTCGGCGACCGGAGCGCCTCCGGCGGCGACCGGATCGCGGCCGAGCACGGCTGGCCGGCCGAGCGGGGCGGATCTGCCCCCGGGCGCGGTCCGGGTCTTCTCGACCGGCGTGTCCCCGCGCGACGTCGTCCGGTACGCGGTCGCCACCGAGGACCTCTACGAGGCGCACTACGACGAGTCCTACGCGCGGTCCAGCGGCCTGCCCGGGACCATCGTGCACGGCCTGTTGAAGATGGCCTGGCTGGCCCGCGGCGCACTGGAGTACGCCGGCACCGGCAGCGTGCTGCGGGAGCTGTCGGCCTCGTACCGCGGGCTGGACCTGGTCAGGGACGACTTCACGGTATGGGTCGTACCCGAGCCGGCCGGCGCGGGCGACGGCGGAACGCGGCTCCAGCTGTACGGGCAGTCTCAGGGGGGTGCGGTCTCCACGGTCGGCGCGGCCGTGCTCGAACCGGCGTCGACCGATCCGACATCCATCGCAGCCGGGGCGGACCCGGACTGCGCGCGTACGCAGACGCGATCTCAGACACAGGAAGAGGAGTGAGTGTCGTGGGTCAACCCACCACCGCCGAATTCGATGCCGACCTGCTGCCCGGCGAGCCCGGCCGGACCCTGCTGATCGCCGGGGAGTGGACGACGGCCGAGACGACGTTCGACGTACTCGACCCGGCGACGTTGGAGGTCGTCGGGCGGGCCGCCGACGCCGGCGAGCCGGAGGCCCGGGCCGCGACCGAGGCGGCGGTGGCCGCGTACGCCGGGTGGCGTGCCGAGGCCGCAGAGTCCCGGGCCGCGCGGCTGCGGGCCGCCGTGGCGGCCGTCCGGGCGCACGCCGAGGGCCTGGCCCGGCTGATGTCGGTCGAGAACGGCAAGCCGTACGCCGAGGCGCACGGCGAGATCCTCCGGGGCGCCGCCATGCTCGAGTGGGGTGTCGAGGAGGGGCGCCGGGCGTACGGCCGGATCACCCCGTCCTCGGCAAACGGCCGCGGTCTCGTGCTCACCTCCCCGGTCGGTCCGGCGCTGCTGATCACCCCGTGGAACTTCCCGGCGAGCATGCTGATGCGCAAGATCGGGCTGTCGCTGTCGGCCGGCTCGCCCGTGGTGGCCAAGCCGGCCGAGCAGACCCCGCTGATCGCGGTCGCCGTGACCAGGCTGATCAACGAGCAGCTTCCGCCCGGCGTGCTGAACGTCCTCACCACCTCGCGTCCCGCCGAGGTCGTCAACGCGATCATGGACGATCCCCGGATCCGCAAGGTGAGTTTCACCGGCTCCACCGAGGTGGGGCTGAGCCTGGCCCGCCGTCCCGGTGCCGTGCTGCGGCGCGTCTCCCTGGAGATGGGCGGCCACTCGCCGGCCATCGTCTTCCCCGACGCGGACCTCGACAGCACCGTCGACAACCTGATGTTCGCGAAGTTCCCCAACGCGGGCCAGAGCTGCATCTCGATCAACCGGCTGTTCGTGCACCGCTCCCTGGTGGCCGAGCTGACCGGCCGGCTCGCCGAGCGGATCGCCGCGCTGCGCCTCGGGCGCGGGCTCAGCACCGGGGTGACGACCGGTCCGCTGATCGACTTCGCCGGCCTCGCCAAGGTGGAACGGCACGTCGAGGACGCGGTCGCCAAGGGCGCGACCGTGCTCGTCGGCGGCAACCGTTGGACGCCGGACGACCCTCGGCTCAAGGGCGCCTTCCACGAGCCGACGCTGCTGACCGACGTGCACGAGGGGATGGAGATCGCCCGCGAGGAGACCTTCGGGCCGGTGCTCCCCGTCTACCCGTTCGACGACGGCGACGACGTGGTCGCGCGGGCGAACGACACGACGTACGGCCTCGCGGCGTACGTGTTCGGCTCGGACTTCAACCGGCTCTGGGACGCCATGGAGCGACTCGAATTCGGCGTCATCGGAGTCAACGACGCCATGCCGAACCGTCCGGAGCTGCCCTTCGGCGGCTTCAAGAACAGCGGCCAGGGCCGCGAGGGCGGCACCGAGGGCATCGAGGACTACGTCGAGACGAAGGCCATCGCGATCAAGCGATGACGACGTCCGGCTCCTGGGGATGAGCGCCGGCACCGCGCACACGGTGCCGCACGGAGATTGCGATTCCACCAACCGCCCGGTTCGGGCGTAGAGGTCAGCCGCCATACCGGCTGGCCGGAATAGGAGACCTGATGTTCCACCGCAGGCGACCCCCACGATGGATTTCCGCGACAACGCGTACCAGCCTGGCCCTGGTGCTCGCCGCCACCGCGCTGACGGCCTGCACCCTCGACTCCGGCAGCGTCACCGCAGACGACGAGGAGTCGGCGTCCGGTGAGGTACTGGTCGGCGTGGCGCTGCCGTTCTCCGGTGCGGTGTCGCGGACCGGCAACCTGTACCGCAAGGGCATCGAGCTGCGCCTCAAGCAGGCCGAGGAGTCGGGCGAACTCGGCGACGTCTCCGTCAAGGTCGACTTCCAGGACGACGCGAACAACCCCAGCGAGGCCGTACCGCTGGTGACCCGGTTCGCCCAGGCCGGCGCGGTCGCCATGTTCGGTGCCCACTCGTCGCCGGTCGCGCTCGCCCAGGCGAACGCCGTCGAGGCGGCCGGGCTGCCCGAGTTCGTGTTCGGGGCGAGCAACTCGATCAAGAACCCGTTCCAGTACCAGGTGAACGCCCGGGACTCGGAGCAGATCAAGAACGTCATCACCTTCGCCGCCCGCAACAACTTCCGCCGGGTCGGCATCTTCACCGACACCGGTGCGTACGGCACCTCGGCCAAGCAGCAGCTCGACGCCATCCTCGGCGAGTCCGACCTGGAGATCGTCGGATCCGAGACGTTCGAGCCGACCGCCTCGAACCTCACCCCGCAGCTCGTGTCGCTGCGGCGCAAGAACCCCGACTTCGTCGCGATGTTCAGCTTCGGCACCCCGTACGCGGCGGTGGTCAAGGGCAAGGCCGAGATCGGGTGGAAGGTGCCGATCGTCGGCAACGTGGCCGCCGGTGACATCGCGGTCGGCGAGATCGCCGGCAAGGACGCCGACGGGCTCTACTTCATGACGCCGCTGGGCGACGACTCGCCGGCCAGCCGTACCCTCGCCGAGAACTGGGCGAAGGCGTACCCGGAGGACCCGCTGACCTTCGAGGGCGCGACCGCGTACGACGCCATGACGGTGCTGATCCGGGCGTTCAAAGAGGGCGGCACCAGCCGGCAGGCCGTGCAGGACTGGCTGTCCAAGGCCACCGCGATCGAGGGTCTCGCCTGCGGCAAGTCGCCGTGGAACCTGACCGAGCGTGCGCCGATCAAGGCTGACGACCTCGCGTTCCGGCTCTGGAAGACAGGAGAGACGGTCGCTGTCTGACCGCACCCGGAGATGACTGAGCTACTTTATTTCACGATCATCGGGCTCTGTATCGGCTGCGGCTACGCACTGGTGGCACTCGGCATCTCGACGCTGTTCAACGGTACCGGTGTGCTCAACTTCGCCCAGGGTGACGTCGTCATGGTCGCGGCGCTGTTCGTGGCCGTCCGCACCACCGCGGGCGGCGGGTACCTCGCCGGGTTCCTGGAGGCGGTCGCGATCGTCCTGGTCGCCAGCGTGCTGCTGGGCCTGCTCTTCGTCCGGCCGGCGCTGGCCCGGCGCCGGGACATCGACCTGATCATTGTCGGCACGATCGGCGTCTCGACGGTGCTGGCGAACCTCGCGAACAACGTGCTGGGGTCCGAGACGTACCGGCTGACGAGTCCGGTCACCGCGCAGGCGATCAGACTGGAGTCGTTCAGCATCTCGTTCGACTACTTCGCGATCCTGCTGGCCGCCGGGCTGCTGATGGCCGCGTTCTTCGTCTTCTACAAGAAGACCGACATCGGGCTGCAGATGCGGGCGATGTCCGCCGACGTGGACGCCGCGCGGCTGTCGGGCGTGCAGATCGCCCGGCTGACGGTGGTCGGCTGGGTGTTCGCGGGCATCGTCGGGGTGTTCGCCGGCGTACTGCTGGGCACCGTGCTGCTGGTCAGCGCCAGCATGGGCGTGGCATTGACGATCAGCGGTTTCGCCGCCGCGATGATCGGTGGGCTGCGGCACCCGTACGGCGCGGTCGTGGGCGGCGTGATCATCGGTCTCGCCGAGAACTACGCGGCGGGCTACCTCAACACCGCCACCCGGCAGGCGATCGCGCCGCTCATCATCATGGCCGTGCTGCTGGTGCTGCCGCAGGGCATCCTGGCCGGTCGCGGCATCAAGGCGAGGGTGGTCTGATGACGACGGCACAGGGTGCTCCCGAGGCAACCCAGGCAACCCCGGCAACCCTGGCGACCCGGGCAACCCGGGCGACCCGGGCGACCCGGGCGACCCGGCAGGGCGTGCACCTCGGGGAGGCGGCGGCGATCGCCGCCGGAGCGATCGCGCTCGCGGCGGTGCTGGGCCCGCACGAGGCCCAGATCGCCGCGATGACCGCGATCTTCGCGCTGGCCGGCGTCGGACTGAACATCCTCGTCGGGTACACCGGACTGGTCTCGCTCGGCCACGTCGTCTTCTTCGCCATCGGCGCGTACGGCTGGGCGAGGATGACCGAGTCCGGCGGGGTCGGGTTGGCGCTGGTGCTCCCGATCCTCGTCTCGCTGCTGGTGGCGGCGCTCATCGTGCTGGTCACGTTGCGCGTCGTCGGCTACTACTTCGGCATCACGACCCTGGCCATCGGCCTCCTCTCGGTGGTCGTGGTGCAGAACGCGACCCCGATCACCGGCGGGTACGCCGGAATCAGCGGGATCCAGCAGATCGCCGTGCCGGGGTTCGCCGGCCCGGGGCAGGTCCTGGTGATGTCCGGCCTGGTGCTCGCCGTGGCGTACTACCTGCAGAGCAGCCTGCGGGAGTCGCCGCTCGGCGCCGCGATGCTGGCCACCCGGTTCGACGTGCCGGCGTCCCAGTCACTCGGCCTGTCGGTGGCCTGGATACGGCTGCTCGCCTTCATGATCAGCTCCGTGCCGGTCACGATCGCGGGAGCGTTCCTCGCCCAACTCGTCCACTACATCGGGCCGGACCAGATGTCGCTGGAGACCTCTATCCGGCTGATCGCCATCGCCATCATCGGCGGTCGGGGTTGGCGCTGGGCACCGGTGCTCGGTGCGGTGGTCGTGGTGACCCTGCCCGAGCTGCTCCGGCCACTCGCCGAGTACCGGCTGGTGTTCTACGGCGTCGCGCTCGCCTTCGTGGCGCTGTTCATGCCACGCGGGCTCAACCAGGTCGTGACCTGGGCCAGCGGGCGGATCCACGCGGTGAGAGGAAGCACCGGATGAGTACCGTTCAACTCTCCGTACGCGAGATGACCGTGCGGTTCGGCGGCGTCGTCGCGGTCGCACAGCTCAGCCTCGACGTCACCGGCGGCGAGATCCTGGCCCTGATCGGGCCGAACGGCGCGGGCAAGAGCACCGCGATCAACGGGCTGTCCGGGTTCGTGCCGGTCACGGTGGCGAGCATGTCCGTGCGGTTCGGCGACGACGTCATCGACCTCGCCCCGCTGTCGCCCCCGCAGCGCAGCCGGCTCGGCATCGTGCGTACCTTCCAGACGCCGCGGCTGATCCCGGAACTGACGGTGTGGCAGAACGTCGCCATGGGCTCGATCGCCGGCGACGTGCGCCGCCGGTGGTTCGAGATACTCGGCGGGCCGGGGCTGTCGCGGGGCGCCCGGGACCGGCGCGACCGCGCGGTCACGGCACTCGCGGCGCTCGGGCTCGACCGGCTCGCCCAGGACAACCCGGGCGAACTCAGTCTCGGGGAGCAGCGCCTGGTCGAGATCGCTCGGGCGATGGTGTCCGGCGCCCGGGTGCTGCTGCTCGACGAGCCGTTCGCCGGGCTGTCGTCGGTCGAGCAGCGGCGACTGGCGGCCGAGATCGACAAACTGAGGGCGGCCTCGGTCGCCGCGCTGCTGGTGGAGCACAACCTCGAACTGGTCCGGTCGCTGGCCGACACCGTGGTCGCGATGGACCAGGGGGCGGAGTTCGCCCGTGGGGACGCGGCCACGGTCCTGGACTCGCACGAGGTCCGCGAACGGTACCTGGGTGAGGTGGCGTGATGAGCGACGATCCGACGCGGCCGCCGGCGGCACTGGAGTTGACCGGGTTCTCCGCCTACCACGGTTCCGTGGCCGCGGCGAAGGACGTCTCGCTCCGGGTCGAGCGGGGCAGCGCGGTGGGTGTGCTGGGGCCGAACGGCGCGGGGAAGTCGACGCTGCTGCTGGCCGTGGCCGGTTTCGTCCGGACCACGGGCGGGGTGTCGATCGGTGGGCAGGTCGCCGACCGGCTCTCCCCGGCCAGGCGGCGCCGGCTCGGCCTGGCGATGGTGCCGCAGGAGCGGGCCGCCGTGCTGGAGCTGTCGGTCGCCGAGAACCTGCGGCTGTCCTGGCTCACCGGCCGGCGGGCCACCCCGTACGAGGAGGCACGGACGTCGGCGCTGGACATCTTCCCGGCACTGGCCGGCCGGCTCGGTGATCCGGCCGGAAACCTCTCCGGCGGCCAACGTCAGATGCTGGCGGTGTCCCGCGGCCTCATGGCGACCTGTGACGTGCTGCTGCTCGACGAACCCACGGCCGGCCTGTCGCCGAAGCTGATCTCCGAACTGGTGGACGCGATCCGCACGCTGAACGAGCGCGGCATCACCGTCCTTCTCGTCGAGCAGAACTTCTCGGTCGTCGAGCGCACCTGCTCGTACATCCACGTGTTGAACGGCGGGGGCATCGTCTGGCACGGCCCGACGACCGGCATCGACCGGGACAGCATCGGCGACCTGTACTCGGGAGCCGGTCGGCCGCAGCCGCCGGCTCCCGCGACGCCGGGTCGGGTGCGGGAACCTCGCGTACCGCCTGAGACGGACCGGGCCGTGCCGGCCCGGTCCGGAGAACCGGAGGGGACCTGATGGAGACGATGTTCTTACCGGGAAGCGGCTCGACGGCCGAGTTCATCTCGCCGGCCACGGTCGTCAGCGGCCGGGGCAGCGCCGGACTGATCGCCCGGGTGCTGTCGTCCCGGCTGCGCCTGCCCGACGACGCCTCGGTGTTCGTCGCCGTCGACGATGCCGTCGAGGGCGCCGGACTACTCGCGCCGATGCTCGACGCGCTGGGTGCGGCGTACCGGGTGACGGTCGTCGGCGGGTTCGGCGCCGAACCGGACGACACCCGCATCGACCGGGCGGCGACGCGCGCCCGGGAGGTCCGGGCGGATGTCGTCGTCGGGGTCGGCGGTGGGTCCGTGATGGACGCCGCCAAGATGATCGCGCTGCTGCTGGAGAACACCGGCGGCGCCGCCGACTGGCTCGGCCCGGTCGCACCGCCCGGCGGCGTCGCCCCGCTCGTCATGGTGCCCACGACCTGCGGCACAGGCTCCGAAGCGACCCGGGCGGCGATGGTGACGGTGGCCGGGGCGAAACGCATCTCGGCCACCGCCGGGTACGTCGCCACGGCGGTCGTGCTCGATCCGGCCCTGCTCGACGGGCTGCCCGGACGGATCGTCGCGATCACCGGCATGGACGCGCTGTCACATGCCGCCGAGTCGCTGATGTCCACCGACCGCTCGCCGATGACCGTGCACCACGCCAGGACGGCGATCGCCCTGCTGGTCGGCAATCTGGAGGCGGCCTCCCGCGGTGACGTCGAGGCCCGCGCCGCGTGCCTGTGGGCGTCGCACCTGTCGGGCCAGGCGCTCAACGCGGGTGTGCTGCTGGGGCACTCGCTCGCCTACTGTGTCGCGCACGAGCGGTCCGTACCGCACGGCGTGTCGTCGGGGCTGGCGCTGCCGTACTGCATCGCGTTCAACGCGAGCGGGCTGGAGCCGGACTGCGCCCGTACCCTCGGCCGGGCCCTCACCTCGGGCGGCGGCGACGACCTCGTCGATGCGGCGAACGCGGTACAGGCACTGCTCGGGCGGTTGGAACTTCCGACCACGCTCGCGGAGCTGGGTATCGGCGAGGACGCCGACGAGCGGATCGCACAGCGGTGCGCTGCGGAGTATCCGCGTGCGAACAACCCGACGCCGATGACCGTCGACGCCCTGCGGCGGCTCGTGCCGTCGATGCGTACCGGCGATCTCGGCGCGGCGTTCGAGGCGTCGTCGACCGGGACGGCGACGGTGGGATCGCGGTTGAAGCTCGCCTAGGGCGATCTACCACCTCCCGGGCCGGGTCCACGCGTGACGTGGCCCCGGCCCGGGAGGCGTCTCGGCTACGGTTCCTGGCTCAGAAGTTGACGTCGGCGCACCAGTAGTAGTTCTGGTCGGAGTGGCTCGCCTTCCAGATCGTGTAGACGATGTGCCGGCCGCTACGTCCCGGTGCACTGACGTTGATCGTGTTGGAGACGCCGTTGAGCACCGGATCGCCGGTCTCCCGGGTGCCCGCGCCGGGCGCGTACCGGCCGGTTTCCTTGACCAGTTCGAGGTTGTTCCAGCCCAGCCGTTGGGTGAGCGGGTTGAACCCCTGTCGGGTGACGTAGATCAGGAAATAGTCCGCGCCGTGCAGGGCCTGATCGTGGATCTTGACGCCGAAGTTGGCGCCGACGTTCGTGGCCCGCCAGTTACCCGGGTTGTCCAGCGCGGCGTACCGGACGCCGCCGGTCTGCCCGGCGCTGCACAGTTGTCCGCTCGGAACGTGACCCTGGTGGTTCCCGGCCACTCCCTCGCGGTAGAGGCCGTTCCAGTTCCACATCGCGTTCGGGTCGGCCTGCCAGGCCTGCCAGCACATCGGGTCCTGCGTCGCCATGTTCGGGTTCTGGAAGTCGTTGCCCCAACGCTTCCAGCAACCGTAGTTGCGCGATGCCGGATTGATCGTCGAACCGTGGGCGCTCGCGGTGTCCTGCGTGACCACCAGGGCCACGGTGAGCGCGACGGCCCCGGCCATCGCGAGAGCGAGGATCCGCAGGACCATCGCGGCGCGGTGTCGGGCCGGATTGAGATGTTGAGCGAGAGAAGACATGGGGATCCCCAGACGTCGATTGCACGAGCGAGTACGCGGGAGGCTGCCCGGCGCTCCCGCACCGACCACCCGGCTCCGGCGGCGGTGCCCTGCAACAGAGATTCACACCGATGAATGCCGCTTGTCAATAGTTTGGGAACCCAACAAACTGGATAGCGCCCACGACCGGCGGCGGAGAGCCGGCGCGGTGCTTTGCGCTCTCAAGTCGGTAGACACGTCGGCCCCGCCACGGCCGGTCGCGACGCCCGCGGCGTGGCCGTGGTCGTCGAGTTCCGCCCGGGCCGCGAGCGAACCCGGGCGGAATACCCTGGCCGGATCGCCGACACCGGCCCGGGGCCCTTGGTGGACGGGGCGACGGTGCCGACCGTGTCGGTCCGTCCCCGGGCGGCCGACGGCGGGGCCGGCACGCCGATCACCAGGCGCAGGGTGCGTAGTCCTTCAGGAAGCAGCCGTAAAGATCTTCGCCCTGTTCGCCGCGGACGATCGGGTCGTACACCCGGGCCGCGCCGTCGACCAGGTCCAGCGGGGCGTGGAAGCCGGCTTCCGCCAGCCGCGTCTTCGTCGGGTGAGGCCGCTCGTCGGTGATCCAGCCGGTGTCGACGCTGGTCATGAGGATGCCGTCAGCCAGCATCTCCTGAGCACTGGTTCGGGTCAGCATATTCAGCGCGGCCTTGGCCATGTTGGTGTGCGGGTGCCCCGGCCCCTTGTAGCCGCGGCCGAACTGGCCCTCCATCGCCGACACGTTCACCACGTACTTGCGGCGGGCGGTCGCCGCGGCCATCGCCGGTCGCAGCCGGCTGACCAGCACGAACGGCGCGGTCACGTTGCACAGTTGCACTTCGAGCAGCTCGACCGGGTTCACCTCGTGTACCCGTTGCACCCAGCTGTTGACCGGGTCGAGGTCCGGCACCAGACCACCGGCGTCGATGGCGGTGGCTGCCGCGATCCGTTCTGGTGAGGCGGAGCCGCTGGTCAGCGCCAGCGCGGTGAGCGCGTGCGGGGCGATCGCGGGTGCCGTCGGCGAGGTGGTCAGGCTGCCCGCCGGGACGCCCCAGCCGTCCGGTTTGGCGAACGTGATCATCTCCGGCAGCGGGCCGTCCGGCAGGGCCGCCGCCTCCGCGGCGACGAGCTGCGCGTACGCGCCGGGCGTACGGCGGACGGTCTGCGCCGCGTTGTTGATCAGGATGTCGAGTGGCCCCTGGGCGCGGACCGAGTCAGCGAGAGCGATCACCTGGGCGGGGTCGCGCAGGTCGATCCCGACGATCCGCAGGCGGTGCAGCCAGTCCCCGCTGTCCGGCATCGCCGCGAAGCGGCGGACCGCGTCGTGGGGAAACCGCGTGGTCACGGTGGTGTGCGCGCCGTCGCGCAGCAGCCGCAGCGCGATGTACATGCCGATCTTCGCCCGGCCACCGGTGAGCAGCGCGCGCCGGCCGGTCAGGTCGGTGCGGGCGTTCCGGCGCTCCCGGTTGAGCGTGGCACAGGGCGGGCAGAGCTGATGGTAGAAGGCGTCCACCTCGCGGTAGCGCTGCTTGCAGACGTAGCAGCCGCGCGGATTGTGCAGGAAGCCGGCCGTGGCGCTCATGGTGGGGGAGGCGAGCGGGATGCCCTGGGTCTCGTCGTCGATCCGGCCCGGGGCGCCGGTTGCGGTGGCCGCCGTCACCGCGCGGTCGGCCGCGGCGATGGCCTCACGCCGTTCCTCGCGTCGTCGCTGCTTGATCACCTTGTAGAGCTTCGCGGTGGCCCGCTGCACCCGCACCACGTCGGGGTGATCGGGAGGTAGGTTCTCCAACGCCTCAAAGACGCTGAGACAGGTCTCTAGCTGGCTCCGGTCAATGCCCTGATGACCGGTTTCCGTAATGTTGTCTGCCGTCATGCGGTCGCTGTCTCGTCCCGTTCTCCTGTGCCGGATCTACCCGGCCCACCCCAACTCCGACCCGGAACTGTACGCACCGCGCGGCCTCCGAGGCATCCCGCGTCTGTTCGCTGGTCCGAGGACCGCCCCGGCCGCCTTCGGCCAGGTCTACGCCGATGTGGTGTGGCGGCCCGCCGAGGGGGCCCGCGCTCGCGATGATCTAGCACGGCGGTCGCCGGATCCGGATCCTGGGCGCCCCAGCGTCACCTGCTCCACGCCCTGCGCGAGATCGATCAGCTCTACAACGGACACCGGCCTCACGAGGGTGTGGCGGACGCCCGTCCGCTCCGCTCGCTACCCGCGCCGATCGCCGATCCACACAGGATCACCCATCCCGACGAGTTCTTTGGCGCGGGCACCTCCGGTGGCCGCTCATCGTCACAGCCCTGAGTCCCGTCGGCTGGTGCTCGGCTTCGGTACGGGCTTGGCGAGGAGCGCGTTGACCTGCTGGGCGGCGGAGGCGAGGTGCTGATCGCGAAGTGAATCTTGGATCTTGCGCCACGGAGCGGGAGGCGGGAGGATGCTGGAAAGCGCTTGCCCAATGGAGGGCGATGCGAGATGGAGAACAAAAAGTGCGAAATACACTACGTAAACTCGTACCCTTGCCCCTGTCGCTGGCCGTGAGCCTGTCCCTGTTCGGCGTCGGCTCTCCGGCTGCGAGCGCTGTCCCCGCGTCCAGTTTGCGGCAGATGGAGTACCTGACCCGCGGCCTGGTCGCCGCCCAGACCCCGGACGGCATATTCCTGAGTTGGCGTTTTCTGGGCAACGAACCTGACGGCATCTCCTGGAACGTCTACCGCAAAGACGGCGATGCGGACTTCCTGAAGATCAGCACGATCGCGCCCAGGGACGTCCAGCCCGAGAGCGACTACGACACGAATCCCGGCATCGTGAAGGAAGATGTTACCCCGTCCAACTACACCGACCCGGACGGCGTCCTCACCTCCATCTATGAGGTCGCGCCGGTCGTCGGCGGCGTCGAGGGTGAGCGGCAGGGCATGAGCGTGCCGATGCTGTCAGCCCTGGCCGGCCAGGCAGGCCAGGCAGGCCGGGGTGCGGCGACGTACATCCCGCTCAAGCCCGCGCCGGCTCCCGTGCCGCTCGTGCACTTCACCTACCGCGGCCAGCGGTTCGGCCCGGGCACCAATATGAACGCGGCCGACATGGTCGTTCCGGGTACCGGAAACCAGAACTGGTACGTCGTCGACATGGATCTGCTGCGCGGCTTCCGTGTGGCGTACGACGATCAGGCGACCGTGACCCAGGAGCAGCTCGACGGTTGGGTCGCCAGGCTCAACGAGCGCAACATGACCCCCAACGCTCTGGGCGTCGCGACCTACACCACCCCTCGGCCGCTGACGAACGCTCTCGTGAACGGCAAGATCACGAAGGCGCTGTACGACGAGCTGGAAGCCGAGTTCATCAAGTACGTAGAGAATCTGGACGCCGGCACGACGCTTCCCTACGCGAAGACCAGCACCGGCGCGATTCACACGTCGCAGAGCAGCGCCTACTCCACGCATGACATGACGGTGGGCGATTTCGACGGCGACGGCGAGTACGAGATCGTCGTCAAATGGCGCAGCAACCAGCAGGACCCCATGTATTCCGAGCCGATCTTCGGTGGCAGCAACACCACTACCGCCCCGGAGTACATCGACGTGTACAAGCTCGACGGCACCATGCTGTTCCGGGTCGACATGGGCTACAACGTCAGGGCGGCCAACGACCACGAGACCACCCTGTTCGCCGAGGACTTCGACGGTGACGGTAAGGCCGAGCTGATGCTCAAGACCGCGCTGGGAACCCGCATCGGCAACTGGGACGAAGCGTCGCAGTCCGTTGTGTACCCCGACACCCTCGGTACCGTCGTGGGCGGCGAGGACGGCCTGAAGGCGACCACGGACAAGTTCAAGGAGTACTTCGCCACCGGCAACGAGCAGGCCCTCGACACCTACTGGTCGCTGCTGAACAGCTTCAGCATCTCCTACCGCAGCCCGACGGTCGGCGGCGGCAACGACGGACCGAACGATCCGGCCGTGAAGCGGTGGATCAAGACCTACCACGTCGGCCCGATCGGCCCCGCAAAGGACGACCAGGAGTTCTTCTCGGCCTTCGAGTGGAACGCCGACGCGGGCAAGGGCGAGCTGTTGGACAGCGAGCGGTATCCGTTCCCGTACGAGGCCAGCGTCGACGGGGAGAACTGGGCCATGACGCCCGCGTCCCAGCGCGGCAACTACTCGTACCTGGCCTTCCCCGGGCCCGGTGCCGGAACCTCGACGGACGACTACAAGGCGCAGATCATGGCCCAGTCGGAGGTCTACTGGCTCGAGCACCCCTGGAAGGCGGCCTCGTACGGTGACGCGCAGGGCAACCGCCCCAACCGCTACGTCGGTGTCGTGGCAGCCCTCGACGGAGTCAACAAGTACGCCGTCTCCCAGCGTGGCTACTACCACCGGACGACCCTGGCCGCCTTCAACATCGTGGACGGCCAGGTGCACCTCCAGGCCAACTTCGACTCGGCCGACCCGCAGTACTGGTCGCTCGGCGGCAGCGCCTACGACTACCAGAACCGCGGCAACCACTTCACCACGTCCGCCGACCTCGACGGCGACGGCTGGGACGAGGTGGTGCTGAAGGCCATGGTCCTCGGCCTGAACGCCGACAAGACCAAGATCCTGCCGAAGGTCCTCAACGGCGACGTCATGCCCACGATCGAGGGGCAGAACAGCGTCCCGCCGGTGGCCGGCACCTTCGAGTTCGCGACCGAGGCGATCCGGAACAACCCGAAGAACGTCTGGGCTCCGTTCCGTCACGGCGACCGCAGCGCGCTGCTTCCGGTCGACAAGGACAACAACATCCGCGAGTGGTCCGGCATGGAGGAGCACCTGCTGGACGACATTCGTACCGGCGTGCACAGCGGCTGGATCCCCGGTCCGGCGGGCTACGACCCGATGAAGGGCAAGCGCCGCAACGAGCAGGGCCAGGTCGTCTACGAGAACTCGCTCATCTACGGCGTCTACGCCGGCAGCGACGACGAGGGAAGCGTGGCCGGCAACTACTCCAACCGCTGGCCGGGCGCGCAGGGCGGCTCGGCGGGCGCGTCGAGAGATGTCCGGAGCATGGTCACCGGCGAGGTGCTGGCGACCACGGCCAGCGCTCGCGGCATCGCACAGGGCCAGAACGCGATCTGGTTCGGTGGCGGCCTGACGCACATGGGGGTCAACGGCGCCACGATCAACAGCATCGACGACCTGACCTTCGCGGCCTCCCCGTACCTTTCGACCGGCCTCACGTCGACCGGCAACAAGAGCACTCCCACGCTCAAGGCCGACCTGTTGGGCGACTGGCGCGAGGAACTCGTTCTCCGCGCCTCCGACAACCGCCTGGCCATCGTCACGACCCTGTCGCCGACCCAGTACGGCATCCGTACGCTGATGCACGACCCGATGTACCGCAACGGCGTGGCCAACAAGAACACCGGCTACGACCAGATCGGCTTCGCCAGCTTCTACCTCGGGGACGAGGCCAAGCTGCCGGCGATGCGGACCGACATCGCTGTCCCGGCCGCGCCCGACAGGACCGCTCCGACGGTCACGGTGAAGCCGGAGTCGAAGGGTAGGGACGGGGTCTACAGCAATGTCTCCTTCAAGCTGTTCGACGCCGGCAAGGTCGACAAGCTCACCCTGAACGGGGTCGGGAAGGACCTGGTTGACAACGCCTACTCCGATCTCAACGGGGTGAAGCCCGGTGTGTTCGGCGGCAAGGTCGGTAGCAACGAGCTGAAGGTGTACGACGTGGCAGGCAATGTCACGACGCTGACCTTCGTGCTGGATGTCACGGGCCCGACGGTGACGGTGAAGGACGGCGCCACCGAGACGGTCGGCTCGGCCGCAGCCGGGTACGAGCTGGTGTCGTTCAAGCTGTTCGACGCCGGCAAGGTCGACAAGCTCACCCTGAACGGGGTCGGGAAGGACCTGGCCGACAACGCCTACTCCGATCTCAACGGGGTGAAGCCCGGTGTGTTCGGGGCGGTGCTCGGGGCGAACGAACTGAAGGTGTACGACGTGGCGGGCAACGTCACGACCGTGACCTTCACGCTGGTCGAGCCGAAGCCAGCCGTTCCGGCCTGGGACTCGAAGAAGGCGTACAAGAACGGGGACCAGGTGTCCTACAACGGGGCGATCTACATCGCCCAGTGGTGGACGCAGAACGAGAAGCCGGGTAGCACTACGACCGGCTCGTGGATAGAGCAGGGCGTCCTCGTCCCGGCGGCCGGGGCCGGTGTTCGGGCCTGGACGGCGTCCTGGATCTACACCGGCGGCGAGACGGTGGCGCACGACGGCCACACCTGGAAGGCCAAGTGGTGGACCCGGAACCAGCAGCCGGGCGATCCCAACGGCCCGTGGCAGGACCTCGGCACGTACTGACAACTGGCGCCAGGGGAGGGTCGGTCCGCAAGGGCCGGCCCTCCCCGTGTGTCCAGTCAGAGGGTAGGGGTGACGGGTTGGATCGTGCCGTCGGCGTTGAAGCGCAGCTGGTCGATGGTGACCTCGCGGTTGGTGCCGTTGCCGGCGGGAATCGCGAACCGGTGGTAGGCGATGTACCAGGTGTCGCTGTTAGGTGCCTTGACCACGGATTGGTGTGCGGGTCCCTTGATGCCGAGGTTCAGGTTCTTCGACAGGATGGTGCCGCGGTGGGTCCACGGGCCGAGGGGGTCGGTGCTGGTGGCGTACTCGACGTGGTAGTTCTCCGAGCGGGTGTCGTCGACGGAGTACGTCAGGTAGTACGTGTTGTTGCGCTTGAACACGAACGGGGCCTCGCGGAAGTTGGGCAGGCTGAAGGTGCGGACCTGGGCCGAGTCGAACGAGATCATGTCGGAGTTCAGCCGGACGGCGTAGGCCGACCCGTTGCCCCAGTACAGATAGGACGTGCCGTCGGTGTCGGTGAAAGCGGCCGGGTCGATCATCTGGCCGCTGCGGAACCCGGCGGCGATCAGGGGCCGGCCCAGTGGATCGGTGAACGGGCCGGTGGGGCTGCTCGAGGTGACGACGCCGATGTTCGTGTCACCGCTGAAGTAGAAGTAGTAGCGGTTGTTCCTGAAGGCGATGGTCGGCGCCCAGGCCCGGTCGTCGGCCCAGGAGACCTGGGTGGCGAGATCGAGGATAGTGCCGTGGTCGGTCCAGTTGACCAGGTCGGTGGAGGAGAACGCCTTGAACCGGCTACCGGCCCAGCCGCTGTAGCCGTCGGTGGTGGGGTAGATGTAGTAACGGCCGTTGAGGTAGGCGATGTTCGGGTCGCCGTACAGGCCCTTGACGACCGGGCTGCGGCGGCCCGCTACCCACGGGGCGGTGACGCGGAAGGAGCTGTCCGCGGCGAACGTGCTGGCGTTGGTGGTGGAGGGGTCGAGCCACAGCTCACTGTTGCGGTGTCGGATGAACCGGCCGGGGAGATTGGACGATTCCAGGCGTACCGATCCGCTGACCGAGCCGTCGCGGACGCAGAAGGTGGCGTCGGCGAGGAACAGGGCGGTGCCGGCGTTGGATTCCAGCCGGATGCGGTTGTCGCGGTGGCGTAGCCACATGCCGTTGGCGGCCTGGAAGGAAACGCAGCCGGTGCCGCCGGCGAGGCCGGGGGTGACGGTGAAGGTGGCGTCACTTTTCGCCTGCGCGGAGCTGGCTGAGCTGACCGCGGCGATACTGCCGAGATAATCGGCGTGCCGCAGGTACGACCCGGACACGTTCACCGATTGCAGGGATTGCGCACCGGCGGGGATCTCCGCGGCGAACGCGGGCTGCGCTGCGGCGACAGTCAGCAGAGAAGCGCCCAAGGTGACTAGAGCCAGGCAGGTGACGAACCTGCGGTCGGCTACCGACCGGATACGAACGATGGGGACGCGGTGGTCGCGGTCGTGCCGACCGGTGCGGGGGAATGGTGTCATCTGCCTTCACTTCCGGAACGGACGGTGATGGTCGGCGTGGGTCGATTCCATGGCGAGCGGTCTGGACACGTTGTGGGGGCAGCTCAGCCGGTGACTCGGAAGGTGGCGTCGGCCCGGTCGGTATCTGCGCTGATGGGGTCCAGTCGGAGTAGGTAGTCGGAGTGGCGGATGTACCGGTCGGTGAAGTTGACCGACTGGAACGACGCCGCGGACGGGTCCGCCAAGCCGGCCACCCGGCGGAACGTCGCGTCGGCGGCGAATTGGGTGCTGCCGTCGTTCTGCACCAGCGAGAGGTCGTAGTCGAAGTGCCGGAGGTAGTAGCCGGGGTGGTTGACCGACTCGATCGACACGTAGCCGCTGGCCGAGTTCGACAGCCCGGCTACCAGCCGCCATTGTGCGTCCTGTGCCGGGCTCACGTTGGGGTCGATCCGTACGTCGTAGTCGACGTGCCGCACGTACCGGTCGGAGAAGTTGTACGACTGCAACCGGTTGACTGGCCCGGTGGAGGTCGATCCGCCCCACCTGTTGCGCAGCGCGGTGTGCTGGGCCGCGGTGATGGGCAGGATGAACCCGTGTCGCTTGCGGCTGGAGCCCAGTGAGTACTCCGAGCTGGATCGGATCCGATAACCGCTGGGGTTGGCCAGGTTGGTGGTGGTCAGGGGCAGGTAGCCGCGGCCGGTAGCGTACTGGTCGACCCAGAGGCCCCACTCGTTGCGGTCGTTGAACTTCTGCCACATGGGGCCTTCGACCTGGGAGCCGGGTAGGCCCTGGCCGGACAGGTTACCCAACCGGGTCCAGGAACCCAGGATGGAGTTGCTGCCCTCGATGCTGATCTGCCCGTCGCCGGAGGCCCGGACGTAGCGGTAGCCACCGACGTTGCCGGCGACCTCGATGATCTGGGTGTCGATGATGCCCTGTGTGCCGGGGCGGTCGATGTACACCCGCGCGGCGCTGAAGGTGCGGAAGTCGCGGGTCCGGGTGTAGTAGATCCGATGCTTCGTGACGCCGTCGAGGGGCGCCTTCGTCGCCCAGTACACGACATAGTCGCCGGATGCCGGGTCGTAGATGGCCTCGGGTGCCCAGGCGTTGCCGGCGCCGGAGATGCTTCCGGCGACGTTGACCAGCCGGGGTGCGGACCAGTTCACCAGGTCCGTGGATTCCCATACGACCAGGGACTTGCTGCCGGCGTTCTGGGCCGTGTCCCAGCCCTTGCCGCTGGCGATGCGCAGGTCGGTGGCGATCAGCCAGAACCGGTCCCCGTTCGGTGACCGGACGATGCTCGGATCCCGCACGCCGCGTTCACCGACGGTGGACGTGAGCGCCGGCTGGGAGTTGTTGAGATCGGTCCACCGCAACCCATCGGTACTGGTCGCGAAGTAGATCTGCTCACCATTGGCGCTTTCTCCGGTGAAATGCGCCATCAGGTATGCGGTGGTCGGATCCGCCGCTGCCGCGGGCGCCACGCTGATCGCGCAGGTACCCGTCACGACAGCCAGGACCGTGAGGAGGCTGAGTGCTGGTCGACGTAGGAACACGATCATTCCCTTCGGGGACAGGGGTTGGGCCGGGAGGCGGACCGGTGGACCGGCGGACCGGGCCAACGATCCGAGTCTGTCCGCGTGGCTGCGGCGGCCGAACGACGTGTCGACAGGTCGCAGCGCGGCCGGGGCGGGTCGGCCGGACGCCTGTGAAGCAGGCGTCCCACCGGACCATGGGGTGGCTACGAGTCGCCGGAGGGACCCGCGATCGAGGTCCCGGTCCGGACCGGCACGCCGAGATTGGGCGAACCGTCCGAGTTCCAGCTGATCTTCTGTGCCCGCGTGGTGCGGGTGGTGCCGCAGCCCTGGCTGGCGGACGAGTTCGCGTGGTAGACGACCCACGTTTCGGCGTTGTCGGGCGATCTGACGAAGGAGGCGTGACCCGGCCCGTAGACGCCGTTGGCGTCACTGCGCTGGAAGATGGGCGTGGACTTCTTCGTCCACGAGCTGGCCAGCAGCGGGTCGCCACCGGTCCAGGTCAACATGCCGAGCTTGTAGTCGGGCGTGCCGCAGAAACTCGCCGAGTACGTCAGGTACGTCTGCCCACCGTTGTATACGGCGTACGGGCCCTCGTTGACCGGCTGGCCCTGCCGCTCCCACGACAGCGTCGGCGACGAGATCCGCACACCGTTCCGCGAGACCTGGGTCGGCGACGACATCGGGGCGATGAACAAGGACTGCAACCCATCGCTGCCGAACGCGGAGTACGCGAAGTAGTTCCCCCGACCGCTCAGCCGGACCACGCTGCCGTCGATCGCCCACCCGCCGTTGGGCTGCAGGTTGAGGATGCCCCGGTAGGTGTACGGCCCGAGCGGGTCCGTGCCGGAACTCTCCAGCACGCCGGTCCGGCGCTCACCCTGGCCCGGCGACGCCGCCGCGGAGAAGTAGAGGTACCACCGGTTGTTGATGAACTGGATGTCCGGTGCCCACATGGTGCAGCAGCCGGGGCCGGCGCCCAGGGTGAACACCGTCCGCTCCGCCGCGGTCTTCAGGCCGGCCATCGTGGACGACGTGCGCATGACGATTCTCGAGGACCACGTCGTGGCCACGTAGTACCAGTTGCCGTTGTAGTAGGCGATCGAGGGGTCCGCGCTGTTGGGCGTGCCGACGAGGGGGTTGGTGAACGACGGTCCGGGCGCCGCGAGCGCGGGCGGGGCGGGAGTGGTTGCGCCCAGGACCGAGGCGAGCACGACAGCGACGGTGACGGTGAGCAGCCGCCGCGCCGTTGTCAGTCTCTGTTGCACGAACATCGGGATTCCTTCCTTGGGGCCGCGCCGTGGGACGACTGCGCCGCCGGTCGGGGATCGGTCCGGGTAGGGGTGACCCGGCACCGAGCAAGGGGACATCGGTGCCGGATGGACACGTGTCAGCCAACTCCGGTGCTGGTCTGGGTGACTCGGCGGATCGTGCCGTCGGAGTTGTAGTCCAGGTACTCCATCGCCAGCGACCGTTTGTAGTTGCCGCCGCCGGAGCGGGCGTTGCGGTGGTAGGCGATGTACCAACGGCCGTTGTACTGGGCGATCGAGTGGTGGTTGGTGTTGACGTTGACGGCGTCGAGGATGACGCCGCGGTAGGTGAACGGCCCGAGTGGGCTGCTGGCGGTGGCGTAGGCGATCTGGCCGGGCCAGCCGGTGGAGTACGAGAAGTAGTAGGTGCCGTTACGCTTGTGCAGGTAGCCGGCCTCGGCGAAGGCGCTGCCGCCGTTGATGGTCACGTTCTGGATGGCGCCCGACGTCGCGGTCATGTTCGCGTTGAGCCGGACCACCTTCGGGGCACGGGCGCCGCCGAAGTACAGGTATGCCTGGCCGTTGTCGTCGACGAAAGCCGCCGGGTCGATGGGCTCGTTGCCGGTGTTGGCGTCGCGCCCCCGCTCGATCAGCGGGTTGCCGCGCGGATCGCTGAACCCGCCGGTGGGGGACGTGCTCCGGGCGACGCCGATCTTCGTGCGGTCGACCGGGAGGTACAGGTAGTAGTAGCCGTTGCGTTGCACCGCGGACGGTGCCCACGCGTACTGCGTCGCCCAGGAGAATCCCTGTACCGAGAACGGTGCGCCGTGGTCGGTCCAGGACACCAGGTTGCTGGACGAGTACACCCGCCAGGCGTTGGAGTCCCAGTAGGTGCCGCTGTTGCTCTGGTCGTCGGTGGCATAGATGTACATGCGGTTGTTGGCGACGAGCACCGACGGGTCGGCGGCGAACCTGTTCACGATCGGGTTCGCGGCCAGTGCCGGCGCCACCGGCCCGGCGACGAGTGCGACCGTCGCCGCGAGAGTCGTCGTCAGCAGGTACGCGCCGGCGCGCCGACGCGTGATGGGCAGGCGACGCGGGGCCCGGGGTGGTGCGGACGCGGCTGTTCGGACGGATCCGGCACTGGTCCCGCCGTGCGTCGACAGGCCCGAGGCAGTGGGTGATTCACTGCTCATGACATGGCCTCCTCTGGGATGGGGGAGTGGTCACCTGGGGGCGGAACCTCGCGGCGACCCGCCGTCGGAACGTCCGGACAGATGCCCGTACCGCCGACGCCCGAGAGGCCGAGGATCCAGCTCACATCGCAAACCCGCGGTCGGCAGAGACCGCCCCGTATCCAGGTGTGTCGGAGATAGATGTTAACGCTAACATGGATGATGTCAAGACTATCGATGTCTGCGACCTTCCTGCTGGCCATGGCTCGGCGGCGTGCTGACCGGCGCGCGGGTCGCGGCGCTCCCGGAGCGTGCGTCCCTGCGCGTAGTCGTGCCACCCGGTGCGGACACGTCATCTTGGCCGGCCGGGTTCATCTCGGTGTGCTTGCGGTCAAGCACCGCGACGTGTCACTTGGGTTACATCTATAGGCCGACGTACAGCCCGACGCCACAGTCCGATCCGAATCGTTCGTGAACGATCCGAAACGAACAAGTTCGGCGGATCTCGAGGGTTGACAGTCGCTGATGTTATCGCTAACACTCATCCGTAACACGTTGTAGACAGGCGACCAGCACGTGGCGACGCCGACAGGCCCAGCCCCAAGCGGTTGAAGTAGCTCAGGGTGGCCTCTGCGCGTATCCGTCCCATGCCACCTCTCGGTCGAACGTCCCGGAAACGGGGCCGGGGACGGTGAGCGCTCACATTGCTGGTTCGCATCTCGAACAGGCCAGGCAGCGACGACAAACCTGGGCCGACTCGCCGCCTTCAGCGATCCCAGCTGTCGACGAAAACCCTAGGAGGTAGCCCGACATGGCAGCCAGCGCAATCGCCGTATCCAGGCGCGATCGATGGCGGGCCGGTCTGGCCGGTCTGCTTGTGATCGTGGCCGGCGTCCTCGCCGTCCCGGCCGGGCCGGCCAGTGCCGCCAGCACGTACGTGTACACGACGTTCAAGGGCGACGGTGCCGCCGATCAGGAGCTGTGGGTCTACCAGTCGACGGACGGCACGAACTTCAGCGTCCTCGCGGACACCAACTACCGCGGGCCGAGCGGTGTGCTGCGTGACCCGAGCATCATCGCGCACAACGGCCGGTACTACATCGCCTACACGGTCCAGTCGTGGACCACGAACTCGACCCACTTCAATATCGCGACGAGCACCAACCTGACGTCCTGGACACACGTCGCGAGCGTGGCTTCGGGTATTTCCAACACCAGATTCGTCTGGGCGCCGGAGTTCTTCGTCGAGGGTGGCACTGTCCGGATCATCGCCAGCGTCGCGCAGACGACCTGCTCGGCCTGCTTCCGGCCGTACGTCTACACGGCTCAGAACAGTGCGCTGACCGCGTGGAGCGGCCCGGCGCAGATGTGGGGTCTCGGCACGAATCACATCGATACGTTCGTGGTCCGGGACGGTGGCACCTATCACGCGTTCGTCAAGGACGAGACGTCCAAGTACATCGAACACTGGACGACCACTGCGAGCCTGACCAGTGGGTGGGTGCAGCGGGCCGGGCTGTGGACCGCAGGACACGAGGGGCCGTCCGTGATCCGGATG
Organism: Plantactinospora solaniradicis; assembly: GCF_042658085.1. Classification (NCBI taxonomy): domain Bacteria; kingdom Bacillati; phylum Actinomycetota; class Actinomycetes; order Micromonosporales; family Micromonosporaceae; genus Plantactinospora; species Plantactinospora solaniradicis. The sequence goes on along the minus strand of NZ_JBHSPR010000013.1, from coordinate 344,232 downwards.
GACGATGGCACGTGGCGGATCTACATCGACCGCTACACCAACGGCGGGATCTGGACCGCGACGAGCCGGGACCTGAACACCTGGTCCGGCATCACCAGAGCGGCCTGTTCCGGGTGCCGGCACGGCACGGTCGCCCGCAGATGACTCGGCGTGACGTGGCATCGCACGCCCCTGATCTGATGCATCTGGTAAGACATGCCTCGACCGTCGCGGTGCTGTCCCTCGCGACCGTCGGGCTGCTGGCGCCGTCCGCCGCGGCGGTGCGGCCCGCGGAGCAGACGGTCTGGGCGACGACGCCGGAAGCTGGGCTGCCCGAGCTGCGGCTGGACGACCCGTCGATCAACTGGCGGGAGATCGTCGTCGACGGCGGCGATGTCGAGCGCCGACCGGACGGCGCGGCGTACAACGTGTTTGGCGGATTCGGTTCGGTTTCGTGCAACAACACGTCCAACCTGCTCCTCGACTACAAGGAGGAAAACCCGGACGCCTACTGGGAGATCATGCGGATGCTCTTCGACCCGGTAGGCGGCGCAGGGCTCACGCACATCAAGGTCGAGCTCGGCTCGGACAGCAACAGCTCGTCCGGTGCCGAGCCGGCGACGAAGCGCAGCGCCGACGAACCGGCGAACGTGCTGCGTGGCGCCGGGTTCCACGTCATCGCCGACGCCCTGACGATCAATCCCGACATCGAGGTGGAGGCCCTGCGCTGGGGCGAGCCCTCGTGGACTGGCAACGACTGGACCAAGCGGTACCAGTGGTACAAGGAGACGATCGACGCCGCCTACGACATGTTCGGCGTCGAGTTCGACTGGATCAGCCCGGCTCAGAACGAGGTCCGGCACGTCGACTACCAGGTGTCCGAGCTCAACTGGACGATCCAGTTCGCCAAGTGGCTCGCGCGTGACGCTGCCGCGCCGGATGCGCGTTACGACTACTCACGGACCAGGATCGTCGCGCTCGACTCCTACCGGGACGGCAACAATGTCGCCGGGCGGATCCTCGCCAATCCGGAAGCACTGGCGAACGTCGACGCCCTCGGCTTCCACTACGACATCGAGGGTGGCCCGAACGTCACCCGGCTGAACAAGGAGTACGGTCTGCCGATCCTGTACTCCGAGGGTGTCGCCCCGATGATCGACCCACAGTACCGCCTCGCCGCCGATCCGGCCCGGGGTGGCGTCGGCGGCACCGTGTCGGCCGCCGACATCGCCGACCGGTTCATCAACGCCTACCGCTGGAGTGGGGCGGAGAGCAACCCGGCGCACATGACGACCTTCCTCTTCCAGCCCGCCGTCAGCGCCATGTACGAAGGCACCCAGTACTCCCCCAAGCACCTCGTCCGCGCCTCCGACCCGTGGTCAGGGTACTGGGAGGGCGATGTCGGGATCGTCACCGTGCGCCACTTCCACCAGTTCGTCGCCGACGGCTGGGAGTACATCGAAGGCGCCACCGGCGGCGACGGCACCAAGGGCGACGGCGGCACCAACGTCGACACCTCCACCCGTACCGTTCTCACGGCGCGTACGCCCGCGAATGCCGGCGGCTCTCCGGAGTGGACGCAGGTACACGCCAACAACACCCGGACGGATCGGTACTTCGAGGTCAAGGTGGCGGGCCTGGGCGAGCGGGGCCGTCCGCTGCACGCCTGGCAGACGCGCGGCCCGGACGCGGGGGAGTCGTACGACGCCAACTACTTCCAGAACATCGGCTACTACGCGCCCGTACGCAGTGAGGTGATCGACGGCGTCGAGTACGACGTGTACCGGGTGCGGGTGCCGGCGTACGCGATCGTCACCCTGTCCACGCTTCCGCATGGCGTCCATGGCAGCACGGTGGAGTACCGGCCCGGCGACTTTGCGCCGCAGGCGCAGGACGAGATCCTCGGCTTGCCGTACCGGGACAACTTCGAGTACGACGACTACCCGGTCACCGTCGTCGGCGGCCGCGAGATGACGTACCTCGAGCGCCGCGGCGGCACCCCGCGGTACACGGCCGACCAGGACGGCGCGTTCGAGGTGGTCGCGACCGACGAGCGCCGTCGCCGCCGCGTGTTGCAGCAGCAGAACCACGCCGACAACCGGGGCTACGTGTGGAACGTGTGGGGCGACGGCCGGCAGAACGTGCCGTCCACGGCCGCACCGTCGACCGTGCTCGGCGACCATCGGTGGGCCGACTACACCGCGACCGTCGACTTCCGGCTCGACCCCGTCGACCGGGATCCGACGCTGGCGAACTTCGCCGGCCTGGGGGTCCGGCAGCTCTACGCCCGCGGCGGCGACCAGGCCACCTACGCCGTCCGCGTCCACGAAGATGGCCGATGGGAGCTGCGCAAGCTCGACGCCGTAGTCGCATCGGGCACCGTGGCCGGGATGGACACCGGAGCGTGGCACACGTTGTCCGTCGCGGCTCGCGAGAACGTCATCACGGCGACGCTCGACGGTGCCCGGCTCGCCTCGTACGCCGACACGTCGGTCAACCCGGTGCTGGCCGGCCGGGTGGCCCTGGTGAGCGGGTACTACAACACCCAGTACGACAATCTCGCGGTTACGCCGATCAAGGGCCGGGCCTGGAAGTCGACGACAATCGACGACTCCGACCCCCGCGTCGCCTACCCTGACGGCTTTTCCTTCGTCCAGGCCGGATTCGCGCACTTCAACCGCACGCAGCACGTGCTGGCTTCCGGCCAGTCGCTGGCGCTCGATTTCACCGGCACCGGGCTGAACCTGTTCGGGGCGACCGGGCCGGCGACGCTGGAGGTGCGTGTCGACGACCGGACGCCCCGCACCGAGCAGGTCGGGACAGTCGGCACGAGGCAGACCTCGTACTGGCTGCGGGGCCTGCCGCAACGCCACCACAACGTCACGGTGCGCGTCGTCAGCGGAACGTTCACGCTCGATGGCATCGATGTCCTGACGGCCCGTTGAGCACGTGCCCAGGTAGTTGACGAGGAGCCGGTCCTCCCAGCGTGCCGGTCTTGGCATCGACGCTTGCCGTGGTCGTCCCGACGAGGAAGTCAAGCACGAAGAAAGTCTTGTCTCAGACTTTCTCGGCTCATACGATCTCGACATGTCACCTCTCGCCAAGCCCGCGGGCTGGACGGAACCTCTGCCCGAGGCTCGTCCGCCCGCGGACATGGCCATCTACCACCTGCCCACCGGCACGTACGAAACCCGGGCGGCCCTCGCCTTCCGCGGCGGATCGTTCCGGGACAAGCGCCACTTCGCCGCGTCCGCGGTCCTGGTGCGGCACCCGGACGGAGATCTGCTGATCGACGCGGGCTTCGGCGCCGACGTCGCGGCGCACGTCGCGATGCTTCCCCGGTTCATGCGCGCTCCCTATCGGGTGGGCCGGACGGCCGGCGAGCAACTCGACGCCGCCGGCTACGACCGCAGCAGACTGCTCGGCGTGCTGCTGACCCACTCGCACTGGGACCACGCGAGCGGCCTCGACAGCCTGTGGGGCACGCGGGTCTGGTTGAACGCGGACGAGCGGCGGTACGCCGCCGAGGACTCCGACGGGAAGGTCTTCCGCCACGTGTCCCCGGGGCACGAGATACACGAGTACGGGTTCGACAGCCGGTCGTACCTCGGGTTCCCGTCGAGCCACGACGCGTACGGCGACGGCTCGGTGGTCGTCGTCCTCGCGGGAGGCCACACGGCTGGCTCGGTGATCGTCTTCGTGACCGTGCCGTCGGGCGAGCGGTACGCCTTCATCGGCGACCTGACCTGGCAGATCGACGGCATCCGTCGGCGGGTCGAACGGCCGAGGCTGCTGAGTAAACTCGCCGACAGCGATCCCGACCAGCTGCGTCAGGACCTGCTCCGCATGATCGCTCTGGACGGCCTGATGCGGATCGTCCCCGCGCATGACCTCAGCTCCTACGACGGCATCCCTCGGCTGACGCCCGAGGCCGCGGCGCGGCTCCGCTGAAGACGTACGGTTCCCGGATGCAGAGCCTGCCATCGTCGGCGCCCGAGGTCGTCGGCCCGGGCCCCTCCATCGAATCCGAGATCACCTGGCTGCTACACCGGGCGGCTCAGCGCCTGCGCGTCGCGACCGGTGAAGTGGCCGAGCAGCACGGACTCGCGCTGCGCGACTACATCGTGCTGAGCGCCCTCGATAAGATGCCCGGCCTCACCCAGGGCGAACTCGGCAAATCCCTCGGGCTGGACAAGACCACTTTGATGAGCCAGCTGGACCGGCTCGAGCGCAGGGGCCTCGTCGTGCGGCACAGCGACCCCAGCGACCGCCGCCTGCGCATCCCCGTGATCACCGAGGACGGCGAGGCCGTGCGCGCGAGAGTGGCCGACGCCTGCGCCGCCGTGGAGGCCTCGGTCCTGAACAGCTTCGGCCAGGACCAGGTCCAGGCCCTGCGCCGGATGCTCTTCACGATCATCGGCGACGCCGAGGACCGGGGATCGTGCCTATGACCCACCAGGAGAAACACCGCAGCCCCTGACGAGGGCCATGCCTCGGTCCGGGCGGTGGCAGTGGTCCGTGATCAGGAGTCAGCCGTCCCGGAACTGGGCCAGATGCAGTCCGGCGACCTCTCTTCGTTCACCGACGGCCGCGGTGTTCGGAAGCCGCGCTCGTGTCGGAACGACGAAGCCCCCGGCCCCGAGCACGAGGCTCGGTGCCGGGGGCGCGTCCCGCCGGGGATCCACGATCAGGTGGAGACGACCGTACGACGTGGAGCCGATCTACAGGCCCCAGCCATACCGAACACGGTCGCGGCCGGAGGCATTGCGGGCGGTCAGGTTGAGATTGGTGCCGCTCCCGCTGAAGGCGAACATCGAGTAGTGGTCGTAGCCGAGGCTTCCGGTGGGCTTGCCGCCGAGGGCGGGCCAGTAGGTGCCGCCCATCTGGTTGTCCCGCATGACCTGTGTGACGGCGCGAATGTGACGTACGAAGTTGTCGGTGCTGTTCGCGTCGCCGTAGTTGAGGCCGGTGGACATCGGTGCGCCGTACTCGGTCACGACCGCGCGGGAGGCGCAGTTCCCGAGGCGGGTCTGAATGTGGCTTCGGAAGGCGTCGTACGTCATCGCGCTGTAGAAGAAGGCGTAGTGGTGGAAGGACAGCAACGTTCCACTGAAGCGGCTGTCGTTGCAGACGTCCCGCAGGTCCTGGCTGTAGCCGGTGCCGCCGATGAGCACCCGGCCGGGCACCGCCGAGTAGTGGTAGCTGAGCCAGTTCGCTGCGACGTTGCGCCAGTCCGCCGAGCTGTAGCCGTGGGGCTCGTTCATCGGCTCGAAGTAGACATTGGTGTTCGAGCCGTAGGTGCTGGTCACGCGGGACCACATCGTGTTCCACGCGGCGAGGTTCGTGATCCTGCCGCCGGAGGCGGCGCCGTCCTCCCAGTAGGCAAGGATGACCTTGAATCCGCGGGCGGTGGCGGCGTCGATGGCGCCCCGGTAGTTGTTCCACCACGTCGTGCCGACGGTGTGGGTGTTGATCGGCAGCCGGACGGTGTTGACCCCCACGGCTGCCATGTCGTCATAGAGGGCATTGGCCTTGGCCCGCACAGTCGCGTTGCTGTCGGACTGGCTCAGGCCCTGGACGACGAGCGGGCCCGTGCTGAAGTTGTCCCCCAGCACGGCCCAGTTCATGCCCCGGAACTGGTTGGTGGCGGCATGAGCGGGTGCCGAGGTGGCGACGACGCCGGCCAGCGTGCTGAGCGCGGTCACCACAAGGGCGGTCAGCAACCGGTGCACCGGCCGAGCGCTCCGCGATGGTCCTGATACCCGACCATCAGACGACATGATCGCCGCGGTGAGAGACCTGTGCGGTCTTCCCTTCATGTTTTTTGCCTCTCCTGAGCCTGGCTCGAGGGCCGCGCCACTGTGTCTGGTGCGCGGCGATCCTCGATCGGGATGCCTGACGGCGGCAAGGATGAACATTCGCCGCCAGGCGACTTAACATGTTCAACCCAATATGGTTAACGGCCCGAAACATGTCCACGAGTCGATCAGAAGTGGGCAAGAACGTTCAGAACCGAACAGACACGAGCTCGACCGTCTCGTTCGACGAGGACAGGTCACTGGCCCTGCCGACCGACTTCTAGCCGTTGTTGCTTCGGCCGACGTAGATGTTGCGGGCGTGGTGATAGGTGTCACCGGTCGGCGCGGTAGGTCTCCCAGGCCAGGGGTGATGCGTCAGCGGCCGCCGGGCTCGCGCCGAGCGTCACGCCGGCGAGGCCGGCTCCGCCGGCGATCAGGAGGTTTCGGCTGCTGATGGTCATGACCTCACTCCGAGGAGTGTCGATGGTCGAGTCTGAGCCACCGACGCGCGAGCTCGGGCAGCAGCCGGGAGCCGCGCTGCCGGTGGGTACCCAGGTGTTCAGGACTGGGTGCGGGTCCACTGTTGGTTGGTGCCGCTTCCGCAGGTGTACTGCTGGATGTCGGCGCCGTCGCCGGTGCCGGAGCCGACGATGTCGAGGCACTTGCCGCTGTGGCGGCCCCGGATCTGGAAGTAGCTGCCGGTGGCGGCCCACTGCCACTGCTGGTTCTGGGCGCTGCCGCAGGAGTACTGGATGACGTTGGCGCCGTCGGCGGTGGAGGCGGAGGCGACGTCGAGGCAGTTGCCGCTGTTGCGGTTGGTGATCCGGTAGTAGGTGGGCGAGCTACCGGTGACGGTGCCCGTGGCGGTGTCGATGGTGATCGAGGGGTACCAGGTCAGGCTCATGCTGGTGCTCGACGGGAAGCTGATCGGCAGCCAGACGTACTGCGAGTCGCCGACCGGTCCGTCCCAGGCACCGGCCCAGCGGTCGCCCATGTAGAGATAGCTCGTGGTGGAGCTGCCCTGGATCGGCAGCACGTACGTCGGCTGCGAGCGGAAGGTCGTCGAATCGCCGACGTTCGTCCATCCGCTCCACGGGCCGGAGATGCTCGCCGCGGTGGCGTACTTTGCCTGGTTCGGGCTCCAGCCGGTCGCTGCCGAGGTCAACATGAAGTAGGTGCTGCCCCGCTTGAACAGCGCGGGCGCCTCACGGTGCGCGTCGTTCCAGAAGTTGCCGACGAGGCTGGCCACGTCGCGATAGTCCGAGGTGAGCCGGTAGATGTGCAGGTCGTAGTTCTCGTCCGCAGCGGAGATCATGTACGCGGTGCCGTTGTCGTTGTAGAGCGTGATGTCCCGGGACATGTGGCCGAGCGGCCGGAAGCTGCCGTGCCAGGTGTAGTTGCCGTCCACGGTGGCAGACGAGGCGACCGCGGCGCGGGCCTCGCTGTAGTTGGACCCGTTCTCCTTGTGCATCCACATCACGTACCGGCCGGTGCTGGCGTTGTAGATGACCTTCGGTCGTTCGATGTTGGCGACCTGGAGCTCGGTGGCCGACGACTGGGTCAGCACGTTGTTGCGGAACTCCCAGTTGCGCAGGTCGGTGGAGCGGTAGACGGAGACCGCCCGGAACGTGTTGTTCGGGTTGCGGTTCTCGCCGAACCAGTAGTAGTAGTTGCCGACCTTCAGGACACCGCCGCCGTGGGCGTGCAGCACGTTGCCGCTGGTGTCGGTGAACTGGGTGCCGTTGGTGATGGTGACCGGGGCCGCATGCGCGGCCGGGGCCGCCACCGTCACGGTGGCCAGGACCCCGGCTGCGGTCACCACCAGCGACAGGCCCAGCGAGAGAAGCCTTCGGTTGGTTCTCACGTCGTCGTCCTTTCGTCAGGCGGAAACCCGTCGCGGCGAACGTTGGACGTCCGCTGCGTCCGGCGTGGCGCATTCGCCATGGTGGGCCACATTTCGAACCGACTCGTCCAGAAGCATTCATATATGAACATCATTGGAATATGCGCGACAGGCCGTCCGTCGGAATCGCTCCGCCGCAGCTCAGAGCCCGGGCCTTCGAGGGCGGGCAGTCAGCGCAACGACGACACCGACATCGACGACCCGCGCACCACCAGTTCGGGGGCGAGCAGGACCCGGTACGTCGGCCGGCGACCCCCGTCGAGCAGCCGGGAGACCATGAGTTCGACGGCGAGGCGCCCGACGTGCCCCTTGGGCGGCCGAACCGCGGTGAGCGGGGGGTCGCCCAGGTGGGCGATCTCGTCGTCGTAGGACACGATGGCCAGGTCGTCAGGGATCGTGACGCCCTGCTCGGTACAGAACTGGGCGATGGCGATCGCCTCGGGGTCGCTGTGGACCACCAGTGCGGTGGTCCCGGCGCGCAGGCATCCGCCCAGCAGCCGGTGCATCGTGTCCCGCTCGCCGGTGGTGCCGAGGGTGACCGCTTCCGGCATGACCAGGGTGTCGCGCATGCCGGGGTCGGCCGCGGCCGTCTGCCAGGCGCGCCGAAGATGCGCCGAGGTGGGGCTGCCGGGAGCGACGACCAGCCCGATACGTCGGTGCCCCTGCTGTCGAAGGTGGTGCACGGCGATCTGGATTCCCAGGTAGTGGTCGCTGCGCACCCATTCGATCTGTCCGCTGGCCGGCGTCCATCCGCGCGGCTGCCGTTCGACAAGGATGGCGGGGAGCGGTAGCTGCCCGATCCAGTCGAGTGTTTCGTGGGCATGGTCGCCGTGCAGGGCCGGGGCCAGAAGCAGGCCCTGCACCTGCCCGGACTCGACGAGGAGGCTGATCTGCCGGCGGTCCTCGTCCGGGTCGTAGCTCGAGCCGCGCAGTTGGAGGTTGACCCCGAGCGCCGCCGCGGCGGCCCGGGCACCGGCCGTGACCGGCGGCCAGTAGAAGTCGAGCGACGGTACGACCATGCCAACGGTGAAGCGGGTCGCCGCCCTACGGGGCTGACCGCTGGCGGTGCCGTGTGCGGGTAACGTCGCGCCGCCGTGCACCCGCGACACGAGGCCACGTTCGGCCAGTGCGGTGATGTCGCGGCGGATGGTCAGTTCGCTCACGCCGAGTTCGCGTGCGAGGTCGCGTACCCGTACGGCCCCATGTCCTCGAAGTTCGGCCAGCAGTCGTTCCTGTCGCTGCGGGCCGAACAGCCGCTGTGTCGTCACGAGTTGCCTCACCTGGGCTGTTGCGCGACACCCGGCGGCGGTCCCGACCGGGCCGGGAGGCCGGATCCGGACCAAGACGCCGGTTCGCTGATGTCACATGACCTTGTCCGTTCATTCCGTCTGCATGGTCGATCGGGCCGGACCGGCTACGCGCATGGTCGTCCCGTGGCGTCGCGGCTACCGCGCCAGCCAGCCTCCGTCCACCGGTAGGACGGTGCCGTGTACGTAGCGGGCGGCGTCGGAGGCGAGGAACACCACGGCGCCCGCGAGATCCTCCGGCCGACCCCACCGGCCGGCCGGGATCCGCTCGCGGATGGCGCGTTCCCGGTCCGGGTCGGCGCGCAGGGGCGCGGTGTTGTCGGTGGCGATGTAGCCGGGGGCGATCGCGTTGACGTTGACGCCGCCGCCGGCCCATTCGTTGGCCAGGGCGCGGGTGAGGCCCACGACGGCGTGTTTGGCGGCGGTGTACGACGGCACCTGGATGCCGCCCTGGTAGGACAGCATCGACGCCACGTTGACGATCTTCCCGTGGCCCTGGCCGAGCATCACCCGGCCAGCCGCCTGGCACAGGTGGAAGACCGCGTCGAGATCGACGCGCAGCACGGCGTCCCAGTCCTGGGGAGAGTGCGTGACGGCGGCGGCCCGGCGGATGATGCCGGCGTTGTTGACCAGGATGTCGAGGCGGCCGAGCCCGGCGACCACGGACTCGACGCTGCCGGCGATCTCGTCCGGCCCGGCCTTGTCGAGGTCGGCGGGTACGACGTACGCGCGCCGGCCCAGCGCCTCGATCCGGGCAACGGTCTCGGCCGGACTGGTGCGGCCCAGCAGCGCGACGTCGGCGCCGGCCTGGGCCAGCGCGGTCGCGAACGCCCTGCCGATGCCGCGGCTGCCGCCGGTGACCAGTGCGACGCGGCCGTCGAGCCGGAAGCTGTCGAGCACCATCGCTACAGGCCCACGCTACGCAGGGTCGGGACGGTCCGACCGACCCAGGCGAGGTCGGCGTCCTCGCGAGCGCCCTGGGTACGCTGGCTGCCGGCGAGCACCCACAGGTAGTAGGTGGTGTACCCGGGCGCGCTGACCACGGTGTGATAGCCCTCGGGCATCATCTGCACACCGTGGTCGCGGGCGGTGAAGTTCTCCTCGTACCCCTCGTCGGTGTAGACGCGGGAGATGCCGAAGCCGCCGGGCCGGTCGACCCGGAAGTAGTACATCTCCTCGTGTGCGGCCTCTGCGGGCAGGTCGTCGACCTTGTGCCGGTGCGGGGGATAGGTGCTCCAGTTGCCGGACGGCGTGTAGGTCTCGCCGACGACGAGCCGGTGGGCCGGCAGGTCCGGCTGGGCGATCTCGGTGAGGATCTGGTGGTAGGTGCGGCCGAAGTTGGCCGCACCCCAGCGACCGCTGGCCACCCGTACCGGGGGGATGTCGTAGGGGTCGGTGGCCAGGTCGCTGGGGGCGCTGGGCAGCGCGATCGCCACGGCGGTGAGCGCCTCGACGGTGACGGTGGCCCCGGCCGGGATGTACACCGAGTGCGGCTTGCCGGAGAACACGTCCGCGCGTCCACCGACCTCGGCGAAGCGGTGCCCGGCGACGGTGAAGCTCGCCGTGCCGCCCAGGACGACCGCGAGGATCTCCCGGTCGCCGGACTCCCCTGTCCAGGACTGGCCCGCCGGCAGGTTCAGCAGTGTGAGGTCCAGCAGGCGGCACGGGTTGAAGGGCAGCTTGTTCCGGCCCTCGCGGGCCGGGATGTAGCAGTGGTACCGGTAGTCCATGATCGCCTCTCGAGTGCTGCCGCGGAACGGATGTGGTCGGGCTTACCAGGGGTTGGTCCAGCCGGGGGTGGTCGCTCGGGTGAGGGCTTCCAGATAGAAGTAGTCGCCCCACAGGTTGCCCTCGTCGACGCCGATGCCCTTGGGCTTGTCGTAGACGCCGTGCAGGATCAGCGAGTTCGAGACCGGGTGGCCGGCCGTGGAGTAGTTGTCGATGAGCGAACGCAGGATCAGGGTCGCGGCCTGGCGGTAACGGTCGGCGTGTGCCGGGTCGGTGAGGTGGTCGGCCAGCTCGGCCAGGCCGCAGGCGGCGATGGCCGCGGCCGAGCTGTCCCGCTCCTGGCCGCTGCCGTCGGCGAATTCCAGGTCCCAGTACGGGACGTGGTCGTCGGGCAGGTGGGTCAGGAAGTAGTCGGCGCAGGTCTGTGCCGCCGCGAGCAGCGATGCGTCCCCGGTGTACCGGTAGTTGATGCCGAACCCGTAGATGCCCCAGGCCTGCCCACGGGCCCAGCAGGAGTCGTCCGCGCGGCCCTGCTCGGTCTCGCCGCGCAGCGGGGCACCGGTGGCCGGGTCCCAGTAGAAGGTGTGGAAGGTGGTGCCGTCCGGGCGCAGGATGTGTTCTCTCAGCGAAGCGGTGTGCCGGCGGGCTGCGGCGGTGTAGCGCTCGTCGCCGGTGGCGTGGCTGGCCCAGAACAGCAGCGGCGTGTTCATGAGGCTGTCGATGATGGTGCGGCCCCGCTGGCCGGGGTCTTCGAGGTTTCCCCAGGCCTGGATGATTCCCGCTGGTTCCAGGAAGCGGGTCATCAGGTGGTCGGCGGCGGCCAGGGCCGTCTGCCGGGCGCGGGCGTCGCCGGTGCGTCGGGCCGGGGTGACGCAGGCGAGGGTGTAGAGGAAACCGAGGTCGTGGGTGTCCAGGTCGACGCCGTCGGCGACGCGGGTGGCAAAGCTGTCCACGTGGGACAGGGCGTGCCGCCGGTAGCGTTCGTCGCCGGTCAGGTCGTGTGCGAGCCACAGCATCCCGGGCCAGAAGCTGGTGGTCCAGCCCACGTTCGCGCCACGCATCTGCCCGTCGGTCGGCGGCCTGAGCGGATAGCGGTTGCCGGCGGTGGTGTCCGCGGGATACCGGTCGCCGAAGGTGTCGATGTTCGCCGCGACGGTGCGAAGTGCGGCGGCCACCGCGGCCGCCATCGCCTCGGCGTCGGTGCTGGGACGGACGTCGATCGCCGTCATGGTCGGTGTTCTCCCTCGTGTGTCCAGGCGGGTGCCGGGCAGGTCTGTTCGCTCCGATGCGGGCCGTCAGGGCACGACCGGGGCGACGTCAGGTGGTCTGGGGCGCCACGGTCGGTGGGTCCAGCGCGGGGCGCAGGGCGAAGTGGCTGTTGGCCCACACGACGTACAGCAGTGGTGCGGCGGCGAGGCCGAGGCCGAGCGCGGGGCGGGCGGTGACGAGCTGGGCGAGCAGCGCGAGCACCAGCAGTGATCCGGCGGTGAGGTACCACCGGCGCACCGCGAGGTACAGGCACGCGCGGGCCACGTCGCGCAGCGGCGCGGCGGGTCGCTCGGCGATGGCCACCAGTCCGAGCAGCGCGGTGGCGACGGTCAGGACGGTCAGCGTGGCCAGTACCGGCAGGGCGAGGGCGCCGGCCCGGTGGCCCCAGAGGGCGCGGGCGTCGACACCGAGGACGACCAGGAGGGCGGTCGCCGCGGCGGCCCAGAGCATCGCCGGTCGGGCGGTGGCTAGCCAGGTGCGGCCGAAGGTGCGCAGCCCGGTGGTGGACCGTCCGGCCGAGTATGCGGACATGACCCCGAACACGCCGCACAGCCCGGGTGCGCACAGCGGTGCGGCAATCGCGTACAGCGGCCAGGACTGCGTGGCGTCGGTGGTGAACGCGAGCAGCACCAGCGGCAGGCAACCGACCACCAGCAGCATGTTGCTGGCGAGCGCGAGGTATACGCCGTCGAAGACGGCGTTGATGGTGTCGTGGCGCGGGCGCACGGAGGTCATCGTCAGCCCTTCAGTCCGGTGGTGGCGATGCCCTCGATGAAGTACCGCTGGCCGAGTAGGAAGATGACCGCGACCGGTAGCACGGACAGCACGGAGCCCGTCATGATCAGCGCGTACTCGGCGTTGTACTGGGAGATGAAGGTGTTCAGCCCCAGCTGGATGGTGCGCAGCTCCGGACTGCGCAGGTAGATCAGCGGGCCGAGGTAGTCGTTCCAGGTGGTCACGAACGTCAGCAGGGTCAGGCTGGCGAGCGCCGGCCGGGACAGCGGCAGCATGATCCGTCGGTAGATGCCGAACTCGGTGAGCCCGTCGACCCGCGCCGATTCGCTGAGTTCCTCGGGGATCGTCTCGTAGAACTGCTTCATCAGGAACACACCGAACGCGCCGAACGCCTGCAGCGCGACGATCGACCACAGCGTGTTCGACAGCTGCAGCTTCGAAAAGAGGATGAACTGCGGAATCATGTACGACTGCCAGGGCACCGCGATGGTGCCGACGTAGGCCAGGAACAGCAGGTTGCGGCCGGGGAAGCGGACCCGGGCGAAGCCGTACGCGGCGAAGCTGCCGGTGAACACCTGTAGGAAGGTGACGACGACCGACAGCAGCAGCGTGTTCCACAGCCACGTCGTCATGTCCGAGCGCTGCCAGATGTCGACGTAGTTGCGCCACACCACCGGATCGGGGAGCCACGTGATCGGGATGGTGAACACGTCGTTGTTGGTCTTCAACGACGCCACCACCATCCAGTAGAACGGCAGCAGCAGCCCGGCCGCCGCGAGCACGAGGGCGGCGTACCCGACGATCCGCCAGCCCCGGGACGCGACACGTCGGGCGGGCGGCCTGCGGTTGCCGGGCACGGTGATGGTCGGGGCGAGCGGGGCGAGGTCGGTCGCGGTCATCAGCTGTTCCTCCGCTTGTTGACCATGAACTGGATGACCGTGATGCCGAAGCAGATGGCGAACAGGACGACGGAGACCGCAGAGGCGTAGCCGAACTGGTTCTCCTCGAAGCCCTTCTGGTAGATGTACTGCGAGAGGACCAGAGTGGACTGACCGGGGCCGCCGTCGGTCATCACGAGGATGAGGTCGAAGACCTTGAAGCTTTCGATGGTGAGCATCACGGTGACGAAGAAGGTGGTGTGCCGCAGTCCGGGGATGGTCACGTTCACGAACCGCTGCCAGGGTGTGGCGCCGTCGATCTGGGCGGCCTCGTAGAGCTGGGCCGGGATGGTCTGCAGGCCGGCCAGGAACAGCAGCATGTAGTAGCCCATGTACCGCCAGGTGCCGACGATGATGACCGCCGGCATCGACCATTCCGCCGACGTGGTCCAGCCCGGCGGGTTGTCCACCCCGATGGCGCTCAGGAAGGCGTTGACCGGTCCGTACTCCGGGCTGAACAGCTGGTTCCAGACCATCGCGATCGCCACGATCGAGGTGACGTAGGGGAAGAACGCGACGGTGCGGAAGAACCGCACGCCGCGCAGCCTGCGGTTGAGTAGCAGCGCCAACCCGAGCGACGCGGCCAGGGTCAGCGGGATGTGGAAGACCGTGTAGTAGACGGTGTTCCGGAGTGCGGTCCAGAAGCTCGCGTCGCTCCACAACCGCCGGAAGTTTGCGGTGCCGGTCCATTCGGCCACCCCGAAGACGTTCCAGTTCGTGAAGGCGAGGTAGAACAGCACCACGACGGGTACGAGGGTGAGCACGGTGAAGCCGGCGAAGTTCGGCAGGATGAACGACCATCCGGCGAGCGTGTTGCGCCACACCAGCGGCCGGTACCTGGGCCGCGTACGCGGCATCGTTGCCATAGAGACTCTCCGGAAGCGTTCGGCTCGGAAGCGGGCCCGGCGTACGGCAGAGGACGTGCCGGACCCGCCACGAGTTCACTGGTTGAGGACCTCGTTCTTGGCGCGGGTCTGTGCCTCGGTCAGCGCCGCGTCGACACCCTTGCTGTTGGACAGGATCACGGAGTGCGTCTCGTTGAGGATGTTCTGCAGGCCGGCGGTGTGCTTCGACACCGGGTTCTCCGGCTTGATGGTGTGCTTGGCGTACGCGAACTTCGACAGGTCGTCCTGCGGCACGCCGTCCAGTCCGAACAGCGTCGCGGTGACCGCGTCGGTGACCTGGGCCGGGGTGGTGCCGATCCCGGCCAGCGCCTTGCCGGCGTCCTGACCGGCGACGTACCCGAGGAACGCCTTGGCCGCGGCGACCTTCGACTTGTCGATCTTCGGGTTGATCCCCAGCCCGGTCGGGTCACCGAACGTGACCGGTGTGGCGGAGGTTCCGGTGGTGGACTTGTCGAACTGCGGCGCCGGCGCGAGCCCCCACTGGAACGTGTCGGCATCCCCGGTCTTTCGCTGGTTGAGCAGCGTGGCCACGTACCAGGTGCCCATCACCAGCATCGCCGACTGCTGCTTGCCGAACTGCGCCTGGTAGGTGAGCTTGTTGGTGTTGGCGGTGCCGAAGGTCGGCTGCGCACCGGCCGCCTGCAGGTCCAGCGACCGCTCGTAGTACGGCTTCAGGTACGAGAAGTCACCACTGAGCAGGTCCGCGTTCGGGGTCTGGGCGAGCGCGAGTCCCTGCACGGTCGACTGGAAGATGTGCTGGTAGGTGCCGGTGGCATTGGACCCCGCAGCCTTCAACCCGGTGCTGAGCTGCTTCGCGGTGGCGACGTAGTCGTCCCAGGTCCAGGTCCCGTCCGGCGGCGTCACCTTCGCCTTCGCGAACAGGTCCTTGTTGTAGAACAGCACCCACGAGTCCTGCCGGTACGGCACCGCGTACGCCTTACCGTCGACCTGGTACGACGGAAGTGCCGCGACCGAGCCGAGGCCGGAGGTGGCGTCGGAGACGTCGAGCAGTTGGCCGCCGCTCTGGTATGTATAGAAGTTCTTGAGGTTCTTCATCACGTAGACGTCCGGGGCGGTGCCGGCGGCCAGGTCCGCGGTCATCTGCGTGTCGTAGTTGGCCGTGTCGTACTCCTTGAGTTCCACCGTCACGTTCGGGTGGGTCGTCTTGAAGCCGTCGGCGAGCGTCTTGAACTCCGGCGTGGACGACAGGCTCCAGCCGGCCAGGGTGATCGTCACAGGGGCGTTGGGGTCGGCTGGCTCGTCGTCGCCGCCGCAACCGGCAAGGACCAGTGTCAGCGCCGTCGCGGCGCCGATGACGGCTGGTATTACACGCTTCATCCCTTTCTCCTTAGGTCAGGGGCCCGGGCGGGCCCGCACTGCTACCGGGCCGCCTGGCGGCGGAGCCCGGCATGCTTGGTGTCCAGCCGGGTCGCCGTGCTGACCCGGTCGGGCCAGTCGACCGCCACGTGGAGGCCGTCGGCGTCCTCGTCCGCCACGACGTGGCACGCGTGCCCGGACGTGGCTGCGGGCTCTCTGGACAGCTCGGTGAAGGTGGCGATCCAGGTGCCTGGCTGGACCGCGTAATGCAGCCAGGGCACGACCAGCCCGCCCGCCAGGGGCCCGCCGTGGGGAACGCCGGTGGCGCCGGCCGTTGCCTCGCCGTGGACGCTTTCGAGCCAGCTGGTCAGGCCGGCTCCGGTAACGGCCGCCACACTGCCGCCGAAGGCCGCCGTCGCTTCCCCGGCAAGGGCCCAGCCGCCGATCCTCAGCCGCAGCGCGGCCGCCTCGACGCCGTCGGCGAGGCCGTCGACGCGGGTCAGGCGTAGCTCCCAGGGGCCCCGGACCAGCGAGTACACGGTGAGGTGCCCGGCCGGTCGGTACCGGCCCACGCGGCCGCCGCCGTGATCGCGCTGGCCCGGCTCCGGGTCGACCCAGTGGGCCAGGGTGCGTGATCCGGCCACGCCCACGCCGTCGGTGTCGACGTGCACGGTCAGTAGGCGCATGCCGGCGCGGTGAGTGGCCCGGCCCGCGTCGTCGACGAGGGCGACCGACTGGTCCAGCGGATCCCGCCATCCGCTCTCGTCGAGGACGGGGCTGGTGACGGTGGAGTAACCGAGTCGGGCGTAGAGCGGAGAGTCGCCGACGGTGGCTCCCTCGACGGCGTGGTCGGTGCCGTGGTTGACGACGCGGACGATGCCGTCGGCACGGGTGCCCGAGACCAGCCACCCCGGTGCGCGTACCGCCCGCACCGCATCGCGCTCCTCGACCGGCAGCGGCTCCTCCGGCGCCGCCCAGACCGGGTGGTCGGCGGGCAGCGCGACGCCGAGCAGGCCCTTGCTGGCCCAGTACGGCGAGCCCGGTCCGGAGTACGCCTGCGCCAGTCGCGGCCACGGCCCGTGCCAGCCGAGGGTGAGCAGCCCCCGGTCGTCGGGGGCGCCGCGGGTGACGAAGTGGCGCACGACGCGGGTGGCCGCGCGGCGCAACTGGCCGAGGCTGACCGAGGGCACGCCGGCGATGGCGCCGACCCAGAACGGCGCCGCCGCGGCGAAGCGGTAGACCAGGCTCCGCCCCTGGATCAGCGGCGATCCGTCGGCGCCCACGAGCGCGACCGCGTCACGCAGGAACCGGTCGAGGCCGGCCACGTCCCGCGCGCGGCGCTCTGTGGCCAGGTCCGCGGCGCCCGCCATCCGGCCCCACAGGGTCGGGTACACGTGCAGCGCCCAGCCCACATAGTGGTCGTAGGCGCGTTCCGGCCCGTCGGACATCCAGCCGTCCGCGCGGGCGAAGCCGTCGTGCGTGGCCAGGTCCTCGGCCATCTCGTCGAGCGAGTGTGGCCCGCCCACCGAGCGCAGGAACGTCTGGACGACCAGCCGGAACCAGACCCAGTTGATTCGTGGGTACGTGTCGTCGCCGACCGCCGGGCGCAGGTACTCCACCACCCGCTCCCGCACCGCGGACGGCAGCCGGTCCCAGATCCACGGGCGGGTCATGTCCAGGACCAGCGCGATGGAGGCGGCCTCCACCTTCGCCTGGGGGTGCTCGTCCAACCGCACCCATCGGTCCGGCGAGCTCGGGTCGGTGCCGGCGGCGACGCCGGCCGCGTACCGGTCGACGAGCTCGTCCAGGCCCACTCCCCGCGCGCCCGCGATGCGGAAACCGGCCAGCAGAAACGTGCGGGCGAACCCCTCCAGGCCGTCGACGGCCCGCCCGTAACCGCCCTCCGGTCCGGGAAAGGTGACGAGGGCGTGCCCGGGGGACGCGAACGGCCGGGCGGCGGCGAGTATCCGGTCGGCGAGGGCCAACCAGTCATCCCGGCTCCAGGTCGCGGCGGTGTCGGCGCCCGAGTCCGTCCCCGGTGCCCGCTGGCCGGTCGTGCCGAACATCATCCGAGGTCCTGTCGCATCGATCCGTCTCCGTGGAAGTGGCGAGCGGGGCGTTGCCGACGTATGTGACGCGCAGGCGTCAGCCGGGTTTCCGAAGTAAAACGCTCACAACCGAGCAAGTCAATGCTGTTGTCAAACCGAGATGAACACATCCGATCAGAAGGACGCACGTTGCTGCCTACAGCTGCTGTGACCGGGGCCACTCGCGGCGCCCACAAAACGGGCATAGATGCTGCAATCCGCCCAACCAGCTCGGAGGGCCTCGCTGTCGACTGGCCTGTCTCGGCTCCCACGTGGTCTCGCCTGCGCGCTTAGCTTCCATAAGTGCTCTGATACGATCAGAATCGTTCACAGCCGCCCTACCCGATCGAGGAGTCATGGCCGTCGCACACCGCATCGCAGGCTCTCTGGCTGCGGCGTGGCCGGCCGGATCGGGCTCGGCTGGCGGCCGGCGTCGGCCCCTCGCGCCGCCACGGTCCGGCGGATCGCGGCTCCTATGCTCTTCGATATGTGGGGAGGGCAGCTGATCCGGCTCGCGATCGACGTCGCCGCGTTCGGACCGGCCGGCAAGGTCGTCCTCACCGTGCAAGAGCTTCCGCCGCACGAAGCGTTCCTCGGAGGTGCCCCATGACCAAGGACAGTCCCGCCGTCGCCACGGCGGAGGCCCGCGGGCCACTTCAGGTCGCCCGCCGCCAGCAACTGCTGGCGGCCCTGCAACGCGACGGCTCAATGCGCATCTCCGACCTGTCCCACGCGCTCGGCGCCGCGCCGGTCACCATCCGGCGCGACATCGCCGAGCTCGCCGCCGAAGGGCTGGTCCGCCGGGTCCACGGCGGAGTCGCGCTGATCACGCCGGATGACGTCCCGGCGGCCGACGAGGCACCCGGCGCGGGCCTGGACTCGCTGCCCGGTCGCACCCTCGGCATGCTCGTACCCTCGCTGGACTACTACTGGCCGGACGTGGCGCGCGGCGCCGAGGAGGCTGCCCGTGAACTCGACATGCGCGTGGTGTTGCGCGGCTCCTCCTACGACACCGAGGACGACCAGCCGCAACTGGCCCGTCTGGTGGAGCGGATGGCCGTCGACGCCCTGATCATCGCGCCCCGCATGGACGCACCGACCGCCGAGCGCACCATCGAGTGGCTCGACCAGGTCGGCGTCCCGGTCGTCCTGCTGGAACGCACCGCCACGGTAGGCAGCCACCACGCCGTCATGGAGTCGGTGGTCACCGACCACGCGCTCGGCGCGGCCATGGCGGTGCGCCACCTCACCTCGCTCGGACACCGCAAGGTCGGCCTGGTGCTCGACGCCAACAGCCCCACCAGCCAGCACATCCGGCGCGGCTGGCTCGACGCCACGACCGAGTGCGGCCTCGAGCCGGACGAGACGGTGGCGGCCGTGGTACCCGACGTACGGTCACCGGAGCGGGACACCGTGCTCGACGGCGTCCTCGACCGGTGCCGGGCGACCGGGACGACGGCGCTGCTGGTGCACGCCGACGCCGAGGCGATCGCGCTGGTGCAGCACTGCGAGGAGCGGCACCTGTCCGTTCCCGGCGACCTCTCCATCGTGGCGTACGACGACGAGGTCGCCGGGCTCTTCAGCCCACCGCTGACCGCCGTCCGGCCGCCGCGTCGCTCGATCGGCCGGGCCGCCGTGCGTCTTGTCGCCGAACGGCTCGCCGACCTCGACCGCCCCACCCACCGGATCGTCATCAGCCCATCACTGCGAATCCGGGAGTCGACCGCGCCGCCACCGGTGTAGTCGGAGCCGGACTAGCCGGCCTCGTCGGACGGACTACGCACCACCAGAACGCCGTCGGCCTCCAGTAACGCCGAGTCCGCGTTGACGCGTCCGCCGGGAACGCTGGCCGTGTCGATCGGTGTGTCGGTTCTGTTGATGAGGAAACGGTAGGGTCCGCGCACGGCCAGTTCGACGCAACCGCGCAGCGGTTCGGGCAGTTCGCTGTGGACGCCGGCCCGGTCGGCCAGGACGGCCAGGACGGTGGACAGGGCCTGTGGTCCGAGTCGGGTGGAGACGTAGGCGGCCGAGCCGTCTCCTTCGGTCCGTCGGGTGATCGCTGGTCGGCCGGCGTGGTCCCCGGTCTTGTAGCGGGCCAGGACCTCGGTGGTGGATCCGATGACGTCGATGTGGTCGACCCACACGGTGCCGGTGGTGCCGTTGTCGAGTTCGACGCTCTGGTCGTCGAGCAGCGGGGCGAATTCCTGGATCCGGATGCCCAGCGTGTCCCGGAGCGCACCGGGGTACCCGCCGAGCCAGACCCGGTCGTGTTCGTCCACGATGCCGGAGAAGTAGGTGGTGACCAGGTGGCCTCCGCCGGTGACGAATCCGGCCAGCCGGTCGGCGAGCGGACTGGGGACGACGTGGAGAATGGGGGCGATCAGCAGGTCGTACTGTTCCAGCGGGGCGGTGGCGGGGACGACGTCGACGCGGACGCCGATGTCGAGAAACGCGGTGTACCAGTCCAGCGCTTCCCGGCGGTAGCGGAGTCGGTCGGTGGGGTGGGAGTCGAGTTCGGCGGCCCACCAGGATTCCCAGTCGAAGATGATGGCGGCGCTGGCGCGGCCGCGCACGGTGCCGGCCACCGGTGCCAGGTCGCGGAGGGTGGCGCCGAGGTCGGTGACGGCGCGGAAGACGTCGCTGTCCTGGCCGGCGTGCGGGATCATCGCGGAGTGGTATTTCTCGGCGCCGGCCGCGGACTGGCGCCATTGGAAGTAGCACACCGCGTCCGCGCCGTGCGCGACGTGGGTGAGCGAGTCCCTTGCCAACTGGCCGGGGCGTTTGGCGACGTTGACCGGCTGCCAGTTGACGGCGCTGGTGGAGTGCTCCATGAGGAACCAGGGATGGCCTTCGGCGAGGTTGCCGGTGAGGTTGGCGGAGAACGACAGTTCGTCGTATGCCTGCGGCCCGGGGGTCAGGTAGTGGTCGTTGGCGATGAAGTCGAGTTCGGGGGCCCAGTCGGCGTAGTTCATGCCGCTGGTCTCGCCCATGATCATAAAGTTGGTGGTGACCGGGATGTCGGGGGTGAGCTCGCGTAGCAGGTCGCGTTCGGCGCGCAGATGCTCCTTGAGGGCGTCCGAGGAGAACCGTTTGAAGTCGAGCTGCTGGGTGGGGTTCGGGTAGGAAGCGGCCAGGCGGGGCGGCAGGATCTGGGCCCAGTCGCTGTAGTGCTGGGACCAGAAGGTGGTCGCCCAGGCGTGGTTCAGGGCGTCGAGGGTCTGGTATCGGGCGCGTAGCCAGGTGCGGAACGCCGCGGCGGCGTCGTCGGAGTAGTCGTAGACGTTGTGGCAGCCAAGCTCGTTGGAGATGTGCCACGCGGCCAGGCCGGGGTGGGTGCCGTACCGCTCGGCGAGTCGGCGGGTCAGGTGCAGGGCATGGCGACGGAAGGTCGGCGAGGTCGGCCGCCAGTGTTGCCGGCCGCCGGGCCAGAGCGTGCGGCCGTCGCGGTCGACGGGCAGGATCTCCGGGTGCTTCGTGGTCAGCCAGGGCGGCGGCGACGCGGTGGCGGTGGCCAGGTCCACCGCGATGTCGTGGGCGTGCATCAGGGCCATTACCTCGTCCAACCAGGCGAAATCCCATTCGTGTTCGGCCGGTTGCAGTCGGGCCCAGGAGAAGATCGCCAGCGACACGATGTTCACGCCGGCCCGCCGCATCGCCTGCGCGTCCTCGTGCCAGGTGCCGCGGGGCCATTGCTCGGGGTTGTAGTCGGCGCCGAACCCCAGGCGCGCCCGGGCGGGGTCGGAGGGCCAGCGTAGCCATCGGTGACCGCGGTGTTGTCCCACGACGAACTCCCAACGAAGCTGCTGATGCTTACGTGAACACGGCCGTCCGGCCGCGGCGTGGCGGCCGGACGGCAACCGGGGTTACCCGATGGTGAAGCCCTGTTCCTGGCCGTACTTGATGGAGACGTCCTGCCACGCCTTGAGCCCGTCCTGCAGGCTGGCTCCGCCGAGGTACGCCTTGCCGGCGGTGTCGCCGAACACGCTGTTGGCATAGACCTGGAAGGGCAGGTACGACCAGTTCGGGGCGACCTGTCCGGCGGACTCGGCGAGGACCTGGTTCACCTTCTGGCCACCGAAGTAGGGGAAATCCTTGTTCAGGAACTGCGGCGAGTTCAGCTGTGCGCTGGTGGCGGGGAAGGCACCCCCGTCGGCCCGGGTCTGGGCGCCCTGGTCGACCGTGGCGTACCTGAGGAAGGCGTACGCGAGGGTCTTGTTGGCACCCTGCGCCGGGATCGCCAGTGAGCTGCCGCCGTTCTCGGCGGTGACCTTGCCGCCGGCCTCCCACTGCGGCATGGGTGCCACCCGCCACTTGCCGTTGGTGGCCTTGACGCCGGACTCCAGGTTCGCCGGCATCCAGGCGCCGATCACCAGGCTCGCGATGGTGCCGTCACCAAGGCCCTTGTACCAGGCATCGCTCCACCCGACGACCGGTGAGAGCAGCTTGCCGTCGATGAGCTTCTGCCAGGTGGCGGTGAACTTCTGGGTGCCCGGGTCGGCGAAGTTGATGCCCACCTTGGTGCCGTCGACCGTGTAGGGCTTGCCGCCAGCCTGCCAGATCATGCTGGTGGTGAAGCCGGCGTCGCCGGTGTCGCTGGTGATGTAGGCCTTTGGATCGGCCCTGTGCAGCTTCTCGGCCTCGGCGACGTACTCGTCCCAGGTGGTGGGGACCTTCAACCCGTGCTTGTCGAATACCTCCTTGTTGTAGAACAACGCCATCGGACCGGAGTCCATCGGCAGACCGTAGACGCCGTCGCCGGACCGTACGGCGTTCCACGGGCCGGGAGTGAAGGTGCCCTGCAGCTTGTCGGTGCCGTACCCGTTCAGACTGGTCAGCGCCTTGGACAGGACGAACTGCGGCAGCGCGTAGTACTCGACCTGGGCGACGTCCGGGACGCCGGATCCGGCCTTGATCGCGTTCTGCAGCGCGGTGTACTGGTCGTTGCCGGTGCCGGCGTTGACCAGGTCGACCTTGACCTTCGGGTACTTGGCCTGGAAGTCGGTGACGACCTGCTTGAGAGTCGGCTCCCAGGCCCACACGGTGATGCTGCCGCCGGCGTCCAGGGCGGCCTGGATGTCCGCGTCGGAGGCGCCGGCGGACTGCCCGCCGGAATCGCCGTCGTCACCGGATCCGCACGCGGTGACCAGCAGCGACGCGGAAAGAACCGCGCTCGCCAACAACGTTCGGCGTCGTATGACCATCATGACGGTTCCCTTCGTGGGTGTGTGCTGGTGCCAGTTGGCGTGGCGTGGCCCGTCGGCGAGCGCCGGTTATTCCTTGACGCTTCCGTTGGCCAGACCGGACTGCCAGTACCGCTGTAGCAGCAGGAACGCCGCGATCAGCGGCACTATGGTGAGCAGGGAACCGGTGATCACGAGGTTGAAGACCGGCTCGCCGCCCGCCGTGACGGCCTGCTTGTTCCAGGAGTCGAGGCCGATCGTGAGCGGATACCAGTTCTGATCCTTGAGCATGATCAGGGGCAGGAAGTAGTTGTTCCAGGTGGCGACCACGTTGAACAGCAGGACCGTGACCGTCCCGGGGGCCAGCAGCGGCGCGCTGACCGAGAAGAACGTCCGGTACTCCCCGGCGCCGTCGACGCGCGCGGATTCGATCACCTCGTCTGGCACGGCGTCGGTGGCGAACGTCCACATCAGATAGAGGCCGAACGGTGAGACCAGTGACGGGATGATGATCGCCCACGGAGTGTTGGTCAGCTCCAGCTTGGAGAACATCAGGAAGGTCGGCACGGCCAGCGCGGTGCCCGGCACCGCGACCGCGCCGATGACCACCGCGAAGACCGCCCTCTTGCCCGGGAAGTCGAACTTCGCGAGCCCGTAGCCGGCCAGCGCCGCCAACAGGGTCGCGCCGCCGGCACCCAGCGCCACGTACAGCAGGGTGTTCAGCAGCCAGCGGGTGAAGATGCCGTCGTCGTAGGTGAACGTGTCGGCGATGTTGCTGAACAGGGCGAAGTCCTCGGCCGGGGCCAGGCCGAAGGAGTCGAAGAGTCCCTGCTGGGTCTTTGTCGCGTTGATCAGCAGCCAGGCCAGCGGCAGCAGCGCGTAGATCAGCACCAGGCCGGTGAGGGTGGTCAGCATGACACTCTTGCCCTGGCGTGGGGCTCTCCGGCGAACCGTCAGTGCGGTGCGCGCGGACCGGCCCGGGGCGGTCGGCTCGGTCATGGAGGTGGTGGCCATGCTCAGACCGCCTTCCGCATGCCGCGCAGCTGGACCAGGTACGCGACGATCATCGTGATCACGCCCATCACGATCGCTAGCGTGGCGGCGTAGTTGAACTGCTGGCCGGCGAACGACAGCGAGTAGGCGTAGAGGTTCGGCGTGAAGTAGGTGGTGATGGAGTTCGGCGCCAGGGTCTTGAGGATGCTGGGCTCGTTGAAGAGCTGGAAGCTGCCGATGATCGAGAAGATCGTCGCGATCAGCAGTGGGCCACGCAGTGCCGGCAACTTGATCGCCGTGATGATCCGTAGCTGGCCCGCTCCGTCGATCTGTGCGGCCTCGTACAGGGACGGATTCACCACCCGCAGCGCCGAGTAGAGGATCAGCATGTTGTAGCCGACGAACTCCCACGTCACGATGTTGCCGATCGAGGCGAGGATCAGGTCCGGCGACAGTGGGTCGGGCAGCGACACCCCGAGCGCCTCGTTGAGGTTCCCGACCAGGCCGAACTGGCTGCCGTACATGAAGCCCCACATCAGCGTGGCGACCACCGCGGGCACCGCGTAGGGCAGGAACACCGAGATCCGGAAGAACCCGGCCCCGTACAGCCGTCCACTGTCGACGGCAAGGGCGATCAGCAACGCCAGGAACAGCATGATCGGTACCTGTACCGCCAGGAAGGATGCCACCCGGCCGAACGCCGACCAGAACTGCCCGTCGGTCAGCGCCTTGGCGTAGTTGTCCAGGCCCACGAACGTCGTGCCCCCGACCAACTGTGTCCGGAACACGCTCAGGTACAGCGAGTAGGCGATCGGCGCCAGGAACACCAGCGCGAACACCGCCATGAACGGGCCGGTGAACTGCCAACCGACCCAGGATCGCCGGCCGGCGCCTGCCGCTCTCCGGTTTCGTGAGCGGTGTGCGAACCCTGCCGCAGCCATCGGCACACTCCTTACCATCCGGCACTCCTGGGCGTGATGGTCACGTAAACATCACCGTCAGGCGTCTGCTGTGCGGCGACGAGCGCCAGATGCAACGCAGGCGGCAATGTTTACGTAAACGGGCGTTGCGGTATCGTGGCACCCGTCACCACGACCGTCAAGTAACGGCTCGGACGCACTGCGTGGGCTTCTGGTGTGGGTGCATGGCAGGCGGGAGCAACGATGGATGCGGACACTCGAGGCCATCGACCGCTGGCCGTCCCGGCCGGTGGCGCGCAACGCGGCGGCTCCGGGATACCCGGCGGGCGCCGCAAGCAGCGGGTTTCCATGGCGGACGTGGCTCGACTCGCGGGCGTCTCGTCCCAGACCGTGTCCCGGGTGTCCAACGGCGACTCCGCGGTCATCGAGACGACCCGGCAGCAGGTGCTCGACGCGATGCGGCAGTTGGGCTACCGACCCAACAGCGCCGCCCGCGCGCTGCGCTACGGCCGGTTCAACACCATCGGCGTGATCCTGTTCAACCTCTCCTCGACCGGCAACAGCCGCACCGTCGAGGCCATCGCCACCCACGCTGCGACAGAGGGCTACGCGACCACCCTGATCCCGCTGGGCGCGCCGACCCAGGACAACGTGCTCGGTGCCTTCACGAGGATGGGGGAACTCGCCGTCGACGGTGTCATCGTGATTATCGAGATCCACCTCCTCGACACCAACACCGTGGCCCTTCCGCCGGGCGTGCACGCCGTGGTCGTGGACTCGGACGCCGGCGACCGCTACCCCGTCGTCGACACCGACCAGGCCGACGGCGCCGGTCAGGCCGTACGTCACCTGCTGGACCTCGGTCATCGCACCGTCTGGCACGTGGCCGGCCCGGCCGAGTCGTTCGCCAGCGAACGACGCGGCAGAGCGTGGCGCGCGGTGCTCGAGACCGAGGGCCGCCCCGTGCCGCCGGTCGAGCGCGGCGACTGGTCCGCCGAGTCCGGCTACCGGGCCGGCCTGCGCCTGGCCGAACAGCCCGACTGCACCGCCGTCTTCGCGGCCAACGACCAGATGGCGCTCGGCGTGCTGCGGGCGTTGCACGAGCGGGGCCGTCAGGTGCCGGCACAGGTCAGCGTGGTCGGCTTCGACGACATCCCGGACGCATCCGCGTACCTTCCCCCGCTGACCACCGTGCACCAGGACTTCGCCGAGGTGGGTCGCCGCTGTGTGCAGGCACTGCTGCGACAGATCCGCAACGAGCCCGCCGACCCGGGCACAGACCTCGTGCCGACCCGGCTCGTGGTCCGCACCAGCACCGCGGCCCCGCCGGCCTGACCGCGGGGGAGCGGGTGGCGCCGCGGCCCCGGTTCACAAAGGTCTCGACGGGGCCACGGTCTCGACGGGGCCACGCAGCGGTTGCGGGACGATGACCTGCGCATGTCGGCCGAGCCTTTGCATGGTTACGCAAACATGTTAGCTTGGCGACATCGATGTTTACGCAACCATCGATGTCGGGCCTGGTAGTCGCGGCCGTCGGCCAGGGGCCGATTGCCCAGTTCATGACGCCTGGACAGCGTTGTCGGCACGCTCGCGGCGGGGTGTGTGGGATCGGAGGGCGTGCATTGACATCGTCCACCGCCCTAAAGGGCGGGGATTCCCTTGGTCGCCCTTGGGTTTTCCTGCTTCGACGCCGACTGCCTCGTCCGGGCGTCCGCCCGTTGGGGTCTTACACCGGCTCCACAGGCCGTGACGGAGAGCCCCTCCGCCAGAATGTTGCGGGCCGCGTTGACGTCGCGGTCGTGGATGGTGCCGCATCGGCAGGTCCACGTCCGCACGTCCAGCGGCATCCGCTGCGCGAGAACACCACACGTCGAGCACAGCTTGGACGACGGGAACCAACGGTCCACCACGACCAGGTCCCGACCGTGCCAGTCGGCTTTGTATTCGAGCATGGTGCGGAACTGCCGCCAGGCGGCATCGCCGATGGCACGGGCCAGCGTGTGGTTCTTGACCATGTTACGCACGGTCAGGTCCTCGATCACGATCGTTTGGCTCTCACGAACGAGTCGAGTGGTCAGTTTGTGCAGGTGGTCCCGACGCCGGTCGGGGATCCGCGCGTGGATCCGGGCCACCTTCGACCGGGCCTTGGCCCGATTCACCGAGCCCTTCTCCTTGCGTGCGAGTTGGCGCTGGGCGCGGGCCAGAGCGGACCGGTCGGCGCGTTCGTGGCGCGGGTTGGTGAGCTTCTCACCGGTACTCAACGTGAGCAGGCTGTCCAGTCCGGCGTCCACCCCGACGGCCGCGTCCGCGGCCGGGACCGGGACCGGGACCGGGACCGATTCGATCACATCGTCGCAGAGCAGGGACACGAACCAGCGTCCGGCCGAGTCCTGCGACACCGTCACCCTGGACGGCGACGCACCCTCGGGCAACGGCCGCGACCACACGATGTTCAACGGCTCGGCCATCTTCGCCAGAGTCAGCCGGCCATCGCGGTAGCGGAACGCGCTGGTGGTGTACTCCGCCGACTTCCGCGACTTCTTCCTGGACTTGAAGCTCGGGTACCGGGCGCGTTTGGCGAAGAAGAACGTCAGTTCCTCGGTCTTCTTCCACCCGGTGAGCATCGCGCTGGTGGCGTTGTAGTTGATCCGTTCCCGCCGCAGGGTCCAGGCCTCGGTCCGGGCCTGCAGGGCCAGGTTGTAGACCTTTCGGACGCATCCGAACGTGCGCGACAGCTCGGCTGCCTGCGCCTCGGTCGGGTAGAAGCGGTACCTGAACGCCCGCTTCACGGTCCTGGACACGGCTCACACGTTAGCGAACCAGCCGGTAAGCCTAGCGGTGGCACGCGGGTAGCCGCCTATCCGCCCTGGCGGCGGACCGGCTGTCCCTGCCCTGCTCCGCAGGAGTTCCGTTTCCTCTCCGGCCTGAAGGCCGGAGTATCCACGGAAGGAATCCGATGACGTCTCGACGCAGCGTGACTCGGGTGGCCAGCGCGACGGTTGCCGCGACACTCGGCGCGGCGCTGACGGCGAGCGCCGCCGCACCGCAAGCGGCGGCTGAGGCAGCGTCCGCGGCTGAGGCAGCATCCGCGCCCGCTCCGGACGGGGTGACGATCCGGATCGACCCGTCGTACCAGCAGCAGCCGTTCCAAGGCTGGGGCACCAGCCTGGTCTGGTTCGCGAACGCCACCGGCGGGTACCCGGACGAGGTCCGCGACAAGCTGGTCGACCTGCTCTTCGGCGAGGACGGCCTGCGGTTGAACATCGCCCGGTACAACATCGGCGGCGGCAACGCGCCCGCCGTCCCGGACTACCTGCGCCTCGGCGGCGCGGTGCCCGGGTTCTGGAAGGCGCCGGAGGCGTACGGGCCCAGCGACAAGGAGTGGTGGGATCCGGAAAACCCGGACCACTGGGAGTGGGACGCCGACGCCAACCAGCGCTGGTGGATCGACCAGATCAAGGACCGGGTCGACACCTGGGAGGCGTTCAGCAACTCGCCGCCGTGGTTCCAGACCGTCAGCGGGTACGTCTCCGGCGGCTTCGACCCCAACGCCGACCAGATTCGGGCGGACCGGGTGGACGAGTTCGCCGACTACCTCGTGCGGGTCACCGAGCACATCGAGCGGGCACACGGCATCGAGTTCGACACCATCGACCCGCTGAACGAGCCGAACACCCCGTACTGGCGTACCACGCTGGGCCCGGACGGCCGGCCCACGGGCGGGCGGCAGGAGGGTGCCCACGTCGGGCCCGCGTTGCAGGCACAGGTGCTGCTGGCGCTGCACCGCCGGCTCGCCACCGCGTCGACCGGCGCGGCCGTCTCGGCGCCGGACGAGACCAACCCCGGCATCTTCCTGCAGGACTGGTACGGCTACCCGGCCGACGCGCAGGCGGCGGTCGCCCAGCTCAACGTGCACACGTACGGCACCGGGCAGCGCACCGCCGCCCGGGACGTGGCCAAGGCCGAACGGCGCCCACTGTGGATGAGCGAGGTCGAGGGCAGCTGGGGGAACGACTTCACGAGCATGGACTCGGGCCTGGGCATGGCCCGCCGGATCATCGACGACCTGCGCGAGCTGGAGCCGTCGGCCTGGGTGCTGTGGCAGCCGGTCGAGGACGCCGAGAACATGGTGGCCGAGGGCAACCTGCAGTGGGGGAGCATCCACGTGCCCTTCACCTGCACCGCGACCGACACGCTGGCGAGCTGTCCGATCAGGACGAATACCAAGTTCGACACGATCCGCAACTTCACCCACCACATCCGTCCCGGGGACCGTCTGGTCAAGGTGGACGACCCGACCAGCGTCGCGGCGGTCAAGAGGTCCGGCCGGGACGCGGTCGTGGTGCATGCCAACGCCGACGTCGAATCCCATGCGGTGACGCTGGACCTGTCCCGCTTCGCCCACCTGAACCCCGGTGCCACCGTCACGCCGGTGGTGACCAGCGCGGCGGGCAAGCTCGTTCGCGGCAACCCGGTACGGGTCAAGGGACGCTCCGCCACCCTCACCGTGCCGGGCGAGTCGGTCACGACGTTCCTGGTCGACGGCGTCTCCGGGGTGGCCCCCGGCGCGGACCACATCCGGGCCGGCCACCCGTACCGGCTGCAGGGTGTGCAGAGCGGACGGTCGCTGGCGCCCTCGGCGGACGGGGTGTCGGCGGTGCTGCGCACGACCGACCCGGACCGCCCTGACCAGCTCTGGTACGTCCGCGAGTTGGGCGGCGGTGCCGGCAACCGCGACCACTACGCCATCGTCAACGCCGGCACGGGCCGACGGCTCGCCGTGCGGGGCACGGCCACGGTGCTGGAGGACGGCACCACCCGTCCCGACGACGGTGCCCGGTGGATTCTCTCCACGACCGGCGATGGCACCTACACCTTCGTCAACGTCGCGGGCCGCCGCGTGCTCGACGTATCCGGCAGCGCCACCGCCGACGGCAGCCCGGTCTCGCTCTGGCAGCCGACGGGCGCGGGGAACCAACGCTGGGCGGCGCTGGACGAGGCGGTCGCCAGCACCGAGACCGCCGAGCTCCACACCGTGCCCCGCCGTACGCCCGCGCTGCCGGAGGCGGTGACGGCGGTGCTGCGCAGCGGCGCACGGCGCGTCCTGCCGGTGACCTGGCGGGGGCCGTCGGCGGCGGCGTGGCGCACGCCCGACGTGGTCACCGTGCGCGGCGTGGCGACGGATGTCCTCGGCAACCAGGTCGCGGCGACGGCGAAGGTCACGGTGGACACCTTCACCGCGACGGCGCCGGGACGGGCCAAGACGTACACCGGCGGGGCTCCCGAACTGCCGGCGACGGTGGTCGGCTTGGGCGCGCACGGTGGCCGGGCGTCCCTGCCCGTGACCTGGGATCCGGCGCCACCGGGCGCGTTCGACCGAGCCGGGGTGGCGACGCTGACCGGCGTGGCGCGGGTGGTCGACGGCGTCGCGCTCCCGGCGACCGTCCGGGTGCAGGTCACGGAGCCGGGGCAGGCCAACGCCGCGCTCGAGGACGGCGCGTCGGTGACCGCGACCTTCACCGAGGGCGGCTACTCGCCGGCCGGGCTGCGCAACGGCGTCACCACGGAGAAGGCCTGGTCCAACTGGAGGTCCGGCACCCAGAACCCGTCCGAGACCATCACGATCAGGCTGCCCCGGCCGGTCGACGTGGCCTGGGTGGTGACCCACTTCCACCGGGACAGCGCGGCCGGTGGCGGCCTGGCCCAGAGCCTGCGGGTACAGGTGCTCGGTGCCGACGGCACGTGCGCCGACGCGAGCGGGGAGGTGGCGGTCGGCGCCGAGGGCACGCCG
Source organism: Plantactinospora solaniradicis (assembly GCF_042658085.1). Classification (NCBI taxonomy): domain Bacteria; kingdom Bacillati; phylum Actinomycetota; class Actinomycetes; order Micromonosporales; family Micromonosporaceae; genus Plantactinospora; species Plantactinospora solaniradicis. The sequence continues at coordinate 313,382 of NZ_JBHSPR010000013.1, read as the reverse complement.
GCGGTCGAGGTCCCGGTGGCCGCGGGCGCCACGACCGGGGTGTGCGTGGTGCTCACGCCCCGCGCGGGCGGATACCTGACGCTCGGCGAGATCGAGGTCCTCGCCAAGGCGCCGGGCGTCTCGTCGGACGCCGCGCTGTCCGCGCTCGCGGTGGACGGCTGGCCGCTCGCCGGCTTCGACCCGGCCCGCACCGACTACCGCGTCACCGCCGCCCACCCCGATCGGGTCGTGGTCACCGGGACCGCCAACGACCCGTACGCCGCCGTCCGCATCGGGCGGACCGGGCCGGCCCGCCACCCCACCTGGCTGGTCACGGTGACCAGCGAGGACGGGTCGCAGACTCGCACCTACCGGGTGGAGATCCGGACCCGGTAGGCAGCACCCCCGACCGGCGTACGCCGCCCGGCCAATGCCGGGCGGTCGGCCACCAGGGATACCAGCCCGTAATCGGCAGGACGTCAGGCACGGCGCCGATCCGACCCGCAGGTTGGGTACCTCCGTCGACGCGCAGATGTATCAGCACCGACATCTGTTACGGTCGATGACACAGCGACCCATCCGCAACCGTCACTGCTCCGAAGTGTCTGCGACGGGGAGGAATCGCATCGATGAGTGCACTGTTCAAAGCCCTGCGCGAGCGGGTCGAGGTCAACGCGCGGCACGCGGTCGAGACGTACCTCAACGAGGTCAGCGAGTACCAGGCGATGCCGGCCGGCGTCGACGACCGCATCGGGATGTACGACTTCGCGGTGTTGATCCGGCGCCGGTCGCTCGATCTCGCCGCGGCCGAGTTGCCGTTGAACGCGGCGGACCTGGCCGGCATCGGCGCGGTCGGCCGCCAGCGGGCCGAGGTGGGACTGTCGGTGCCCTCGCAGCAGCAGGTACTCGGCCTGCACACCGCGATGATGGTGCGCGAGGTGCAGGATCTGGCCCGCCCCGAGGACGTCACCGACCTGCTCCGGATGGTCGGCTGGCTCGGCGCCCAGGGCGTCCGGGCGCGAAGCGCCTACCTGCGCGGTTACACCCGTGGCGTGGGTACGGCGCGGGTGCTGTCGACGCGGCTGGAGATCCTGGCCCGTGCCCTGCTCGCCGACGAGCCGGTGGAGCCGCTTGTCGCCGACCTGCGCCTCGCCGGGCACTATCACATCTCGATTCTGAAAATGGCGCAGCCGGTGACTCCGGGAACGCAGGCCGAGGTGGTCGCCGTGCTCGCCGGGGACCGGATTCCGGTGACCTGGCTCGCCGTCGACGAGGTCGCCGTGCTCGCACCCGGCAACGTTCCCAAAGCAAAGATCCTTCAGTGGGTACGCCGGGCGACAGCGGTGATCGGGCAGCCCTGCGGCGTCGGCGCGGCGCAGGGCGCGGTGGGCGGGCTGGCCGAGACGCTGGCGTGGGCCCGCGAGGCGAGCCGGGTGGCGCCGCCGCAGGATCGTCCGGAGCGGTTGCCGGAGATCGCGGACCTGTTCGTGGAGATGGCGGTGGCGCGCACGCCGGCGGTCGACGGGTGGCTGCGCCGCTACGCAAAGGCGCTGGCCACCGGTCCGGACCTGGTGGCGACGCTGTGTGCCTACTACGCCAACGACATGAACCGCACGAGCACCGCCGCCGCGCTGCACATCCACCCGCGCACGCTGGACTACCGGCTGCGCCGCGTGCGGGAGGTCGCCGGCATCGATCCCTGCTCGACCGTCGGTGTCCGGCTACTGAGCGCGACGGTAGCGCGGACGCTCGCCGTGGACCACTACGCGGACTGACAAACGTCACCGGGGACTTGCACACCACTCACGAAGACGCGCACCGTCCCGCCCCGACAGACTCCTCGCCATGTGGAGGAGATTGAGACGTGGCATCGCGGCGTCGGCCGTCGCGCTCGCGATGCTGCTGACCGGGACGGCACAACCGGCCCGGGCCACCGACGACGGCGGCATCAGCAGTCCGATCGTGGACGCGGCCCTGATCGGCTGGAACATCTACAAGTCGGGCGGCGCGACGCCGGAACAGATCGTCGAGTTCGTCCGGATCGTGACCGGCGCGCTCACCGACCTGGAGAACGAGGTCATCGCGCACGCCGACGGTATCGAGGCGGCCGAGGTGCTGGGGCACGCCGCGTCAATCAAGATCGACATGCTCGACTACCAGAACTTCCGGGACAACGAGATCATCCTGGAGTCCTTCGCCATGGAGGTCGGCCGCTACGCACAGAACGCGAACAACAAGTACCAGGCGGTCGGGAGGAAGGCCAAGGACCAGATCGGCCTCGGCGCGCAGGTGCTCTACCCGGTCACGCTGACCGTGCGCACCGACGCCGGCTGGACCGGCGGGCTCAGCGCCATCGAAACCGCGTACCGGCAGCTCAACCAGAAGATCGTGGCCGACCTGGAACCGACGTGCACCCGCGTCAGCGACCCCGAGCCCATCCCGGGCCGGATCTACGTCCGTCACGAGTGTGTGGCGGCCAACGGTGAGAAGGCCTACGGCGTCGACCACAAGGTGGGCGACACCTGGCACAGCGGGCCGGTCAACCTGGAGAACCTCAAGCTCGAAGCCGCCAAGAACTCCAGCTGGGCGGCGGCCAAACGCATCCTCGCCGGACAGGGACAGTAGGAGAGCAACGTGAGGAAACGACTGCGCAACTGCCTGATAGCCGCCGGCCTGGCCGTCGCGGTCACGGTCGTCCCCGCCGCCGCACCAGCCCAGGCGGCGCCGCGCACCGGTGAAGTGCGGGCGATGGTGGTCGACTGGGCCAGCCTCGTGGTCGCGGTCGCCGGGCACCTGCTGTCCGGCGGCGGCTCCGAGGACGCCTCGCTGAAGGCGGCCGTCCAGCAGATCGTCGCCGCCGTCGAGGCCGCGAAGAACGACATCATCGCCCACACCGACCTGATCGCCAGCGCCGAGGTGCAGGCCTGCGCCCGCCAGCACACCATCGAGTTCGCCGACATCGAGAACATGTCGAACACGGTGCGGCAGCTCTGGGCGCAGAACGCGACGGGCTGCGCGACGCTGGCGACCGCCTACGTCACCACCGTCCAGACCCCGCAGGCGGTCGACAACATCGGCCACGTCCTACCCTCGCTGTTCGCCATCGTGATCGCCGCCCGTGGCCGCGCCGGCCTCTCCAACGGCATCAACCTGGTCATCCAGGACCAGATCCGCAGCTACGACGCGGTCGTCACCAAGCTCACCCCGACCGACTGCGTGAAGAAGGGCCTCAAGGAACCGGGCTACCCGCGCGAGAAGTGGTGGGAGTGCACCGCCTACAACGGAGACTGGGGCCAGTCCCAGTGGGTCACCGCTCCGGCCGAGCCCGTCCGCGCCCAGGCGGAGAACTCCGCCACCCGCAACACCAGCCGCCCCTCGGCCCTGTCCGCACTACCCCAACTCCGCTCGTTGGGAGTCTGAGCAGTTCGTCCACGCCGCGTGGTACCGATCGACACCACGCGGCGTGGACGGTCACATTCTCGGACGGCTTCCAAGAGCGACCTGGTGTCGACCGCTGGTGGCCGGGTCCGTCTCCGGCCACCAGCGGTTCGTGCTGTTCGCTATCCGATGGCGAAGCTGGGGTGCGGCGGCTGGTTGTAGGCGGTGTTCTGCCAGGCGACGGCGACCCGGTACTGCCGGTCCTGCATCAACGAGGGCCTGGCGATGCTGGTCGAGTCGGTGGTGGAGTAGATGCGCAGCGCCGAGTTGTTCGACGTACGCCAGATGACCTCCTCGCGCCAGTCACCGAGGATGTCGGCGGACAGCGCCGGGGTGGACTTGGTGCCGTTGTTCGAGGCGACGCCGGATCCGGTGAGCAGCCGGGTGTCGCCGCCGGTGCCGTACTTGTCGATGTGGGTGCCGTCGAGCAGTTCCCGTTGCGCGTCGCCGTCCCACCAGATGACGAAGTTCGCCGAGGACGGGTTCCGGCCGATCGACGCGCCAGAGCCGTTGTACAGGTTGCCCATCTGGGTGCCGGCACCCCAGAACTCCGCGCCGGGGCTGCCCGCGTAGATGTCGGCGGCCACGCCACGGCCGGGTCCTTCGACTCCGCCGTTGGCGGGTCGTCGCCAGATGACCTGTCCGTTGCTCCCGGCGTGTACGTCGGCGGCGGGCTGGTTGCTGGATTCGTGGATGGTGAACACCTCGATGCCGGGACGGCTGGGGATGAGGTCGCCGACGTGCATCGCGTCGCCGTGGCCGTAGCCGGTGGAGTACATCAGGGTGCCGTTGTCGTTGATGGTGGCCGAGCCGTAGACGATTTCGTCGCGACCGTCGGAGTCGACGTCGGCGACGGACAGGTTGTGGTTGCCCTGCCCGTAGGCGCCGCCGCTGCCGGAGTCGTAGGTCCAGCGTCGGGTCAGGCTTCCGTTGCGGAAGTCCCACGCGACGATCACGGCCCGGGTGTAGTAGCCGCGTGCCATGATCAGCGACGGTCGCTGGCCGTCCACGTACGCGGTGGCGGCCAGGAACCGGTCCACCCGGTTGCCGTAGTTGTCCCCCCAGGAGGAGACGTTGCCGCGGGCCGGTTCGTAGTTGACCGTGGACAGGACCGCGCCGTTCTGGCCGTTGAAGACGGTGAGGAACTCCGGGCCGGCGAGGACGTAGCCGCTGGAGTTGCGGTGGTCGGCGTTGGCGTTGCCGATGACCTGTCCGGTACCCGAGCGGGTGCCGTCGGCGGTCTTCATCGCCACCTCGGCCCGGCCGTCGCCGTCGTAGTCGAAGACCTGGAACTGGGTGTAGTGGGCGCCGGCCCGGATGTTGCGGCCGAGGTCGATACGCCACAGCCGGGTGCCGTTGAGCTTGTACGCGTCGAGGTAGACGTTGCCGGTGTAGCCGGACTGTGAGTTGTCCTTGGCGTTGGACGGGTCCCACTTGAGCACGATCTCGTATTCGCCGTCGCCGTCCAGGTCGCCGACGCTGGCGTCGTTGGCGGAGTAGCTGTACGACTCGCCGCTGGGTGTCGTTCCGCCGGGCGGGATCTGCAGCGGTACGTCCCGCGAGGTGGCGAACGGCACGACCTCGTCGGCGGCGGTGGACAGCAGTTCCACACCGCCGGTGACCGGGCGTACGGAGTAGGTCGCGTCCGCGGGTGCGCCGACGTCCAGATAGCTGGTTGCCGTGGTGATCGGTGTGGCGTTGATCTTCTTCGAGCCCCGGTAGACGTTGAAGGCGGTGCCGGCCGGGTCGCTGAGCAGCAACCGCCAGGACACGAAGTTGCCCTTGTCGGAGCGGATGCTGATCAACCCACGGTTCAGCTTCTCGGTCGTCGTACCGGCGTCGGCCCGTACGGAAGCGGCGCTGGCGGGGTCCGGGCCGGGCGCGCCCTGTGCGACCGTCGGGGTGACGATGCCGGCGGTTGCCACGGCGACGGCGGTCGCCGTGGCGAGCACGAGACGGGGAACCGACCGGCGGCCCGGGAGCGGGTTGATCGGGGGGTGGTGGTTGATACGTTTCATTTGGCCATCCAAGTTAAGGCGCACGTGAACGCGCGCCGACGGTGTGACTGGCCTCGAACCGGGTGATGCCCGCGCTGGGTCGGTGTTACCCGCCCGGGTGCGAGCGTCGCGGCCGGGGTCGCCCTGAAGCGCCTCCACCGGCTCTCGGAAAGCGCTTGCCCTCAGGCAAAGGTAGGAAGCTCATAGACGTTTGTCAACAACGACCGTATGCACGCGGCCGGCCGTTGACGGACCAGATCCCGATGGCTAAAGTCTGCGCGACGCGGGCCGAAGGAGAGGTATCACCATCACACCGCTGCCTCTGCCGTCGCGGCGAGCACCGGAATTCGGTCGGGACGCGTTGATCGTCTGCGAGAGCCTGGTCCGGATCTACCAGACCGGCTCGATCGAGGTGCAGGCGCTGCAGGGCCTGGACCTCGTCGTCGAGAGCGGCGAGATGGTCGCCGTCGTCGGGGCGTCCGGGTCGGGCAAGTCGACGCTGCTCTCCATCCTCGCCGGGATCGACGCCCCCACCGCCGGGCGGGCCCGCGTCGACCGGTGGGACCTGCTGGCGATGTCCCGGGCCGACCGGGTCCGCTACCGGCGCCACACCGTCGGGTTCGTCCGGCAGCAGAGCACGAGCAACCTCGTGCCGTACCTGACCGCGCGGCAGATGGTCGACCTGCCGATGACCGCGGCCCGCACGCCGGCCCGTACCCGCCGGGTCCGCGCCGCCGAACTGCTGAACGCCCTCGGCGTCGCCGACTGTGCCGATCGGCGTCCCGCGCAGATGTCGGGCGGGCAGCAGATGCGGGTCGCCGTCGCGGTCGCCCTCGCCAACGAGCCCCGGGTGCTGCTGGCCGACGAGCCGACCGGCGAGCTGGACACCGCCACCTCGGCGGAGGTCCTGGGTGCGCTGCGGGACGTCAACCGGCAGCTCGGCGTCACCGTCGTCGTGGTGACCCACGATCCGGAGATCAGCGGCAGGGTCGAGCGGACCGTGGCGATCCGCGACGGACGCACCAGCAGCGAGGTGCTGCGCCGAGCCGCGAGCGGTGCCGACGGCGACGAGGGGATGGTCGCCGAGGAGTACGCCGTGATGGACCGTGCCGGGCGGGTCCAGGTGCCCCGCGAGTACCGCGAGGCACTGGCGTTGACCAGGCGGGTCCGGCTCGCCCTGGAGGCGGACCACGTCGCGATCCGCCCCGATCCGGCCGAGCGCCGGTGAGCGCCGCACCGCTGCTCTCCGTACGCGGCGTCCGGCGAAGCTTCGGCGTCGGGCCCACGGTCGTACACGCGTTGCGGGACGTGTCGTTCGACGTCGAGGCCGGCACGATGGTCGCCCTGGTCGGCCGCTCCGGCTCCGGCAAGACCACCTTGCTCAACATCGTCGGCGGGCTGGACCGGCCGGACTCCGGCACCGTCGTCGTCGACGGCACCGAGGTGACCGCCCTCGACGAGGACGGGCTCTCCCGGCTACGCCGCGCGACGGTCGCCTACGTGTTCCAGACGTTCGGACTGATCCCGGTGCTGTCGGCCGCGGAGAACGTCGGCGCACCACTGCGCCTGGTCCGTACCCCGGCGACGGTGCGCGAGCGCCGGGTCGAGCTGCTGCTGGAGCTGGTGGGCCTGGCCGATCACGCCCAGCAGCGTCCCGGCGAACTCTCCGGCGGCCAGCAGCAGCGGGTGGCGATCGCCCGGGCCCTGGCCGGCTCACCACGGCTGCTGATCGCCGACGAGCCGACCGGACAGCTGGATGCCGAGACGGGACTGTCGGTCATGTCGTTGCTGCGTGGGGTGGTGGAGTCCGAGGGCGTCACCGCGCTGGTCTCCACGCACGACCCGGTGATGATGGCGCTGGCGGACCGGGTGATCCGGATCCAGGACGGCCGGCTCGACGACGAGCCCGAGGGGACGACACCCGGGTGACCGGCCGGAGCGGCGCGTGCTGAGGCTGCTCGGGCTGCGTGCCCGCGCCCAATGGCCGCTGCTCGCGGCTCTGCTGGCGGTCGTCGCGCTCGGTGCGACCCTGCTCGGCACCTGCGCCCTGCTGATCACCAGCACCGCCGATCGGGCGTACGAGGTTGCCGCGGCCCGTGCCGCCCCCGGCGACGTCGGCGTCACCGCCTACACCGTCGCCGTACCGGGAGCCCACGCCAGTTCGGTGGCCGCCGACACCCGCGAGCTGCTGACCTCGACCCTCGCCCCGTTCGCCGCGACGACGGCCACCCGGGCGTCGTCCGCGCTCCGGACGCTGCCGGCGAACCTGGCCGGGCGGACCGACGTCCCGACCGAGACGTACCTGTCCGCAATGGACGACCTGCCGGCCCGCACCACACTGGTCGAGGGACGCTGGCCACGGGCCGTCGGCGGGGCCGGGTCCGTGGAGGCAGTCCTGCTCGAACCCACCGCGCGGCTGCTCGGTCTCACCCTCGGCAGCCGCGTCCGGCTCGGCGCGGAGCTGAACGACGCACCCGCCCCGGCGATCGACGTGACCGTCGTCGGTGTCGTACGCCCGCTGCCCGGCGCCGGCTGGGACCGCGATCCGCTCGGCGGTGCCGGCTACGACCTCGCCTTCAGCGACGGGCGCCAGCCGCAGTTGGTCCACGCCTACGGTCCGCTCGTCGTCGATCTCGCCGACCTGCTCTCCGGCAGTCACACCATCGACCGGATGGAGATCACCGCAGACCCCGACCTCTCCACCCCCGCCCGCCACGACCTGGAAGCGGTCGCCGGAGCCGTACGCGGCGCCGACCGCCGGTTGGCGGGAATCCTCGGCGACCGGGTGCGGATCGAGAACCTCGCCTCGCCCCTGCCGCAGACCTTGCTGACCGCCCGCGAACAGCAGCGGGTCACCGCCGCCACGGTGCTCGCCGTCGCCCTGCTCGGCGCGGTCCTGACCGCGACCGCCCTGGCGCTGGCCAGCCGGCTCACCGCCGGGATACGTGCCGACGAGACCGGCCTGCTGTCGACGCTCGGTTTCAGCCGTGGTCGGCTCGCCGCCGGGGCGGCCGTGGAGGGCGGTACGCTCGCGCTGCTCGCCGCCGCGCTCGCGGTTCCCGCCTCGTCCCTGCTGCATGCCGGCCTGACCCGGCTGCCGCCGCTGGCGGGTGCCGGCCTCGCCGGGCCACCGGCCGTGACCGTACCGCAGGTGCTCGTCGTCGGCGGCGGCGTGCTGGCGCTCGCCGCGGTGCTGGTGACCCTCGCCGCACGGCCCGCAGCCACGGTCGGCGACCGACGCGCCCCCCGCGCGCTGCTCGCCCGTTCCAGTGCCGACGTGCTGCTCCTGGCGTTCGCCGCCGTCGGTCTGTGGCAGTTGCACGCTCAGGCCACCGGTGCCGACAGCCGGATCGACGCCGTCCGGGTGGTCGCGCCCACTCTGCTGCTGACCGCGGGTGCCGCGCTGGCCCTGCGCCTTGTGCCGCCCGCGCTGCACGGTGCCGAGAGGCTGGCCCGCCGCGCCCGGGGGCTGGCACTTCCACTGGCCGCGTTCGAGGCCGCCCGCCGGCCCCGGGCGGTCGCCGCGGGCCTGCTGATCGGCCTCGCCTGCGGAGCCGGCACCTTCGGGATCGCCCTCGGCGCCACCTGGGAACGGTCGCAGCACGACCAGGCCGACCTCTCGGTCGGCACCGACCTGGAGATCGCGTTGACGACCTCGCCGGTCGCCGGGCAGGGCGCGGCCGTCAGCGCGGCGACCGGCGGAGCGGTGAGCCCGGCCACCGGACGTGGTGTCGCCATCGGTCAGTGGCTCGGCACCGCCGGCGACGCGCCACGGCTGGTCGCGGTGGACACCGCCCGCGCCGAGGCGTTGCTCCGCGGTCGGTTGGACGGCGACCGTAGCTGGGCGGAGGTGGGCGCCGCACTGGCGCCGCCGTCCCGCGTCGGCGGGGTCGCCCTCCCGGCCGGTGCCGCCCTCGCCCTGACCGGCACGGCGACGGGTGCGACCCCGGTACTGGCGACCCCGAGGTTGCTGCTGCAGGACGCCACTGGCCTGCGGACCACCTGCACCGGCGGGCCCGTGCCGCTCGACGGCGCGGTGCACCGGTTGCCGGAGTGCGTGACGGCCGACGGCCTGGAACTGGTCGCGGCCTCCCTGCGGATCGCGGCCGATCCGTCCGCCGGACCGGCCGGTCCCGAGCGCAGCCGGGTCGCCGTGACGCTGACGGCGCCGGGGGCGGTCGCACCCAACGGCGCGCCGCCGTGGACGGCCATCTCCGCCCCGCCCGCACCCGGGCAACTCACGGACCCGGCCGTCGCGTTCGCGACCACCGCCTCGGGTACCGAGCTGAGGATGACGACGGCTGTCCAGTTCACCGGTCCTCAGGACGCCGCCCGCGACCTCGTCGCGACCGCCTTCCCCGTACCCGGGACGGTGCCCGTGGCCGCCTCGGCCCGCCTCCTCGACGAACTCGGGGTGCGACCCGGCTCGTCCCTGAGTATCGCCGTCGGCAACACCGCCATCTCCGTGGTCGTCGCCGAGGCGGTGCCCGAGGTCCCGTCCGCCCCCGGTGCCGCCGCCATCCTCGCCGACCTGGACGTCCTCTCCCGTGCCCTGGTGGTCGCCGGCAACTTCCAGTACCCCGTCGACGGCTGGTGGGTCGGCGATCCGGACCGGACGGACGCCGCCGCGCGGGCCGCCGCCCTGCACATCGGCACGGTCACCACCCGTGCGGGGGAGACCGCCCGCCTCAGCGAAGGGCCGCTGCGTGCCAGCCTGCCGGCCGCGCTCCGGCTGCTCGTCCCCGCAGCCGCCCTGCTACTGGTCGCCGGTGTCGTCCTGCACGTCCTCGTCGACCTGCGGACCCGCGCCGTCGAGGTGGCGCGGCTGCGCGGGCTGGGGATGACCCGACGGGAGGTCCGCGCGCTGTTGTTCGGCCAGTACGCCGGCGTCCTGCTGCCGCTGCTACTGACCGGTACGGCCGTCGGCGCGCTCGCCACCCTCGTGGTCGCACCCCCGCTGGTTCGCTCCGACCTCGGAGCCGCGCCGGTCCCGCCCGTGGTCGCGTACTGGCCGTGGTCGGCCGAGGCGGCGCTGCTCGCCCCGCTGCTGGTCGCCTGCCTGCTCGCGGTGGCGGTCGTGGTCGTCGTTCGGACCCGCCGCCCCGACGCCGGGTACCTGCGGGTGAGCTCGTGAGCGGGCTGTGGCGACCGGCGGTGCACTGGCCGACCGTACGCAGCCGCCCCCGCGCCGATGCCGGGCCACTGCTGTTGACCGCCGTCGTCGTCGCGGTCGTCGTGCTGTTCGCCGGCGCCGTGCCGACGCTGATCCGGGCCACCGCCGACGACGCCGTGCAGGACGCGGTGCGCCGGGACGCCGACGACGCCGCGGTCCGGGTACATGCCCGTTGGGAACCGGACACCGGGCCGAGCGGCGGGCGGGTCCGCGACCCGCACCTCGCCGAGGCCGTCGCCGACCTGCGCGGGACGGCCCGGGACGAACTCGAACCCCACCTGCGGGCCGTGCTTCGCCCGTCCGTCGCCGCCGTCACCAGCAGCACGCTCAAGATCACAGACGGCAGCGTGCAACGGACCTTCCAGCTCACCTACCTCGACAACGATCCCGCCGCCGGTGGTGGTCCGGGCGTCACCTGGATCGCGGGCGGCGCCCCCCGGCCCGCCGTCCCGGAGGTGGACAGCCGCGTCGAGGTGCCCAACGGCGGACCGCCCTGGCCGGTGCAGGTGGGCCTTTCGAAGGCGGACGCCGAGGCCCTCGGCGTGGGTCCCGGAGACCGCATCCCACTCGTGGACCAGCGGAAGAGGGTAAAGCACGTACAGGTCAGCGGTGTCTTCGAGGCGACGGACAGCAGCGATCCGGCCTGGCAGCTCGCACCCTGGCTGTTGCAGCCCGTTCCCGGCGTGGACGGGGTGGGCAGTACTCGGCTTGCCGGGCTGCTGTCCGCAGACTCCCTGCCGGACGCCCGGCTCGCCTTCGTCGACGACGAGTTGGAGCGCACCGTCTGGTTCAGCGCCGACCCCGAGGTACTGACCCGGGACTCCGCGGAGACCGTCGCCGCGACCGTGGTCGCCCTCAAGTCGTCCTCCGGCTCCTCCGGCGTCCGGGACAGCTCACTGAAGTGGGAGACGCGGCTCGACGCCGTGTTACGGGACGTGCGGACCCAGATCGCCGCCGCGACCGCGCAGGCATCCGTACTGCTCATCGGGGTCCTGGCCAGCGCGGTGCTGGTGCTCCTGCTCGCCGCCGAGCTGCTGGTCCGGCGCCGGGCACCGGCGTTGACGGCCGCCCGGCAGCGCGGGGCGTCCCTGCCCGACCTCGCCGGGGAACTGCTGCTTGAGTCCACGGTGCTGGCGCTGGTGGCCGCCGTGGCCGGGCTCGGGCTGGCGGTCGCGGTCGCCCCGGGGCTCTCCTGGACGTGGACGGTTCCGGTGGTCCTCGCGGCGGTCGTCGCCGGCCCGGCGTTCGGCACGCTCGCCGCCGCCCGGGCCACCCGGGACCGACGCGTGCCCGCCAACCGGGCCGCACGCCGCTGGATCCGCCGCACCGGGCAACTGCGCCGGGCCACCCTGGAGGCCGCGGTCCTGGCCGCCACGGTGGGCGCCTTCGTCGCCCTGCACCAGCGCGGGATCCTGCCGGCCGTCTCCTCCGCGCCGACCGGGCCAGCGCCAGGCCAGGACGGCGGCGCGGCACTGCCGGCGAGCGCCCCCGCGCTCGGCGCGCTCACCGGTACCCTCGTCCTGCTGCGGCTGCTGCCCACCGGCACCCGCCTCGCGCTGCGGCGCTCCCTCCGCTCCCGGCGTCCGCTCGCGGTGTTCGGCGCCGCGCGGGCGGCGGCGACGTCGGCACGCGTGCTGCCACTGCTGGTCCTGGTGACCTCCGTCGCGTTGGCGTCGTTCGCGCTCACGCTCCAGGCCACCGCCGTCCGGGGCCTCGCGGAGGGGGCGTGGCGCACCGTCGGCGCCGACGCCCGGCTGGACGTCAGCCCCGTCGACGCGGCCTCCACCGCGGACCTCGCCCAGCGCATCGCCGTCGCGCCCGGAGTGCGGCAGGTGGTGGCCGCGCAGGTGACCGACGGCGCGCGGGTCGCCGCCGATTCGACGCTCGTCGCACCCCGTCTGGTGATCGTGGACACCGCCGCGCTTGCGGGGCTCCTGGCCGCCACACCGCTGCCGGACGGGCCGCAACTCGACCGGCTCGCGGTGGCCGGCACCGCCCCCGGGCCCGTTCCGGCACTGGTGCGCTCCGCCGACGGCCGGCTCCGGCCCGGTGCGCGGTTGGAACTCCGTCGGGACGACGGCCCGGCCGTCCCGCTCGCGGTGGTCGGCGCCGCGCCCACCGTCGGCGACGCCGACGACGTGGTCATCGTCGACGCCGCCGCCATCTCCGCCGCCGGTGTGCCGGTCGTCCTGAACACGGTGTGGGCGGCCGGCCCCGGCGCGGGTCGGGCGGTCGCCGACAGCACCGTCGCGGCCGACGTCGTGGTACGCGAGGACGTGCTGGCGCAACGCCGGGCCGCGCCGCTGGCCATGGGACTGCTGCGGCTGGGGTGGGCCTCGATCACGATGTTGCTGGCCATGGGTCTGCTCGGACTGGTGCTCGGCGCGGCCGCAGGCGCACCGGAGCGATGGCAGACGCTGACCCGGTTGCGGACACTCGGCCTGCGGCCGACGGACGCCCGCCGGGTCGCCGTGGGCGAACTGCTGCCGCCGGTGGTCGTCGCCGCGCTGGGCGGCCCGCTGCTCGGCGTGGTGCTCGCGGGCCTGACCCTCGGTCCGCTCGCGCTGCGGCTGCTCACCGCGCAGGCTGTCGATCCCACCCTGGTGCTGCCGTGGTGGCAGATCGGCCTGCTCGCCGTCGCGTTGCCGACGGCGGTCGTCGCGGTGGCGCGGATCGAGTTCGCGATGCGACGCCGCCGGCGGCTGGGCGAGGTGCTCCGGGCGGGCGGGGGATAGCCGCGAGCTAGGGGCGATCGTGACCTCGTCGAGTTGGACGGCCGCGGTCGGGGGCGGTGATGCTGGTGAAGGTGTACGTGTCGTCGCCGATCCTCAGGGTGGTCACCACCGGCGCGTCGGCCAGGCGGGAACTGGTGTGCCGGACCCGGATGTGCTGTCCGTTCTCGATCACACCTGGCCTACTGCTCCAGCCTCCTCGGGTCTGGTACTCGCCGTTGACGACACTGACCCGGGTCGGACCGGTCAGGCCCTCGACCTTCCACTTCCCGCTGGTCACCTGCTTCCCCGCCTTGACGTTGGTCGCATCGGGGAACGGCGCGAGAGCGAAGACCTTCTTGCACATCTCGACGAATGCGGGCCACCCGGGTGCGTCGACATGGCCGGCGTTCTGCCGCCGGAAGCCGACGTACCCGTCGATGAACGCCTGGTCGAACGGCGGAGTCCCACCGATCGACTCGCCGGGGCCCGAGGTGAACTCCGTCCCCGGAGGCACGACCAGTCCGTCGACACCGACCAGGTTGTAGACCGCCGTGGCGTGTACGCCGGCCAGATACATGCCCCGCGGGTCAGCCCACGCGTCATTGGCGTTGCCGCCGGTGATGTACACCACGCGGGGCGCGGCCAGTGCCACCATCGAGTGTCCATCGACACTCATCAGCTCCAGTTTGCGCGGCTTGTAGGTGCCGTTCTTCACCAGGCCGACGCCGGGGTAGTCCGGATCGTCGACCAGTGGACCCATCCACCTGAAGTAGTTCCCCGCCATCCAGTGGTACTCCAGGCTCTCGCCGGCGTTGTTGGCGTAGTCGCCCTCGACCTCGAGATCCTGTCCCCAGTGGCGGCGGTTCATCCTCGCCCCGAGGGATCCGGACGAACTCGCGTACGCCGCCTTGATGCGGGGATCGTAGGCGGCGGCGACGGTCGTGGCCTTTCCGTACCGCGAGTGCCCCTGCACTCCGATCCGGTTGGCGTCGACACCGACGTACTCGGCCGACGCGTCGAAGAAGTCGATCAGCCGGCTGATACCCCAGCTCCAGGCGGCCAACGCGCCCCAGTCGTCCGGCTTCCTCCAGTGGCCCTTGTTGATCAAGCCGATGATGTAGCTGGACATGTTGGCCCCGCCGCTGTCCGGTTGAAGCTGGGCATTGGAGAACCCGAAGATTCCCCATCCTTCGGGCCCCAGGTTCGACCATCTCCCCGTTCCGCCGAACACGATCACCACCGGGACGTTGGTCCGGGCGTCGTACGCCTGCTGCGGGATCCGAAGTGTGCCGAAGATCCGTGGTGGGTTCCGCACCTGCGGGTAACGGGACGTGTCGATGTTCCCGGTTATCGTCCGCTCGACGTACGCGACACCGTCCGCCGTGCCGTACGAGATCTCCCCGAGTTCCCAGGTGATCTTCGGCCACAGCCGACGATCCGGGATCTTGCCGTACAACTCTTCCTGGACTGCCTTGAAGATCTCCGGACGGCGCTTGTTCCACCAATCATGGGACGTCCGCACCGGCGTCCCGTCCTTCATCGCCAGCAGCTCGATCGGGGTGTAGCCCCAACCGTCAACGTCAGGATTGTCGCCGGTGCCAAGCCCGGTGGCACCGTCACCGGTCGCGTCGTCATAGCTCGTCCAAAGTCCACCCAGCGCTCCCCGTCGCACGGGGTGGCCAAGGGCATCGAACCAGAGCCGGGCCGCCGGGTCTCCGGTCACGTTCGGCGCACGGTTCGGGTCGTCGAGCCACGAGCCCAGATTCGGCAGTCTCGCACCAAGCTGGCAGAGCATCTGGTCCCGATCCTGGACGGTGCTGATCGGCAGGGTCGGAAACGCTCCGAATTTCTCCACGCATTCGTTCGCCGCCACCTCGCCCTGCCCGGTGGGGCTCGTCGAACCATGTGCCGAGGCGGGCGCCCCTGCGACCGCCAAGCCCAAGGGGGAGACGCCTACGACACGGAGCAGAGTTCGCCTCGACGTGCCCCGCTCCCCACCGGCACCCGCGTGGGGGTCGCGGCGTGGGTTCGGCAGTTTCTGGATTCTCCATCGGTTCTCTCCTGTTGGATCGGCGCTGGTGTCTCGAGGTGACAGGGGACAGATTGGTTGGCGGCTCGGCGGCTCCGTCCGACCACGGACGCAGTCGCTCGATCGTCGAGCGCCGACACGGCTGTCAGCGCCCGGTGAACACGGCCCGGGACCGCCCGCCGTTCGCGCTGACCCGGATCTCGAATTTGCTCCGGAACAGATCCGGGGCCCTGGTGAAGTCCACCCGCACCTCGAACGTCGCGGTACCGCCGGGTGGGATGCTTGCCGCGACGGGGACCGGGAACCTGCCCGGGTCCCGGCTCGTGATGGCGTGGCCGGACCTGCCGGCCTTGCCCGGTCCGGTCGGCGCGAAGCCGTCCAGCCGTACGTCGTTCGCGGCGCCGCCGCCGGTATTGGTCACCTCGACCGTCCAGACCGTCGCGCCTGGGCGGCCGTGCTGGTGGCGGTCGACACCGGTCACCCGGCCGGTCAGTCGCGCCGGGCGGGGCGCCGGATCCTCGTCCACCTCCAGCAGCAGGGTGTCCCACCCCAAGCCGTCGCCGGCGCTGGTGCCCGCTCCGCGGGTGAACGTGATCGTGTTGGTCCCGACGGTCAGCATCGACGCCGGGAACGACAGCGTGGCGAGCCGGGGGAATCCGCTGCGGTCGGCCTGGCGGGCGATCGTCGAGTCGTTGTTGTTCGGCAGCGAACCCGTGATACCCGTCGCGGAACCGTTGACGGCCACGGTGGGCCGGCCGCTCCGCTGCATCGAACTGGAGACCGTGAGGTACGCGGTGCCGGTGTGCGGGCGGTCCAGCTCGAACGTGATCGTCCAGGTGCCCGCGTTCGTCTGCGCGTAGTACCAGTCCTGCGGTTCCCAGCTCTCCCCGATCGCGAACGTCAGGTTCCCCGGTATCTGGGCCGGCTTGTCGAAGTTGCGCGGGTTGGCGAACGTCTCCGGGTCGGTGGCGAGGGCGAACTCGCCGCCCATCCGGTTGGCGGAGCCGATCTGCCAGAGGAACGTGGTGTGGTTGGTCGGCGCCCACTCGATCTTGCCGAGATCCTGACGCGCCCCGCTGACGGTGATCCCGGTCAGCTTGAGCTGGTCGGTCACCGATCCGGTGGCGGCGAAGACGTAGAGGTTGTACGTGCCGGGCGTGCGGGTGCCCGGCTGCCAGGCCGGCGGTATGCCGGGCAGTTTGAAGGTGCCGTCCTCGGCCGTCTTCACGAAGTAGGTCGGCTCGTGGATGGTGTAGACGTCGGTCACGTCCTGGGTGGACAGCAGGACCCAGTGCCCGCCGGCGGGCCGGCCGTCGGCGATGCGCAACCGGCCGGTGACCGTGGTGCGCTGGTCGGGCGGCGGGTAGAAGGGGTCGACGATCCAGTCCGAGCCGCCCCGGTTCTCCTCGATCTCCGCCTTGGCGATGTCGGCCGCCTCGGCGATCATCGCGTCCGGGTCGTCCGGGTCGCCCGTGTTGACGAACGTGTACCACGGCCCGTACAGCCGCTGGTAGTCGGCGAACAGCGGATACGCCGGCAGCCCGTAGTGGTTGGCGCCGAAGTAGTTCAGGATCAGCGCGTCCTGGTGGATGGCCAGGTCCTGGTGGTTGGGCCCGACGCCGTAGAACGCGCACAGCGTCTGGTCGGTCACCCCGCCGAGGGGGGTGAACCAGGCTCCGAAACCGTGTCCGTAGTGTCCGAACATTGGGTTTTCGTGGTGGTACAGGCTCCAGTCGTACTTCGTGTAGGCGCTGCCCGGCGGCAGGTTGCCGGAATTGCTCTCCGGCGACGGCAGATCCGGGTTGTTGACGCCGTCGACCCGCCGGGCCTCGTCCTGGACGGGGACCTGCGTTTCCAGGTAGGCGTACGTCGGCTGCTGGCCCTTGCCACGCTCCCAGTTGAATGCGTGGTCCAGGATGGCCCGGTCCCATCGCGCGTTCATCCGGACCTCGTTGATGGACTGCGCGACCACCGCGGTGAGGATGTTGTACCCGTAGAGGCCCCGCTTGCCGCGCCGCATGATCAGGTGGTGCTCGTGGCGCAGCCTCGGGCTGGTGTTGTCCACGAACGCCACCTCGACGAGATCCACGCTGGCGCGTAGCACCCGCACCTCGGTGCAGACCAGCCGGCTGCTACCGCCGCCCGCGTCGATGTAGAACGAGTGTTGGCGGTCTGGGTCGCGCGGCTCCACGCCGTTGAGGTTGTGCGCCAGCTCCACGCCGTCCACCACGATGGAGGTCGCGGTGATGGAGACGTCGGTCCAGCCGGTGACGATGCCGCCGGCCGCGTCGTCACGGCCGAACGTGAACCGGATCAGTCCGTTGTCGAGTGCCAGGGCGTCGACGTCGTCCGGAAAGGGGTAGCTGCCGGGCACCGCCGGAGCGCCGTTGATCAGGACCTGTACGTCGTTCGCCGTGGGCGCCGCCCGGGCGGCGTCGCCTCGGCCCAACAGGATTGGCGCGGTCGCGGCAGCGCCCATCAGTCCGAGGGCGGTTCGTCGGGACACTTCTGCGGCCATGTGACTGGTCCTCCTGTCGCAATGCCCGATGACGGTGGTTCGGGACCGGCCGTCGTTGGCGTTGAACGAGATCTCCATGTCGGGTTCGAAGAAGTACGGTGCGTCGGTGATGTCGACAGTCGCCTGGGGGTGGGAGTGGCTCCGGGTGGAAGGCTTGCCGCGACCGGTACCGGCGACCGGGGGCTTCCGGCTCAAGTTGATCGGTGGCGTCCGGCCGGGATCGACCGGGTCGACGTCGGCCGGACATCGTTCGCCGTGCCGCTGACCGCCGGCGGGAAAGCGCTTGCTTGAATCGATTCAGGTTTCAAGAGTGTTGCGGTAGCAGGAGTGGCTTGTCAAGGGGCGGGCCCCGGGACGCGGTGGCCCGCCCGTGTCGCCCGTGGTCAACCGCTGGCCCGGCCGGGCGGTGCGCCCGCCAGCCGAAGCCGCTGGCATGGCCCTGCACCCACTGCTCCGTCACCAACGCCAGCTGGCGCTCCCGCTTGGCCCGCCGCTCGTCGGAACCGCCAAGAATGACAATGACGGGCGGGCCGGCCTCGTTGGTCGCGTCGCAGTCGGATGAATCTGTTTTGGTCGGGCAAAATTGAAACAGTTCAATAGGTTGATCTGGCTCAACCCCGCCGGGCGCTCGCGATTGCGGAGGGGTTTTCCTCGGGCTTTCAAACCTCTCGCAACCGGCAATAGGCCCGCTTTCCGCGCCCGGGAGTTCGCAGAGCCCCAGTGGAGCGGATCAGGGATTCTCGGGATCCGGTCAGCCGGCGTCCAGCACGTCGCGCAGCCTTGCCGCGAACTCCTCGGGCTTGCCCGCGTAACCGAACTGACCACCAAGGAAGCCGCCGTGGTGGCTCGGGAACACCGCGGCCTTCTGGCCGAGCAACGCCGCCATGCCTTCGGCCGTACGCGCGGTGTACGTTCCCGCCGACTCCTCGCCGACCGCGATCACGACCCGGGTCGGTGCTGCGGTGAGCACGCCCGCGTCGGGGCGGTAGTCGCTGATCGCCCACGAGTTCTTCGACAGCAGCGGGTCATCGCGGGTGCCGTCGTCGTCGGTCGACATCCCGAACGTCGCCGGGTCGGGCGCGGGCTGGGCGAAGTAGGCGTCAGTGAACTCGCCCTGCCAGGACGTCATCGCGATGAACGCGGCCATGCCCGCGCCGGTGCCGTTCGCCTGGTACGCCTCGTGAAAGGCGGCCCGGGCACGCTCGGCGGCCGCGGCGTCGGGGAGTACGGCGTTGATCGGCGGCTCGTGCGCCACCAGCGTGGCGACGTCGCCGGAGTGGGTCGCGACCAGTTCGAGTGCGGTCACCGCACCGCCGCTGCTGGCGAACACGTCGACCGGACCGCTGTCGAGCGCCGCTATCAGCAGGTGCAGGTCGTCCGCCTGCTGCTGCGGCGTGTGGTCGGACCGGCCGTCCTTGCGGATGCTGCGGCCCAGGCCGCGCGGGTCGTAGGTGACGACTGTGCGGTCCGTGAAGTGCGCGGCGAGCGCTTCGAAGCCCTCCGCCGTCATCGGCTGGCCGATCATGAGCAACGCGGGGCGCCCGCCGGACGGGGGGAGCGGGCCGCGGACGTCGTAGACCAGGTCGGCGCCGGGCACGGCGAGGGTGTGCGTCTGCGTGTTCGTCATGCCGGTGAGACTACGACCGGCGGGAACGGAGCGGGGTCCTGGGCGCGCGGGTCGCAGCCGGCAGCCGAGCGACGCATCGGCGCGCTGCCGCCGGGCGGGCCGCCCAGGATGCGACGGGGGCCAGTGGATCGGGCTCGAGTGGGTCGATACGCACCGCGGGTGCGAGAGGGCCGCCACCGACACCCCCGTCGATCCACTTGACAGCGACAGGAGATAACCGTTATCTATTAGCTAACGGTTATCCGGGAGGAGGGTCGATGCAGCAGGAAGTGGTGCTGGCGATGCTGGCCAAGGAACCCTCGCACGGCTACCAACTGCGTGCGCGGTTGCGCGCCGCGCTCGGCCCGCTCGGCGACGCGATGAACGCCGGGCAGATCTACGTCACGCTGACCCGGCTGGAGAAGGCCGGCCTGTTGGCGGTCGAGAGGTCCGCCGATGGCGGCGACCAGTCGGATCGCAAGGTGTACGTGCTCACCCCCACCGGCCAACAGCGGGTCGCCGAGTGGATCGCCGAGGTGAGCTGGCCAAGGCCCGACCTCGCGGAGTTCCATCTCAAGCTGATCGCGGCCGCGACGGCCCGGCTGGCCGACCCGCTCACCATCGTCGATACCCAGCGCCGCGAGCTGCTGCGCCGGCTGCGTGACGCCCAGCGCGCCGCCATGGCCGAGCCGGACCACTCGGACGCGGCGCTGTTGTCGGAGGGCATCGTGTTCCGACTCCAGGCGGATCTGCGCTGGCTCGAGGCATGTGAGAAGAACTGGACCCACCGGAGGAGTGGATCGTGAGCGACGCCGCCACGCCCGTGCTTCGCGCTCGCGGGGTGCGAAAGGAGTACGGCAAGGGGGAGGGACTGGTGCGTGCCGTCGACGGGATCGATCTTGACGTCGGCGCGGGAGAGACGGTGGCGATAACGGGACCCAGCGGCTGCGGGAAGTCCACGCTGCTGCATCTGCTCGGCGGGCTGGACCGGCTCTCAGGCGGAGAGGTCTCGCTGAACGGCCGCCGCATCGACAACATCAGCGAGAAGGCACTGGCTCGGATGCGACGCACTGACGTCGGCTTCGTCTTCCAGTCCTTTCACCTGATGGAGGAGCTCACCGCCGTGGAGAACGTCGAGCTGTCGGCGCTGCTGGCCGGAGGCTCGCCGCGGGCCGCCAGACGGCGTGCGGAGGAACTGCTGGAGCAGGTCGGGCTCGCCG
Organism: Plantactinospora solaniradicis; assembly: GCF_042658085.1. NCBI lineage: Bacteria > Bacillati > Actinomycetota > Actinomycetes > Micromonosporales > Micromonosporaceae > Plantactinospora > Plantactinospora solaniradicis. The sequence continues at coordinate 292,708 of NZ_JBHSPR010000013.1, read as the reverse complement.
GCCGGGCGCGTTTCCTGCCCTCCGCGTTGTCCGGTGGCCAGCGGCAGCGGGTTGCGGTCGCCCGGGCGTTGAGCAACGAACCATCGGTCGTTCTCGCCGACGAACCGACCGGAAATCTGGACAGCGCGTCGACCATGGACGTTCTCCGGCTCTTCGAGGGCCTGCACGAGTCCGGTCAGACGCTGGTCATCGTCACCCACGACGTGCGGATCGCGGCCATCGCGGACCGGATGATCGCGATGCGCGACGGCGCGTTCGTGGACGAGACCAGGTTGACCGGTGGCACCACCGGGCAGCTCCGCACCGTCGTCGGGCTGGAGGACTGAGGGTGATGGGCCGCATCGTGCTCGTGGTCCGCCTCGCCGTACGCGACCTCCGGCGGCGCCGCACCGAGGCCGCGCTCCTGCTGCTTGCCATCCTGGCGGCCAGCACGACGCTGACGCTCGCGCTCGTCCTGCGCGACGCGGCCAGCGACCCGTACGAGACCACCAGGGAGGCGACCAACGGACCCGACGTGGTCGCCAACGGCCAGCTCGCCGACCTTTCCCGCCTCGAGCAACTGGCCGACGCTCCCGGCGTCATCGCACACGGCGGACCGTACCCGGTCACCTCGGCGGAACTTCAGGCATCCGGTCGAACGGCAGACGTGCAGGCCGTGGGGCGCGACGCCGCGTCCGCTTCGGTCGACCAGCCCCAGCTGATCCGGGGCAACTGGGTCGGCGATGGCGGGGTGGTGGTCGAAGCCGCCTTCGCCAACGCGCTCGACGTGCACGTCGGTGATGCGGTCACCCTGTCCGGCCGGTCGTTCGAGGTCGTCGGCGTTGCGGTCACCGCCGCCATGCCGCCCTATCCGGGGTCGTCCTGCCTTGTCGCCCGTGGCTGCCTGAACGGCGTCGTCCCCGAAGACAGGGTCCTGCCTCCGGGGTTGCTGCACAATCCCGGACTGGTCTGGCTCACCCGGGCGGATGTCCGGAGCCTCACTCCGGATCCAGAATCCCTGTCCTACGTGATGAACCTGAAGCTTGCCGACCCCGACGAGGCCCAGGCGTTCGTCGACACGAACGACGGCGACCATGGCCGCGTCACCCCCATGCAGACCTGGGGGAACATCCTCGACGGCGCCACCGAGCTGGCCAGGGACTCCCAGATCCTTCTGCTGATCGGAACCTGGCTGCTCGGTCTGCTCGCCGTGGCCAGTCTTTCGGTGCTGGTCGGCGGCCGGATGGCCGATCAGACCCGACGCACCGGGCTCCTCAAGGCAGTCGGCGGCACGCCGGGCCTGGTCGCTGCCGTGCTGCTCGCGGAGTACGTCCTCGTGGCCCTCGTCGCGGCCGCAGCCGGGTTGACGATCGGAACGCTGACCGCTCCGTTGCTCACCGAGTCCAGTGCCGGCCTCGTCGGCAGCGCGGGCACGCCCTCGATGACCCCGTCCACGATCGGGCTGGTGACCGCCGTGGCACTCGGAGTCGCCGTAGTGGCGACCGCTGTTCCGGCCGTGCGCGCTGCCCGCTCCAGCACCGTCAACGCGCTGGCCGACGCCCCTCGCCCGCCCCGCCGCATAGGGTGGCTGATCGCGGCCTCGGCCCGACTGCCGGTTCCGCTGCTTCTCGCCCTGCGGGTCGCCGCCCGGCGGCCGCGACGGGTCGTGCTGGGGGTGGCCATCATCGCGATCACGGTCAGCGGGATCTACGTCCTACTGGTACTCAACACCTTCCTCACCACCCAGCCACTCACCGGCGGATACGGTGATGCTCAGGTGGAGGTGCTACGCCACGTGCTCCTCGTCTGGTCGGTCGTACTGCTCTCCCTGGCGGGGGTCAACGCCATCGTCATCACCTGGGCGACGGTGCTCGACAACCGGCACTCGTCGGCGCTGGCGCGCGCCCTCGGCGCAACCCCCAGTGAAGTGAGTACGGCACTGGCGGCCGCGCAGGTGTTGCCGGCGCTCCTCGGCGCCATCCTGGGCGTCTTCCCGGGCGGCATCGCGCTGTTCGCCGCGATAAACGCGATCGCCGGCGGCGACAGCGAAAGGGCCACGCTTCCCTCGCTCTGGCAGTCGGTCGCGCTGGTGCTGGCAACCGTGCTCGTGGTGGGGGCGCTCACCGCTGTGCCCGCCCGCCTCGGCGGCCGCCGTCCCGTGACCGAGTCTCTTTGAGTCGCCTTCGTCCTGGCTGCCATCGTCACCTCCCCGATGGCGCCGCCGATCCGTGCGGTGCGACCGGGTGTGCGCCGATCTCGGCTTCGCTCACCCGGGTCGGTTCGAGCACCCGGTGCAGGAATTCGCGGGTGCGGGCCTCGCGTGGCGAGCCGAAGACCTCCTCCGGCGGACCGGACTCGACGACCGTGCCACCGTCCATGAACACCACCCGCGACGCGACCTCGCGGGCGAAGCTCATCTCGTGGGTGACGACCAGCATGGTCATGCCTTCCGCGGCGAGCGAGCGCATCACCGCCAGCACCTCGCCGACAAGTTCCGGGTCGAGCGCGCTGGTCGGCTCGTCGAAGAGCATGAGCCGAGGGTCCATCGCCAGCGCGCGGGCGATCGCGACCCGTTGCTGCTGCCCACCGGAGAGTTGCGCCGGGTAGGCGTGGGCCTTCTCGGCCAGGCCCACCCGGTGAAGGTTCTCTGTCGCGATCCGTTCCGCCTCGGCCCGGGATCGGCGGAGCACCCGACGCTGCGCGATGGTCAGGTTCTCCCGTACGCGCAGGTGGCCGAAGAGGTTGAACTGTTGGAAGACCATGCCGATCCGCCGCCGTACCGCATCGATGTCGCAGTCCGGGTCGGTGACCTCCACGCCGTCGACGTGCACCGAGCCGCTGGACGGCTCCTCGAGCAGGTTGACGCAGCGCAGCAGGGTGGACTTGCCCGAGCCGGACGGCCCGATCACGCAGACCACCTCGCCGGTCTCCACCGACAGGTCGATGCCGCGCAGCACCTCCAGCTTGCCGAACGACTTACGCAGGTCGCGGATCTCGATCGCGGGCACCGCCGGTCACCTCTCCTTCGCGGCCCGGCGTTCCAGCCAGCGGACCAGTTGTGACAGCGGCAGCGTTATCGCCAGGTAGAGCAGGCCGGCGACCACCAGCGGGGTCGGGTTGACCCGGGTGTTGAGGGAGTCGCCGGCGAACTTCGTCAGCTCGATGGTGGTGGCGGTCACGCCCAGCACGTACGCCAGCGAGGTGTCCTTGGTGAGCAGGATGATCTCGTTCGTCAGCGGCGGGATGACGATCCGGAACGCCTGCGGCAGCACGATCGAGACCATCGCGCGGGCGTGCGACATGCCGAGCGTCCGGGCCGCCTCCAACTGTCCCTTCGGCACCGCCTGGATCCCGGCCCGGATCGTCTCCGCCATGTACGCGGCGGCGGTCGCGCCGAGGCCGACGGTGACCGCGCCGTACACCCCGCCGGGGATCTCCCGGTCGGGGAAGGCGAGCGGGACGCCGTAACCGACCATGAAGAGCACCAGCAGGGAGGGCAGCCCCCGGAACAGCTCGATGTAGCCGGTGGCGAACCAGCGGTACGGCGCGACGGACGAGAGTCGCATCAGGGCCAGCAGCAGTCCGAGCGCCAACCCGAAGGCGAACGCCAGCAGCGTGTAGACGATGGTGTTGCGCAGCGCGACCGTTATCGCCTCGGGGAACATGCTCCCGGCGATGTCCAGCCGGAAGAAGGCGTCGGCGAGGCGGCCCCAGTCGGCCGCCGCCACCACGGCGAGCAGCACGAGGGCGAAGACCAGGTAGCCGGCCAGTCGCCACAACCGCTGTCGCTGCCGGCGGCCCAGCCGTCGCGGCGGAGGGGGTGGCGCCGGGGCCGGTCGGGCGTCGGCCCCGGTCGTCAGCGTCTCAGGATCTGCCATGCCTCCCCCAGATCGCGCGGCGGTGACCACCGCGCGATGTTGCCATGCCAGACCAGGTCAGACGGTCGGCTTCGCGCCGATCCACTTCTCGTAGATCTTGTCATAGCCGCCGTCGGCCCGTGCCTCGGCGAGCGCCTGGTTGATGGTCTCCAGCAGCTTCGGGTTGCCGCCCTTCTTGACCGCGAGACCGTACTGCTCGCCCGTGTCGAAGCCGCCCGCGACGAGCACCTTGCCGGGGCTGGCCCTGACGTACTCGTTCCAGACCGGCAGGTCGCCGACGGCCGCCTCGATCTGCCCGGTGGCCAGTGCCTGCTGTACGGCGGCGAGGTCCTTGTAGGAGACCACCTCGATCTTGAGGCCCTGCTGCTGGACCTGCTGCTTGACGTAGTCCTCGCCGGTGGTGGCGCCCTGCACGCCGAGCCGCTTGCCGGCCAGGTCCGCGAGCGTCTTGTACGACTTGCCGATCGGCACCACGAGCGCCTGGGTGGCGTCGAAGTACGGCGCGCTGAAGTCCAGTACCTCCTTGCGGGCCTCGGTGATGGTCATCCCGGCGGCAGCCACGTCGCACTTGCCGGAGTTGAGGTCCGCGCCGGACTTGATGCCCTCGAACGGAGTGTCGACGATCTCCTGCGTCACGCCGAGCTTCTTCGCGGCGAGGTCGACGATGTCGACGTCGAATCCCACCACCTTGCCACTGGCGTCCTTGGACTGGAACGGCGAGTACGGCAGGTGGGTGCAGGTGGTGAGCTTGCCGGCCCGCACCAGCTTCACGCCGTCGGCGGTGCTGCCGGCGTCCTCTTTCGCACAGCCGACCAGACCGGTGACTGCCAGCACCGTACCCATGGCCAGCGCCGCACCACGCTGGGCACCTCGAAGCTTTGCCATTTGCGCATCCTCCCCAGCCGAGCAAACCGCATGTTCCCCATAGGTTAGGCCATGATTCACGCCGCAGAACCGCAGGTAGGTGTCGTGGAAGGTGTCCAGGTCAAGCAGGTCCGGTGGGCCGGCAACCCCGGCCGTGCCGCCCGAAGCCGCAGTCGGTCCCGCGCGATCGTGACGCCTGCCACGTTAGTTGGCTCCGAGGTGTACCGAACTTTTGCCATTTGCACAAAAAGTTGGCCAGCTCTTGATCAAAGCGTCAGGGTCGTGAGGATGTTCCGATGGGTCATCTCCCCGCGATCGCGCGCCGGATGTTCTCCGGCCTACTCGCCCTCGCCCTCGCCACGGCCGTCGCCGTCCTCGCCGCCGCACCGCCGGCCGCGGCGCACGGCACGCTGGCGATGTCCACACCCGCCGAGGGGGCGACGGTCACCGGGCCGCTGACCGTGGTGGAGCTCTACTTCACGGAGAAGGTGGCCTCCAACGCGTTCTTCACGATCACCGCACCGGGCGGCGGGCGGGTCGACAACGGCTGGACGTACGGGTCACCCAAGCCCCTCGACCGGCCGGTGCGGGAGTACTTCCTGGTGGACGGGAAGTTCGAGCCAAAGGAGTACACGACGGGCTTTCCCGCGCTGGTGACGGTGGCACACCTGCCCGTCGCCGGCCAGTACTCGGTGAGCTACCTCTCGGCGGCCTCCGACGGGGATCCGGTCCGTGGCACGCTGACGTTCCGGTACACGGGCCGCCCGACGCCGGCGCCGCAGGGTTGGCAGCCGCCGACCAACCGACCGGACCCGGCACTCCTGGCCGCGGTCGAGCGGCACGGCACCTCCGGCGGCGCCTCCACCTCGTCCGCCGCCTCCCCGGCACCTGCCGGGGCGTCGGCGCCACCCGCAGCCGCGCCGCCCGCGACGCCGGAAGACAAGGGTGGCCCGGCCTGGCTGGGCTGGACCGGCTGGGCGGTGGCCATCGCCGTCGCCGTCGCCGGTTTCTGGCTGTGGCGGTCCGGCCGGGCCTCCTGGGCCGGCATGACCCGCTCCCTGCGCTCGTACCTGGTCCCCGCGCGGGTCGCCGTGTCCCCGGAACGCCGGCGGTCCGGTCGCGCTGGCAGCGGCTCACCACGCCCCACGGGAACTCGCGACAGGAAGGTGACCGGGCCGAGCGTCGGGAGCGGGACGGGCCGGAGCGGTAAGGGTGCCGCCGCGGGCAGGAAACGCGCCGCGATCCCCGCTTCGGGAAAGGGCGGAGTGGCCGTCACGGCTCGGGTACCGGCAGGTCCGGTGGACGACACGACGGCACCGCCGCTGGCCGTGTCCGATGAGGACGACGCCGCGCCCGCGGTGCCGTCGGTCGGGTCCGGGCCGAGCAACACGCGGCTGGCGCTGTTGGCCGGCGGCTTGGTGGTGGCTCTCCTGGCCGGCTTCGGGCTGGGCCGTCTCGGCGCCGGCAACGAGCGGACCGTGGGCGTCCAGGCGACGGCGCCGGCCGGTGGGACGTCCTCGCCGGGCAGCCTGCTGTCGGCGACCGACGGGCACCAGCACCCGTCCGGCACCGGTCCGCACACCCACCGGGGCGACACCGGGGCGGCGCTGGTCGCCGGTACGGCGGTCAGCGCGGGTGGGTACACGCTCCAGCCGGTGCGGCGTTCCCAGCCGGCCGGGGCGACCGTGGACTACGCGTTCCGGATCGTGGGCACCGATCGGCAGCCGGCGACGCGGTTCGCGGTGGTACACGACAAGCCGTTGCACATGATCGTCGTCGGTCGCGACCTGGCCGGCTACCAGCATCTGCACCCCGTGATGGCGCCCGACGGCAGTTGGACCGTCCCCCTGCGACTGGCGCGGGCCGGCGGCTACCGCATCTACGCCGACTTCACGGTCACCGGCTCCGACGGCGCTCAGGTGCCGCTGGTCCTGGGCGTCGACCATGTCGTGCCGGGCACGCACGCGCCGGTCGCGTTGCCGGCGGCACAGTCGCGGACGACGGCGGGGCCGTTCGTGGTGTCGATGGAGGGCACCCCCACGGTCGGCGTGACCGCGCCGATGACCTTCCGGGTGAGCCGCACGGACGCGTCCGGGCCGGCGCCGCTGGAGCGCTACCTGGGCGCGTACGGCCACCTGGTCGTGGTGCGCGAGGGCGACCTGGGGTACGTGCACGTACATCCGGAGCTGGAACTGGTCGACGGGGCGGTGAAGTTCTGGCTGACGGCGCCGAGCGCGGGCCGCTACCGGGCATTCGTCGACTTCCAGGTGGCGGGGAAGGTGCACACCGCGGAGTACACGATGGACATCGGCTGAGGGCCGACCCGGGCTGGCGGCGGTACTCGCCGCCCGGCGGGAGGGAGCGGCCGACGTCGCGTACCGCCGTGATCGACAGGGCCGGTCGGGTCACGGCGTCGACGGCTGGCCCGTCGCCGACGTCCGCAGCACCATCACCCCGTGCGGGCCGAGCCTGATCGGCTGGCCGTACTCGATCGGGTCGCCGGAGAGCAGGTCGGTCCCGCCGGTGTGCGCGGTGACCTCGACCGGCTCGGCACGGTGGTTGAGCAGGAACAGCAGCCGCGTCCCGTCGGGAGCGACCCGGACGGTCGTTTCGAGGTCGGGCACGTCCGGATAGGGCCCGACCAGATCGTGCTGCTCCAGTACCCGTCGGACGACCGCGCCGACACCGTCCTGGTCCAGCCCGGCGGCGACGTACCAGCCGTGGCCGGCACCGAACCTGTTCCTGGTGACGGCGGGGGTGCCGGCGTAGAAGTCGGCCTGGTAGGTGCCGACCACCTCGGCACCCTGCGGGATCACCAGTTCGAACACCAGCCGCGATTCGACCTCCACCTCGCCCCGGTCGGCCCCGGCGCGTAGCCGCACCGGGTTGACGACCTCCGGTTCGCGGGCGTCCCACTCGTCGATCCGGATGCCCATCAGTGGCCCGAGCGGGCCCGGTACGTCCATCAGGAACGCGTTGTCGTGCTCGTCGACCCGCCCGGACAGGAAGGTCGTCACGACCGACCCGCCGCGTTCGGCGACCGCCTCCAGCCGCTGCGGCAGGTCTGACTTGAGCATGTGCAGGGCCGGCGCGACGACCACGTCGTACCGGGCGAGGTCCGTGGTCACCGGGACGACGTCGACGTCGACACCGGCGTCCCACAGCGCCCGGTAGTAGGCGAGTACGACCTGCTGGTAGCGGACCAGCCGGGAGGGGCCGTCGGAGATCTCCAGCGCCCACCAGCTGTCCCAGTCGAACAGCAGCGCGACCCGGGCCGGGGTCCGGGCGCCCAGCACCACGCCACCGAGCCGGTCGAGTTCGGTTCCCAGCTGCGTCACCTCACGGAAGACCCGGGTGTCGCCCCGGCCGCCGTGGCCGATGACCGCCCCGTGGTACTTCTCGCAGGCTCCCCGGGAGGCCCGCATCTGGAAGAAGAGTACGGCGTCGGCGCCGTGCGCCACCGCCTGCCAGCTCCACAGCCGCATCACCCCGGGCCGCTTCAGCGGGTTCACGTCACGCGACGCGGTGTAGCTCGGCGTCTGCTCCATCAGCCAGAACGGCTGACCGTCCTTGAGCCCGCGCATCAGATCGTGTGCCAGTGCCATCCAGGCGGGCGACCGGTCGTCCGGCGGGTAGTTGTCCCACGAGGCGAAGTCGAGGTCCGCGGCCCAGCGGTGGTAGTCGATCGGCCGGTACATCCCCATGAAGTTCGTGGTGACCGGGAGGGCGCTGGCCTGGCGGATCGCGGCCTTCTCGTCCCGGAAGTTGGCGAGCATCGCGTCGGACATGAACCTCAGGTAGTCCAGGGTGATGCCCTGGAACGCGGTGTGGTTCGGGCCGCGCCAGTGCTCGGTCAGCGCCGAGGGCGGCTCGATCTCGTCCCAGTCGGTGAAGGTGTGCGACCAGAAGGTGGTGTACCAGGCGGCGTTCAGCGCCTCCAGGGTGCCGTACTTCTCGCGCAGCCAGTCCCGGAAGCCGGCGGCGCAGAGGTCGCAGTAGCAGGCGCCGCCGTACTCGTTGCCGACGTGCCACGCGACGACCGACGGGTTGTCGGCGTACCGGGCGGCGACGCGTCGGGCCAGTTCGGCGGAGAGCCGGCGGAAGACCGGCGAGCTGGGGCAGGAGTTGTGTCGCTGTCCGAACCGGTGCCGGCGCCCCTCGAAGTCCGTCCGGGTCACCTCGGGGTACGCCCGCGCCAGCCAGGCCGGGTGGGCACCCGTGCCGGTCGCCAGGCAGATGTTCCGGCCCTCCGCGGCGGCCCGCTCGACGATCCGGTCCAGCGTCGAGAAGTCGTAGACGTCTGGTGCCGGCTGGGTCAGCGCCCAGACGAAGACTCCGAGCGTGACAGTGTCGATCCGCGCGGAGTCGAACAGCCGGTAGTCCTCCTGCCACACCTCCTCGGGCCACTGTTCCGGGTTGTAGTCGCCGCCGAAGGGCAGCTTCGAGGTTGCCGGAAGGTTCATCAGCTGCCGCCCGAGGTGGACCGGACGGTGGCCGCGTGCGGTCCGAGCCAGAGATCCCCGGCTTCCAGACATGGGAAAGCGTTAATCGACAAACTCCTCGTGGACCTCGGTGATCATCAGACGGCAGGTCGCCAGCAGCATCATGGCCAGGATCGAGCCGAGCAGCGCGAGCACCGCTTCGGAGGCGAAGTAGGTCACGCCGGCCGCCGCCACCAGCAGGCCGGCATTGCCCACCGTGACGGCGGGGCGCCGGCCCAGGAAGTACGCCGCGAGGCGCGCGATGTCTATCGCCCGGAACGCGAACAGCGAGGTGATCACCAGCGCGTTCGCCACCCACAGGCTCGCCGCCACCGCGATCAGCACCAGCAGCACCGCCCACCAGGCGGGCAGGTCGGTGGCCGAGAAGCCGGCGAGGTTGACACCCACGATGGTCAGGAAGGCCAGCCACGGGACCCAGACCCGCATCACTCCGGAGAAGTTCATCCGGTAGCCGCGCCAGAAGGCCGCCGCGGGCTTGAGGTCGGTGATGTCCCGGCTGCGCCGGTGCAGCGCGTACAGTGCGGCGGAGATGGCCGGGCCGAACGGGAGCGCGCAGGCTGCGGCGAGCGGGACATTGCTCGCGTCGCTGTCCAGGAGCACGAGCGGCACCAGGCCGGGCAGCACGGCGGCCAGCAACTGCAACTCGACGACGAGCAGGGTGTAGACGAGCGCCGCGGTACGGGAGAGCGGCCCCTCCCCGAACTGCCGGGCCTGGGCAGTTTCATTCATGACCGGGTATCCGAATCTCGTCCCACCATGGCGGGGTCTCGTCGCGCACCGCGCTGATCTCGACCAGGGTCACCTCGTGCCGGGCGAGGGTGAGGTCGAGGTCCACCCGACCGGCGACCACGGGCAGGCTGCGGTGGCTGCGGGCGGGCTCGGCCGCCTCCCGCAGGGCGTCGAGCTGTTGCCGGCGGGGAGACTGCGGACGGCCCATCTCGCCCCACGCCGCCCAGGCGTTGCCCGCTTCCTCGTGCACCGACGAGCGCGACATGAAGGCCGAGGCGGCGTCCAGGGGGATGGACAGCCGCAGCGGGTGCGGGTCGAGCGCCCACGCCAGCACGGTGACGCGGCCGTCGGCATCCCGGGTGACCAGGTGGTCGGCGCCGCGGGCCAGGATCTGGTCGCCGAGGCGGGCCATGAACGCGTACAGGTGGTAGGTGGGCTTCTTGATCTGGCGATGGGTGAGCAGGCCGAAGCCGCCGTGGAACAGCGCGGTCGGCACGCCCACCTCCTCGAACATGTCGCTGAAGGTCCAGTACGAGAAGGAGTCAACCAGGTCGCCGCCGGCCGCCACCACCGGGGCCAGGTAGGCGGCGTGGTAGGCCGTGTCGTGGACCGGGTTGTCCGGCCGGTAGGACGAGTTGAACTCGGTGATGTGCACGGGCAGACCGGCCAGTGGGGTGCCGGCGAGCTGCCGCCGAGGTTGGGCGAACTGGTCCAGCAGGGTGGCCGCGGGCGCCAGCGTCTGGTGCACGCCGAACGGCACATGCTGCGCGGGTCCGGAGCTGTACGCGTGCCGGCTGACGAAGTCGATCGGCACGGACTTGTCGGTGACGAACTCGGCGAACCGGGCCAGCCATTCGTCAGCCTCGGAGCCGGGGGAGATGGCCGGGCCGCCGACCTGCAGCGAGGCGTCGACCTCCTTGACCGTGTTCGCGGTCACCTCGTACAGCCGGTGGTAGGCGTCGGAGTCCGCGTCCTGCCAGAACTGGGTGAGGTTGGGCTCGTTCCACACCTCGATCGGCCAGCCGCGCACCTCGGCCAGCCCGTACCGGTCGACCAGGTGCTGCACGGTGGATCTCACCAGGTCGGCCCACTCCGGCCAGGAACGGGGTGGGGTGACGTTGCCGCGCCACCAGAACACCGTCTGGTCGCCGGTGGCGAGCGCGGATGGCATGAAGCCCAGCTCCACGAACGGCCGGATGCCGAGGTCGAGGTACGCGTCGACCACCTGGTCGACGTAGGTGAACGAGTGCAGCACCCGCCGCGCTCCGCCGTACTCGTACGGCCGGTGGACGCCGACGCCGTCGCTCAGCAGCCCGTGGCCGCGGATGTGCCGGAAGCCGATCTCCCGCTGGACCAGGGCGAGCGAGTCCTGGTAGTCGCGCCGCAGCGCGAGGTCGAACCGGCCGGTGCCGACGCAGGCACGCCATGCGTCGGTCAACCGGCCGGTCGGTAGCTCAGGAACGTGGATCCGCAACGGTCAGCCGTGTTCCTTCTTGAACCGCTCGTAGGCCTTGTTGTGAGCCTCAATCAGCTGGTCCATGTTCTTGCCCTTGAGCTCGGCGACGTACGCGTCCCAGTCGGACAGCGGCCGCTGGCCGAGGATGAACCTCAGCGACTGCTGGTTCACGTGGTCCTTCAGCGCCGTGGCCCACAGCGTCGTCTGCTCGCGCTCCTCGGCGGTGAGCGGGTGTGCCGGGTCGACCGGGCGGAGCTTGCGCTGGGCCATCACCTCCTGGAACTTCTTCTCCTCCTCGGTGAACTGGGTGTTGAGGAACTTGGTGCTGCCGCCGTAGGCGAAGACGCCGTTGAGGAAGCCGTAGTCCACGTTCAGCTTCTTGGACCCGCTGGGGTTGAGCCCGGCCCAGTCCACGTCGGAGGCGAGCTTGAGCGTGCCGTCCTCGGCGCTGCCGGTGAAGGTCTGGTCCTTGATGCCCCACTTGGCGAGCGTCTGGCCCTCGTCGGAATACCACAGCCAGTCCACGAACTGCATCATGGCGACGAAGTTCTTGCTCTCCAGCGCCTTCTTGGAGATCATGACGCCGCTCTCCAGGCGGGTTTGCCGCTTGGTCGCGCCCATCGGTCCCAGCAGCCGCGGGATCTTCTCCACCTTCGCGCTCGGGAGCCTCGCGGCGAGGTCCTTCCGGTAACTGTTGATCAGCTCCTGTGCGTTGGTGCTGATCACGAACGACTTGCCGGTGCCGAACTTCTGCTTGGCCAGGTCGTCCTGCTGGGTGAAGCTCTCCGGGTCCATCAGCTTCTCGCTGACCAGCGTGTTGAGGTACTGCAGGATCTGCCGGTAGTTGTCCATCGCGCCGGGGAAGACGAACTTGCCGGCGCCTGCGTCCCAGTGGTAGGGCTGCCAGTCCCACCCGGCGCGGGTGTCGTACGCGTCGCTCATGTGCGCCAGCAGGGTGTTCGCGCCGGGCCCCTCCGGCGTGGTGCTCCACCGGTCGGAGAGCGGGTACACGTCGGGGTGGGCCTGCTTCATCGCCCGCAGCACGGTGGTCAGCTCGTCCCAGGTGGTCGGCACCTGCAGGTTGAGCTGGGCCAGGATGTCGGTGCGCATCGCCAGCGAGTAGTCCAGCCAGGCATCCTCGTGCAGCCCGGGCAGCAGGTAGTACTTGCCGTCCGCCTGCTTGAGGCTCGCGTCGATGTCAGGCTGCAGGTTCCACTTCTTGACCTTGTCCTGGAAGTGCGGCATCAGGTGGACGTAGTCGCTGACCGGCAGGATCGCGCCACCGGCGATGTACTCCTCCTCCGACGGGTGGTAGGTCTTCGGGATGATCCACGGGGCGTTGCCGGCGGCGACCATCACGCTGCGCTTCTGGTTGTAGTCGGAGAGCGGGATGACCGTCGCGTCGAACTTGATGTTGGTGCGCTTGGTGAGTTCCTGGAAGAACGGCCAGTCGGCCTTGTACGGGTACCCGGGATTGTCCAGTATGGCAATGGAGAAGGTGAGCGCTTCCGCGGCTTTGAACTGGTCGCCGACGCCGTAGTCGTCCATGGCGCCGACCCGCTTGCCGTCGAGGTTCTGATCGCCGTTCTCGTCGCCGCTGCCGCAGCCGACGAGCACGAGGGTGGCGGCGCCGCCAGCGGCGGCGAGCAACTGGCGCCGGGTTAGCTGGTGCACGAGGACTCCTCTTTGGGTGGGTGGGGGAGGGTCACGGTGCTAGCCCTTGACCGAGCCGAGCATGACCCCGGAGACGAAGTACCGCTGGATGAACGGGTAGATGAGCATGATGGGCAGCGCGGTGAGTACGACCGTCACCGCCCGGATGTTCGCCCCGACCTGCAACGCGAAGTCGCTGCTCGAGGAGTTGTCCGACCCGGTGGTGGCGCCGACGATCATGTTGCGAAGGTAGACGGTGACCGGGAAGAGGTCCTGCCGGTCCATGTAGAGGAAGGCGGAGAACCACGAGTTCCAGAAGGAGACGGCGTAGAACAGCACCATCGTGGCCAGCACCGCCTTGGACAGCGGCAGCACGATCCACAGGAAGGTTCGGTACGTGTTCATGCCGTCGACCGCGGCGGCCTCCTCCAGCTCCGTCGGGAGGCTTTCGAAGAACGCCTTCATCACAAGCAGGTTGAACACGTTGATGGCGTTGGGAACCACGATCGCCCAGATCGTGTTGCGCATGCCAAGCGAGTTGACCAGCACGTAGTTGGGGATCAGGCCACCATTGAAGAACATGGTGAACACCGCGATCCCGACCAGCACGCCGCGGCCCTTCAAGTGCTTCTTGGACAGCACGTACGCGTAGCAGGTGGTCATCACCATCGCGATGGCGGTGGCCACGACGGTGTAGACCACGGTGTTGCGGTAGTTGGTCCAGAACAACGAGTCGGTCATCACCCGGCCGTAGGTGGTGAGGTTGAACCCCTTCGGCCACAAACTGACCTCGCCGGCCCGGATGGGCCCCTCCGCGCTGAACGACCGGGCGATGATGTTGGCGAACGGGATCAGGGTCACCACGACGATGGCGGTCAGCACGACGCCGTTGACGGCCTGGAACACCCGATAGCCCCGGCTCGGCCGGATCCCGCGCGGCCGGGACGTTTTCGCGACGGTGCTCACCACAGGCTCGTCCCCACTGTGCGACGGGAGATGGCGTTCGCCGAGAGCACCAGCGTCAACCCGATCACTGCCTCGAACAGCCCGATCGCGGCGGCGTAGCTGAAGCTGCCGCCCTGGACGCCGACGCGGTACAGATAGGTGGAGATGACGTCCGCGGTCTGGTACGTCAACGGGTTGTACAGCAGCAGGACCTTCTCGAACCCGACCGCCATGAAGCTGCCGATGTTGAGGATCAGCAGGGTCACCATGGTCGGCCGGATGCCGGGCAGGGTCACGTGCCAGGTCTGCCGCCAGCGACTCGCGCCGTCGACGCGGGCCGCCTCGTAGAGGTTCTGGTCGATGGTGGTCAGCGCGGCGAGGTAGAGGATGGTGCCCCAGCCGACGGTCTGCCACATCTCCGAGGAGACGTAGATGGTGCGGAACCAGCCGGGCTCCTGGATGAACGCGACGGTGTCCTGGCCGACCGCCTTCAGCGCCTGGTTCACCACACCGTCCAGCGCGACCATGTCGAGGACGATGCCGGCCACCACCACGATGGAGAGGAAGTGCGGCATGTAGGAAATGGTCTGTACGGCCCGCTTCATCCAGCGGACGCGCACCTCGTTGAGCAGCAGGGCGAGGATGATCGGCGCCGGGAAGCAGAACAGCAGCGTCAGCCCGCCGATGATCAGAGTGTTGGTGAACACCTGCCAGAAGGTCGGGTCGCTCCAGAACAACTTGAAGTAGTGCAGCCCCACCCAGTACTCGCCGAGGAGCGCACCGCCCGCCTGGTACCGCCGGAACGCGATGACGTTGCCGAGCATCGGCAGGTACCGGAAGATCGCGAAGAACAGCAGAGGCAGGATCGCCAGCGAATACAGTTGCCAGTCCCGGCGCAGCGCCCGCCGCCAGGTACGGCGGTGCGGGCGGGACCGGCGGGACCGGCTGTCGCGCTCGGGTTTCACCCCGACGCTCAACATGTCCGGTGGTGGATCCACCGTACTGGATGTGCTCATGCTCGGGCCTCCGGGATGTGCGGGAGCGCGACGCTGCGCTCGACACGCGCCAGCGACAGGAGTCGTCGCTGGTGATCGACCTCGCGTACGGCGCCGACCAGGCGTAGCGGCACCACCGCCGTCGCCTCCGCGCTCGATCGCCCGAACCGCAGTTCCATGTCGCCGGGCTCGACGATGCGCCGCTCGGGTACCCCGGTGAACGACGCGATGTCAGCCGGGACCACGAACGCCACCCGGGCGCTCTCGCCGGGCTCCAGCGGTACCCGGGTGTAGCCGATCAGCCGGACCACCGGCCTCGTCGTCTGCGCCACCGGGTCGTGCAGGTAGAGCTGTACGACCTCGGTACCGGACCGGGACCCGGTGTTGCGGACCGTGACCTGGACGGTCACTTCGCCGTCGACGGCCCACTCGGCCGGTTCAGCGGAGTCGCCGGGCGGCTGGTCATCCAACCCGAGTACGCCCGGATCGCTCCACTCGAACGTCGTGTAGCTCAGTCCGTACCCGAACGGGAACGCGGGAGTGGGGTCGACGGACGACACCTCGGTGCGGCGTCCCAGTGGCGGGGCGAGATAGCTGGCCGGCAGGCCACCGGTGTTCCGGGGAACGCTGACCGGCAGCCGTCCGGACGGGTTCACCAGGCCGGTGAGCACCTCGGCCAGGGCCTGACCGCCCCGTTGGCCGGGAAAGAAAGCCTGTACGACACCGGCGGCCGCGTCGAACTCGTCGCCGAGCGCGTACGGCCGGCCGGTCAGCAGCACCAGCACCACCGGGGTGCCGGTCGCGAGTACGGCCCGGACGAGTTCGGCCTGCACGCCCGGCAGGCGCAGGTCGACGGCGTCACAGCCCTCGCCCGAGGTGCCGCGCCCGAACATCCCCGCCCGGTCCCCGACGGCGAGCACACACACGTCGGAGTCGGCGGCCGCCGCGACCGCCGCCGCGATCCCCGAGGTGTCGTCGCCGGTGATCGTGCAACCCGGCACGTAGCGCAGCTGGGGAGTCAGTGGGCCGAGGGCGTCGCGCAGCGAGGGGATGTCCAACCCGAGTTCGTGCTCCGGATGCTGTCCGCCCACGTGCGTCGGGAAGGCGTAGCAGCCGAGCATGGCCATCGGGTCGTCCGCGACCGGACCCACCAGGGCCACGCGAAGTCCCTCGGCCAGCGGCAGCACTCCATCGGTGTTCCGGAGCAGTACGACGGACTCCCGGGCCAGCCGCAGGGCGAGGTCCTGGCTGGTCTCGTCGTCGAGGCGGAGTTGCTCGACGTCGTCGGGAAGCGGGCGCCAGTCCTCGTCGAGCAGGCCCAGTTCGACCTTCTGGGTCAGCACCCGACGAAGGGCGCGGTCGATCAGTGCCTCGTCGACCGCGCCGGACTTGACCGCCTCGACCAGCGGCGCCCCGAAGGCGTCCACGGTGGGTAGTTCGACGTCGATCCCGGCCCGCAGGGCGAGCCCGGCCGCTTCTCCGGCGTCGCCGGCCACCCGGTGCAGGGTCTGCAGGAACCGCACCGCGAAGTAGTCCGCGACCACCGTGCCGGAGAAGTTCCAGTCGTCCCGGAGCAGCCCGGTCAACAGACCCGCGTCGGCCGCCACGGGCAGGCCGTCGATCTCGGCATAGGAGTGCATCACCGACCGTGCGCCGCCGAGCCGCAGGGCCATCTCGAACGGCGGCAGGACGACGTCGGCGAGTTCCCGGCGGCCCATCGGCACCGGCGCGAGGTTGCGGCCACCCCGGGACGCGGAGTACCCGGCGAAGTGCTTCAGCGTGGCGACGACACCGGCCGTCTCCAGCCCTCGCACGTACGCCGAACCGACCGTTCCGACCAGGTACGGGTCCTCGCCGATCGTCTCCTCGGTACGGCCCCAGCGATAGTCGCGGGTCACGTCGAGGACCGGTGCCAGGCCCTGGTGGACGCCGGCGGCCCGCATGGACCGCCCGATCCGTTCCGCCATCTCCTCGACCAGTTGCGGGTCGAAGGAGGCTCCCCAGCTCAACGGGGTCGGATACACGGTCGCCCGCCAGGCGGCGAAGCCGGTCAGACACTCCTCGTGAACCTGTGCCGGGATCCCGAACCGGCTCGCCGCCACGATCTGCTCCTGGTACGCGGCCAGGGACCGGGCGCCGAGGACGGGGTCGACCGGTGCGGTGCCGAACGGGCGGGTGAGCTGGCCGAGCCCGTGCCGGATGACCTCGCTCCACTGCGGTGCGCCGTCCATCATGTCGGACTGGTGCGGCGCGACGCCTTCCCCCGAGGCGTCGGCGCCGATCCACAGCCCGACGAGTTGGGCGACCTTCTCCTCCAGCGACATCAGCCGGACGATTGTCTCGGCGCGGTCGGCGGGGGAGAGGCGGGGATCGCGCCAGGGCGCGGCGCTGCTCGAGGCACGGCTGTGGTCGACGGGCAACTGACTCCTCATGCCACCCCTTCGGTCCGAGCATGGCGTCGTTGCTTACCGGCAGCGGGGGCACATGTCGGTGCGTCTTCGAAAGTTTCGGAAATAGCTGCGTTACCTGTGCCGGGCAACTTAAGCGCCTGGATAGACCGTGTCAAGGCTCTCCGAGCTGTCATCCAAGGGGTCTGGCGCGAGTATGCTGCCGTGATCACGCTAGGAGGTGATTGTGGACCTGCCCGTCGATCTCATTCGCTGGGCAGCCGCGGTGTTAGAGTTCGGCCCGAAACTTTCGGTCACGTTGTGTGAGGCGAGCGTCGATGACAAAGTCCCATCCCATCGCCGGCCCCGGGTCCGCGACGATCGCGACCATCGCCGACGAGGTCGGCGTCTCCGTTACCACGGTGTCGAAGGTCCTCAACGGACGCTCCGACGTGGCGGCCGATACCAGGGCGCGGGTCGAGGCCAGCCTCGAGCGGCACCGGTACCGTCGCCGGTCCAAGCGGCAGCCGACCGGCGCGGGGCAGATCGACCTGGTGTTCCACGAGTTCAACGCAGCGTGGTCGATGGAGATCATTCGCGGTGTCGAGGCCGTGACGGCCACCGCGAACGTCGACGTGCTGCTGTCCCAGTTGGGTGGGGACCATCGCCCCGCACAGCCGTGGCTGGACGGCGTGCTGACCCGCCGCCCCCTTGGCGTGCTGCTGGTGCTCTGCAATCTGACGGAACCGCAACACCAACAGTTGCAGCGCCAGTTGGTTCCGGTGGTCGTCGTCGACACCGACAGCGCGACCTCCGCCCCCGTGCCGACCGTCGGCTCGAACAACTGGAACGGCGGGCTGCTCGCCACCCGTCACCTGCTGGAGTTGGGCCACCGCCGGATCGCGCTCATCTCGGGTCCGGAGGACGTGCTGTGCAGTCGGGCCCGGGCCGCCGGCTTCCAGTTCGCGCACGACGAGGTCGGGGTTCCGGTCGATCCCGACCTGGTGCGGTACGGCAGCTTCTACGTCGATGCCGGCTACGGGCACGGGATGGAGCTGCTGACCCTGCCGGACCGACCCACTGCGATCTTCGCCGGGTCGGACATGCAGGCCATGGGCGTTCTCCGGGCCGCCTGGCAGCTCGGTCTGAACGTGCCGCGGGAACTCTCGGTGATCGGTTACGACAACCTGCCGGTGGCCGCCTGGACCGTGCCCGCGCTCACCACGATCAACCAGCCGCTGCGCGACATGGCCGGCACCGCCACGCAAATGTTGCTTGACCTGGCCCGCGGAGTCGGCCTGTCGACGAGCCGGGTCGACCTCGTGACCGAGCTGGTCGTGCGGGAGAGCACCGCGCCGCCCGCACACCCCCGCTGACCCGCGAAGTCCCGCCCGGTTCCATCGCCCCGGCTCGATCTCCTGCCCGATGGATCGCCGGCGGTACCCGCCGGCTCGACCGTCCCGCCCGTCAGCTGCGGCAACGCCGTCGGGTCCGTCGTCCCGGCCGATGGGATTCGAACAGGTGAGCCAGAGCACGTCTGCGTGGGGGCCTGACCGGGCGGCCGGTAGGAGCTGTGATCCTGGAGCCGGAAACTGGCGACCGGGGGACACCAGGGTCATCGGATTCCGCGCGGCCTACGTAGCTTGACACGCCACTGCGTTGACCTTGCCGCAGCCGGCCTGCTGGACCTGGAGAATCATGTGACCAATCAAGTCGCCGCGGCGCCCAACAAACTCGACGGTGCCGTCCTCAAGATTGCCGGAGTGGTCGTGCTCGGCGCGATCATGTCGATCCTCGACATCACCGTCGTCAGCGTCGCGCTGCCGACCTTCCAGACCGAGTTCAACGCCACGTACGCCCAGGTCGCCTGGACCATGACGGGCTACACCCTGGCTCTCGCCACGGTGATCCCGCTCAGCGGCTGGGCCGCCGACCGGTTCGGTACCAAGCGGCTCTACATGCTCGCTCTGCTGCTGTTCACGCTCGGCTCCGTGCTCTGCGCGACCGCCGACTCGATCGGTCAACTCATCGGCTACCGGGTGTTGCAGGGCCTGGGCGGTGGCATGCTCATGCCACTCGGTATGACGATCATGACCCGTGCCGCCGGCCCGGAGCGGATCGGCCGGCTGATGGCGGTCCTCGGCATCCCGATGCTGCTCGGCCCGATCGGCGGACCGATCCTCGGTGGCTGGCTGATCGACGCGGCGAGCTGGCACTGGATCTTCCTGATCAACGCCCCGATCGGCGTGATCGCGCTGGTGTACGCCGCCATCGCGCTGCCGAAGGACAATGCCGAGCCGTCCGAGTCGTTCGACTTCGTCGGCATGCTGATGCTGTCGCCGGGTCTCGCCCTGTTCCTCTACGGCGTCTCGTCGCTACCGGAGACCGGCACGATCACCACCACCAAGGTCTGGGCCACGATGCTGGCCGGCGCCGTCCTGGTGGTCAGCTTCGTCGTGTACTCGTTCCGGCCGCGCCACCCGCTGCTCGATCTCCGGCTGTTCCGGAACCGTAACCTGCGGATCGCGTCGATCTCGCTGTTCGTGTTCATCATCGCGTTCATGGGCGCCGGCCTGCTCTTCCCGAGCTACTTCCTCCAGGTCGGCGGCGAATCCACCCTGCGCGCCGGTCTGCTGATGGCGCCGCAGGGCATCGGCGCGATGCTCACGATGCCGATCGCCGGCATGCTGGCCGACAAGATCCCGGTCGGCCGGACGGTGCCGTTCGCGATGGCGCTGATCGCCGCCGGGTTCTTCACGTTCACCCAGGTCGGCGCGGACACCTCGTACTGGCTGCTGTGCGGCTCGCTGTTCGTGATGGGTCTCGGCATGGGCGGCACGATGATGCCGATCATGACGTCGGCGCTGCGGACGCTGACCAACCACGATGTGGCCCGGGGCTCCACGCTGGTGAACATCCTCCAGCAGATCGGCAGCTCCATCGGCGCCGCGATCATGTCGGTGATCCTCACCAGCCAGCTGAACGGGTCGAACCCGATCCCGGGCCTGCACGACCCCCGGACCGGCGAGCCGATCACCGAGGCCGGCGCGGCGATCGCCAACCAGCACGGCGCGCAGTTGCCGGTGGAGCCGTCGATCATCCAGCGCGGCCTGGAGTTCGTGGCCGACTCCTTCGCCACGACGTTCTGGGTCGGCTTCGTACTGGTGCTGCTGACGTTCGTGCCGATCGCGTTCCTGCCCCGCCGACCCACGGCGTCGCCGCTGTCGGCCGACCCGAGCGGTGACGGCGGCGAGGACCGCGCGGCGACCCCGGTGTTGATTCACTGAGGTTGTCGGTTCCCGACGCCGACCAGGATGGCAAGCGCCATCCGCCGGCTGCGGGGGAGGACGGCACGCCCCCGCAGCCGGCCACGGGTCATCACCCGTCACCCGCCGCTCACAGTTCGCGGCCGATGCTCAACGCCGCGGTACGGACGGCTGGACCGACCGAACGTAGGCTCAGCCCACCGGTCCGACCGGAGACCGAGACGGCACCGACCGCCCGCCCGTCGGTGTGCAGGACGGCGCTGGCGACCGACGCCACCCCGACACCGGATTCCTCGTTCTCGTACGCCAGGCCGGACTCCCGGATCCGCGCCAACTGCCGCCGTAGCAGGGCGGGCGCGGTGACGGTTCGGGGACCGACCGTCCTCAGCGGCTGGTTGCAGACGAGGGCGACCGCCGCCTCGACGCCGAACGCCAACAGCGCCTTGCCGCTCGCGCAGGCGTGCGCGGGTATCCGGCTGCCCACCTCGGACGGCGTCCGGGGCCCGGCCCGGCCGTGCAGTATCTCGACGTAGACGACGTCGACACCGGCCAGGACCGCGAGGTGCACGCTCTGTCCCGTCGCCTCGCGCAGATCCGTCAGGTACGGCAGGGCGACCGCCCGCAGATCCCGCCGCCCGGACGCGAGTTCGCCGAACTCGAAAAGCCGGACGCCGATCCGCAGGGACGTTCCGGTGCGGTCCAGGAGCCCGTACGTCACGAGGTCGGCCACCAGCCGGGACGTCGTCGACTTCGGTAGGCCGCTGCGACGACTGATCTCGGACACCCGCAACTCGCGATGTCGGGAGTCGAACGCGCCGAGCACCGCCGACACCCGGGCGACGGCCAGATCGGGAATGTTCCGCTCACCGGTACGCACCAGCGCAGCTCCTTGACAGGTCTGCCGGATCGTTGCTTACTAACGTACCAGTTCGTACATTAGCCGGCCCGGCTCGATGCCATCGACGACGACCCCATCGACGAACGAGGACGGGAGCATCACACCAATGCCACTCTGCCGGTACGGCCTGATCGGTTCGGGGATCGGGGCGTCGCTGTCACCGGTGCTGCACGAGACCGAAGGGCGTCAGCACGGCCTCGACCTCACGTACCGGCTGATCGACGTCGACGCGCCGGGAACACCGGCCGACCTGCGCCGGTTGCTGGACGAGGCCGAGGCCGACGGGCTGGCCGGGCTCAACATCACCCATCCGTTCAAGCAGCGGGTGGTCGACCTGCTCGACGAACTCTCCCCGCAGGCCCGGGACATCGGCGCGGTGAACACCGTCGTCTTCCGCGACGGGCAACGCCTCGGGTTCAACACCGACGCGTACGGGTTCGCCGAGTCGTTCCGGCGGGGCCTGCCGGGGGCGGCGGTCGACCGGGTCGTACAACTCGGTGCCGGCGGCGCGGGCGCGGCCTGCGCGTACGCCCAGCTTCACGCGGGCGTCGGGCACCTCACCGTGGTCGATCCCGATGCCGACAAGCGCGGCCTGCTGGCGGAGGCCCTGAGCGCCAGGTTCGAGACCGAGCGGATCGCGGTGGCGACGCCCGACGAGTTGCCGGCGGCGATCCGGTCCGCCGACGGCCTGGTCAACGCCAGTCCGGTCGGCATGCGCGCCCACCCCGGGCTGCCGCTGCCGGTCGGGTTGCTGCATCCCGGCCTGTGGGTGGTCGACGTCATCTACATGCCGGTCGAGACGCCGCTGCTGCAAGCCGCCCGGGCGAAGGGTCTGCGTGCCATCGGCGGTGCGGCGATGTGCGTGTTCCAGGCCGCGGCGGCGTTCGAGTTGCTCACCGGTCGGACCCCGGACACCGAGCGGATGCTCGACCACCTCGACCGCCTGCTCGGCGAAGGCGGACGCCATGTCCAGGCCTGACCCCATGACTCCGGCCACCCCCGAACCACCGGCCGGCGCGGGAACCGCCCAACCACCACCCCCATGGAGTACCGATGAGCCAACCAGCAACGAGACCAGAGACAACCGTGCCGCCCGGCGGCATCGTCACGCAGGAACTGCCGGAGCCGATGTCGCTACGCCGGATGGTCGGTCCCGGCGTGGTGGCCGTCGGTATCGGCCTGGCGGCCGGGGAGATCGTCCTCTGGCCGTACCTCACCGCGATCGGCGGGCTGGGCCTGCTGTGGCTCGCGTTCGCGACCCTCGCCGTCCAGTTCGTCATCAACATGGAGATCGAGCGCTACACCCTCGCCACCGGGCAGACCGCCGTCGCCGGATTCTCCCGGTGGTGGAAGGGCTGGGGCATCATCATCTGCCTGGCCGGCGCGTTCCAGTACGTCTGGCCGGGCTGGGCGACCGGCGGGTCGACGGTCTTCACGTACCTCGTCGGCGGTGGTGACGCGGTCTGGATCACCGTCGCGGTCCTCGTCGTCATCGGCGTGCTGCTGTCCATCTCGAAGGTCATCTACCGGACCGTCGAGCGGGTCGAGATCGTCAAGGTCGCGCTCACGCTCTTCTTCCTCGCCGTCGTCGTGGTCTTCGTCATCTCCGCCGCGAGTTGGGGCGAGGGTGCCAAGGAGACCGTCGTCGGATTCGGGCAGATCCCCGAGGGCATCACCTTCACCCTGCTGCTCAGCGCGATCGGCGCCGCCGGTGCGGGCGGCGTGCACAACCTGGTGCTCAGCAACTGGATCCGCGACAAGCGGTACGGCATGGGCGCACACGTCCCGCGCCTGATCTCCCCGATCACCGGACAGGAGGAGGCGTCCGGCGCCGACCGGTACGCGTTCCCGCAGGACGAGAAGAACCTCGACCGGTGGAAGACCTGGTGGAAGCGCGCCAACGTCGAGCACCTCTTCGCCTTCCTGCTGGTCTGCTTCGTGACCATCACGATCATGAGCCTGCTCGCCTACGACACCCTCTTCGGCCGCGACGACCTCAAGTCCGACACGTCCTTCCTCCGGATCGAGGGCGACGTCCTCGCGGCGGAGGTCGGCACCTGGCTCAAGCTGCTCTTCTTCGCGATCGCCGCGGTCTCGCTCTGGGCCGCCGCGATGGGCCTGCTCGACGTCATCGGCCGGGTCGCGAGCGACTTCCTGCGCCGTAACTATCTCGCCACCTCGACCCGGTGGACCGAGGCCCGACTCTACCTGGCAGTCGTCTGGGGCGAGATCGTCCTCGGCTCCGTCATCCTGCTCGCCGGCTTCACTCAACCGATCGGACTGCTGCTGGTCTCCACCTGCGCCGCCTCGGTCGTCACCCTGCTCTATTCCATCCTGCTCGTACGCCTCAACGTCAAGGACCTTCCCGCCGCCATCCGGATGCGAGGATGGCGTCTCGGCGGCATGATCGTGGCCATCGGCTTCTACGGCTTCTTCGCCATCGCCATGGTGGTCA